>JANMGH010000196.1:0-170606 GCA_031374515.1 Pirellula sp. | reverse complement strand
AGCCCATATCCGTTTCGTTCAATCCATAGGAACCTGCTGACCGGAGAGCCGTATGCGGGAGAACCGCTCGTCCGGTTCGGAGGGAGGGGAGCCGCAACTCAATGCGGCTTGCCTACCCCTATCATTGACTTTTGTCGGCTGGGTCTTGACGAGTTCGACTGCCTTGACAAACGACTTTGCAGCGAACAGTCATACTACGCCAGTCTTCGAATTTTCGGCGAGAACTTTCAAGGTTCAGTAAAGCTACAGGGAATCGACCTTCAACCAATCCGTTGTCAACCAACCATCCGTATTGGGACGGTCCACGTCTGGCATCTTTTCGTAGCTTACTTCAACGTCACTTGGCTGCTCAGAAAACGTGTATGTCTGACTAGGAGCGGCACCCAATGTATAAACGATGCGTTTGAGATCGACCTTTCGCGATGATGCATTGCTGCTGACTTGAGGGCTAATCGACCAACGGATTCGATCTTTTGAAGGTGGCTTTATTGAAACGGACCATGGCACGACTTTGTCGAGGCTCTTTTCAGGCTCGGGCATGCGATCCGCTAGAGCTCTATTCTCCTTCGACCGCCAATTGCTCAAGAAAACTCTTTCTGGATGTCCCTCTTGAAAGGAAAGCCAAACGCGAACTTCCTTAATCCGACCTTGTTTGATCGGAATGCGAAAGACTGGTGATGACTTTTCGCTTTCCCATTGAACATCCGAAATTGTCACGATGCTCTCTGGACCGCTATCGTCAGCCAAAACTTTCATCTCTGCCCATATTCTCGCGGGTCGTTTCGGAGGGTGAGTGTCCATAACCGGTTCTACACCGATCCGAACGAATCGTGTAAGACCCTGGCGGTCTCCAGCGAGTACCACCACCCGAGACTGTGGTTCACTCTTATCTTGCGGAACCACCGAAGCGCCAAATTGCTTCTCATCGAGTGACGCATAGCGAAACGCATTTAGCACCGGGTCAAAGCGGATATCAAAGTACTCGCCCCCTCGGGCAAATAATTCTTGTCTTGCGGAACTACCAGCAACTTTAATTTCAAGTTTCGATGGTCGAATCAAGCGGCGACCGTACGTCTCGCCAAACTCACTCTTCTCCTCTTGCTGGTTATCAATTGCAACGGTGAAGCTTCGAAGATTTAGGATCTTACCCAGTGCAAGCTTCAACTGATCACTATTGTTTGCATCGTACACTCCATTGGAGTCAAACATTTGCTGGATACTATCAATCGTACCTACACTCGATTGGTATGCGTACTTGATGCAATGACGCTTGATGGACAATTGGGACAACTCCGATGCAATCTTTGATGGTCCCTTGCTAAACTGGAAGGGTCGCGCTTGTCGCGTGTTATCGATCGTTCTACCTTTGCTGTCGGTGTAGACATTGTCACCACCATCTGTGATAACAACCAAATGTTGTGTGAAATCGGCTCGTTTTGCTTTGGTCAGGATTTCACGCCCACGATCGATGGAAGCATTTAATGGGGTAAAGCCATATTTTCTAAGAGCAGAACACTTCGTCTGAAACTCCTTCTTGGTTTGTTCGCTCAGTTTCTTCATGCCAACTAGTAGGTCGATATCGTTTTCCGGAGTTCTGTCGACCAGCGAAATCCCCAATTTGCTCGCAACATCATTAGCGAACACGCAACTGCCATCTTTGTTCGACCACAGGGCCAAATGCCCGAACACTAACAATCCTACTTCGGTGTCCTCTTCCGGAAGCCGATCCAGTATAGAGAGAAGCGTTTCCTTTGCTCGTTCATGTTCCAATTCATCGAACGAATCGGAACAATCAAGAACGAAGAGAATCTGCCTGGGCGAAACGACACTACTGAGTCGTACTTTTGTATCGCGTTGTTCGATGTTCCACTCCAATTGCGGTACCGCGCTCAGCTTTGCGATGTTGAGTGTGCCCTCAGACGTGCGTCCTCTCAAGAACGCTTGCAAGGGAGGCATTGAGCCACTCTTCGATTGACTCGTGTCGACCCGCACACTTTGGCTTCTCTTGGAGACAAGCGTGGGCGATTTCAATA
The DNA here is from genome assembly GCA_031374515.1 of Pirellula sp. Classification (GTDB taxonomy): domain Bacteria; phylum Planctomycetota; class Planctomycetia; order Pirellulales; family Pirellulaceae; genus JBKCUI01. Next base: position 168,573 of record JANMGH010000196.1, on the reverse strand, counting down.
GACTCCCCGACAGAATAGTGCCGGCATCGATACTGGCCGTTTGAAACTCTGGATTCAGTATGGATTCTGTTATAGGCTTCGTCGGTAGGCCAGACCAAATCACACTCTCCCAGGATCGTGATGCCGAACGCTTGTCCTCAAGGTTTAGTCGGCATTTTTTGGGGATCGACGTATTTGCTAAACCCACAGCTCCTAGCGGTCCCGGTATCGATTCGGCGACCCTTAAGTAGTTTTCAGCAAGCGCCGCATAAAACTCAGGAACGGAAGGATTATTTGCCTGAGACGGAACAACCCAAAAATCATCGATTGCCTCGTTCGCTTGTGTTATCAAGGATAGTTGACTCGCAATGGCCCAATGGTGTCGAGTTGGACAAACCACGGCTGAACGGACGAGAAACGGGGACATCAACCTACTGCTCCAAGCGAGATCAAGTGTTTCGTTTCTCGCTTCGGATTGTTTCGCATCCGAATTCAAACTGTCAGCAACGGCTTTGACGCGATCGGAGAGTTGAGCCATTTCATCCCAACTTTGTTTTCGAAAGGCTGCCTGATTTCTGTCAGGCTTGGACGGCGCATCAGCGGGATTGACGTTTCCATGCCAGGTCGTCACTTCACGCCACCACAAATCCGTTAGCGAAGTTACAAAGTTGTTGGGTGCAAGCGATCCATTGTTCGATTTGCTCTCTCCTTGCAATGGCAGGTCAGGGCGTTTGTCAGACGCGTTGGAAAGCGTTGTCGGGTCCTCAAAGAACTTCAGAAGCTTTTTGCGAAGAATGGTTCGAGTAGAAGGGACGCCTTGAAGGTCCACCGATTGTTGCAACCAGAGTGAAATATTCCTTCGCGACTTTGCATCGATTGTCGACTGTTCAACTGCCAACCTTTGTGCCGATGCAAAGTGACTTTCTTTGAGCGTTCGCAAACTCTCGTCAACATCCTTGATTAACGAGAGCCCGATTTCATCCATTTTTGGCTGGTTCAATAGCGTTCGCAGTTTAAAAAACTTCGATGGGTCGCTGCTCGCGCTTTTTGCTTCTCCAATTAGCTGCGACTCGTGTTCTGCAATCCAATTCAGCGAAGGTACAATCATTGCAATTTCGTCGTGCACCTGCCATGCGAACTCAAGCGCTCGTTTATGTGATCTTGCGATGTCCAACAGGCTTTCTTTGTCCACTGTCCCCAATAGTTCCGTCAACAAAGATTCGCTGCGTTGCAAACCCTCAACCGTAGTTAGATGCCAATTATCCAAAGAGTCTAAAAAGGAATGATGTAACTCAAACTGACTATCGAGCCAACGCCAGATACGGGGATCTTTCACGTTGTTCAGGTCGACGAGTTTTTGATGTGCATCGAGGAAACGTGGAATCCCTTTGACCATTCGTGCCACCGAAGGGCTGTTTTGCTCTAAAGCGATTTTCACGCCTGCGATCAATGCCTCAAACAACACAACATCTCTGCTCGGCAATGTCGAACTCGCTGATTCAGAGCCTTGTTCTACCAAGGCGACAACTCGCATCCATTCCTCTACCAGAAGTTCCACACCTTTTTCTCGACGCTGTGCAATCCAAGACCAAGCAAAAGCAATTGCGGCTTGTCGGGCCAATTTGGGTGGCTCGGCCAACACCTTTCCATCCGCCTGAGTCGTTTGGTTTAACCAACCGAGAATCTTTTCGCGGTTCTCGTTTGCAATCTCCTTGATGATTTGATCTTGTTTCAAAACTTTGGACTGTCCGACAACCTCTTCGAATGGCCATGCGGGAACGGTTTTCCCCAAAAGACTATCGATCGTCTCTAGTTCTGATTTCAGGGAGGCTTCATAAGAGGGCCCTGCCAATAACAAGCTCTCAGCGTTGGATAATCGCGCCAACACCTCATTTGCGATCCAAGGATCCACGGCTAGCATTTTGGCTTGCCATTTTGAATACCTATCCCACGCATCGCTCATTCGATCTGCGAATTTGAAATCAGATCGATTCAATCCAATCGGTGGAGAAGAAAATCGATAGTTCCCGGTGGATACGATCTCAAAATTGTTTGCCTTCTCTTTAGCACCTTTTCCATCGGCTCCTCGATAACAAACGGGTATCTGGGACTCGAATCGCTGGGACTGGGCAGTGTCATCGACGTGCTTCTCCAGGTAGTTGACCAACTGATCAAGATTGATTCTCCCCGTCCCTTTGGGGTCTGCGGCTCCAGAAAGCGCACGAGCGAAGTGCAAACCGAAATTTGTGCCCCCACGTTCAGGAAGCTGCCATGATCGCTGATTGGAACTGCAAGATACAATCACGGCCAATTCAGGTTCTTCGAGCGATTCGACAACCTTCCGTATTTGCTCATGGAGTTTTGGCGAATTAGCTCCAAGCTGGAGTCGATTTGGTAGTTTGCCAATGTCCAAAACCACAAGCTTTCGGTGCGGCTGCCGGCTCCACCAGTTCCGTTTGCGGTCATTCATACCCTTGCATAGTTTTTGAAGGACCTGTTTTAGTGGTATCGCGTCGGTACCGTACCAGGGAGCCGCTGACATATCGCTTTTGGTTGGCGTTCCGTTACGAGGAACGATTAAACATGGCTCGTCCGCTTCGTTAGCGTCCAAATGGCCTGAGACAAACACGATGAGAGTTTGGTATTTCGGAAAAATGATAGAGTTACCAGGACCGCCGGCGACAAAGTTAGCCTGCTTTAGGTGCGCGTCCAACCATTCCTCCCATGAGCGGTCTTGTCGGTCCTCGGCTTTGACAGCGTAAAACTTGGCGGACTCTTTCGCTTGGCTCAGCAAGAAATTTGCGTCTTCGATTGCCCAACCATTTGGTGCCCAGGGATATGCATATTCCGCGATAGGAAAGATCAGAACAGTCGGTCTCAAATCGCCGCGAAAAAGGAAAAGAATATAGAAAACGGTTAATCCCAAAAGTGCCGTAAAGGAAACAAAGAGTTTTATCCCCCGCGATAGTCCGAACGTTGCAGGAGCACTTTGCTTTGACCAAAGCTTTCCGTCCGACTTCGCCTTACCTGATGCTGAACGCCAACTCGGCTTGGCTGGCTGGCTGGTTGCGACGATAGGTTTCTGATTCATCATCCGTCCATTTGGTACACGGCTCACTCAATGTGAGCGAATTGGCCAAAGTGTATGATGACAGCAAAGACTGTAACTCGGCAAGAGTGCCGACAAGAAAATGTTCAAAAGCAGAAAGGGGCTCATTCTGAAATATTAGAATGAGCCCCTAATTCCAATTCAATGTTATGACGCGTGGTCCAGATTTACTTTCGATAGTAACCTGCAGGGACCACAACAACCGGAGGTGCACCAGCAAAGACGTGGTCGCCTGGTGTTAGGCCGCTGACATCTTCGCCATCTATCGGTGCCATACGAATGCAACCTCGGATGCTAGATAAAACTTGCCATCGACCACGAAAGCCTTTTCCTTTCAGATCTCCTGGCCTTGCATAAACTTCGTCCCCTCGAACGAGATCCACGTTTCGGTCAGTGAAATGAACGTGAGCAATTCGTGTCTTAGTGTTCAGACTGATTACAATTCCCCCATTTGGATTAGGGATGGCAGAGACATTACTAAACTGCTCGAATTCAGCATCGGATCCGTCCGGTAGCTCTTGGTGCGATACACTTTTTCCGCGGCTGCCGTCGCTCAAATTCACCGATAAGCCGTTGCGGTTTCGGTATAAGCTGGAAACGTCTTTCTCAGCGGCGGAGTTCAATTTCTTCGGCTCGTCCGAGTCTTTAACGTCAGAGTCCTTTCTCGAATTACCCTCAGTACCCATTGTACCGGAGTCTTTTTTCTTGCTCCCTTCAGTCCCCATTTCGCCGCTATTCTTATTCGGTTCTGTGGTAAGCGACTGTTTCGGTTCTTCTGGCCCAATACATGGAGGTTCTCCATTGGGGCAGCATGTTCTCAACGCAAGTGCAGCTGCGTCACGAACGCGTTTGGAAGGCTCTTTGAAACAACCGCTAGAATCCCTTTCATAGGCAATTTCAGCCAATTTCTTCAGCATTGCTTCGTTGCAGCAACAGACTTGCCCACAATTGCTACAGCTTTTGTTTGCCGCCGCGCCTTGTATGGCTTGCATCGTTGCGAGTCGCACATCTTCGGTGCAATCTTCGGCGGCAGCCATAAGTGCTTTGGTGACCTCTTCGCCTTTGTCGTAGCACCCACATCCAATGCTGGTCAGATACTTGATTGCTTTGATTTTTTGAGGCTTTAGGTCTTCTTCTATCTTTACTTTTGCCGCCGCTTTGATGGCCTTATTCTCTGCGAATAAATTCGCTGGATCGTTGAGTGCTTTCAGAGCATTTTTTGGTTCGGTTTTCGGTAGATTTCCCCTGCGGTTCGTCAACGCACCTTGAACCTTTTTCACACCCTGTGGTATGCCCAAAAAGCTCCATAGCGTTGGTGTTGCGGCGGGTGCTGCAACAACTGGTACAGCACCCGCTGGTGCTACTGCCGCTTGACCAAAACACTGCGACGATGCAGTCGAAAGTACACCCAACAAAACGGCAAGTTTCAATGCATATTTCATCTTCGTAGTCCGTTACGAAAAGTCAACTAGATGTACTTTTGAACAATGTAGCAGGTAACTCATTTACCATTCACACGATACATCCCTAGTTGTGGTTATCGGCAAGATAGGGACCGGAAATCACAAGTCAGATCCTTGAAATCGCCGCTTCTCTAATCCGCAAAGTTTACCAAAGCATCAAGCCTCCCCCAATTTAGCCTCGCATCCGATTGGAATAGTGAATGGATTTTCGCTTGCGGCTCGGTGTTAAACGATCGTTCTACGGAAGCGAAGCAAACTTATGGAGCCTTTTTGCATTTGATCTCTATTTCCTTCTGAAAATCGGCTTCGGTTTTGAACACTCCAGTTGCTTCCCCGACCCAGTTAGAGCTTTGATAAGGGAATTCTGCCGTAATCTTGTATTTCCCGAGTGGTACTTCACTAAAACTAAAATTTCCATTGGGAAACTCGCCGCTCTTTCCATTCGAGTCGATCGCTACTTTCGCTTGCGAAGGTTCGTCACCGTTCGCAAATCTCACTTTGCCACGAATGTTGCCCAGCACAGGCGGCGAATTTTTAGCAGAAGCCTTTCCTTCCGCTAAGGGCGCCGGTCTCTCGCGGATTCGCAAAGGGACGGAATTGGACTTTGCGGGTCCGTTACCTGCAAGATCGCTTACGGAGATAGAGACTTTGTAAGAACCGGACTCCAGCTTCCCAATGGGCAACTTGCGCTCAATGGATCGCGATCCTCTTTCGAATTCGATTGCACTAAGCGTGCCTGGTAGTCTGACCTTTTCTTCATTGAGATTATTATGGACTAGCATGTCGAATCCGCTGAAGCCGCTCAATCCATTTTCCTGGATTTCGAATTGAACACTTGTTTCCTCCCCTTTGAAAACATCCTCTTTCAATAGCTTGGTTATCCGAAGCTGGGGCAATTGGCTATCAAAAACAACTTCAACTGTGTTCGACTCTCGTTCCATCGCGATGGTTCTCAGCGGCAGGGTCTTATTTTGCATTCCACTGCTGTCGATCTCGATCGAATGGTCGGATGCAATTGCAGTTATCGCGATGCCTTCCTCGGTCAACTTTGTCGCTTGAAAGACCCAGTTTCGATCACCAAAGATCTTTTTTTCGGTATCGCCTAGTCGAACAAATGCAGATTGCACCTGTCCATTCAAAACATCGCGTGCCCAATCGAGCGCAATTTTCACTTCTACTTGTTTTGGTTGTTTGAAGATCGCCAACGACTTGGACCCAAGAGGGAAATCGGCATCCGGTTTTTGTTCGAGCGGCATTACTGCCCAATAGGTTTTTGTTCCATCGGAAATCGCACGGATGGCTGATCTTGGTTTTTCGCCCCTGAAGGACTCCAAAACCTGCTTCTGCGAGTCTCGAAGGGATATGTTTTTTGAGAGTGCACGGGGATATCCACCAATATCCAAAGATAAAAACGTTTGGTTCTCAAGTGTTGCATCCGTTGGAACCTGCAAATTTAGTTTAAGTGGTAGTTTGCGGGATGGATCGATAACTCCATTGAATTCGCCCTTGGGACTGGCTCCCATCCAAGTCTCACGGAAAATGCTGACATCGACAATTTGATTGTCAGTCGGAGATAGATCTGGCACCCCGTCCTCGTTTGCATCTCGATACTGAGCTCGAAGTGCAATGACTCGACTTTGTTCCCTGGCTTCTACGGTTGCGTAAGCTTCGATGTATTCGGATGGTTTGGACGGGTCGTAGTCAAACAGAAAACTCTCTAGCAAGGCGCCATTGCTGACGTCAGTCAATATCAAGACCATTCCTGCAGATACATTGGGGCTAATCGTCACCGCAGGTGATTTAGGCACTTCCGTTCCGGGAGCCGCTGCCGCGGGGAGAAGCACCATTTTTTGGAGCTGTTGTGGTTTTAGCTCAAGCCCTTTTGCTGTCGCAATAGCAGCGGACTTCCTGACTTGTCGAACAATAGAATCCTCATTGAAATCGCTTTGGATATAGCCATCGCTTGAAACCAGAATACCTGGCACTCCCGTTCGATACGGGAGTGAGTAAAGATCGGCTTGAATTGTCTTCGCTGCTTCACCTCGATTTAGGGCTTCGAACGAAAAGAGAGTCTCGTGGCCGGCGAAGGGGTGCAACCGAAATACTTTTCCTTTGATTGATGCTTCTTCTGGCCACCATTCGTCTTTACCGTCTTTTCGAATAAGCCGATTGACGTTGAGTTCGATTCGGTCCATGCTTGTCAATCGCAGCCGCAAGGGTAGAGGCTCGTTTGTGGGTCCATTGATGCCGGAAATTTTTAAGGCGAGCGTTTCAGCGCTTGGCCTCGCGATTTCGCTGGTTTCCAATTCCACCTCGATCGACTGCCCATTCTGTTCGATTTGGGACCACTTCCGCACGAACGTTGGGTTGGCATCGTCAATTCGTTCTCCGTCCAACTTCAAGCCGGTAAGTCCATCCGGAAGGGAGCTACGTTGAATACGGATTTCGCTCGGTTTTGGATAGGGATCGAGTTTTAGTGATAGCGACAAACGTTTGGAGGCTTCGAGCCGCAAAGGCTGTGCAATTGGGGTCCCTTTTTGCTGCCAGTCATGCCACCAACCATGCTTGCGGTCCGGCAGGGGGGGGAGCGAGGCGAGTGGCGTAATCAGGGATAGCGATTGGTCTGCACGGGCAACCAGGCGATCGTCACGCAGCCCCTGTTTCACGAGGTTCGCAATAGCGCTCTGAAGAGATTTACCTTCTTCGCTAAATGCGTTGGATGGGGCCGTCGCGTTAGGGTTTCCAGCACTGGACTTCAGTGGCTTATTCCAAGACAAGGGGGCTTCTGGTATGGAGGTTGGATACTCGCCGCCAAGCGAACGCTGGGCAAGCTTTTTGTTCAAAACTTTTTCTCGCTGTTCGGCAGTTAGGGAACCGCACAGCAGCAACGATTCGAGAACGGCCGTTTTGGGATCGCCAATCGAGTCATCAATCAGTGTGTTCATTGTGCCTTTCAAGTTGCCCAGAACGGAATTGAGTCTTATACGAAGATCGCTTGTTGCGAGTCGATGATCAAAAGAATCCAAAAGCCTATTCAACTGTGGTCGGGATTTCTCGCCCAAGGCATCTAAACGCGTAACCAATTGTCGAATTTCCGCTACGTGAAGACTCGCTTGACTAACCTGCTGGAGCAATTGGATCTGTTCTTGCTTGTCGGCTAGCTCAATAGCATCCCATCTTTTCTGGCCGGCGTTGGATTCAAATAGTTCTCGCAGCCTTTGCAGATCGGAAGGGTTTGGATCACTAGGCGCTGTCATCGACCACCGTAGCGAATCACTGAGTCCAGCTCGGCCCCGCAGTTCAGCGTCTGCGAGTTGAGCTCGCATCTTCCGAAAGACCAATGGAAAGCATTCGGCGTGCGACCATGCATAGGAAGCATCCAACGATTTACGGTTCCATGCCTTCTCAAATTCTTGCCAATTCGCTATCCAAGGATCCGTCGGCATCTTTTCTTGAGTAGAGGGTGCCACAGCGACATCCGGCTTTTTTTCGGATTCTGAAGTATTCGGTGTCGCAACTCCTAGAATCCGACCTTGTTTGTCGAGCTTGGCCAAATGCACCGTTCTGGCATCGGCCCATCCGGCCTTGTCGGATCGAACCAAGCCCTCGCTGCTTCGAATCAGCCAAGGAGATTGCGACTTGCCCGAGTCAGAATGAACGCGTCGGTAAACGTAATTCGCAAGTTCATCGAGAGTCAGAATTCGATCATAGCTCCACTGACTCAAAAATTCCTCCTTATTTGGAACGCGAACATCTCCAAGCAGAGCCTCCGCAAGTGCACGTCCGAAGAGCCTTTCACGCCCGACTAAATCGTCTTGCGAGATTTCGCCAGGGCTATGCGAGGTCAGAATCCATAATCGATCATTCTTGTTTTCCTTTGCAACTTGCTGCAGCTTTGCAAGGAAGTCATTTTGTTCGCAATGGGCAGCAGAATCTGCAACGACATCCCCTGCATCGAGCGCAAGAAGTACGGTTCCGGGAAAAACGTCGAAATACTTGAGCAACTGAGAAAGTGCAATTCCCCCAGAAGCAACTAGGCGAGAATCCTCTGAACTGTCCCGAAGTGAAAAGTCAGCGTCGATCAGACGAGCTTCACCGTCGATGGTCATGCACTGAGATTGAATCGAGCAAATAAGCTTATCCTGTGGTTGCGATAACTTGGATATCGACGAGAGTCTCTCTTGAATTTTCTGCGCATCTAGTGAAAGCTCGTCAGTCACGTGTACAATCGAAGCCGAGCCTATTCGGGACAATGCTTTTGGGAACGAAGAGGTAAAACGCAAAGGTGCGATCGACAAATTGTCTAGTTGTCCGCTTTGCTTTTGACCTTGATTGACCACAACGGAAAAGAGATGTGTTCGCGATGGCCGGTCGTTATACCATTGCCAAAAAACCCAAGCCAAGGCGATGGACATCATGCACAACATGACAGTTGCAATCCATCTCCTCTTCCCTAAACTAGCCGACTTGGGATTTGGTTGATAACCTTGGCCTCGCCATGAAGGTTTTTTGGATGCTGAAGACATTTTCGCCGATGTTCCAACGAGCCAGTGGATCGAGATTTTGATCTCGGGGGTAGATAATTAACACAGGATCTCGTTATCATATCGCCGAGCAAGGTTGTCATGCAGGCACGCAGTCAATTTCGTTCCATTATACCGATAGTATTCTATGGTATGCAAATGAGCAGCAGAGTTTATGGTAGGCTACAGTCGCGAATAGGTTTGTTGAGTTGAAACTCGATTGAAGGGTAGCAAAAGGAGAGCCTTACCGATATGCATCAACCGGCAGTACATTGGTTCGAAGGAATGTTTCTTCGGCCTCAACATTTTCAAGCGTCAGATCGATTTTGGAACCAGAGTCTCCATCAAGCGATCGCCTGGCGTGCTGTGTACGTTTATGGACTGCAAAGCATACAGTGGAGTTCGGAATCGCTTGGAGCCTATCAATTTCAATTGACATCATGTCGAGTTGCATTGCGTGACGGGACCTTGATCGAAGTCTCTGAGTCGATGCGGTTGGATCTGCGCAATGCCTTTCAAAGAGAGTCGGAATTGACGGTATACCTGGGCGTTCCAAAGCTTGTGTTAGGTAGGAAAAACGCGGGCGATAGCAATGCCACCGATATGCGTCGAGTCGCTTTCCGTCGCGAGTTGCCAGACGAAAACCTAGCCGGTCCAGATCAGGAAGTCGATTTGATCGAATTGAATACGCGATTGCTCTTGTCTACGGACAACATGGACGGATTTGAAGTTTTGCCGATTGCAAAGATTCGGCGATCTGGAAGCGAGGAAGCAACTCCAGAGATTGATAAAGACTATTTTCCGCCCGTTCTCTGCATCGAAGCTTGGCCGGAATTGCAGATGGGGATCATTCGATCAATCTATGATCTAATCGGCGCAAAGATTGAGGTCTTGTCTCAACGCGTATCCGAACGCGGATTGAATCTGACCAGCCAGGAACCTGGCGATTTGGATGATTTGCTCATGCTTCAGCAGATCAATCAAACTTGGGCCGTTCTCCATTCGATGACTTTTGCGGTCGGCGTGCACCCCTACGATGCGTATTGCGAATTGTGTCGTGTGGTCGGACAGTTGTCTATTTTCGATCCGACGCGTCGGGTTGACCCTCGATTGCCTGCGTATGACCACGATGACTTAGCTAGGATTTTTAGATGGCTTCAAAGGAAGATAGGTGAGCTACTGGGTGCCGCGAAAAAATTGGATTACGAACAGAGGTTTTTTGTCGGCATCGAACGGGGGATGCAAGTCACACTCGATCCAAAGTGGTTCAATTCAGATTGGCAATGGTATATTGGTGTTCATGCTGAGAATATTAACGAGCAAGCGTGCCGCGACCTTCTTCGGCCAGGTACACTCAACTGGAAAATGGGGAGTGCGCAGCAAGTGGATTTACTTTTCAAACACAACATGCCCGACGTGAAATCCAACGAGCCTTTGGAAAAAAAACCCAGAGCCTTGCCCAGTCAGCGAGGCTGGTTGTATTACGAAGTACGTCGAGAAGGGCCGGCGTGGAAAGATGTATTTGCTACGCAAAGTTTAGCGATTCGATTTACCGACCGAATTATCGGAAACCTGGATCGTCTTCCTGGTCAACGCAAGTTAGAAGTTCTGGTTCAGGACAAGCGTGCAGTGCTTGAATTTGCCCTCTTTGCAGTACCCAATACGAGCCAATGACCCCTCAATTTGCAAGCGCAGTCGATCCTATTTTTCTCCGTGTGCTTTCGGTACTGGAGACTTCAAGCAATATTGCCATCGATCCCGAATCGCTACATCACGAGATGCAGTCCAAACTTCGGCAAGCGGAGGACAAACTGCAGACTGGTTCGTGGCCTATGGTTTGGGAGCAAGCGAGATACGGGCTATGTGCCTGGATTGATGACGTACTGACGAACAGGTCGTGGGGTGGCCAGCGATGGTGGCAAGAAAACAAATTAGAGTTTCATTTCTTTAGAACGAACATTGCAGGTACCGAGTTTTTTGAGAGGGCCAAATTGGCGCAGCAACTACCGCAACGCGATGCAGTGGAAGTTTTTTACATTGCTGTCATCCTTGGATTTCGCGGATTGTATGCGATGCCCGACTCACCGTTCTTGGCACAGCAACATCAGTTGCCAAATACGATTGAGGACTGGACGCGAAGGACAGCCGGAGCGCTGAATCTGCAGCATGGTCGAGCAGAGGTTCCCACAACATCTTTGCCGGTAGAGGGGGCACCGGCGTTGGAAAGCCGTTTTACATTAATCGGAACATTCCTGTTTACTTTGATTTTGTTCATCATTTCCGCTGTCGTCGGATACTGGGCGTTTCTTGGGGAAGTCAGCGAGAAGGTCGGCAGTTAGCTACTTAAAAAATATGCGTTTCTTTTCCACCTTACTCTCGCCTTTTACGCGACTTTTCTCCGGGCCCGCTCGTTTTTTGGGTTTGCCTAAACGGCTTCTAGGATTGAGTCTCCCAGCGCGGGTCGCCTGGGTGTTGGGGCTCTTTCTGGTTCTATGCGTGGTCGGTTATTTGAGTTTCGTCGTTTACCGCGAGGGTTCGAGCGGTTTGTGGGACCGTTTTCATCACTATTTCGCTTTGCCCATCGTCTTGTTGCTTTTTGGTCTTCCAACGGCGGCCTATTGGACGACGCGTTTTTGGATCGAGGTAGAATCCTCGCAATTTCCAGACATCGACGCGGCTTGGGCGGCTGGCTACGAGGCGCTTGCGAAAGCTGGAATCGATCTTGGCACAACTCCGTTGTATATCGCGATCGGTGTACATGACGCAAATTCCGCTGCAACATTAATGAATGCCTCTGGTTGGGAGTTGCTCGTGGACGGCAAACCGGATGGTGCTGCTCCGCTTCGATGGTATGCAAGTCGCGATGCGGTGATCCTCTTTTGTTTGGACGCTTGTGGCCTGTCACTTTGCCACGCTCCACAACGAGAAGGCTCAGCAACTTCAGGCGGCCATCGATCGCCTGGAGCTTCGAATATTCGTCAAACACTAATGCCTGGCAGCGGGGGTGCAGCCGAAGATGAGCGAGAAAGTCGTCGACTTGGAATACGAGGAACGATGTTATCGGATGCTCCCTTGGAAAGCGATCGCGGTGCAGCACCTTCACGAACATCGGTCGGTATACGAGGTACGATGATTGCTGGGACTGGCGATGCAATGCAGGCAGCGGATTCGACGGAAGCACAAGGTGCTGTGCGAACGGTAGATCGAGTCGAAATGTCCCAGCAAGAGGAAAGGCTTGCAAGGGTTTGCAAACTTGCTAGGCAGTCAAGACAACCGTACTGCGCGATCAATGGAGTGTTGGCATTTGTCAATTGGAAGTTGATTAGCAGTCAACAATCCAATTCGCTTGCAATGTCGATTCGTCAGGACACCATGACCATTGTGGAGCACTGTGGGATGCATGCTCCATTGCTTGTTGTTGTTTCCGGAATGGAACAAGAAATTGGTTTTTCCGAGTTGGTTCGACGTGTTGGCGAGGAGAGAGCTCAGGGAAACCGATTCGGACAAGGCTTCAATCATCAGGCATCCCCCAGTCAGCAGCAGATGATTGCCTTAGCGTCAAACGCGGCTGGAGCGTTCGAAGGATGGGTTTATGATCTTTTTCGACAGCCTGATTGCCTCAGCAGGTCGAATAACGATAAGCTTTTTGCAATGCTTTGTCGCATCCGGTCTATCGTACAACCTCAATTGACCGATTTGTTTGTAGGTTTTTCAGAAACGGTCTCATTGGAACAGCCTCGTTCGTTGTTCTTGGGAGGCTGCTATTTTGCAGCGACGGGCGGTGGCAAGACTCGGCAGGCTTTTGTGCGGTCGATTCTTTCCAAGATGGTTGAGATGCAAGAAGAGTTGCAGTGGACCGACAAGTCATTGCGTGAAGAATTTCGCTATCGCAGTTTAGTTCAAGCGTTGACTGTTTGGAACGGATTAATGGTGGTGTTTATTTTAAGTGTTGTCATTTGGAAGATCATGAGTCATTGAGGTCGCCCGTTGAATACGCACAAGCATCGAGAGGATATTGTTTCGTCGGCTGAATCCAGTACAGACGGATCGATTAAATCCTCGGCAGAGAGTCGAATCGCACAAGATAGCCTGATCACCCAAGTATTAGAAGCAACTTTGGCGGGCGGAGATACGACGTTGACCGATGACGAGTGGGGTGCTCTTTCGCAAGTTGCCCGCGCCCATCCACCGAATACTGAATTGCAATTGGCATTGGTCTGTCAACTGGTTTCTACTCTATTGAAAACACGCTTTGAAAAACTATCGCAGGAAAAGAGTATGTTTCATCAGATGAGCCTTCGAATCGCCGGTTCGCTGTGGACTCATCCTCGTTCACAGCAGCATTTGATTCGATTTTGGGAATTGCTCTCAAGTGATGTCCGCAAATGAATGATACAAATCCCTTACAAGCCGACCAAAGCAATGCGATCAGCGAACCCCATAGGCTCATTGCAGATGGCCAAGCCTTAGTCAGATCCTTGGCATCGAGGATCCAACGAAGCGTTCCAGTGAAAGTCGATTTGGAGGATTTGATAGCCTACGGAGAGGTTGGCTTGGCTGAATCGGCTCGGGATTTTGATCCAGCTCACGGAACCCAGTTCTCAACATTTGCTTACTATCGGATTCAAGGCGCTATCTATGACGGCCTTGCAAAGATGACTTGGACAAGTCGTTCTAGATACAAGCGTCTTCGCTACGAGCAGATGGCGGCTGAAACCTTGGACCGCGAGTCGAACGAAAGTTTGAGTAAGGATTCACTGGCGGCACACGGGAACTGGTTCGGGCGAGTGAACGAAAAGTTAGCCGTAGTCTTTTTGGCCAGTGGCGATGCGGAAGGGCAAGCAAGTGTCACCGACGGAGTAGAAGATCCCGGCGAGTCTGTTCCGCAACTCGTTTTGCATCGAGAGGCGAGCGAGCGACTGAGGCAATTGGTAGACCAATTGCCCAACGAGGAGCGGAGGCTCGTGCGTATGGTATATTTTGAGGGAAAGACATTGCAAGACGCAAGCAGCCAAATGGGTATCAGCAAATCCTGGGCCAGTCGTTTGCATAGCCGAATTCTGGAGCGTCTCGCCGGTCAACTTCGCCGTCTCGATCTCCACGATTGAATAGTCCATGTCCATCCACCTTTGAACTTATTGACTCATGTCACAATTTGAAGCACCAACGGTTATCGATTTCGAAGTTCTATTGGCGCCCATTCCGGGCGACAACCGCTCAGGGGTCGATCTGCGTGAAGACCCCAAGGAAAGTCGAAAGTACTACGAAGTCCGCGATTTACGTAAAGCAGAAATTGACAATGAGCGGACGAATCAACGGTTCGCGATGATGACCCCTGATGATTTGGCATATGAGATCGGCTTGTTGCAGGCGGACCCTCGTCGACCTGCGAATTGGCGTGTGGTGGTCGAGAAAGCGGCAGCGTTGCTCGCCACTTCGTCCAAGGATCTGTGGGTCGTGGCTTGGCTTATCGAAGCATTGGTGCGAGAACATGGGATCGCCGGCCTGCGCGACGGAATGCGACTGTGCCGAGAATTGTGTGACGAGTATTGGGATTCGATCTGGCCTCGGCCGAACGACGAAGAAGGGGGCTACGAATGGACGCTGTCGCAACTAAACGGTCTGGACGAAACCCTGGGCAGGACCATCGATCGAATCCCACTTTTCCCAAAAGAGCTGCTATCGCCCAAGGAACGGGTAATGACTCTATTGACCTACGAAGAAGCAGAGAAGCTAAACAGGCTTTCGCCAGACGTTCGATCGGCAAAAATCGCCGATGGTACGACCTGTCTTGAAGACTTCCAAAACGCTGTAATTAGCAAGAAAACGAAACTATCCGATTTAACTATTCAGGCAGCCACCAATGCCGCAGCCGTGCGCGAAGTTAGTGACTACTACGAAACGCTAAAGAGGCTGTCGCCGGTTTCAATGAGGGTCTCCAACATCGAAGCCGCATTGGCCAAATTTACCAACCGTTACGATCAGCTTACAAAAAACCGCATTGCGATGGAGCAGCAGGTTGCGGATGTTGATACGGGATTAACAACAGGAGTCGACTCGGAAGATGGTGATAGCAGCAGTGAACTTCGAGGTGTTTCAACCGTCAGCAAGCAAATCATGACACGGGACGATGCGTTGGACGGCTTGCTCAAGGTTGCGGATTTCTTTCGAAGAACCGAGCCGCATTCGCCGGTTTCCTATGCGCTGGAACAGGCGGTACGTTGGGGACGAATGCCACTGCCAGAGCTGTTGGGAGACTTGATCTCCGACAGCGGCGTCCGAGATGAGATGTTTCGTCGGTTAGGCATTCAAAATTCGGACGACAGGCAAAATTCTGACGACGACAATTGAAGCTCCGTACATGACGCCAAAGTATCAGTTATAATTCAACGTCTCCTTTCAAATCATGTCTTCAAATAATTGAGGTAGCCCATGAGTTCCGTTCACGGAAAACTTAGTCGCGTTCGCAAACCGCGAGTGCATATCACGTATGAGGTCGAAACCAATGGCGCTACAATCAAAACGGAATTGCCGTTTATAGTAGGTGTGATCGGGGATTTTTCCGGACAACCCACACAGAAGCTGAAAGCGCTCAAAGATCGCAAGTTTGTTCAGATCGATCGGGATAACATCAATGATGTCATGCGGCAGATGACGCCTGGATTAAATATGCGCGTTGAGAATACTTTGGCTGGCGATGGCTCCGAGTTAGGTGTCCAGCTCAAGTTTGAATCGATGGATGACTTTGAACCGGCGCGTGTTGTCGATCAAGTTGAGCCGTTGAAGAAGCTCAAGGAAACGCGAGATCAGCTTCGAGATCTCTTGGCAAAGATTGACGTCAGTAGCGATCTTGAATCAACACTGGAAGATATCTTAAAGAACACTGAGATGACGAACAAAATGGCGGATGAGCTTGGTCTCGAAAAACCTAAGTGAATCCGGCAACTCTTTGACGCACCTTGCTTGCAAGCGGCTTAATCTTCCAATTCGATTCTGAATTCAAAAAGGACCTGTAACAACCATGGAAAAAAAGAAAGAAGCCTCTTCGGCAACCGAGACCACACTCGAAACTGGGGCTAGTTTGCTTGATACCGCGATTGCCTTTACCACTCAGACAGCGCCTGATCGAGCTAAGGAACTCCTGAAGACTTTTACCGAACAGGCACTCTCTGGTGCGGTGACGTTTGATAAGGACTTGACCAAATCTATCAAAAAAACAATTGCCAAAATCGACGAGCAGATTTCGAGGCAATTAGCGGCGGTGATGCACATGCCGGAGTTTCAAACTCTGGAAGGGTCCTGGCGAGGAATGCACCACCTGATCATGAACTCGGAGACCGGCGAGCAGCTCAAGATTCGCGTTCTCAATTGCAGTAAGAAAGACCTTCAGAAGGATCTGGAAAAAGCTGTTGAATTCGATCAGAGCGAGCTTTTCAAGAAGGTTTATGAGTCCGAGTTTGGCATGCCAGGCGGGACGCCTTACGGCACGTTGATTGGAGATTTTGAGTTTCGCAATCATCCAGACGATATTGGAATGCTTAAGAACATCGCAAGTGTCGCGGCAGCTGCATTCTGTCCATTTGTTTCGGCAGCCTCACCCAACCTATTCGGATTGGATAATTGGACCGATCTGAGCAAGCCTCGCGATCTCAAGAAAATTTTCGATACCGTCGAGCACACTCAGTGGAAGAGTTTCCGGGATAGTGAAGACTCCCGCTTTGTAACATTGACGATGCCGCGCACGTTAGCAAGGTTACCGTATGGTGAGAATACGAAGCCAATCGACGAGTTCAATTTTGAAGAAGTCGAACTCGGCAAGGATGGTAAACCGAAGACCGTAGACCATACAAGCTATTGTTGGATGAACACCTCCTACGTCTTTGGTACGCGTCTAACAGATGCATTCGCTCAAACCGGTTGGTGCACCGCCATTCGCGGAGCCGAAGGTGGTGGTAAGGTAGAGGGGTTACCTGCTCACGTCTTCCGAAGCGATGATGGAGATTTGGATTTGAAGTGTCCTACGGAAGTCGCCATTACCGATCGCCGCGAAAAGGAAATCAGCGATTTAGGTTTCTTGCCACTATGCCATTATAAAGACAAAGACTACGCCGTCTTTTTTGGTGGCCAGACGACGCAGAAGCCAAAACTCTATAATCAAGCGGATGCAACGGCGAATGCTGCGATCAGCGCTCGATTGCCGTACATTATGGCAACATCTCGGATTGCACATTACTTGAAGTGCATAGCCCGAGACAAAATTGGTTCGTTCATGGAACGGGACGAATGCGAGAAGTGGCTGAACAATTGGATACGCGATTACGTCACCGAAGTAAAGAGTGCGAGCCAAGAGGTCAAAGCGCGTTATCCGCTCGCGGCCGCGAAAATCGAAGTTAGCGAAATACCTGGAAAGCCGGGGTCGTACAATGCAGTCGCTTACTTGCGACCCTGGTTGCAATTCGAGGAGTTGACCACTTCGCTTCGTTTGGTAGCTGAGATCCCTAAAGGCAAGGCATAACTGACGCGTGGCCGAACCCTTGTGGACTCGCAGCACGGAATTTGAACTGCCCCTGGCTGACGCTGTCTCGGTAGAACCGACGGTGGCGGTAGCCGGTTTGGGCGATAGGTTGCTGTTGCAGCGAGCGCTTCAGGAAACTGCGAACGGATTACCGAAATCGGAGCCGCGGAGCAGAGAAGCTCCATCGCAACTGGATCAGTTCTTTCGCGCTCAGAATGTATTTGAAAAACTGCGGCTGTGGTTGGGGGATGACTACATGCGGCGGCACTCGGCATCGTCATGGCGCGAGATCGCTTTGCGACTTCAGCAAGATGTAAGTTTCATCGATGGCTTGCTTTGCGAGCAGACGTCTCGAATCCTACACCACCCACAGTTCCTGGAACTCGAAGCGGGTTGGCGAGGGCTAATGCACTTGGCGGATTGCAAGGATCGGGCAGGCGAAGCTCCGATACGTATTCGTGTATTGAATGCGAGCTGGAATGAACTACGCAATGATTTTGAGAAGGCTTCGGATTTCGACCGAAGCCAACTATTTCAATTGGTTTACGACAATGAATTCGGCATGCCAGGAGGGTTGCCATACGGGGCTTTGTTGGCAGACTATGATGTCAACTCACGTCCAAGCGACATAGCCGTCTTGAAGTCGTTTTCACAGGTTGCTGCAGCCGCTTTCTGTCCGATTTTTTTGAATGCATCACCGTCCCTGTTTGGCGTCGACCGGTTTGATCAGATGCAGCACTCGATCGACTACGCGAAGGTGCAGGGTGATCTTGATTTTTTAGCGTGGCGGCAATTCCGTGAGACCGAGGATTCTCGTTTCGTTGGTTTGGTATTGCCTCGCATGTTGATGAGGCGCCCACATGGGGTTGAGCAAATTTCCCGAAGTGGATACCAGTTTGACGAAATAGCATCGGATCGAGACGGTCATGTTTGGGGAGGTGCCATATACGGGGTCGGTGAAACGCTCATTCGCGCTTTTGGTCAGAGCCGTTGGCTTGCCGATATTCGTGGGGTGCAGCGAGGCATCGACGGCGGCGGGTTGGTGATTGGGCCAGTATCCCATGACTTCGCAACCGATTCGCCTGAGATCGCTTCTAAACCGATTACAGATCTCGCCATTTCGGACTCGCTTGAAAGGCAGTTAGCAGATCTTGGCTTCATTTCATTGTGTGCCTGCAAGGATACTCCGTTTGCAGGGTTTTTTTCCAGCCCATCGACGCAGAAGCCCAAGCGATATGATACCGCCGATGCGAACGCAAACGCCAAGATGTCATCGATGTTGAATTACATGCTTTGCGTTTCGCGTTTTTCTCATTTCATTAAAATTATCGGACGCGACAAAATAGGGAGCTTTACCGAACCGGAAATGCTTCAAAAGGAATTGCACAATTGGATAATGGAGTATGTTGTCTCCAATCCAGATGCTAGCTTGTCCATCAAGGCCACCCGTCCGCTGCGTGCGGCACAAGTCACCGTCCGTTCACATCCGGACAAACCGGGCTCATACAGTTGCACGATGCTACTTTCACCTCACTATGAATTAGATGATATGCAGGCATCCATCCGATTGGTAGCAGAGCTGGCACCGCCTCGAGTGTAATTTACAAACGTCCATTTCCCATCAACCATCCATTAGAATCACCGAGGTGCTTTTTGAACTCCTCCGATTTGTTTCATCAAGGCGAATTGTCCAGTGCACTCGAAGCTGCTTTAGCCGAGGTGCGTCAAAAGCCAACCGACATCCCAGCACGTCTTTTCTTAGCGGAGTTATGTTGCTTTTCGGGCGACTGGGAGAGGGCCGAAAAGCAATTGGAAACGTTGTCGAAGCAAACGACCGATGCGGCCATGTTGATCGCGCTTTTTCGGCAGTTACTGCGAGGCGAGGTGGCACGCCATCAGGTGATGTTGGAGGGGCGTACTCCTGAGATTGTCACTCCTTTGACTCCATCGATGAGCAAGGCGATTGAGATTCTGATCGCCAATCGAAACGGCGATTCAGCAAGAGCAACGGAATTGGTTGCTGAGATGGATGCGTTGCAGCCCGTTGTTAAGGGAACCTGCGATGGCAAGCCGTTTGAGTCCATCCGAGACTTGGATGATCGTACTGCTCCTATCCTGGAAGTCATTACGAGTTCGGGCAAATATTTTTGGACGCCATGGGAATCGCTCGAGTATCTCGATTTTGATCCGCCCGTTCGAGCGATGGATTTGATTTGGCGACGCACTAAAATATCGGTTAAAGGTGGACCGGAAGGCGAAGTCTATATCCCTACTCGGTACATTTCTTCGAGCGAAGCGGTCAGCACTCTACATCGATTGTCGCGCGCAACGGATTGGATCGGCGAGGAAGGGGAGTTTACGCAGGGGTTGGGATGTCGAACACTCTTGGTCGGCGAAGAATCGTTAACGATTATGGAACTAAAGAGCTTATCCTTTGAAGATCGTGAAACGCAGGAATAGTCTGGTCCTTGGATTCTCTTTTTTTCGAAGTTGGCATGTCACGCATTCGTCCCGATCAGCTATTGTTACCATCCGTACTCGACCGTTTGGTGGATGAGGATCCAACAAAACAGAATGACCTAGAAAGACCGCGAGCGCAACTGCTGCGAGAACTGAAGCAATCCGTTCGGCGGGATTTGGAAAACCTTCTCAACACGCGAGTTTGCTTGTATCCAATTCCGAATCCTTTTCCAGACCATTGGAAGAATCTAGAGAACTCACTAGTGAACTACGGAGTCCCAGACTTCGGCGGATTGATGATGGGAGCCAGGTCGGAACGGGAGAATTTGCGAAAACGTGTCGAGAATGCAATACGTCATTTCGAAACACGATTCAAACAAGTTCAGGTCTTTTTGGTTGACGACAAAGGTGATAATCGTGATCGAACGGTGCGATTTCGAATCGACGGATTACTTCACGCGGAACCGACGCCAGAGCCTGTGGTGTTCGATTCGCAACTGCAACCCACGTCCGGTGACTTTACAGTGAGCGCAAGCCAATCATGAATGACGCTTTCTTAAGTCGCTATGAGAACGAACTCGCTTTCTTTCGTGAATCATCGGTTCAATTTGCGGACCAGTATCCGAAGATAGCCGGCCGGTTACGACTCGATGCGAATACTGTGGAAGATCCGCATGTTTCGCGATTGATTGAAGCTTTTGCGTTCCTTACCGCGCGCACTCGATTGAAGTTGGACGACGAGTTTCCTGAGATTTGCGAGGCGATGCTCAATGCACTCTATCCGCACTATTTGTCCCCTTTTCCTCCAGTAATGATGGTGCAGCTCAATCACAATTCGCCTCAATCGATGGAGTCCGTAGACGGAGTCGCAGTTCAACGCGGAACGCGTTTTGAGACGGAATCGGTTCAAGGCGAACCGTGTCGATTTCGCACGTGTTCTGCAGCAAAAGTCTGGCCATTGACGATCGAGTCCGTGACCTATTTGAAAGCGCCGTTTGCCGCACCGCCATTGACCAACTCTGCAAACATAGAAGCAATCCTAAAGATTCGGATCAAGCGGACCTCAAGCAAAATTAAACTACCCGCGTTGAACATGAATGAACTTCGAGTGTTTGTCAATGGAGACTCGTCAACGGCGGGAAGTCTTTTCGAGAACTTGCTTCGCGACTCAGTGGGGGTTGCATTTGGATTGGACAAGCATTGGCAATATCTGCCAGGCTCATCACTTCAGCCGGCTGGATTTCTGAACGAAGAGAGTTTGGTGGAGCATTCGCACCGGCAACTTGCTGCCTATAGAATCCTATCGGAGTTCTTTTGTTTCCCGGAGAAATTTCGTTTCATTGATTTTAACTTCCAGGAAAAGTGGAAAGGCTCATTAGATCCCGAGAATTTGGAGATCATCGTTTATCTTTCGCGTTCGATTGATGGCCTAGAGCGGAGCATAGAAGCATCGTCTCTACTGCTAGGTTGCACACCCGCAATCAACTCCTTTTTTCAGCGTGCAGAACCGATCAGGCTTAACGAACTGCAGGCAGAGCATCTTGTCGTACCCAATGCGCGACGAACGCGAACGATGGAAGTGCTGTCGATCGATCGCGTGACCGCGAGAACAGCCAAAGGCCAAACGAGAAACTACTCCCCTTTTTATTCGTCCTCGCATGAAATTGGTGAAAGTTCGTCCGATGGATATTGGTATGCAACGCGGCGGGCAGCCCAACCCTCCGCAGGTGAGACCGATCGTGGGAGTGAGGTTTATATCAGCCTCGTCGATTTAAAAGGCCGTCGCATGTCCGATTTGGATTGGACTCTCGATGTTGAAACCACTTGCCTCAACCGGGATTTAGTTGCCAGGTTACCTTCCCGCGACCGACTGAAACTTGCGTTCTCGGATGGGGGTGGTCAGATCCAAGCGACCTGTGTAGTTCCTCCTACTCCAACTCATCGGATGCTCGACAAGGCGGCGTACCATTGGCGATTGATTTCTCAGTTATCGCTCAATCAATTGTCGTTGGTTGGAGAGGGGGGTGTCCAATCCCTGCGAGAGATTCTTCGTCTTTACAATCCAAGCGATTCGCCTGCGACGAGGAATATTGTCGAGTCGGTACAGCGAATCAAATACGATCGCAAGTCTGCTGTTGCAAGGGTCAAAGGAGGACCGGGTTCGGGCCTATGCCGCGGAATGGATATCGAGGTTTGGTTGGAGCCCGATAAGTTAGTAGGGGCTGGTCCATTTGTGTTCGCGTTGGTTTTAGAACGCTTCTTTGGATTGTTCGCTACGCTGAACTCATTCACACGAACCTGTATTCGATTGGAACGGAGCGAAGTTCCGCTATTGGTTGGGCGACCGAGAGCCGGCCAAAAGTCCATTTTCTAGCTTAGTTTCCACATCGTTTTGCGACGCCTTGTATATCCAACTTGAACATGCCTGAAAAACTCGAAGTCATAAAGCAAATCGTAGAACGACTCAGTAAGCAAAGAGCCAATCAAGGCTTTTTCCAAGCCGTTCGTTTATTGCTTAAGGAGAGCGGTACGACTCTTGGCAGAGACTTAAAGCCTTCCGAGGAAGCGATTCGACTGCGTGCAGAAGCTTCTGAGGCGTTTCCTGCTAGCGAAATCGCCAGCATTTCGCTAGATGAAAAGGAGACTGGCAAACCCACGATTGAAGCGAGTTTTTTTGGTCTATATGGCCCAAGTGGAGTACTGCCACAACATTACACGCAATTGGTAATCGATCGAATCCGAAGGAAAGACACGGGACTGCGTGATTTCCTGGACATCTTTAACCACCGTTTGTTGTCCTTATTCTATCGAGCTTGGGAGAAGCATCATTTTCCAGTTGCGTATGAGACTGCCCATCAGGCCAAGGTCAGCGATTTGGTTACCGAATGCCTCATGCACTTGGTGGGTTTCGGAAATAGCGGATTGCGCAATCGACTACAGGTATCGGATAATGCTTGGTTGCACTACGCCGGTCTCATGGCGCTGTCTGGACCACGTACGGATGCGTTGGAAGGAATGATATCGGATCATTTCCAAGTCCCCTCATCGGTTTCATCATTTGAAGGTGAATGGCTTCGCATCCCTTTGGAGGAACAAACGAGTCTCGGTTGGACTCAGCTCGGCGAAACGAAAAACAATGCGTTGGGGGGCGATGCGGTCGCAGGACAAAGGACCTGGGCGGTCGAACATCGCTTTCGCATCGAAGTGGGACCGTTGCGACTCGATCAATTCAGACGCTTTCTTCCCAGCGGAACCTTGCTGGCGTCGCTCGCCCAACTGGTTAGAACGTATGTAGGTCCGCAGTTTGATTTTGATATTCAGGTCACACTGCATCGGCTTGACGTAACAGGGACAGAGCTAGGCATTGATTCAGCCAGTAGACTTGGCTGGAATACTTGGCTGGGCGATTGGCGATCGGATTGCCATGCGAAAAATGCGCGATTTGAATCGGAAGGAAATCCGCTTTAAGTCAAGCGGCAGTTAGCAATGTACCGTAGAATTCGTTTGCCGCGTGGGAGTGACCGAAAAGCGAATGCAATGAGCGTGAACGATGCACATCCTGAAAACTGTTTACCGTCGCCATTTTTTGATGCTATCGGATACTCTTTACGCGATCCAATCGCTTTGTAAATCAACTTAGGAAAGGAGCTTTCAATGATCCAGCTCAACTTGAAAAAACTTATCGATAAGCTTGACTCTCAGTGCCGCCGTTCGCTCGAGGGGGCAGCCGGCCTTTGCTTGTCGCGAACGAACTACAACGTTGAGATTGAACATTGGCTTGCCAAGTTACTTGAAACGCCGGGTCTTGATATTCAAGCCATCTTATCCAGTTTTGAGATTGAACCCGCGCGACTTCAATCGGAATTGACTCGCGCCATCGATCGTTTTAAGACGGGAAACGCCAAACCCCCAGCACTGAGTCCCGACATTGTCGAATGGGTTCGCTCGGCCTTATTGTTCGCTACCGTGGATTGCGATAGTCCACGACTTCGAAGCGGTCACATGCTGTACGCTCTACTTGCAACAGAATCGTTATCAAGGTCGGCTCTGAGTAGCCTACCTATTCTTGAGAAAATCTCCGTTGAGGCCCTGAAACGCGATCTTCAAACCATTACTGCCGATACGGAGGAGGCTCGGGAAGTGGCAGGCGCGACGGCGTCAAGCACAACTCAAGGAGGCGGAACCGCGGTAAGCCCCTCGGGTGGTCGCACCCCATCGCTGGATCAGTTTACGATCGACCTCACCAAACGAGCTCGGGATGGAAAGATTGACCCAGTGTTGGGTCGAGACAATGAGATACGTCAAATGATCGACATTCTGACCCGGCGACGTCAAAACAACCCGATTCTGACCGGTGAAGCTGGGGTTGGTAAGACGGCAGTAGTGGAGGGATTTGCATTGCGCATCGCCTCAGGTGATGTGCCGCCATCGCTCAAGGAGGTCGCGGTTCGAACCCTGGATCTCGGATTGCTTCAAGCGGGCGCGGGAGTCAAAGGGGAGTTTGAGAATCGATTGAAATCTGTTATCGAGGAAGTGAAGGCCTCTCCAAAACCGATCATCTTGTTCATCGACGAAGCGCACACGATGATTGGAGCTGGCGGATCAGCGGGCCAAGGGGACGCAGCGAATTTGTTGAAGCCTGCTTTAGCGCGAGGTGAACTGCGAACCATCGCGGCGACGACCTGGGCAGAATACAAAAAATACTTTGAAAAGGATGCCGCGCTCGCCCGCCGATTTCAAGTCGTCAAAATCGAAGAGCCTGCTGAATCCGTGGCAATCGACATGATCCGAGGGCTAACGGCAACTCTAGAAAAGCATCATGGAGTAAGAATACTCAACGATGCGATTATCGACGCAGTCAAATTGTCCAATCGCTATATCAGTGGGCGGCAGTTGCCCGACAAAGCCGTCAGCTTGATCGATACAACGTGCGCTAGAATTGGACTCAGTCAAGCGACCACTCCGCCTGCAGTCGAAGATGCAAAACGGCGAATCGACCAATTAAAAGTTGCCACGTCGATCCTGAAACGCGAAGAACTTACCGGCCGAGATCACGGTACACGGATCGCTGAATTGAACGCCGAGCATGCCGGTGTTGAGTCCGAGCTAGCCGCTATGCAGATTCGATGGGATCAAGAAAAACAGCTTGTCAGTGCGATTCATGAATTGACCCAAAAGCTTGAAGCGGGAGATACACCTGTTGCACCAACACCAACAACGAATGGTCCCAAATCGGCAGAGGCTGTTGTCCCAGTTGTTCCAGAATCGATTGCCTTGAGTTTAGAGCAGCGGTCTGAATTCAAGACACAGCTAAACGCAAAGGAGAAGGAATTGCGAACACTGCAGGGTGAAAGTCCGCTGGTACATCCTTGTGTCGACAAGCAGGCTGTTGCTGAAACGGTGGCTGCTTGGACCGGCATTCCGATCGGGCGCATGGTGGCCGATGAGATTCAGACGGTACTGCAACTCAAGGAGCATATGGAGAAGAGCATTATCGGCCAATCGCACGCGCTGGATCGCATCGCTCAATCGATTCGAACTTCGCGAGCCCAGCTTTCGGATCCTAGGGCTCCGATCGGGGTTTTTCTCCTGGCGGGGACAAGCGGCGTTGGTAAAACCGAGACTGCAATTACGCTGGCTCAACTGCTTTACGGTGGAGAACAGAATATGACAGTAATCAACATGTCTGAGTTCAAAGAGGAGCATAAAGTCTCGCTTTTGATGGGTTCACCGCCAGGATACGTCGGCTACGGGGAGGGGGGAGTGCTCACCGAAGCGGTTCGCCGCAAGCCCTATAGTGTTATCTTGCTGGATGAAATGGAGAAAGCGCATCCAGGTGTACAGGATATTTTTTATCAAGTGTTCGACAAGGGGCAGATGAAGGATGGCGAAGGGCGCGATATCGATTTTAAGAACACCGTTATCTTGATGACCTCGAATGCCGGTTCGGACCTTATCAAGAGTCTTTGTTCGGACCCGGATACATCACCGGAGCCAGACGCATTTATTCAGGCGTTGTTTCCGGAACTGTTGAAGACCTTCAAACCAGCATTCTTAGGCCGTGTTTCAATCATCCCTTATTATCCGCTCAGTGACGAAGTGCTGAAACGAATTGTGCGACTCAAGCTAGGAAAGATCGGGAATCGGTTCCGTGACAACTACAATGCGAAATTCGAGTATTCCCCCGATTTGGTTGAGTTGATCGCGTCGCGATGCACGGAGGTCGATACGGGCGCGAGAAATGTTGATCACATTCTAACTCGAAGTCTTTTGCCGGAATTATCGGCGGAAGTGCTTTCTCGAATGGCGCAAGGGATCAGCATCGGCCAGGTTAAAGTTTCGGCAAATGAATCCGGTGCTTTTGTCTACGATATTTCGTAGAGCCAGCTCCGAGAAATATAATTTGGAAAGTTAGCAACACTTCCTGCAAATCGCCGAGAACGATAGTGTTGCAAGTGACAGCCAACCCCGCAGTGTTGTGGGGAAACAGACCGGCAGTCACGGGTTTAGAGACTCGGCGAATGCTCGAGAAGGGGTTGGGAGAATCATGGCTTGTTACATAAAATTTGACGGTGTTGATGGTGAATCGGCTGACAAGGGACACAAGGGTTGGAGCGATTTGCAGAGTTGCTCCCAAGTGATCCATCGTGCCGGTGGGGGCAAAACAGGTGTTCAACGCCGAGGTGGAAACGCACAACTTGAGGATATTCAATGTTCCAAGGAAATGGACAAAGCTAGCAACGTGATCGCTGAGTCTATCTGCAAAGGAAAGATCTATCCAAAGGTTCAGATCGCTTTTTGCACCGACGGTACCGACGCAGGTCGCGAACCTTACTTTACCTACGATTTGAAAAACGTGATGGTAACCAGCTATTCGGTTAGCGGTTCGCCAAACGGTCGCCCGCATGAATCATTCAGCCTGAACTTTGAGGAGATCAAAGTGAAGTACACATCGGCTTCGGCTGGTGGTCAAAAGGGATCGAATGTCGAGTACGGTTGGAAGGTCGAAGAAGGCGAATCGGCGTAATGACGGCTGAAGCCCGATGGCTGGCTAGACCTGTGTCTTGTCCAGTTTGACGAAAAAGCCACAACGGGCATGAGGCGTGTTCCTCTTGCCCGTTTTTTGTTGAATGTACCTCACATTGTTGCAAAGTTGCGATCATGGCCCATAGATTGTTAGAGCTGCAAGTAAAAGGACCGTTTGGCGGTGAAGCCGTAGTGGTATCCATTTCTGGACGCGAACAGATTTCTCGACCGTTCGAGTTTCATGTCGAGCTCGTCTCAACCGAGCTTACATTAAAACCGTCGGATGTGATTGGCGTCCCGATTTGCGTCCGACTTGATCGAGGCGACGGGGAAGATCCGCGATACTTTCACGGCTACGTTTCGCACATGTCTGCAGGCGATACGACTGAGAACGCAGGTGACAAGAAAATGAGCTACCGGAGCTATCGTATTCGGTTAGTCCCATGGCTTTGGTTCCTTTCTCGAGCTGCACGCTGCTTTATTTTTCACCCTGAAAAGGAAAGCAAGAGTGCAATGGAAGTGCTCAAGAAAGCGATTGAGCGCGTGCAGAAAGAATTGCATGTCGATCCGAAGTGGGAGGACAAGACCGATGGATTGCTGGATACGCCTCAAGTGGAGCATTGTGTCCAATACCGTGAAACAGACTTCAATTTCCTTTCCAGGATGCTAGAGCAGTATGGTGTGTCGTACTACTTCAAGCACGACAAAAGCGAACATACCATGGTTTGGAGTTCGGAGTCCAACTATGAGCCAGCTGCGGAAGCAAGCGTGAATTTCCCGAGCAGTTCTGGGACTCAAACCAAAGAGGACCATATCTTAAGTTGGGAACACCACTACGAATTTGTCTCCGGCAAATACATGCTCAACGACTACAACTTCAAGACGCCTTCCGAGGACATCAAGGCGGAAAAAGTCAAAGCGGTTGCCCTCGACAACAATAGCGGATATGAACTTTACGACTATGCGGGTGAATACGACAAGAAGGATGATGGGAACAAGTTGGCAAATTTCCGCTTGCTTGAGGAGCAATCGCGGTTTAATACCGTGTCCGCATCGAGTCAATGCAAGAGTTTCTTAGCAGGTGTCACGTTCAAAATTGCCAGCCATCACAGCAACTCAGATGAAGTGGGCAAGCAGTATTTGATCACGTCCATTTCCCATTCGGCAAACCAACCAGCACCTATCTCGTCCGGCGGATCTGTCGCAGCCTATAGCAATCACTTCGAAGCGCAGATCAAAGAAATTCCTTTTATTCCGCCGAGACTGACGGCCAAGCCGCTGGTGTCGGGCATTCAGACGGCAACCGTTGCTGGTCCTGCAGGCGAAGAAATTCACGTCGATGAACATGGTCGAGTGAAGATTCATTACCATTGGGATCGCGAAGGTCGAGACAAGCGATTTAAGGAAGGTGAAAAACTTTTCAGTTGGGTTCGCGTTGCGATGCCTATGGCAGGCAAGAGTTGGGGCATGATGGCAATTCCACGTATCGGTCAAGAGGTTGTTGTTAATTTCTTGGATGGGGACCCGGATCGGCCGATCATCATTGGTAGTGTATACAACGGCGAACAAACACCGCATTACTCCTTGCCGGATGAAAAGACCAAGAGCTATATCAAGACGAACAGCTCTCCGGGTGGGGACGGTTACAACGAACTGATGTTCGAGGACAAGGCAAGTGAGGAAAGGGTTTTTATGCACGCCCAAAAGGATCTGGACGTGCGCGCATTGAACGATGCGAAGTACCGCGTGCTGTCCAATCAGCACGAGATTATCGGTACAAGCAAAAAGAAATCGGAAGCAGGCGATTTAACACAGCTTGTTTGGCGAGATAAGATTCTTACGGTCAAACGCGACCAGGCCGAACACATCGGAGGTGATTTTCAGTTGCTGATCGGCAAAGGCGAGGATGGAGGTAGAGCGGATATCGTCATCGACAAACAGGAAGTGAAAAAGGTTGGAGCAGGTGGCACTCATCTCACAGTGGAGGGCCCGTCCAACAATGACATCGGCGCGAACTACTCGATGAACGTGGGCGGTGATGTCCATCTGAAGGCAGGGGGTGCGGTTCAGATTGAAGCGGGTCCGATGGGTGAGGTGCATATCAAAGCGAATACCATTATTTTGGAAGCCATGATGCAGATGTCATTCAAGGTCGGTCCAAATTTCATCGATATTTCCCCGGCGGCGATCTCCATTCAAGGAATGATCACTAATATCAATTCTGGGGGAGCGCCGGGACAAGGCCAACCTTGCCAACCTGAGAAACCGGAAACAGCGATTGAAGCCAAGCCGGTCGAGCCTGCGGAAGCATGGGACTCCAAGACAGGATCAAAGTCAAGACCATGAAAATCAATCCTGTCATGCAACGCGTCGGTCGATTGACTCGAGGCTGGAAATCATTTACTGCGCAACAAGACGCACGCATATTGCGTTGGTGCCTGAAAACGGACTCGTCGCGAATGCTCGATACGTTTTTGGCTTGGCACAATGAAGAGGACAGCGAATTAAATGACTTGTTCCTAGTACTCCCGGTCCCGTTTGAAAAACCCGAGGAATTTGCACCCAGTCTTGTGCAGCATTTGGCGGACGAATTCGCTATTGCGGAAGAGGATATCAAGGCGATGGATTTACCCGGAGGTTGGAGTCCATCGCGAAGTTCTGATAGCCAAGAGTCCATCCAGGACTTAGTCGCGGTGGCAGCCTCCTTGCAGATGCATTACGCTGAATTCGTGGAGCACGTAGCTTTGGTATTGATGCCCCCGGCCATCGATGATCAGAAACATTGGCAGAGATGGTTGCATGAGTTGGCCCGCGTTTCCTATTGGCCATCCTCGGTGCGGGTGCTTGTAGCGGACTGGCTCCCCGCATTGCCCCTCAACGCCTGGGCGAACGAATTTGATAAGGTCGTTGTTTCCCAACGACCGGTTCTAGATATGGACGGCCTGCCCCTGGAGATCCTCGCACATATACCAGGTAGCGGTCCCGCTTTCGAATTCCGACGTTTGTTTGTGCAGATCGGTTCGTACGCCAACCGTGGGCGATTGGACCAAGTCAAAATTTTATCCACACTGGCGTTGGCCATCGGAAGTGCTCAGGGGTGGCACTCGCTTTCTGCTGCAGTAGAAATGTTGGTCGCAGGTGCTTTCATGACAAAAGGAAAGCATGAGCCAGCGATCCAATCCTATCGACAGGCTAGAGAGCTTGCGTTGAAGGCATCCGCAACGGATCCGTCGCGGCCTAAAACAGTCATAACAAGCAATCTGGCACTGTCTGGCAGTTTGGTCGGACAAGGTAAATTTGAAGAGGCAAGAAAGTACTATTACGAAGCAGCTAAGGTTGCGGACGAAGCAAATGACACTTTTGCTGCGTTCGAATCAAGACGCATGGCCAGCTTTTGCAGCGAGCAACTGGGTGACCATCAAACGGCACTTCAGGACGGCCGCGATGCCATGCGCATTCTTGAGAGCATGCCCGCAGACGATCGACTTCAGTCGACGGCCCCCCATTTAGCCTTACGTTTAACCGAAATGGCTGGACGCCCCGAGCTTGCGCAACAAGCAAAATCGATAGAAAGGCTATGTAATCAGTCACTTGTAGGCGATTGGCGAGCGGTTGCACACGCTTCGATGAGGACTTAACTAACATGATGCCAGCAGCAAAGCATTTCGATCCGGTGTTGGGCATTGATATCCATATCATCCAACCACCTGGTCCGGTACCACCGGTGCCTGTGCCGCACCCGTTCATTGGCTTTATTATGGACCCGATGGACTACATTCCGATTGTAGGTTCAACGGTCAATATCAATTTCCTACCGAGGGCTTTAGCCGGCACACAAGGCGTCTGTATGCCTCCGCACATCCCCATCGGTGGTGTTTTTGTGAAGCCGCCCGCGAATGAATGCGAAATGTTCATGGGGAGTGCGACGGTAAACGTTGACGGTGACGCTCAGAGTTACCTAGGGTTACCAGCGCTTAGTTGTCATTGCATCGGTATGCCCCCGATCCCGCGTATACGCAAGAAAGGTGCAATCAAATCACTGGTCTTGCCGACCAGCAACGTCTTGCCGATACCAGCAGGTCCACCGGTTTTAGTCGGAGGACCACCCACGATCTCCTTGATGGCGATGGCCATGAAACTTGGGATGTCCGCTCTTGGAGCGGCCTTCAAGAAGTTCATGAAGACCAAGGCGGGCAGGGCCATCGGCAAGAAAGTAGACGATATCAAAAGCAAGTTCAAAAAGAAAACGCCGCCGCACAACAAAGCATGCGGGCGGACAGGGGAACCGGTCGATGTGGTGACAGGGGCAAATGTTGACAGCTTCATCGACTTCGATCACCCGTTGTATCCGGCATTGGAATGGACACGCTTCTATAGCTCGTTGCATTGCGACTTGGACGGACCGATGGGCTTCGGCTTTCGACATGGATGGCAACATGAACTGCGTTTTCTCGCGGATCGAGTCGAGTATCGCTTGCCCGACGGAGACATCGTAGAACTACCACTGCCGGCGCCTGCAGCCGCGGACGAAAAGAACGCGTCGGGTCCTGTGGTCTTCCAGAGTGAGCACGACGGTATTCAATTGACTGGTTCTTCGAATTCCTATTGGAAGTTAACAGCTGCCTATTGGCCTTCTCTCGTTTTCTCAAGTCCGCAACGTGGCGTATGCCGCTTGCAATCCATTCAATCTACGACGCGGTCGATTGAAATTAACTACGATGAACGGGGGCGGATGATAGGAGGTCACGCAGACGACGGGACCGTCCTCGAATTGGAACTGGACGTTCAGGGACGCATTCGCGAAGTCACGTTGGTTGACACTCGCGACAAAAAATCCATTGCTGTGTATCAATACGATCGCGCAGGTTGCTTGGCCGAATGGACCGATGCAGTTGGAAACACGTCACGCTATGAGTTCGACGCAAACAAGCGAATGGCTCGCAAGGTCGATCGAAATGGATATGCCTATCATTATGAATACGATGATGCTGGACGTTGCTTTCACAGTTTTGGGCAAGACGGGCTCTATGATGTTCGTCTCGAGTATTTTCCAGAGGACTGCTATACTGTCGCAACCTTTGCCGATGGAGCTGAAACAGAATACCACTACGACGAATCAGGCGCGTTGACGAAAATAATAAACGCGACAGGTGGCGTAACACTTTTTGAGATCGATGAATCAGGGAACGTCAGTCAACAAATCGATCCGAACAGCGATGCAACAGAGTACATTTACAACTCCATGGGCGGAAACCTTGGGCGTATCGACGCATCTGGACAATGGCTGTTTCCATTCGACTTGCAGCCACACCGACCCTACGGACTAGCTTATCAGTTACCTGCATCGCCGGAGGGTTGGATAGCAGGCAATCAATCGCCGACGTCGCTTCAACAGACAGATAGCATGACGTCTCTGACCGCAGCGATCGCATCGGTTCCAATAAAGCTCAAAAAGCCGATGGAACGCGTTGTCGAATCGGAAGATGAATTCGATCTACAAGGGCGAGTCACACAAACGCGAAGCAAGGGTACTAAACGGCAGAGAGTGCAGACCTTCGATCGAAATGGAAATTTAGCCAGTCGAATCGACGAAGACGGGGTACGATGGAGCTATCGCTATACTTCGTGGAACCTATTGGAGGAAGAACGCAGTCCGCTCGGCAGTGCGATTCAATACAAATACAATCTTCGCGAAGCCGTCACATCCGTTAAGGACGGTGGCGGTACCGAGACCGTTTACGAATTGGATGCCTGCGATCGCTTAACCGCTGTCCATCGCGGTGGCCAGCTGCGAGAACGATACGTGTACAACAATGCGGGTGGCTTGATTGAGAAGTACGACCGAAATGGCGCGCGTCTATTGACGTTGGAGCCAGGGCCATACGACACGCACGCTGTCATTGAGCTTAAAAATGGACCTCGGATCGAATTCAAGTATGATGAGCTTGCCCGTGTGGTTGCGGCGAACGATGGAACCTGTCAGCTCGCTAGAAAATATTCGCCTTCGGGTCGATTAGTAGCTGACATGGTCAACGGTCGCGGAGTAGAACGCAAATCACCAGCTGCAAACCTGGATCGAATCGAGGTACTTAGACGATTTCCAATCCAATACGAGCAACGTTCGGACGGATCAGTGCAACTCACGGATCCCACTGGACAACAACACACACTTCGCCGGGACTCTGTCGGACGATTTGCAATCGAAACAAGCAATTGTGTTAAGCAATGGATGGCATTTGATGATCGCGGCCAGTTGGTTTCGCATTATGTTGGTGGCCTCGCGGAGGGAGATTGGTGGCGGACCTACGACTATACGCCAGTTGGTAACCTTCAAAGGATCGAAGACTCTCGCAACGGCAAGACGGAGTATCGCTATGACGCTGCCCATCGTTTGGTTGGTCAAATCGATGAACGTGGTCGAGAACAGCAGTTTGCCTATGACACCGCCGACAATCTGTTAGTTCAACCAGGCCTAACGGGGGTCAAGGTCGGTGTGGCCAATCAATTGGAGCGCACGTCCGATGAACAGTTCGAATATAATGCGAGGATGCACTTGTCGAAGCGTCATCATGTCGATGGTACAACGACCGAATACACCTACGACTCGTTAGACCGTCTGACACGCATTCGTCGAAGCGATGGCCTCGATTGGCATGCAGACTACGATCCATTGGGTCGTCGCATTGCCAAATACTGGACGGCGCCCGATGAGAGTCAGCATCGCGTTGATTTTTACTGGGACGAACATCGCCTGGCAGGTGAATTGTTGGATGGCAAACAGCTAAGGCTTTACCTTTATGCAGATGACACTGCACTGTCCCCTATTTTGATTGCGGATTACGATAGTCCGACCGCAAAAACAGAGTCAGGTCGTATCTATCAAGTCCTACACGACCAACGGGGCCAACCGATTGATGTGCGGGACAACAATGGCGAAAGCGTTTGGCAAGCCATCGTCGCACCCTTCGGTGCGGTTCAGAAGTACAAGCCTAGCGAATTCACAATGCCCATTCGGATGCCCGGCCATTACGAGGATTTGGAGTGTCGCCTCTTCAGTAACCGCCATCGCTACTACGATCCTGCACTGGCTCGATATATTCAGTCGGACCCTTTGGGACTAGGAGGAAGTCTCAATACCTTTGCCTATTTGACGAATCCGCTCATCGATGTGGACTTGGAAGGCCTACACCCAAGTGCTGCATCGCAGTCTCCCAAGAAGGCGGCCGGTACGCCAACCCAAGAAGTTACGCCCCGCGCCGCGCGCAGAGAGGCCATGAGACAACAGGGAATCCCGACGAGTCAACAACCTAAATCGCAATCTAGAAATGCCTCTGGACGCGAATATCAATACGAAAGGCCGAAACCAGGTGGAGGCACTGAAACCAAATCCGTCCAGCAGCAGACACTCGATAGCAGTCACCCAGGACAGGGCCATTTTGAGGCAGGAACCATTAAGACAGACCCGGACACGGGTCAGCCTCGAATGAATAACTATGGCCGGCCGAAGCTCCAGAACGACAAATCGAAAGTTGACTACGATGGATAGTCGACAAATCGAAATACAACGACGCATCTATCTCAAAAAATACATGAGTGAGGTAGCTGCTTTGTCGAAGCTATCGCATTCCATCGAGGAAGAAGACATCTCCTCGATGGAATTCCTAGATCACATCAAGAATGCAAATCGGGATCAACTCTTACGGTTGCCGAAGCGAACTATATCGATCGATTTTGAGGAGCGTAAATCCGAACGATTTTGTAACTTTATCGAAGAGCTTTTTTCTCTAAACGGGACGGGAGTCTATTTACTAACCGACAACGCAAGGGCATGTGGCGTTTACAAGTTTCCGTCGATCTTGTCTGTCAATTTTGATTTCCCTGACGATGCAATCCGCGGCGACGTTTTCGTGCTTTTAGCCGAGAGGTTCGATGACAAGTTGTTGTTAGACATCGAGAAGGATTCGTCGGGTACTACGAATCTACAGATCGAACTTACTGGATCGGCATGGCCGATGGCCAAGACTTACAATTAGTCCAGCATCAGAATAAATTTATTCCCTCGACGGAGTGGGAATCGCCTTTAATGCTTTTTTTGTTGAACCACTGCGGAGCATTGCAAGATTCGAACTAGCGGAGAGCAAATGGCCAGTCATCGGAAAACGCATCGAACCAAACCAGACAACGAGAAAAAATCGCGAGAGCTATTAGAACTCGATGCGGCATTATCGGAAGGTCGTTTTCAACATGTGATTGATGCATTGAGCAATCGCATGCGAACGGGAAAACGTTCCCCAATCTCGCTCTATCAACTGGGGATGGCATGGCTAGGATTGAAGGATGTCTCACAAGCAACAAAGTACTTCGAGGAATCCATTGCGGCGGGTGGGAATCCAACTGCGGCGCAGCAACAGCTTGCCCGAGCCTATTTTTTGCTTGGCCGATTTAGTGATGCCGCAAAAACTTTACGACTGCTAATCCAATCGAACGCGGGATATATTGAGTATTGGAGGAATCTGGTTCTTGCTTTGGAGAGCCATGCTGACGTGGAAAGTGCACTTGTCGTCTGCCATGAAGCGATCGATCGATTCCCAAAGGATGCTTCTCTGTTTCGGCAATTGGGGGATTTACACTATGCCAAAGAGAATTGGACAGAAGCGACGAACGCGTATCGGCAATGCGTTGAGCGTGACGCATCTCGAGAAGACGCTCGTAAACGTTATGTTGCACTACTGAGGCGAGTGGGAGATCGCCAATCAGTATGTGAAGCACTTGATCAATGGCTTCAGTTCGCCCCCAACCATCCTATAGCAGAGCATTTGCGAGGCGCGTACATTGAGGGTTCTCCTCCAACACGCGCATCAGATGACTATGTACGGGAGTTGTTTGATCAATTCGCAGATACGTTCGATGCTAAGTTGACGGAGTTAGGATACCAAGCCCCACAGTCTTTGGCTGAGCATTTAATGCGACTGAAGCTGCCACACACTCGATCTTTGCAAGTACTTGATGCCGGCTGCGGAACAGGACTTCTGGGCGAGTGGTTGCTCCCGTACGCAGCCACCTTGTACGTCGTCGACCTCTCCGGTCAGATGCTGGTGCAAGCCGAAAAGCGGTCTTTGTACGATGAATTAACGGAAGCAGAGTTGACAGCGTATCTTGTTGCAAGGACGAACGCCTTTGATTTGGTTGCATCTGCCGATACGCTCAACTATTTCGGTGATTTACGACCTTTCTGTGCCGCAGCGCGAAGCGCCCTGCGTTCCGTTGGAGGCTGGCTGGCCTTTACCCTTGAGTCGCATTCCAGCTCGGATGGACTATCATCGAAGACCGAAGAATCGGAATACGTCCTGCAACCATCGGGTCGTTACACGCATGCGACGGATCGCGTCGTGGAGATATTGCGTACAAGTGGCTTCATTGAGATCGAACTTACAGCTTGCGTGCTACGCCAAGAAGCCGGAAGAGATGTATGCGGAGTGGTGATTTCCTGTCGAACCGAACCAGCGGTGTCAGACCAGCGTTAGACCGAGTGCCGATCGCCGGACTCAAGGTATGCACCGGTAATTTCAGCGGCCGTACCGTAATCGCACCCCCAGTCCTTCATTCCAAGGGTCACTATCCCGAGGCAAATTTGGGACATGAGCAAACCGGACCTGCCAAGAGATCTGTATTTCGTTGGTACTTTGCTTGCGAGTCATTAAATCAAACGCAACGAAATGTAATTTGCAACAACAGTGTATCGAGCGTCCTTCTGTCATGATCAACTCAATCACGTAGGCAAATCCGCTGTTATTGTCTTGCGTATTTCGATTAGTTTTTGTACTTTTACCCATGCGACAGAATTTGATAATTTTTGTGGAAAGAATCGGCTGGGAATGGAAAAATTCAATTCATTTGCTGACTTTGAATCCGCTTCGCGCGGAGTGCTTGCTTTTTTGCACAAGCGACTTGGTTTTGGTCTTTGGATGGTGACTCGCACCGAAGGAGACGATTGGATTGTCTTGCAATCCGAGGATCACGGCTATGGAGTCAAAGACGGCGCAGTTTTTCGATGGGCCGATTCCTTTTGCTCGCAAATGGTTCAAGGACGTGGGCCATGCATCGCGCCCAAATCCATTGATATACCAGCTTATGCGAACGCACCTATAGGTCGGCAGGTAAATATTGGCGCTTATGTCGGAGTCCCCATTTCCGATGCGGATGGGTCCCTTTTTGGAACTTTGTGCGCCATCGACCCGCAAACGCAACCGGAAAGCCTACATGGAGAGCTGCCTCTCATCGAATTGTTTGGTCGATTGCTCAGTTGCCTACTTGCGTCAGAGCTCAAAGCC
The DNA here is from genome assembly GCA_031374515.1 of Pirellula sp. Lineage (GTDB taxonomy): Bacteria > Planctomycetota > Planctomycetia > Pirellulales > Pirellulaceae > JBKCUI01. The sequence continues at coordinate 131,167 of JANMGH010000196.1, read as the reverse complement.
ATTTCAAGCCAACGCCGAGCGGAGAAGAACTATACAAGGACCTCCATGGATCATCAAACTGGGCTCATGAACCTAGCAGGCTGGGAAAACGTCTTGGAGGCTGAGGAGCGTCGCTGCCGCGTCTATGGCCATTCTGCATGTATTGTGTCGATTCGTATAGGCAACGAAGATCAAGACGAGTCATCGTTAGATGCCAATATAATCGCAACTTCCAAAGCTCTGAAGGGTTGTCTTGGACCGAATGATTCGGTGGCCCGCGTTGCGCCAAACCTATTTTTGATGATGGGTGCTGAACGCAATCGAGAGCAAGCCAGCGATTTAGTTTTGGCGATCCAAACCGCGATGACCGAAACAGGTATCCCTTATGGAATGGGCCATGCAAACCGGGAACCCACGAACGGATTGAAAGCAGCTTTGAAGAACGCTCTGGACAAAGCAGTAGTCTAACTAGCTTTGAAAGTTGAGGTAGGAACTTAAAGAGTATCATGCCAGTCAATTGGAGGCAGCAATCCGTGTTCCTCCAGACGAATCGTAATGCGGATCACATCCATTCCTCGTTCAACTCGAAAAAATTCCTGCATTTTCTTACGGCGATTTTCAATGGAACGAGACGTGAGACCAACGTTCGCAGCAATTTCTTTGGTCAATTCTCCTTGAGCGTCTAGTCTACAAATCGTTTGATCGATTGTATCCAAAGAGAGAAACATAGCATGCAGTTCGGATAACGGCCTCCCATTTTCGGACGAGGACCTTCCTACAATGGCTAATGGGCGAAACATCGTGAAAATGTATTCGCAATTGTCGTTAGGGGAAATTAGCTTGCACTTGAAAGTTCGAAAGGTATATGCTCTTCCTTGTGCATCTCGCCCCACGTGCTCGCAGTCAACCGATTGTATCCCGCCGATAATGAGTTCATCGGTCTGTTTCGCAAGCTCCGCATCTTTCGAAAACGCGAACGACGATTCGTTTTTGCCAACGACTGTTGAATCCTGCGAGATAAAATAGCGAAAGGCTTCGTTCGCAAAGACGATAATCCGTTCACTAGACTTAATCGACACACAGGCCTCTACGAGAGAAAGCGATAAAGCCGTCGTATCCTGCGAAGTAAACCAGCCGCGAGCCAATTCTACAACGCGGGCACGCTCTTCCTCAAAAGGGACCGCATACAGAAAAGTGTTTACCCAGGTATTCGTTTTTGTAAAATCACAAGGAGATGTAAAGTGCGTCTCTGACATGATTCACAAGCGATTCGATGGCTCATCAAAAAGGTGAGCACATTAGTGACTCACATATAGGCTTCGTTCGGGACAGCAGCAATCAAATTAGAAAATGGCGGGAGATGGAGCATTGCTGGGGGCTTGAAAAACTCCATCTCCCGACTCTGAACTTGTGCAATAGGGTTTCTTTGATCTCGTGACTAAACATACTTCGTAAATACGAAACAGGCAAGCAGAGTTGCTATTTTACCGGGTTTTCTTGTTATGTTGATTAGAACGCTACTGCAGAATAGGCAGCTTGAGATGGCTAGGGAACTGTGGGTTGTGTAGAACTCCATGCGTTGCACGAACGAAGTCCGCTTCCTTTGCTTCAAAAATGTTAGCGACATATTTTTGCGGGTTCCGATCGATGAAAGGAAACCATGTACTTTGCACGTGAATCATAAGTCGATGGCCAGGTTGAAAGGTGTGAAAAATATCGCTGATTTCAAGCTCAACGAGGGTTGGTTTTCCGGACTCGAAGGGCTTCGGATTCGCGAAACCATCTCGAAAACGCCCTCGAATTACCCCGGCTCTGATGAGTTCATGCCGTCCGTTAGCAACCTGTTCCTTGCCTGCAATTGAGTTTCTCCCCGCACCTGGGATTACGTCAATTACTTTAACGATCCAGTCCGCGTCCCCTTCGGTAGTGGTTACCCAAAGGCTTGTTTGGATAGGACCGGCAACCGTTAAGGACTCTTTCAAAAGCTCAGTTTGGTAGAGCAACACATCTGGTCTCCAGGATGCAAATCGTTGATCCTCCGTGACATATTCCTTGGCCCATCCAGTTGTAATTTCCATCGTATAAGGAACTGGCTTGTTGGGGTCGCTAACAAATGAATCGGAGGACTCGGCGACTACTGGGGCGACCGTGTCCAGTCGACTGTTCTCACCCAGGTACCAATTGGTGAGTTTCACATTCTTGGGAGGCCACTGATCAAACTGTCGCCAACGGTTGGAGCCTGTTTCAAATACAGTTGCTTCGGCAGGATCAACGATTGGCTTGCCGCGTAGGTGCGACTCAAAAAAGGGGAGCAGTACGTTTTGTTGATACCAGGTTGATGTAGCAAATCCGAAGTCCGCTTGACCGAGTTTTCGGCCCTCGTCGCCCGCCCATTGGCCGTGATACCATGGGCCCATTACCAAGTGGTTTCGAATCCGAGGGTTCTGCTTTTCAATGGCAGCATATGTTTTGAGCGGTCCGTATAGATCCTCAGTGTCGTACCATCCACCTACGGTGAGGACGGCAGCTTTAATATTCTTGAGGTGCGGCAGCAGGTTTCTGGCTTGCCAAAAGAAATCGTAGTTTGGATGCGATTCTAAATCGTTCCAAAATCCAATCTCTTCGCGAAAATGATACTTATCCACATTGCTGAGTGGACCAAGTTCCAAAAAGAACTGATAACCATCCCGCGTAGGGAATTGAAATGACGGATTGCCCTCCGTCGTCGGTCCAGGACGTGGTCGACCAAAAGAATAGAAGAAGTTGAAACCCATCGGCAGCACAAAAGCGCCGTTGCGATGAAAGTCATCGAAGAACCAATCCGCGATTGGTGCTTGTGGCGATACGGCTGCCAAGGCAGGGTGAGAGTCGATTGCACCTGCGGAAGTATAATAACCGGGATAGGAAATTCCCCACTGCCCTACACGCCCATTATTTCATTTTGTGTTTTTGACCAACCAGTCAATTGTGTCGTACGTATCGCTACTCTCGTCGAACTGCTGTTTTGATGTTTTATTCGCAATATGCGGACGCATGTCGAGAAAGTCGCCGCCACTCATGTACCGTCCTCTCACATCTTGAAAAACGAAGATATAGCGATTCTTTTCAAATTCCACTGTAGGGCCAAGACGCGTTTTGTACTGGGAAGGTCCATATGGCCCAACACTATAAGGTGTACGAGTAAGCAAAATCGGAAATTGTTTATCTGGGTCGGTATCGTTTGGTTCGTAGATGGACGTAAAAAGTTCAGTGCCGTCCCTCATCGGGATGCGGATTTCGGACTTGGTATAGCCCGATCGAATCAATTCCGCTCGTTCGTCAGACGGAGACTGTGCTAAGGAAACGTTGGAAGCAAGCACACCGCAAAGGACTGGAATCAACATTACTAAGAATCTTGCCATCTTTTTCCATGCTCTTTTTCTTGGAAGAATGAAACGAAAAAAACTCGAATGGGAATTGCGCTCATAGCTCTTCGACCCATTCTAGCGATCAGTTGCTGTCACATTGTCGAGGATTAGATTAAGGCTTGTAACAAGGAATGCAGATGCTGTTTTACAGTTCGCCATATGGATTATGACTTAACCGCAATGTATCTTAGATGCCGTTGCCTTCTACAGAATACACGCTGGGGCGAGCCGAAGGTAGAATTCTACCGAACGTTTACTGCCGCTGCTTCAAACAATTAAAGCGAACGGCAGGCCTACAAGCAAACTGTGCCATTTCCCTCCCCTCAAGACTCTTGCAATTCGCGATTGGTTAGCATTATGAATATCGAAAATTGGATCACCGGACTTCTTGCTGCGGTTCTATTTTCCTGTACTGGTTTTGCGTTTGAAACGGTCAGCCTCAAGCGAAACAATGATTCCGTCAACGTGACGCTGAACGGCAAGGAATTCACCACCTACCACTTTGCCAAGAGCCTTCCGAAACCGTATTTCTTCCCGGTCAAGAGCGAGGACAATGCATTGCTTTCTCGGCCCATCGTGGGAGCGGACTACAAAGGAGACCACCCGCATCATAAAGGGATTTGGGTCTCCGTCGACGAGATTAATGAGATCAAATTCTGGGCGGAGAGAGGGAAGATCGAAAATCGCGGAGTTGACCTCCTAGTGGCAGAAGGAAATCCGGCCAAGTTGCGAGTCACCAATCACTGGCTCGACAGCCAAGGGGGCGACGTGATGATTGAAACCACGACCATCTCCGTCTTTGCAAACCGAATGCTTGCGTACGACATCAATTTCAAAATGGTAGCGCACAATGTCAACTTCAAAGATACCAAAGAAGGCTTATTCGGTTTTCGGCTTGCCGAATCCCAGCGTGAGAACAAAGGAGATGGCAAAGTCTTCAATGCGGATGGCAAAAAAGGGACCAAAGAGTGTTGGGGGCAGCGATCCGCTTGGGTTGACTACACGGGATCAGTTGATGGCAAACCGTACGGAGTAACCCTGTTTGACCATCCCGCGAATTTCCGACCAAGTCGATACCATGTGCGTGACTACGGTTTATTCTCGATTAGCCCTTTTGGCGAATCCGCATATACCAATGGCAAAGAACCTGCCGTCAACGATGTTTTTAAGAAAGATGACCAGTTGCGTCTTCGCTACGCGATCTATTTTCATCATGGGCCCTCAACGCCGGATGAACTGACTGGGTTAGCCAAGAAATTTATCGCACTATAATTCCGAGTCGACATCATTAGTTTCGACAAGAACCACAATTGGGCGAGGACCATTGAAACCGATTGAAAGATTCGAGTCTTCGTAAATGGGACATCTGCTCCACTAAGCCAAGATCCCATGCACTACTTTTCCATGCACATCGGTTAATCGATAGTCGCGCCCGCTGTAACGATAGGTTAGCCGCTCGTGATCTAGTCCCATGAGATGCAAAATGGTAGCATGCAAATCATGAACGTGGACACGGTCTTTCACCGCAGTCAGCCCGAACTCATCGGTCTCACCATAGGTGATTCCGGCTTTGACCCCACCACCTGCCATCCAAGTGGTAAAGCCATAATGATCGTGGTCCCGACCCTTTTGGCCTTCGGAGGTTGGCGCACGTCCGAATTCGCCCCCCCAAACGATCAGCGTTTCATCGAATAGACCGCGCATTTTGAGATCCTTGATCAAGGCCGCAATCCCTTGATCGCAAGCGACGGCCAATGCTCTATGCCCGTCGACGATGTTGCCGTGTCCGGTATCCCAAGCGATATCGTATCCATCGATGGAATGCGAGAGCTGCACCATACGGACCCCACGTTCGATCAAACGACGAGCTAGCAAGCAACCTTTCGCGTACTCACTATCGCCATACATGGCCAACGTAGCTTTGGTCTCTTGGCTTGTGTCGAATGCATCTGGCACGGCAAACTGCATACGAAAAGCCATCTCCATAGCTTGAATACTTGCTTCCAGATGCTGGTCCTGTTGTTGACGCTGCAAGTCTAGTTCGTTCAATCGCGTTAACAAATCTGCTTGTTGTCGCTGTTCCGCCCTCGGTAGCCAACCATTCCTGAGGTCCTCCAAGATGCGTTCCGACCGCATCTCGTGGATGTTTACGTAAGTACCTGTGTAAGCTCCAGGCAGAAATGCATTGCTCCAATTCGCGAGTTTATTGCGAGGCTGTGCGCGAGGGCTCATTGCGACAAATCCTGGCAGGTCCTGGTTCTCGGTACCTAAACCGTAAACCAACCAAGCCCCCATACTAGGGCGACTGGGCTGCAAATGCCCGGCGTTCATCATCATCATCGCCCCAGCGTGCTCTGGCGTGTCGGTGTGCATCGAGTGAATAAAGCAAATGTCATCAACCATTTCGCCGACGTGAGGAAATATTTCGCTTACAAACTTGCCGCACTGACCATACTGTTGAAAGGAATAAGGGGACGGCATCAGCCCCATTTTTGTATTGCGAAGCGACTTACGATCTACGCACTCTGGCCGTTCACCCGCATGTTTTGCAATTTCAGGCTTGTAGTCAAACGTATCGACTTGCGATGGCCCGCCGGGCATGAACAACTGAATAACATACTTTGCTTTGGGCGCAAAGTGAGATGGCTTTGGGGCTAGCGGTGATGCAAAAGCGGCTCCCGAAGCTGGAGTCGATGCCCTTGCAGTGTTTGCTAACGGGCATGATTGGTCTAACACACCCGCCAACCCCATCATGCCAAAACCAGCCCCCATTTGTCGAAGCGCATCTCGACGACTCAATGGCGGGAATGGACTCCGGTGAAACATTTTATTTACCTTATGTACATGAATTCATTCGAACTCAACAAGACTTGTGCAAAGCGATCCCAGCTGGATAACTCTTGTCCATCTTTAGTTGCATTTAAGAACGCAAGTCCCATTTTCAATTCTACTGTCTCTGGCGAACGCGAGTATAGGAGCTCGTAGGCTTGCCGGATCCTTGCTTCATCCGACGGGCTGTAAGATTGAATGCGAGCAACAAGCGATTTTGCGCGTTGAACCATAAAATCACTATTCATGAGAAACAAGAATTGTTGCGGGACAATGCTATTCGGACGTTGCTCGACCGTCGCTCGCATCAAAGGGAAATCAAAACGTCTTAAGAAACTGTCCGACTCAAAGACATCTCCGTTCCGACTGACTTTTGCATATAGTGTTCTGCGTTTGCTTTCGGTCACTTTATTAAATGAAGGTCCGGTTAGAGATGCGTCGAGATCCCCAGTCACGGATAGAAGCGAGTCTCTCCAGATTTCCACGTCCATCCTTCGTGGATTCATTCGCCACAACCATCGATTGTCGCTATCGATTTTGAAGGACTGCTCCTCAAAAGTGCTGCTGCGCTGATAAGTTGCCGAGGTCATGATCCGTTTGTGAAGGGACTTCAAGGACCAACCGCCATCGATAAACTCGCATGTCAACCAGTCAAGAAGTTCGGGGTGGGTTGGGCTTTCCCCTAGCGATCCAAAGTTGCTTGGTGTGCGGACCAAACCCGCGCCGAAGTGATGCATCCACACTCGATTCACAAAAACACGAGCGGTCAACGGATTTCGCGGCTCGACAATGGCTGCGGCAAGTTCCTCTCGCCCGCTTCCTTTTGTGAAACGAATTGGGTTTTCACCAACCAACAACCGCAAAAACTGTCGAGGAGCGATGTCACCTGTCTTGCGGAGATTTCCCCGCAGAGCCACCTTCATGTCTTCGGAACCTGTATCGTGAAGCGTATGAGCAACGTTCAGGTTCGACTTCGGATTTTTCTTTAACTCTTCAAGCTTCGCGGTCCATTCGTCAAGCTGGATCCGTTCCTCGGCGGTGGCCTCCCGATTTTCTTTTTTGATTTTTTTCGTGAGCGGATTAATCCGTTTACTGAGGCTTTCGATTGCCTCTTTATTTTCGCTAAAGTTCTTTACAACGTCGCTTGAGTCCAAAGGTAGGGCCTGCATGGACGTGTTCATGAATACGCCGGCCAAAGAATAGTAGTCCGCTTGCGGGATAGGGTCGAATTTATGATCGTGACAGCGGGCACAGGAACCGGTGATACCCAGTAAACCGCGAGTCAGAAGATCGATTCGGTCGTCGAGCGTTTCGCCTTGCGATTGAGCAACACTATCGGGGTCACCACCATCGGACTGGTAAGTTGGTCCAAGTGCAAAGAATCCGGTGGCAATCGCATCGGACGGATTGCCGCTCAAGTCGCCTGCAATCTGCAAGCGAATAAAATCGTTGATAGGTAAATCTTGATTGAGTGCGTCCACGACCCAATCGCGGTAGCGCCAGGCTTCCTTGAGCTCAACATTATCCAAAAACCCGCCTTGCCCTTCGCTGAATCGAGCTACGTCGAGCCAGTGTCTTGCCCATCGCTGCCCGTACATGGTTGTGTCCAATAATTTTCCAACGAGCGACTCGACGGCTTTTTGTCGGTCGGTCGAAGCTGACTTAGAAAAAGCTAGTGTCTCTTCTAGAGTCGGTAAAACTCCGATCAAGTCAAGATAGATCCTTCGTGCCAAGATGGGCGCCTCCGCCAAGGCTACTGGTCCACGTGCTGCGTGTTGGCGACGCGCTTCAACAAAGCGATCGATCGGATTTGCGTCCATCTCCGCATCGACCACTGGGACGCTTGGACGTTGGACAGGTTTCCAAGCCCAATGGCTCTGTTGTGCCGCCTTCCAATCGAATTGCCTCCAGTCTTTGGTTGAGGAAGGCTCGTGACTTGTGGATGAAGTCACTTTGGGCCACGGTGCTCCCATTTCAATCCACTTGGTCATGGCATCGATTTGCCTCTGTTCCAACTTACGATCGGGCGGCATCTCATTTGCTTCGTATTTGATCGATGCAACCAACAAGCTATCGGCGGGCTTCCCTGGAATCATTGCGGTTCCTGATTCGCCCCCTTTGATTAGCCCTTCGCGGCTATCGACGAACAAACCGGCCTTCAATTCCGCAGCGTCTGTGCTGTGGCACTCGTAACAGTGTTGGACTAGGACTGGTCGTATTTCCTTTTCGAAGAACTCAATTTCGTCCGCGCTAAAATTCGGTATGGCGTTCAAATTGAATAGCTGTACATCCTGAGGTTCGGAAGTCAGAAGCAACCCGGTGAGTAAGAGCAGGACTCGAATCATTGAGTTGAAACCGAACGGATCGAGGCAGGAGGCTGAGAATCATCCGAGCTTGAGTTGTCAATCAGTCGCAGTTAATGCTACGGTGACATAACGATCTTCTACCATGCATGATTGACGCTAATCTCCCCCTAGTGTATCCCTATGTCAAGTCACTTTCAATCCCGCAGATTTGCTCTCCAGTTGGAAAGAGCAACCTTTAGATTCGAAAAAGTATGCCAAACAAACCCCTCAATTTCAAGCAGGAATTGACTGCTGCGTTCGGTCAACCCATATCGGAAAATCCAACGCAAGTGATGATCGAGGCTGCGTATCGAAATCATGGCTTGGATTGGCGTTATTTGACAATCGAGGTCTCTCCCAATGGACTTCGCGACGCGGTTCAAGGTGCCCGAGCGATGGGCTTCGCCGGTTTCAACTGCACGATTCCTCACAAAGTAGAGGTGATCAAGCACCTCGACGGGCTGGGAGAGTCCGCAAGGCTGATGCAAGCGGTCAATTGCGTTGTGCGACGTGGGGGTCTATTGATCGGTGAGAACACGGATGGCAAAGGGTTTGTCAAAGCGCTCCGGGCAATACGCGACCCTAATGAAAAGTTGCCATCGGCATTGCCGAGCAGGCGGAAAGTGTTTTGTGTGATGCCGTGCACGATCCGAAGTTTTGCGGTAGCGGCAGGGATAACTCCAGCCCGAGTGATGAGATCGTTGAGAACAACTGGGGCTTTTGCTGACATCAACTCGAATCTGACTGAAGATCAATTAAAAGCGATTGCAGCAGACTTGGATGTGGAATTGCATTTGCAAAAAACGGAATCGCCTTCGCGCAGTTCGATGGAAAAAAAGGATGGAGAGGGCTCAACCACAGATCTTCCGATCGCCCCATTCTTAACCGGAACAACCGCTGTGATTTTTGGTGCAGGCGGTGCTGCGCGAGCTATCAGCGTGGAAATGGCTCTTGCAGGATGTAGCAACATCACAATCGTAAATCGATGCCCAAAACGGGGCGAGGAATTGATGGAACTTCTGCGAGGCGCTGTTGCCGCCAGAACTTTCGGGGGCTTGAGATCGGATTTCGTTCCGTGGGACCGGATTTATTCCATTCCAAAGAATACCGACATCGTAGTGAATGCAACCTCGATCGGACTTTATCCGGATGTGGATGCTCGCTTGGACATCGATGTTTTTACTCTTTTACCGACCATGCTCGTTGCAGATGTGATCCCAAATCCGCCGCGAACGAATTTGATCAAAGACGCAATGCGGGCTGGATGTGAGGTGATTGATGGGTTGGGAATGCTCGTCAATCAAGGTGTAATCGGAGTGGAATATTGGACCGGCATAAGTCCAGACCCCATCGTCATGCGAGCCGCGTTGGAAGAAGTTTTTGACTGACGTTACCGAGCAGAAAAGCCATAGAATACAATTTACATTCTGTTACTTATGGGAGAGTATTGAAATGTCAAAGTGGATCTCATATACCACCCTCGGACTCAGCGTCTTGTTCTTTATTTGTCCGGTTTTTTCGCAAGGAAACACCGATGACAGCCATTCATTTGTACTCACGGATCCTTCTTCCAAAGAAAAGTCGGATTCCTTTCGGCTCACGAACCGGGACATTCAAAATGCGTCTTCCAGCCAACCCCTAGCGTGGTCGATCGAAAAGTCGACCCTGCGCGGTGGTAAACAAGAAGGCTGCGAGTTGATCACAATCGACAACGGTGCGATGAAGATCGTGGTTGTCCCCACACGAGGAATGAGCATATTGCGAATTACGAAGCGTTCCAGTTCAGGTGACCTAAAAGATCCAGGCATGGAGTTAGGCTGGGACTCGCCTGTGAAGGAAGTGGTCCATCCCCAATTCGTCAATCTAGAGAGTCGTGGAGGGCTCGGTTGGCTGGAAGGTTTCAATGAATGGTTGGTTCGATGCGGGCTTGAATCGGCCGGACATCCTGGAAAAGATGATTTTGTGAATAATGTGGGCGACAAAGTGGAAATGAACCTCACATTGCACGGCAAGATAGGCAACATACCGGCATCGAAGGTTTTAGTCCTCATCGATCGCAAGGCTCCTTACCGCATACGAGTACAAGGAGTTGTTAATGAGCGAATGTTTTACGGGACGAAACTGGAGCTGATCACAGAGATTTCAACTGTACCAGGCTCCAACTCGTTGCGAATCACCGACAGACTGATCAATCACGGAGCAGACGATCAAGAGTTCCAATTGATCTACCACACGAACTTCGGCCATCCACTTTTGGAAAAAGGTGCCACGACGATTGTCGCAGCGGAAAGAGTCGAGCCTATGAATGCTCATGCTGCCAAATCGATCAAGTCCTATTCGGCGTATGAGCACCCAACCAAGGGCTTTGTCGAACAAGTATACTTGGTCTATCCCAAGTCTGATTCAGCCGGGAGAGCACATGCATTATTCAAGAATGCGACTGGAAACCAAGGCGTTTCGGTAACATGGCAAACTTCACAATTGCCTTATTTTACCCTGTGGAAAAACACTGCAGCCGATGCTGACGGATACGTTACTGGTCTCGAACCTGGTACTGGGTTTCCATTCAATCGCAACATTGAACGCAAGTTTGGTCGCGTTCCGAAGCTTGCCGCTGGTAAGTTTCGCACCTTCGAACTGGATTACAGTCTGCTCGAAGGTGCTAAAGAGGTGGAGGAATTCGAAGCCGTTATCAAGCGACTCCAAGGCGTACCGCCAACAATTGCATTGCAACCGGCTTCGATACCTGCGCCTTAGTTTGCGACCCGCAACTTCCGACGTTTCGCTACCACTCCGAGTCCGAGCATGCTCATTGCAACAAACATAATGGATGAAGGTTCAGGAACAGCAGTTGGGTTGAAATTAACAGTATTCATGTCAAATCCCAAAGTCTGTGCCATAATCGCGATGTCTACTTCGGTAAGCGTCGAACGAACTCCTGTGACGAGAGATGGTCCCATCACGTTTGGATTGTACAAGAACTGATTGAATGAGCCGCCTCCGGGGTTATATGGGAACTGACCACCAGCTGGGGAAAGAATTTGAAAATTTGTGTGGCCCCCGGCGACTGGGATTTGCGCATTGTTGAATGGGCCACTCGTGATGTTGCCACTAAATCCAGGATAGCCGGACAAAAAACCAAGTGCATGCCCAATCTCATGAATTGAGACCGAGAGCAAATCATTATTGGTGCGAGCAAAACCCGACGCGTCAAAGAAAACGCGTTCAACATTCATGTTGACGGCATTGAATGACATATTCCGTTGAGAGGACTGGAGCCATTCCGAATTGTTTGTTGGGTTTGCGTCGACATAAAAAAGGCTGGAACCATCGTTATCAAAGTTGAGAGAACCACCCGCGAATGCCCCGTTTCCAAAAAAAGAGGTACCGCCCGTAGCAAGGGTCGATCCGGCATGAGATTGCCAACCAACTGTGATGTTCTGAGTGATTCTTCCGTTCGTAGCAAAGGCGCGCGAGGAGCTACTGTTTGCAAAAGCATTCGTCCAATAATTCGCAGCCGTTTGAATGACATTTTGAGCCGCGGATTTTGTCGATCCACCCAATATCGCGCTACCATCAGCTGGAGCGGCGGTATTGAAGTTCGCAAAATTCAAATTGATTACTAAATCCGCCGTTGATCGGTTGGTCAAGAATGATGCGGTCATGACCGTAAAAGCAAGGACAAGATTGATGGTTCGTTTCATTTTGTCTCCAAGTCGCCAACACGATACACCTTTGTGGCGATAAAGTTTTTCTAGAAGGAAATCTCACACCCCGCCGAGAGCCGAAAATATAGTTAAGCCTTTGTCCGGTCGCAACTACTTCGCATGAAAACCAGGTGAAATTCTAAATACTTTGGGTTTTTTTCAATTTTTGCTGACGCGTGAAAAAGGAGGATCAGCTTCAGGCGTTGTTTACGGACCAAGCTTCGTTGTATCTGACCCAGATCGCGAAATTAAATGAAACACTTGTTAAGGCGATCCCTTTTTCTCAGTGAGAAGAAGTACCATCGTAGGGATTGTTTGTTTCCATGAGAAATGAATGGCTCTCAATCGCAGGAGTATTCTGGGGATTCCCTAATAGTTCACGTCTGGCTCTGCTGGTAAACGGTACGAGAATTTCGAACGTTGGCCGAAATACCAATGTAGATTGACGAATAAGGGTACCTCCACGAGAATCTGCCGTGCCTTGTCGCAGAACGACGTCGCCAAAACACTTACCATCAAGCAGCCATATGAGCATACTTCAGTTTCAGGATCCAGCGGTTTGGACGGCGATCGAATCGGAAGCACTTCGCCAACAGGAGGGGCTTGAGATGATCGCAAGCGAGAATTATACGAGCCCTGCGGTAATGCAAGCCGTTGGTAGTGTGCTCACGAACAAGTATGCCGAAGGCTATCCTGGGCGGCGATATTATGGAGGATGCCAGTTTGTGGATGTCATAGAACAATTGGCAATCGATCGTGCCAAGGAGTTGTTTGGAGCCGAACATGCAAACGTTCAGCCTCATTCGGGTTCGCAGGCCAATACGGCTGTTTATCTTTCTGCCTTAGAGCCTGGCGACACCGTTCTTGGGTTGGATTTGGCACAGGGGGGACATTTGACTCATGGAATGAAATTGAACATCAGTGGTAAGTTGTACAAGTTCCATTCCTATGGAGTTGACCCGGTTAACCATCGCATTGACTTTGATCAGGTTATCAAACTTGCACGAGAACATAAACCCAAGATGATTGTTGCTGGTGCTAGCGCCTATCCTAGAGAGATTTTTCACGACAAGTTCGCTGAAATCGCAAAAGAGGTCGGCGCCAAGTTGTTGGTCGACATGGCGCATTATGCGGGCTTGGTCGCTGCAGGCGTACACAACTCGCCAGTTCCCTACGCGGATTACGTTACCACCACGACACACAAAACTTTGCGAGGCCCGAGGAGCGGCTTGATTCTTTGCAAGAATGAATATGCAAAACCGATCAACAGCGCCGTGTTCCCAGGTATCCAGGGGGGCCCGTTGATGCATGTAATTGCAGGCAAAGCAGTATGTTTTGGAGAAGCGATTCAACCGAGCTTCAAAGAGTACGGCAGACAGGTCATCCATAATTCGAGAGCGCTTGCTGACTCACTCATGTCTAAAGGCTTGAGATTGATCAGCGGAGGCACAGACAATCACCTTGTGCTTGTCGATGTGACCAGTTTCGGTATCGGTGGAAAGATTGCGGAGAAGGCGCTCGAGCACTGTGGCATCACCGTCAACATGAACATGATTCCATTTGATGCACGCAAACCGATGGACCCGAGCGGCATTCGCATTGGCTCGCCAGCGTTGACAACGCGGGGTATGGGTGTAGAGGAGTTCAAGACCATCGGCACTTGGATCGCTTCGGCGCTCAAGGCGCATGACAATGTAGACGCATTGGAACATATTCGTTCTGAGGTCAAGCAAATGACCAATCATTTTCCTGTCCCGGCTGCAGGTTTGGCAATTGCAGTTTAACTCTTGCCTCGAATGTACTGATGACCACACCACGAATTCTTATTGCGGACGACAACGCGCAGAACCGCGAATTGTTGGAAGCATTGCTTGCCAAGATCGACTGCGACACCGAAATGGCGATCGATGGTCAAGATACCCTGAACAAAGTAGAAACTTTTCATCCAGACTTGATTCTCTTGGACGTAATGATGCCCAAGCTGAACGGTTTCGAGGTCTGCCGAAAGCTCAAAGCGGATTCGAAGCACTCTCGGATCATGATCTTGATGGTAACGGCATTGAGTGAGCTAGGTGATATCGAAAGAGCCGTTGCAGCTGGCACCGATGATTTCCTGTCGAAGCCGGTGAATTCGCATGAGTTGCAAAGACGAGTAGCAAACATGCTAAAATTGAAAGGCACGGAAGATGAGCTTGAGCGTCTAAGAGCTTACATCCGGGAAATGGAAGAGCCTAGATAATTAACGTGACGAGTCGATCTAAGAGTCAGTTAGAAAGCGAAGCAAGACTGCTGGCGAGGATACAGCAACATGTGCCTATCGAGCATACATCCACAACCATCGCAGGCAGGGAGTATCCGTGGACACGCGTGGTGGATCCAGATTCCTTGTTGATGAACGCTCTTTCGAAGAGTCAGGATGGGACGGTCGAACTTGATCCATTTTGGGCAGCTTCCTGGCGAGCAGCGCAGGGACTCGATCAGTTCTTGGGGACTCTCCCCAGTTTGAATGGCCTACGAATCTTGGAATTGGGGGGCGGGAGTGGTCGCGCGGGGATTTCGGCAGGCATACGTGGAGCGGACGTTTTGATCACCGATGCGGTGCCAACGGCTTTGATGGTCTGCAAGTTCAACGCGAGACAAGTTTCCGACAAAGTGCAAGTAAGGCTTTTGGATTGGCGAGACAGGAACACGCAATTGCAATCGTTCCCAATGATTATCGGTTCAGACATCGTCTACGATTTTAAACTGTTCCCTGTTTTAGAGCCGTGCTTGCGAAGGCATTTGGAGCCGGGTGGCGTAGTCTATTTGAGCGAGCCACAGCGTCATACTGGCGATCTATTTGAGAAGTGGATTATTGCAGCGGGTTGGAAATGCACATCTTCGTTTGTGGACTTAGCTGATAAACAGCGCCAGATTCGAATTTTCTGCTGTCGGCTCGAATAAGATCGATTGAGCGCGTATCGGTTGTACCGATTCAGACTGCTAAGTAGGCGTTGCCTTCTGCTAAATTACCGATTTTTTAATAATCGATGGTAAACACAACAAGTTGACGTTCATGATTGGACAACTAGCGGCGATACATTGCTGTTGCGTAAACCAACCCGATTACGCCCGCGGGAAGAAGCGATCTGCCTTAGCGTTTCAAATTAGCGAGTTCGGTTTATGAGTTTCAATGACGTACTTAGCTGGGTTCTGCATCTCGACAAGCATTTGAACGAGATGGTAATCGCAATCGGTCCCGAGTATGTGTATTTGGTTTTGTTCGCAATCATTTTTTGCGAGACAGGGCTGGTGGTAACTCCCTTTCTTCCAGGCGATTCGCTTTTATTTGCGGTTGGAGCGATCTGCGCCAGCGACAATTCGTCGCTACAATTGACCGTCATGATTCCCTTGCTGATCGTGGCTGCTGTTTTTGGGGACGCGGTCAATTATTGGATCGGGGCAAAGATAGGGCCCAAAGTTTTTCGTAGCGAATCCTCCCGTTTTCTGAACAAGAAGCACTTGGATCGAGCGCAGCTTTTTTATGAAAAGTATGGGGCGAAGACGATTATTATTGCACGCTTTGTCCCAATCGTTAGAACCTTTGCACCCTTTGTGGCTGGGATTGGGAAAATGAATTTTGGTCGTTTTTGGCTCTACAACGTGGTGGGTGGAGCGATTTGGGTCACGCTATTTTTGGTTGCCGGTTACTGGTTCGGCAATATTGAGATGATTAAAAACAACTTTTTCCTAGTAACCATCGGGATTGTTGGAGTTAGCGTGATCCCAATTGCAATCGAGTGGCTAAGAGCGAATAGCCAACGATGATGAGAAAGGGGCCACCTGCCGGATGTTGATCTGCAAATGCAGCATTTTGTTTCACAGGTGCGTCATTTTCCCATGCCGATAGCTTTTCCCAAGCGAAACAACCGATTCGACGGAGAGGGAACGCGGTTTTTACTGCAGCAAAGGCGATGTCCAGGTTTGACACTCCAGCCCAGGCCAATAGAATGAAAGGGTCGAAGTAGTTCATCCTCGTTTGAACTCCCCACCCCTTTGCTTATTGGAACCTACCATGTTCGGTCTTGGCCACACAGAGCTTTTGATATTCTTGGTTGTCGCAATGCTCCTGTTTGGAAGTGCTCGACTTCCGTCGCTGATGCGAAATCTGGGAAAGAGCGCAACTGAATTCAAGAAAGGGATGCGAGAAGAAGACGTGGATGCATCTACGGATCCCTCAACCAAGAGTTAGTTTTGGGTCGACATTGCGCTAAGTTGGCCGGTTCTTCTCCCGTTGATTTGTTCTCCTATCGTAGGCTTTTATCGATATGGTTGGTGGTATCGGTTGGTTTGAAATGATGTTATTCGGAGTTGTTGCGCTCATGCTCTTTGGAGCAAAACTCCCTGAAGTTGCCAGGAATCTCGGCGGTACCTATCGTGGCCTAAAAAGAAGTGTTGACGACTTCAAGCGTGAATTTCAAGCAATTGAAACATACGAACCCAAACCGTTCAAGACCGAAAAGCAAGATGAGCCAGAATCGGTCGAGTCGACGGCTCCAAAATTCTCGCCGCCAAGTGAGACTGAGGAGTAGTTAATTATCCCGCCGAGTTCGCTGATTGCGTGGCGGTACGATTGCGTGGCGGTATTAGAGCTGAGAGTCGATTCGCATCTCAAAAGTTAATTCCCTACAACACGATAACAATGTTGGAAAAGTGGGGGGTTTAGGTAATTCACGTAATCTTGAGCAATTATTCAAATTTGCTTCGAAATATTGTAGGTTGGTTTTTTCGTTTACCACCATTCGGGGTTGCATCAAAAGCTGCATCATCTGAGAATCTTCGACAGCGTTGCAGAAGGGACCTCAACAGGTGAGGGCTTCAAGACCATTTGGATGGAGATGGATACTTGATGGTGATGAACGAACCGCTTGCTTTTGAGCAACTCAATATTGGTGATAAGTGGACCAGTACGGATCGAACGATCCAAGCCACTGATTTGCAAACGTTTTCAGATTTGACGGGCGATCACGATCCGTTGCACACGGACCCACAATATGCAGCGAGGGGTCCGTTTGGAAAACCTGTTGCTCATGGTCTGTTGGGACTTTCCATTTTGGCTGGTCTGAGTTCCAAGGCTCCTGCAGTGCTTACGGCCGCCTTGGTCGATATCCGCAGCTGGAGCTTTTCCAAGCCGGTCTTTGTCGGTGATGTAGTGAAAGTGATTACAGAGATCATCGATTTGAAACCCCGTGGTCGAAGGCATGGCGAAGTGCATTGGTACCGTCAACTCCTCAATCAAAAAGGGGAGAAAGTTCAGGATGGCTTTTTGGTTACTTTGGTTACGCGACGGGTTCCATTACCAAACAAGAAAGCCAATCAAACTCCCAATCTAGTTGCGGAAACCGCTTCACAAATCACAACCGAAGAAACTGTTGCAACTTTCTAGTTGGAACGACAACGCTTTGCGAGTCTTCGACTATGATAAAGCGAGTTCACTTCTAAACGAAAGTACATGGAAACATGCAACACCTGGATCATCTTAAGAATCTCGTGATAATGGCGTCCGCGGACGGAAATTTGTCTGAACGCGAAATAGCCTTACTAGTCGATCGTTGCGGCGAAATGGGGCTCGACGAGGCTGATTTGGGGAAGGCCGTCGCGTACGCGTTGAGCGACGAAGCATCGTTGAAATTGCCGACGGAAAAAAAGGAGCAAATCGCGATGCTTTCCGATTTGGTTCGGATTATGGCTGCGGATGGAAAACTGAGCGAAGTTGAAAAGCGACTTTTTGCTTTAGCGGCTGCGAAAATGGGAATTGAACGGTCGGAACTAGACGACTTGATTGACAAGCTGGTTGGGAAAATCAGTAAGTCGTAGTCTTATTTTTCGCGAATTCCAATGGACCATCCACTTGGATGTTGGAAATGAAACACCGTTCCGTTGTATAGACTTTGCCGAGTGGTCGTTTCGGTGGTGTGCAAATCGGACAATGGTTTCGGTATTCCAGGTGGAACGACTACGCACAGCGAGTTGGATTGCTCGACGGAATTTTTTAGTTCGATGAGCTCTCTTTGGGAAAGTAGGTAAGGCCAAATCGTTGCATTCGCGCTCGTCAACGGTTTCAAGCCTGTCCAAAAGTAGAATCGACTATTCGCATGCCCATCAAACACGAGATGCTTCGCGCCGGTATTGCAAATTTCTTGAACAATCTGCTGCTCTAACTCGGCGGCAGGAGGTTCCAGGTGAATCCACTCGCTCCCATTGATCGCTAACGACTTTCCGTTGATCCATCGGGTAGTAGAAATGAACGAAGAGAGTGCCCCGACCACGCAGGAGGAGCTCAACAGCAGCCTCGAATAGGAAAGGAACTTTTGCCTTGGGCAAGTCGTTAATGCAATTCTAATGTCGGCCAATGCCTGATACTGAATGAAATCGCTAGCTACAACGCCGAGCGTCATCCAAGCCGGTATTGTACCAAGCATCAGCTGTGTGCCCGGAATGGGGAATGCAATCCAAGGACCAATAGCTGTCATGCCAGCCAACATTACACGCCCTCGCATCAGTCGTTTGCGGTACAGCAAGAGCGCCGGAGCGAAACTAGGCCCAATCAATGCGAGCCATTCAGCTCCATTCTGGATTTGGTAGGTCAGTGGCGAAACCGATGTACTTGCAGTCTTTAGAAGTCCAATCGAAAGGCAAACGAAACTCGCGATTCCGATCGCTTTGCGACTTCGGTAACATGTCGACACGACAACGCTACAAAGAACCGCGAAGAAATCCACTGGGATCGGCTGAAAAAAAGTCCTTGCAAATCCGCTATGCTGTCCGAGCATGCCCCATGCCAACATCGCAAATGACGTACCTTGGCTCCAAACCCAGACCACAATAAGCGACGACACGACAAAGCCCGAGACCATTGTTTCAGCTATCGCGGCGATCCCCTTATTCGATCGAGCACGTTGAGAAGCGAGGACGCATACAGACATCCAAGCACCAAGCATAACGAATGTGCAAACAATACCACTGCTTCGTAAGTTCAGTGGCAGCATTGTCGTTCCAATAGCAGCCGTTACCAACATCCAGGCGGCCGCAACGCATCCCGTGCGTATGCAGAAAGTCCTTGGAAGGACTGAGACTGCCGCCAATAGCAGCGGCATTGTGAGTGCAAAGCCCACATTGAGTTTACACATGCCGCACAGTGCAGCGCAGCAACCAGCCATCCACCATCGACGTGGAGAGTCGTCGCAAACCAACCATAGTGCAGACAAGCTCATTACCAATGAGATCTCTTGCGGATGACCTGGTTCCAGAGCTAACCTGCTCAAATGAATCGCGACCATGCAACTTGAGCACAGCGCCAAGAGGCGGTTTCCACTCAATCTGTGCACAATCGCCATCGTCAAAAGGACCGATATAACCCAAAGTATGGCAGTCTTGAATCGAACCGCATGCTGTGAAAGAGGCAAGCCAAGTACAGAATGCAAAGGCTCGGTCAGAAGGTAAAATGACGGTCCGTATTGGGTATACGTTTCGTTATAGAGGGGTCGTCTCTCGCCAAAAGACTTTATGGTCAACATGACGTATCCCTCGTCATCATAAGGAGCCAAAGTCGTAAGCAATAACGGGACAGCAACCAACAGGCTGAAGCAAGTAAGGAACAGATAAAGCCAACGCAAAGCCATCTTGGAATGTAGGAGAAAGGTCACTAGCTTAACCGTTCTGCTAGCCTTTCCTTGGAATGCACGTTCGATTCATTTGCCAATTCATGTCTGAGCTCGTCGATTTGTTCAAGCAACCGTGAAAGAGATTCATCGCGAATTTTTGCTTGGTCGCATTGCTCGTTGCATGTATTCACGCTCCGAGCCACGACATAGATCGGCCTATTGCGCACTTGATCGTAGATGCGAGCGATGTACTCACCGAGGATTGCGATTCCGAGCGATTGGATCGACCCAAAGAACGATGTCGCACCAATGACACAAACCCAAAGCTGTGATCGACTCGCAATCAAGGTAGCGCCAATAGCAGCCGAAACAAAACAGTAGATCGCGACAAACGCAAATAGGAAAGCGAGCAAGTAAAACGCATGAAGCGGAACCCGAGAGAAACTGAACAGTGCTGTCTTAGCTAACGATACCAAACCTTTGAGGCTAACTCTTGGCTCATCATCATGACGAGCGAGCCTTTCGACCGGTATTGCACGTTGGCGGAAACCTATCCAGCTACGGAGTCCTGGCAGATAGCGGTCATTTTCTCCGAGCAGCCGGATTTGCTCGACAATCACTCGATCCATCAGCCCAAAGTTTCCAGCATTCTTTGGGATTTGAATTGACGCCACCGAAGACAAGATCCGATAAAACGCGGCGAATAGAAGTCTCTTTGGTAGACTCTCCTTTCTACCAATTCGTACCGCATAGACTACATCATCGCCATCCAGCCAATGATCAATCATGCGAGCGAGCGTCTGGGGTGCATCTTGGCCATCGCTGTCCATGACGACAACTGCGTCGCCGTTCGCATGACATATGCCAGCGTGAACTGCCGCCTGGTGTCCGAAGTTGCGGGCGAGGTGCAACACATGGATGCGCGAGTCAGTTCTCGCCAGTTCGTCCATGATTTGCCCGCTGGAATCGGTTGATCCGTCGTCCACAATGACGATGTTCCAATAGGGCACCGAAGCCGATAGTGTGCTTGAGATCTGAGCGATAAGCGTGGTCAAAATTGCCTGTTCATTTAGCACGGGCAGCACAACGCTGATCCTGGCTAGACTGCGTTTACGGCTTGTCATCTGGCGTTAACTCCGACCAACGATTGTCCGCACGGCAAGTGAATGGGTGCATGCTCCACGATGCGAGAAACTGCAACGATTGTGCTTATCGCTTCCTGTTGGGCAAGTATTGCCGACGATTGCAAAACCATAGTAAGCAACGATAGAGAACTCTACTCAAAACCGATTGACAGCGCAGAGATAAACACGTGTAACGATTGTTATGAGTTTTTGCAAAAAGCAAGTGCTTTTTTGCCGTCGTGAGCGAAATGGGAAGCCCTAACCGCTTCAAACGGAAAGGAGCATGGTCGTTGCCGATAGACATTGGGCAGTGGGAACTACTCCGCCGTCGCATTCCAAGCGGCGAATCTCGGGAAGCCAACGAGTTCCGTTGAGACATTTTTGATATGATAATTCTTTGTCATTCGCACCAGTTTTCTTAGAGGTTTTTTGTAATGCGTTGCGTAGAAACACAAATTGGGAGCCCTCACGCCTTTTTAACGATTCGTCTACTTGCCTTGGTCGCATTCCTGTTGGCGATGATTCACAACCCATTACTGGCACAATGGGTTTCACAGGAATTGCCAGTTGAACTGCAGGTTGGCTATGCAGTTCGTACATTGGACCTGAGCGGAGACGGCAAGCTCGACATTCTGATCGCCGATAGCAAACGGTTCCTTTGGCTTGAAAATCCAACTTGGCAAGTGCACGTCATTTACGCAACGCCCAACGCCAGGAACGATAATGTTTGTATGGCACCATTGGACATTGATCGTGATGGAAGGGTCGACTTGGCCATCGGGCATGACTGGCAACCCAACAACACGAAAACCGGAGGAGAAATTGGATGGCTTAAATCGCCCGAGGATCCACGGCAGGCTTGGAAATATACCAAAATCGCGGAAGAGCCGACAACGCATCGAATGAACTGGGGGGATATCGATCGCGACGGGGTGATGGATTTGATCGTCTTGCCACTTAAGGGACGCAACACTACGGGCCCAGGATTCGATCAGACCCCTGTGCGACTTCTTCGATTCGATGTTCCAAGCAATCCCGAAACGGAGGCCTGGCCAATGAAAGTGTTGGATGAGTCGAGACACGTCTCGCATAACTTCGAGATCGTTGATATGAACGATGAAGGAAACACGGACATATTAATGGCCAGCTATGAAGGTGCGACGCGCATTATGTTCACCAAGGACTCGAGAAAGTTCGTTTACCCACAGGGCATTGGTTTTCAGGGGGTCGCGCCGTTGCGAGGTTCAAGCGAAATTCGGCTTGGGCACTTCACGGGCGGCAGTAATTTCCTTGCAACCATTGAGCCTTGGCACGGCGACCAAGTTGTAGTGTACTCCCATGATCCCAAACGGGCACTTCGCTTCATGCTTCGCAACGTCATCGACAATGAACTTAAATGGGGGCATGCTGTCGCCTGCGCGGACATCGATTTCGATTCAGATGATGAGATAGTGGTCGGAGTTCGGGATGACGCGGATGCACTCCACCGTTGCGGAATACGCATCTATGATTTCGTAGGTGGCGAAAAGTGGGAAAGAACGCTTATCGAACCCGGTCAAGTGGCCGTGGAAGACATGGTGGTCGCTGATCTCAATGGCGATGGCCGAAAAGACATCCTCGCGGTCGGCCGTGCGACGCACAACGCGGTCATTTATTGGAATCGTTAAGCCCGCGTACCAAGAGCGATAGGCTGACGCAGCCCAAGAACAGCATTCATCTGACAAAAGTAGCGGGCACGCTCCGCCGTGCCGTATGCTTGCGTTTATTGGCTGGGTTTTCAGGCGGACGGAACATGGAATGTGCCTGCTACTTTGACTTTTGTCGGCTGTGTCGTGGTAAGCCCAAAGGGATGCGTTGTAGAGCCATCAACACACCCTTTAAGTCAATCCGGTCAATGCGCCGCCGGCACAGAAATCTGGATTACCGAACGATTTTTCTGGATAGCCCATGGCTTCGCAAAAGTTCATGAGCAGGCGGTTGTGCGAGACCTTTTTGAAATCGATCGCTTGTCCCATCTTGAAACCCAAACCGCCACCGACTAGCACAAACGGTATATTGTCGCGTGTATGCGAGTTACCTTTGCCAAGTTCGTTGGTCCATACCAACGTCGTATTGTCAAGCAAGGTACCTTGCCCGCCAGGTTCAGGCGTTTCTGCTAGCCGTTTTGCGAGATAAGCAACTTGTTCGCAATACCATGTGTTGATTTTGATGAGTTTCTCGTAAGCAGTTTCATTGGTATCCGGTTCGTGTGACAGGTGATGATGCCCCTCGTCAATGCCGAGCCATTTCATTTTCGGTTCGCCAACGCTATTTGTGATTTGGAAGCTAGCTATGCGGGCATAGTCTGCCGCAAAACTATTGACCATCAAATCCATCTGCATTCGCGTGATTTGAGGAATATTGTCGTTCTTCTCGTCGATATTAGGTGCTAGTTTTGGAACAGCATGGCCAACGTCCCCCTTTCTCGCTTGCAATTGCACTTCCGCTTGAAGCTCTTTTTCAATCTCGCGAACCATATTGACGTGTTCTCGCAGCATGCGACGATCTTCGACGCTGATCAATTGTTCCACTTTTCGAAAGTCCTCAGTCAAATCATCGAGCACGCTTGCAAGTAGTGCTCGATTCTTGGTCTGGCCATAGAGCTTGTCAAACATCTGATATGGATTGTCTATGGGAGCGACAGGCTGATTTGGACCTGCGTATGACATTCGTGTCCAGGTATCAGCCCGTTCCGGTACCATAACGCCAAATTCGAGAGAACCGAATCGCGTTTGAGTGTTTGGATTGGATTGCAACTTATTCTTGAGATGCTGATCAACAGAGATCCCCATAGACCAACCGGCGGGTGTATCGGACCCTCCCTGAACATCACCTGGAAATAATTCGATGCCTGTTAACAAACAGCCAATTCCACGCATGTGGCCATCGCCGTCCCCTTTAATCTGGTTGCAAACACCCTTAAGTGTCATGGTTTGATTTTTGAAATCGGAAAGGGGCGCGAGGATCCGTTTCATTTCAAAATCCGCACCTGTTTTTTCAGGCCAAAAGTGATCCGGAATGATCCCATTCGGGCTAAAAATGAAGACGAGTCGCTGTTTGCGAGGATCGTTCGCCGAAGCCCATCCCAAGCTTGGAAGGGAGAACATGAAATTGGCAGCGGCTGCGCTGATACCGGTCTTTAATAGAAACTCACGACGAGAATCCGATGGGTGCATTTTGAATTCCTATTGGTTTAAAGCTGGGTCGCGTGTAGCCGCAATGACAGCTATTTCAGCGACTAAGTCATTAATATTAAAGTTGTTCTGTTGAAAACGAATCGTAAGATTGTCGAGTGTATTAGGGCCAAAACCGGCGGCAGGCTGCTTGACGAAGTGTTGGAACGCTCTGTTCACAAAGGCTCGGTGGGCATCGTCGCTTGCAACAATATAATCGGACAATTCGCGAGGACCATTGAAAGAAACTTCATTGCCATTTCGAGCGAGGTAAATTCCGGATGCGTCTAATTCCTTTGACTTTTCCCGAACGCGGAACTTACCGACGGCATCAAAATTTTCCAAGGCGAAACCCAGCCCATTGATCTTAGAATGGCAAACTTGGCAATTATCTGGACTAGTTTGCAAGCTGACGCGTTCTCGAGTGGTTAAATCGGGGTGCAGGTCTGGACTAATTGGCGTAAAGGCTTCGTTGGGAGGACGCAATGTGCGCCCGAAAATGTACCGAATAAGAAACACTCCTCGATGAATAGGAGAAGTTGCATCGTGGTAGGACATTCCACTCATAAGATAGGGGTGCGAAAGGATGCCAAAACGACGCCCTGGATCGCCTATGCTACGTTTCAGTCGCGGGTGCGGGCCCGACTTGGAGTCATTCTCCCCTGAATTCAGCGGCTTCCACGATTCGCCATAGAATGCTGCCAGTCGGTCGGTCGTGAATGTCCAGTCTGCCTGGAAAAACTGGCGGTAGTCGCTGGCAGTGCTGCTGACAATTTCCGCCAAGAAAGCATCCAACGAATCCTGAAGATCGTTTGCCGTTTCGCGATCGAAACCAGGATACAGCGATTCATTTTTGGTGATTTCGCCGAATCGTTTCGTGTTGAGCCATTCGTGGAGCATATCTCCAATTTTGGCCTGCGTGCGAAAGTCCTTTACGAAAGTCGTTGCAAGCTCTCGAAGTGCGTCTTCTGATTCCAGCTGGTTGTCTCGGATCTTCTTGATAAGCCACTCTTCGGCAGGGAGCGAATCGAAAAGAGTTAGCGTCAATCGATTCATTTGTCTTGCGGACCTAGACTGTTCTTTGTCCGCCAAAGGGTACAAGAACCTAGGCGACTTAAGCGACACCAAAATAGATCGCTGAATAGCTTCGGCATCATCTTCGGATGCATCGACTTGATTGTCGATGAAACGTTTCTTTAGGTCATCGCTCAGCGGGGAGCGGAAAGCCGTTTGAACGATCTCTGTACAAAAAGAACGCAAAATGGATCTATTGCTTTCCGGAACATCATCCCTCTTGTGCTTTTTTCGATAGTCGCGCCAGAGTTCTTCGGTTGCTACTTGCGCAAACTCGAGACTAGCCGCAGTGGTCGACTCGTCCCATTGACGATTGATTGCGACACCGCGTTCAAATCCGTAACTGCGGTCGTCTGGGGGCAATTCGGTCTCAATCGAGAAGGTGGGCGCAGCCCCATCACTGATCAGATTTCGATTGGGTATTAGCTGTTCAGTGCCATGGGGTGGTATCCAAGACAACGAGATACTGGCGGGTGGTTTTTCCGTTTTTCGTTCCCGTTGAATGAAATCGATCTGGAACGGGTAGACGCGGCCTGCGGTCAGCGTAACCGTTTTACGAAACTCGGTTTTGTCACCAGATTGGACGTGATTGTTGATCAGTTCACGACCTATCCTCCCGAAATCCATTACGAATGAGCAGCTGCTTCGGACAACAATTTCATATCGCCCAGTTTTTTCTGCGAGAACGCCCCCTTCCCAGTGAATGGAAAACGCTTTTGGATCAACCCCTTCCACGGGTGCGTCATGACCGAAATCGAACTGGAGGAGCGGGTCGATTCGCTCGACCTTTTTGTTTTCGTTCTTCCTCTTCGGACCATCATAGTAAATCGCTTTGATGCCGCGTTGACTCGTTGTATTGGGCATGCCGCCAAAGTGCGAATACAAATCGGCAAGACTCTGCCGCAATTGTGGCCCAGTAAGTCTAGCAAGACCAATTCGAGGCGGACGGTTACGTACTTGAGCAGCCTCGCTATAGAAATTTTCGAACACATATGCAGCTACTGCTTCCGCGTCGTTGCCGATGCATGAACCTGGATCATCCTCAGGCATAGTGTCGGAGATCCGTTTTGCAAGTTCCCTGCGACTGGCATCACCCGTCAGTGGCTCCGCGTAATCCTTTGTTCCGCCCTCCCCGTTTTCTCCGTGACAAGAGGCGCATTGGGACTTGTAAATCGCTGCCCCTTTGGTCAGCAACTGGCCAGGCGGCAAATCGTCCGCCGTCGCAAGGTTTGCGAACATCCAATTCGTAGTGGCACAGTAAAAAACGATCGCGCAGTAGTAGCAGTCGACCGATTTGCGATAAAGAGGCATCAATCATCCGGCCTTTTTGGGCCGAGTTCTTAAGGGAAATCGAAAGGGTGGTCGGGGGCGGGGCCAGTTTCCTGGAAAACGACTAGGATCCGGTTTGAATCAAAAATCTTCTCCGCTATTGTACGCGATTGTCACTCCTGACAAGCCGATGGATTCCGTTTTTGGTATTAGTTTTTAGGCCACAGTCAGCATTCTTTTGGGGAGTTGGCAACATGGGATATACCGGGAGCCGGGAGGGAGTGGCGCGAGAGGCTCGCCTTAAAGGTTGAGCATGTGCTTAGCTGATCGCAAATGGTCATTGGATTGTGCTTCTCGATTTTAGAGTAGCGAAGCTCATCGACGTTTTGGCAAGATTGACAACCGTCTGTTTTGAACCACTTTCTTGAAATCCTAATGAGAATGGTTCTGGGAAAGAAAACTTTTGGAATTAGGGTAAAACAATGAGTACATTTCCGACCGCAGAACTCCTTTGGGGTCACTACTCGACTATTCTTACTACGATTGGGTTCCGTTATGGATCCGCTTATTCCCATCCGCGAAGCCGGTTTTCGTATGCGACGCGTTAGCTTTCTGGCCATCTTGGCAGTCTTGTCAGGGATAGTTCCATTTGGGAGCCTAAAAGCGGAACTAATTGTTTATCGCAATTCCGCGGCGTTTACTGCGGCCATCGCGGGTCGAAATACCAACTTGGTGAATTTTGATGCGACAGCATTGGGGACAGAAGTTGCAAATGCAACTTTTCAAGGACTCACTTTTGGATCAAATCCGAACACGTCGAAACTGTGGATCACGGACGGCACTCCTGCATTTGGTGGTGGGCTAAGGACGTTTTCACCTTCTAGATTCTTGGGTTCCGATGCTGGGGAATTGATAACGCTAGCCACAGGACAATCGTTCTCCTTCGGATTCCAAGCAAACGTCAGCGCTGTGGGGTTCTATTTTATTTCAGATAGTCAACTTAGAGCTGATGACGGCACTGGGCGCGAGCTAGGATTTCGGATTGGGACAACGACCGCTCTGATTGACAATGCAGTTGTAAACGGAGTTCCGAATGAAATTCCGCTGACAGGAGGTGGCTCAGTTCCATCCTTCGCCTATTTCGTTGGAATAGTAGATACGAATCCTTTGGGGGTATTGTCATCCGTCACGGTGATTCCAAACTTGACAAATGCAGCGAGCTTTGGGATCGACAATATTACTACGTCCATAACGGCGGTTCCAGAACCAACTTCGATCCTGTTGGCGGGGATCATTGTTATTGGCGGAGTGATCCGTCGTTCCTTGCGAACAAAGCGATCGATTACGAAGAGTTAAGGTTAGGTCATTGAACTTTTTGAAGTCGGGTCAGTGATCAAATTAAATTTAGAAAGTCCTGCGGAGAAGTGTGAACAGACTAGCTAAGCTACCTCGCAGCAATGAGGTTGACCTCACTTTGCTCGTGATGATTGACGACGAATTCAAACCGTAATATTATGCCCTAATCGGTTCCTTGCGTGAAAGTAATGGACCGAGCAGAGTGACGCCCAAAACGCATCTGTCTCTTCCTATTTCATGAGGTGTTCTATGCGACGATTCTTTCTCGCTTTCTTGTGTACGCTCTTGCTTTCTACGGCAGCAAGTACGGGGCGAGGTGGCACTTTTGTGGTGGCCACAGACGCGGCTCAAATTCGGCTGATGCTTGAATTGAGAGCACAGCAATTCCTTAATCGAGCAACGTTCGGCGCCAAGGATACTGAGATCTCGAGTTTGGCTGACTCAATGGCCACGCTAGGCATCGAAGCGGCGTGCTCCAAATGGATAGATGACCAATTTGCGGTGCCGACCACTTTTCACACCGAGACGATGAAGAGTTTCATGGCAGCGGATGGGATCACAGCTTACAACGATGCAACGAAAAACCTTCTCCGCTACCGCCATCACGCTTGGTGGCACAATGCGATTACAGCTCCGGACCAACTTAAACAGCGTATTGCATGGGCACTAATTCAAATTTGCGTGGTTGGAGAAAGCGGTGACAATTTCAATTTTGTCGAGATCCCGACCGGCCAGCCCAACAAGCCTTATTGGTTTGGGATGAGCAGTTATTATGACATGCTGCTAAACCGTTGCGACGACCGATACCGCGATGTCCTACAGGATGTGACCTACCATCCTGTGATGGGTGTATGGTTAAGTTCGCTTCGCAATCAAAAAGGAAATCCGACTATTGGGACTTTCCCGGACGAGAATTACGCTCGCGAAATCATGCAGTTGATGTCGATCGGTTTAAATGAGCTGAATATTGATGGCACCTACAAACTAGACAAAGATGGAGGGGTGATTCCAACGTACGACAACGAAATCATTCGTGACTTTGCTAGAGTGTTTACCGGGTTGAACTACGCTAGCGGGACTGCAACGAACATTTTCAGCGGTTATGTTAATTATCTCGACCCCATGATCATGACCAATAATGCTCATGATACAGGGTCTAAGAAATTACTTAATGGCCAGTCCATTCCAGGCAGTACCAACGGCAATATCGACATCACGGCCGCCTTGGACAACATTTATGCTCACCCAAATGTAGGGCCGTTCATCAGCAGGTTGTTGATCCAGAGACTGGTTCGTTCCAATCCATCTAAAGCGTATATCGCTCGAGTTTCTAAGATTTTCAACGACAACGGCTCGGGGGTGAAAGGGGACATGCGAGCTGTCGTCAAAGCAATTCTCGTCGACAGCGAAGCCTGGGCATCCATTCGCATGACTCGATTGCGAAATCCAACTCGATTGGTGGTAACGTCCTCGGGAACAGAATTTGGTAAAATGGTCGAGCCTGTTGTACAGTACGCAAGTTTCTTTCGACGTTATGGTGTCCCACCAACGGACACCAGCGGTCGCTTTTACTTAAACGCTGCCCCGGGCACCTGGAACCAGGCACCCTATCGTTCTCCTTCAGTCTTTAACTTCTATCTACCACACCATCAGCCTTCTGGCGGCTTGGCAACAACGGTCGGCTCGAGAAACATTCCCAACGGCGATCTTTTCGCTCCCGAATTTCAAGTGTTAACCGCGGTGGTTGCCAACTCTTGGCCTAATCGCAGTCGGTCGGACGTCGTGAACGAGTTCATTGATCAGTTTCTTTATACAACTGGCAGCACGAACACCAATACGCGGTTGACATTCGATTTTTCGAAAGAGAAAGCAATAGCTGCGAATCAAACTGCGTTTGTTCAGTATCTGGACAATGTGCTTTGCAATGGAACCATGACCGATGATTTCCGGACGCGATTAAGCGATGCGATTGCCGCCAAAGTTACTCTGTCTTCACCTCCGACGGCAAATCAATTGCGGGATCGGATGCGAGGTGCCATGATCACGGTCATGAACTCCCCATATTATCTGATTCGTTACTGATCACTACTTAGTGTGCTAATTCAGTAATCCCTTTTCTGCAAAATTAAAGTAACTTCGGGTGAGGAAATAATAGCATGTCCAGAAATAGCTCTTCGTTTGATTCGAATCAAGATCGAGACAGCTTTGCAAGACGCCGAGCATTTATGAAGTTTACAGGAGGTTGCGCGGCGCTCGGTTCCACTTCTGTCCTATCGCAACTGCTCAACATGCAGTTGACAGGGTCCGCGTATGCTCAAGGTGGTGGTGGTGGTGATTATAAGGCGCTTGTCTGCGTTTTCCTGAATGGTGGTATCGATTCGTTCAACATACTGACCCCGTATGAAAACGCGGAACATGCAATTTACACTACCGTGCGATCTACCGTTGCAAAACCGAAGTCGGAACTGCTACCCATCCCGATCGATCTTGCATCTCCGGGTGGAAGAAAACTTGGGATTCACGGCGGCATGCCCGAAATTCATTCCCTGTACAACAGCGGCAAGGCTGCATTCCTAGCAAATGTAGGAAGCTTGGTCGTCCCCACGAACAAGACAACCTACAACAGCGGGAGTGCGGTTAAGCCACTCGGTTTGTTCTCGCACGCGGACTTGATTCAACATTGGCAAACTTCAGTTCCACAGTCTCGCTCGCAAGCAAGTGGATGGGGTGGGCGAATGGCGGATTTGTTGACAGCGGTGCATAATCCGACGGACAAAATATCGATCAATATCGCTCTTGGGTCGCTCAATGTTTTCCAGACAGGCAGCCAAGTGGTTCCTTATGTCGTTAGCTCGTCAGGAGCGACTTTACCGGCTGGATATAGGACCAGCAACACAACCGGTGCCAACTACGATCAGATTCACAATACCGTCATCAATGGATCAACTGGCCTCAACGGAATCTACCCACCAGCAGATAGCGCATTGGGAGCTCTTTATAGCGACCTATTGCAACGAACTATGGCACGCTATAAACGACGAAGTATCGATGCTGCCCAGACCTTTTTTGACAACACCGATAATACCGGGACCGGTAGCGCAGGTGGCGTTTTGCCAACTGCTATCAGCGCGCCGTTCGACGCGATCGCTGCGGATGCAACCATTCCAGGTGGCGTGAAAGGCTTTGCAGCCAACTTGAGCATGGTAGCGCGTGTGATTCGCGCTCGAAATGCATTAAGTCAAACGAGACAAATCTTTTTTGTTTCGCTCGGGGGGTGGGACCATCACGATAACCTTTTGACAGCACAAGGATCGATGCTGCCTGGGGTAAGCAAAGCGATATCTGCTTTTTACAACGCCACCGTGCAGTTGGGTGTAGCAGATCAGGTTACAACCTTTACCGCTTCGGACTTCGGTCGTACTCTTGCTCCGAATACTTCTGGAAGCGATCACGCTTGGGGTGGCAATCATATGATTGTGGGTGGCGCAGTCGGTGGCGGAAAAGTGTACGGAAACTATCCATTGACCTTAGCTCTTAACAATGACTTGGACCTTGGCCGCGGACGATTGATTCCCACCACTTCGGTAGATGAGTACAACGCCGAACTGGCAACTTGGTTTGGAATTCCAAACAATTCCATGCTGACGGACATTTTGCCGAACCTTAGGAATTTCTATGCAGAGAATAGGCTCGCAAGACCAATAGGATTTTTGCCACCCATTTAGTTTGCATCGGGTAGCATTTGCGTAAAACTTCAAGCACGGAAGATCGTTATCTCCGTAACGAATCGTGCTTTTGCTCGCATTTACTGAAATTGGACAAACAGGTGAGCGCGAGGAGGTCGGGCCAAGAGCTCTAGCGGCTTCGACGGGGGCATTAGCAATTGATACCGCAGCTTAATCCAAACGAGGATCTTGACCTCTGGGATTGACTCCGATAGCGGAATTTTCCTATGACCGAGCACATTGAGTTCTATTTGAGAGCACCCTGTCGTTTATTGAAAAGCCAGTGCAACAACGGATTTTTTTATGGCGTGGATTATCCGAGTGCAGCTTTTCTCGTTAGCCTTCCTTGTCATTGCGCTCCCGTGTCTTAGCGGATTTGCTCAAAACGACCTGGAAATTCCAGCGCGTCAAGATACGCTCCCTCCTCCCGCCGGCCAGATCCGAATGACGCTGCAGGGGGACGTCAAGCTGGATGCGCTTGTCGGCTTCATCTCGCAA
Organism: Pirellula sp.; assembly: GCA_031374515.1. Classification (GTDB taxonomy): domain Bacteria; phylum Planctomycetota; class Planctomycetia; order Pirellulales; family Pirellulaceae; genus JBKCUI01. The sequence continues at coordinate 98,999 of JANMGH010000196.1, read as the reverse complement.
AGAATTGGGGTGAAGTATGCGTACGACGAGAAGATTGCATCGCGTACCATTACGATTCGCACCCCACAAGACATACCTATTTCCTCGCTACCTGTGCTTCTAGGTAGTGTGCTACGCACCGAACGGCTCATCATCGTGGACTCAGATACGCCAGGTTGGAAACGGATCATCGAAGCCGAAGGAATGCTTCGCATTGCACAACCCAGTAAAACATTGCCCCTGCCTGAGCGAGAGAGCCTTGCGTCCGTTGTGTCTCAGATTTTTGTGCTTCAAAACCTAAAAGCAGAAGAAGCGTTGGCTACTTTATTGGAATCGTTTCTTAGTGGCAAAGAGGCCAAAGTCATCGCGATCCCTGGGGCGAACGCTGTCATCGTCACCGACTATGCATCCAGCGTAAAAAACATGTCCGACTTGATCGATTTGATCGACAAGCCCGCGGGGGAAGGTGTTTATCAGGTTTATGAGGCCAAGTATCAAGTCGCACAAGTTTTGTCAGAACAAGTCAAAGCCATCCTTACTTCGCAATCCAAGGGGAGCACAGAAAGCGGTTCGAGTGTCAAACTTTTTACCGAGCCCGTGGGCAAGCGAATTGTGATCGCCGGAGCCAGGGATTGGGTGACGCGTGCAATCGAATTGCTAAAGCGTCTCGACGTATCGCTTGGCATTACTACCGAGGTGTATCGTATTCGCAACACGAATGCAGAACGCATCGACAAATTGATCAAAGGTTTCGTGGAACCTCCCAACGATGAAAACTCCTACCAAACGACCGTCGATTCCGAAGGAAATCTATTGATTGTTCGCGCGTCGAAAGATGTACATCGCCAGGTCGCCAAGTTGATTGCCGAATTGGATACGGCGGTTGACACAAACGAAAGTCCAATTCAATTCTACAAACTAAAGAACGCCAGCGCGATTGACGTGCTCTATTCGCTGCTAGCACTGCAGGAAGCGTATGGCACTGGCGGCTTCGCTGGCAATGCGTCAGGATCATTTTACGCGCCCTTTGGCGGAGGGAACTTTCAAGGAAACGGCTTTAACGGGTTCCCTGGAGGTGCATTCCCAAATAACATGCAAGGGAACCGCGGCGGACTGAATGTCACACCGCTGCCACTTGCACCAAGTGGTGACAACCGCGATCCATTGGTGCAACCGACACAGAACCCGCTTGCTCGGCCAACGGCTGCGGCAGGCCCAGGCGCTGGCTTCACTGGAGCAGCCAACGTCGCACAAGGTGGGTCGCAGTTTGCAGGTGGTCAATCGGGTGGCTTCGGTGGTGGTGGCTTCGGTGGTGGTGGTTTCGGTGGTGGTGGTTTCGGTGGTGGTGGTTTCGGTGGTGGTGGCGGAGGCAATGCAGGTGGGGTTGCAACACTGCCCGGCGGGGCGCGCGTTTCTGCCGACATTTCTACCAATAGCCTGATCGTATACGCTCCATCCAGCGTTCAACTGCTCTACGCCAAACTGATTGAATCGTTGGATCAACGTCGGCCACAGGTGTTGATCGAGGCCCAAGTGATTGCTGTCGACACTTCCGATAATTACACGCTTGGAGTGGAGGTGTCTGCGGGGGACCGAGTTGGATCCAAGCGGCTTTTCAAATTCACTTCATTCGGGCTGAGCGAAGTGAACCGCGACACAGGTGCATTGCGGATCGTCCCAGGCCTCGGCTTCAATGGAACGCTCATTGATCCCGAAGTTGCGGATGTGGTCGTTCGCGCTTTAGCAGGACACTCGCGGGCAAAGGTTCTTGCCGCACCAAAGATCCTTGTCAACGACAATAGTACCGGAAAACTTGAAAGTGTGACAAGCGTTCCCTTTAGCAGCATCAATGCTTCTCAGACAGTTTCAACTACCAGTCTGGGGGGAAATCAACAAGCGGGAACAATCATTACGGTCACGCCCCACATCAACGAAGACAATCATTTGCAACTGGACTTCGATGTCGAATTCAGTACCTTCTCGGGGACAGCGGCAGCCGGGTTGCCTCCGGCGCGTCAAATCGATCGGGTCGGGAGCACCGTCACGATCCCCGACGGCAAAACAGTCGTAGTCGGGGGCCTCAAAAGGACCGCAGACAACTACACTTTCTCGGGAATTCCTTGGGCAGAAAAGATCCCCATCATTCGAACATTGACCAGTCGAACAGACTCGAATCAGTCTACAATGTCTTTCTTCCTTTTCATTCGTCCGATGGTCCTTCGAGACTCGCGTTTCGCGGATCTGCGATACTTGTCCGACCGAGAAGCTGGTAAGGCGTGTCTCCCTGGAGATTTCCCGACCAGTCAGCCCGAGCTGATTCGCTAAAAAAATGCTGCGACTAGAAGAACTCGCAACTCGACTTTCGTTGCCGATCGAGAACGACCTGAGAGCCTATCACGCACCGGCCGCCTTCATTCGCCAATTCCCGATTAGCTACGTACGCGAGCACCAGATCATTGGACTTCAGTCGCCGAAAGATAGCACGTTGCGTTTGGCAATTAGCGATGCAAAGGCGTGGCCTCAATTGGATGTGGTTTCACGAAAATTACGAAGTCCAGTCCGCCCTCTTCTCGCGTCCTCAGAGCAGATTCGTCTAGCCATTAACGCAGCCTACTCCGTTCGCGACGGCGAAGCGGAACAAGTCTTAGAGTCGATTGGCCTAGAATCGATCTCAGAGCAAATTTCATTGCTCGCTTCAAGAGAAGATTTGTTGGACGCGGATGGACGAGCTCCAATCATTCGCTTGGTCAATCAATTGATCTTCGATGCTGTCGTTGCAGGTGCATCCGACATCCACATTCAACCGTACGAAGGTTGTGTGAAAATCCGTCAAAGGATCGATGGAGTTCTATTCGACAGTTTCGAAATCCCAAAGTCCATTCAAGAAGAGGTACTTACGCGAATAAAAGTCCTTGGCAAGATGAACATCGCCGAAAAACGGTTGCCGCAAGACGGACGAGCGACCGTCCAACTTGGAGACAGAGTGATCGATTTACGCATTGCATCCTTGCCCACCAGCCACAACGAGCGCATCGTCATTCGTTTATTGGACAAAAGCGCGAGACTCTATACATTGGATGAACTCGGGATGTCCCCCGTGACGCTGAAGAGGTGGCAATCCTTAATTCGCGTCGACCATGGATTAATACTCGTTACGGGACCGACTGGAAGTGGAAAGAGCACAACACTGTACGGTGCATTGCAAGAGATCAACTCCAAAGAAAGGAACATCCTAACTTTGGAAGATCCTATTGAGTATCAACTCGAGGGAATCAGTCAAACGCAGATCAACGAAAAGAAAGGGATGACCTTTGCATCGGGCATGAGGAATTTGTTGCGTCAGGATCCTGACATCATCATGGTCGGCGAGATTCGAGATGGCGAAACAGCGGGAATGGCGATTCAAGCGTCATTGACAGGTCATCTGGTATTAAGCACTTTGCATACCAACGATGCTTCGAGTGCGATAACTAGGTTGCTAGATTTGGGTGTTGAGCCTTATTTGGTATCAAGTTCCCTAGTCGCATCTCTGGCGCAACGCCTTGTTCGTCAACTTTGCCCGGCATGCAAAATAGAATCAGCAGATGGAACAGCCTCTCCAAAGGGTTGCGAACGCTGCCGCCATTCAGGCTTCCGTGGGCGTATTGGTTTGTTTGAACTCTTAGTTACCAATGATCGTATTCGTCTGTTAATTCAGTCTCGCGAGAATGCGTCAAGTATCTGTCAGGCTGCCCTTGAATCCGAAATGACTCTATTGTTTGCGGATGGCCAGACAAAAATTAAGCAGGGCCGGACGACGCTAGAAGAAGTGCTTCGTGTCACTAGCTTGCAGGCGGTAGTCGGATAATGCCTGTTTTCTCCTATAGTGGCATGAATTCTACGCGAGCGACGGTCAAGGGGACGATTGTCGCTGATTCGCCTCGCCAAGCGCGCGATCAATTGAGAGGCCAGGGGGTCGCTATCCAATCACTAAGCGAATCCAGAGGTGAGACCGTTCGTCGCTGGTGGCCGTCACTCTCCGCTCGGCGTGCGCGACTTCAATGGTCAACCGGATCGCACGAGCTTTCGATGCTCCTTCGTGCTGGAATTCCCTTGCTCGAGTCGCTCGATACATTGGCGTCTCAGCATCGCGGAGCCTTTCGAACTGCGATTATTAGGGTGCGAGATCGAGTCGCTTCAGGTACAGCTCTCGCAAACGCGATGTCAGAGAACCCAGATGTGTTCGATATCGCTTCGATCCGTTTGATCGAAGTTGGGGAGAATGCGGGTACTTTAGAGACGGTTTTAGAACAACTTTCGGAATACAAACAGCGAATGTCGCAATTGGGCGACAAGGTGTTCACTGCATTGCTTTATCCCGCTTTTCTCGTCGTGTTTGGTATCCTTGCAACCATTTTTTTGATGACTTGGGTCCTTCCTCCACTCTTAGAGAATTTGCAAGAGACGGTGAAGGTTTTACCCTGGCCAACGAGAGTTGCTAAAGCGTTAAGCGATGTTGCGGTCCATTATGGTTTGTGGATCCTCCCAACGTTTGTCGTTTTGATTGGTGTCGTCGTTGCTTGCCTCCGCAGCAAAAGGGGAAGAGCGTGGATGGATCGGTTTTTAATGCGTCTACCGATCGTCGGTCCAATGCTCGTTAAGCAAAACGTATCGAGAATCGCGATGATTGTGGGGCTCTTGTCTCGCAGTGGATTGACGTTGCCAAACGCGGTACAGTTAGCTGCTTCTTCGACGCATAACAGCGTGCTTAGAATCGCCCTTGAGGAAGCATGCGACGCGATGGCTGCGGGCAAGGAACTTTCGGAATCCCTTGATCGATCGGGTGTATTCCCCCCTCTTGCCGTTCGGGTCTTTTCCGTTGGACGTGATACCGGAAAGCTAGATGACATGCTTACTCGACTCAGCGATGACTATAATCAACAATTGTCTGTCTCGTCTGCACGCTTGACGGCTTTGATCGAGCCAATACTAATTCTTGTACTTGCCCTGTTCGTAGGTTTTTTGCTGCTAGCGACAATCCTACCGATACTACAAGCCGGGAATCTCCAGAATATTTCGTGAAGTCAAATACAAGGAACGCAAAGATGAAGGCTCAACGGCGAGCGGCATTTTCGCTCGTAGAACTGATGGTCGTGATCATCATTATTGGACTGCTAAGCACTTTGGTTGCCGTCCAAACCCGAAGCTATTTGATCGCCAGCAAGCAGAATGCAGCTCGCGCTGAAATCGCTACGATCGTCAGTGCCTTGGAGTCGTTCTACGCCGACCAATCGAGGTACCCCAGCAACAACGAGGGGATTGAGATCTTGACAGCCGGAACTCGCAGCTTCCCAGATGGGTTCCTCAAAAAGGTGCCGACGGATCCCTGGGGGCGTCCCTATGAGTACGTTTGTCCAGCCGTCAATTCTCCGTTTGATGTTGTTTGTTTGGGGGGTGATGGTCGCGAAGGAGGCGAAGGTGGCGATGCTGACATTAGCAGCGAGGCCCTCAATGCAAAGCGGAAGTAGGACCATACGCACCGCATTTACCTTGTTGGAACTGATTGCCGTTTTGGTATTGCTCGGCCTGATTTCCACCATTGCGATGATCTCCGTCGTTGGGCATCTGGAGCAATCCGAGCTCATTCGCGTAACTCAGCTATTTGCCAATGCGGATCGAAGGGAGCGGGAAGCTGCGAGACAGAGCCCGTTGCAAGCGGGCATGACTTTGGACCGAGTGAACCAACGAATGTTATATCGTTGCTCAGGGCGTACCGTTGATGTCGGTAGGAGGGTGACGATCATGGAAGTTCTCGTACTGACTCCCCGCACCGAACAAAACACAATAATGTTCTCCCCTTCAGGCCAAAGTTCGACGTATGCGATTCGATTCGAGAGTAGAAACGGTGCGGTACGATGGATGCTCGTCGTTGGGATGACGGGGCAGGTTCTGGTCACCGATAATTCGAATGAAGTGCGTTCGATACTCATGATGTGCAGATGACCGAATGAATACACCATTGCATCGACAAGCCTTTACGCTTTTAGAAGTTGTCGTGGGTCTTGTTCTTATGGGATCGTTGGTCGCATCGGGGCTGATTGCACTTTCATCGCATCAGCATTCCTTGCTATTGGCAAAACAAAAGCAACGGGCAAATCAATTAGCAGATACCCTTCTCACCAAGTGGTATGAGGTTCAGGGAAGCGTTCCGCTGCGTGAACAGGGGATAGTTGTTACAACTCAAGAATGGATTTGGCGAACACAACCTGTCGGTACGAGGTCGGTATGTGGCATGCCGGCCAACGTGATTCGATTTGAAATTCTCGGTCGGTCAGGTCTTGATTCCGAACCAATCGTATTGGTGACCATCGAATTGCTACAAACGCAGAACGCGAATGGTCTGAGATGAATAGCCGGCCACGGAATACGACCACCAAGATCCATTGCAACAGCGCTTTCACTTTGGTTGAAATGATTGTTGCGTTGGTACTAGGTACGTTGCTCCTAGCAACGTTGATGGGCGTTTTGCGCCGCAGTTTTTCTGAAGTGGCTAATTCGATGCGCGACGATCCCAACTTCAACAGGATGGGATTGCTTGTGGACCAACTCCGCCGAGACATGTCGAACGCGAGAAGTATATTTGTTGGCGAAAATCGATTGGAACTCGTTGGATTTGGACATCGTGATCCGCGGACACTGGTCGCAACGCTTCGCCCTGCGAGGGTAATATACGAAATCCGAAAGGAAGGGATGCGATCCATTTTGGCTCGAGTACAAATCGAAGATTCCCGAGGACTTCCATCGAATTCGGCCCCTTTCGTCGAACCGGTTTATGTTGGGGCGGCAAACCTATTATTGACATCGAACGAAGTTCGAGCCTTTTCTCCCGCTGATGAAAAGCGATTTGAGGCTGCAGTCCAATCAGGTCCTCCAACACTGAGGGACGCTGTCCCCAGTTCGGTGCAAATTGTCATTCTCGACCAACGGGGCACAACAATACTCGACCAAACGTTTACGCGTGAGCGAGCCGCACAATGAGGAAATCGAGCATTGTACAAAAGAAGGGCTTCGTTTTGTTGTTGGTATTGGTCGCGATAATTATTGTCGGGGTCTCCTTGACAGCAACGGCGAGACGAAGTCTCGACGCGAGCCTAGCAGCAATAGAGTCTCAACGATCCATGCAACGACGCTGGGGGATGGTCAGTTGCCAACGCGCTTTGTTGCCGGCGGCAGCCGGTCTATTCGACGTCAGCGACCTCAAGACCAGAAAGATGCGAGGCAAGCAGCTTGCTTTCCCAGCCATCATCGAGGATCGAGTCGTTCTCGGTGGCCAGACATTTGATTTGTTGCTTGCAGACGAAGATGCAAAAGCGAACCTCAACGCCATCTATGATGTAGGGAGTAAGAGAGTTTGTGAACTTTCAGTGAAACGGCTCACCGGCGCAATGGAATTTCGAACCATTCAATTGCGACCGGTACGAGATAGCATGAGCCAATTAGCGGCAAAGCTTTCGGCGGCAAGCGAGTCCATTTTGGACGGGGAAAATCTTGAATCAGCTAGCTTTGCAAAAAACGGTTTGCCCGCATTTCGCAGTTGGGGCGAAGTCTTTGATTTGCTACAAATTAATAGGATTGACGGTGAGGATCGTCAATTGGCCAAAATGACTCGAAAAATCACTCTACAGGGAACCGGGCGATTGAATGTGTTTCGCGCATCGGATGAAGCGGTATTGGCGGTCTGTACCACCGTAGTACAGGAGGGGCTAGCGAAGCGCATCCTTGCCAAAATACGTGAAACTTCGCTCGGCGAAATCCGTTTGATTCTCGAGAGGTCCGTTACGAATGCGGACGATAGAAAAGCCCTATCTACCTTGTTAGGCACCAGTTCAAGCAGCTTTTCGATTTGGATTGAAGCTGCCGATAAGAGCTCGCGGCAACAACGGTTAGCGCTTCAGTCTCTGAATGAAGTGGGTACAGTGCAAACAACGGAGTTTTCCTATGAGTAAGATAACGAATAACAAGAGATTCTCGATTCCCGTTTCAGTGACCGAAACATGACTTCCTCCAAAATGACAAGGACGATAAATCGATCCTCTGCTGCGATCGTCGCAGCCACAGTTGGAGTTCTCGTATGGGGCTGGTTCGCAGGTAGTCAGCTTGCAGTAATCAACGAGGGTACATTCCAATCAAGTCGTGCTACTATGGCAGAAAGTACGGCGAAATCCAAATCCAGCCCCGTTGGTCAATCCAACGCAAAACCATTGACGGAATCGAGCGTTTGGACGCGTAGACTGCAATCTGGCTTCAGCGTCAAAGCAAGTGCTCCCATTGTCGAGAACGTAATCCCAAACATTCCGGTTGTGTCAACGCCAACGGCAACTCAAACTCCAAAGTCAATGGATCTCGGTCTTCGGCTCGTTGGCACCGTTATTGAAAAAGGGGGCTCTATGGCAATCGCGATCGATCGGGTCGGAAAACTCGACTTTTGCTGCGAAGGCTCTTCGCTCCAATTGCAACCCGAAGGAGTGCGAATTGAATCCGTTTCCACCGACTTTGTAAACGTATCATTCAACGGGCAGTCGGCGAGTTGGCAGATGGGGCAAACTCTGCGATTCAACACAGGCACAAACGAAAAAACAGATCTGCTGCCACCGAGTGCATCCAAAAACTCACCGCCGATGAAGCCAAAATTGAGCGTCGTAGATGAGCTTGAGTTGATCAACGGCACCACGTCTTCCGCCCCTTTCTAGATGAGATTTGCATGCGCATTAATGGAATCCTTCTGACGGAACTACGCGGTGGATGGTTGATCAGTGGTTTGTCCCCTCAAGATCCATCACAGTCGATCGATACTCTTGATCCCATTGATCTCGCAAACAGAACTATTGCATTTGCTAAGGAACATTCATTCGACGCCGGACAAGTCGTCATTGCACTCGCATCCGAATCTGTTCTATTTGCTTCTCTCGGAGTGGAGGTAGCCGCCAATATCAAAAGCAATCAATCGTTGCGGTTTTCGTTAGAATCCGTCTTGCCTGTAGACGCAGAAAGTATTGTTGCCGTCGAGATTCAAAATCTTGGCAGAAGGTCCATTGGCAGCATTGCGGCAGTATGCTTGGAGGTTTCGCATCTGAAACCGATCGTTGATGCACTTGAGGACGCGCAATGCAGAGTGCAATTCATTGTACCCAATTCGATAGTAGCCTTGGAGCAAGCGTTGGAGGACAACTTTCTATCCTTCCCTTCCATTTCCATTTGGATGTTGGATGAGGCTGTTGAATCGCAGCAAGTAGAAATCATCGTACTTGCAAAAGACAGATCTCTCAGTACGTGGCAAATCTCTGGATTGGACATTGAGGTTCTGGAGCAGCATCTAATGCAGTTGGATGCGAACAGTTTGCCCGTGTTGCTTTGTGGGAACGAGGAGCAGATTGAAAAGATGGCTAGCGCAGTTCAGCGTAACTTCCGTTCTATCGAATGCGATCGCGATGAACTATCCAAAAAGCGAGCCCGATTGATTCTGTCAGATAGCTCAAGTCCATGGGTGGATTTTCGGCGGGACGAATTGGCGATGCATGACCCATTGCGGCGTAACCGCAATTCCCTAAGAACCTTGGCATTGTCCGTTTTCCTTTTGATTGCAACTTTGTGCGGAACACTTTTGTGGCAGGCTCAGCGCTACCAGACGATTTCCGAACAATACAAACGAAAGCAACAGGACCTGTTCCGTACGGCATTCCCTGCTCAGAGGATACCGGCTGCAATTCTCGGGCGTCTCAAGAGTGAGCACACGAAAGCCAAGGGAATCCGAAAGACCGATCCCAAATCCGCAACTGCGGAGGCGGCTCTGTTGACGTTGCACCGCATCATCGGGGGAATGTCAGACGCATTCCCATTTGAAGTCGAGGAAATCCGAATTGAAAATGGCAGAATCTCGATGGAGGTTGAGTTGCTTTCGCAACAGGATACCGGACGGATCGTGGCAGCGCTTGCCAAGCAAGGATTCGGCGTCGAGCCCCCGTCAACGACCTTAGTCAACGGGGAGCGGATACTTGCAAGTATCAATGCTGTTGTCGAGTTAAAACCTTTGGCTGTTGAGTGGGACGGAACAACAATACCATGAGGTTTACACGGCAACGATTTTCTGCAGTTGTTCTTTTGTTCGGTGCGATCTCATTGGTTGTTGCCTCCATCAGTGTGTATCGCAGCGCAAAGACAGCCGCCCGAATTTCAGTCGATGGGTATACCGAATGCCAGCGACTCATCCAAGACATTGACGGCTTTCGCCGCGCGCCACGTGTCGCTTCGTTGGAAGTAGAGCCTCCAGATCGAATAGCTGCTCGCGTCACCGCCGCAGCCGCAGATGCAGAGCTTTCTCCTGCGTCCATACTATCGGTCGACCCGCAAATTCCGGCTCGCATCGGCAGAACCGATTACCAGCTCAGGGCAACGCAAATCGTCCTCCAGAATGCTAGCTTGGAGCAAATCGCGAGTTTTGTGACGGGGCTCGAGGAAGTTGCAGAAGGACTGGTCGTTCGCGACTTGTCCTTAAACCGCAGCCTAAGTCAGGGTGTCAACGGCGCAGAGTTGTGGAATGTTCGCTTGACCTTGACGCAGATGATTTTTTCCCCGATAAGCGACAAGACATAATGCCTAATTCCTTTCACCGTCGGCCAATCCCATGTGTCAAAATCGAATTGCTCGATCGACCGAAGGCATGGGTTTGTTGATTGCTCTTTCCTATCTGATCGTTTGCATCAGCGCAGGATGCTCGACGATGCGCAATGCTGGGTGCGACGAGATTCTTTCCGTTGGTCGCGATGGATTGGAGCAGTCTCAAGATCACCAGACCAAAGGGGTCAAGTTGTTTGATAAGGGGAAGCTTCAGGCGGCAGCCGACGAATTCCAGCGAGCCATCTCTTTTCAACATGAGAACGGGTCGGCACACAACAATCTTGGACTGGTTTACTTTCAGCAGAGGAAGATGTCCGAGGCCGCCAAAGAGTTTGAGATTGCTGCTCAGTTTCTCCCTGAGGATCCGACTCCGTGGAACAATCTCGGTATGACCCTAGAAGCAGCGGGACGAGGTCTTGAATCCATCGAGTATTATCAGCATGCTTACGAGTTGTCGCCTGAAAAGTCCCTATACTTGGGAAACTTGGTGAGAACTCGGATCCGCCTCGGTGAGAATGACGAGTCGGTCATCGCTCAACTCAAGGAACTGTTATTTATTGAGACACGTCCCGAGTGGGTTTCCTGGATTACAGACCAGTTGGCGCTGGAGTTGAATCCAATGCTAGATCGGGGACCGGTGCAACCGAATCTCGACTCTAAGAATCGGACCAATACGTCCGCGAGGAAAGGGGGGCAACTTCCCTCCATGTTGCCAAGTCAACCGACGCATGCCGCCCCAATCGTCAACAGCAACGGTGAGTCGATCTTCCTCGGCCCATCACAGCAGATCCCAGATTTCGAATACGAAGCAGTTCTCCCCAAACCGCGTGCTTCGAGTGAGTGAATGGGATTGCCCCATGTTTTGGGCGCGAACTGCGGCACAAAGGATTTCAGCTCGCAGAATGAAGGTGGCGTGTGAAAATAATCGTGCTGCTTCCGAGGCGAAGCGTAGGCGTTGTTGCAAGCCACATGTCGCCCTATCTTGCGTCTCTATGGTAGTAAACGAGCGATTTGCTTGACCCCGAAGTGCGTTACAATGCGTTAGAATGCCCATGGCTCTTTGAAGAAGCAGAGGGCGTTGTCTGCAAAAAACATCTTGCGTTTGCGAAACGGGATTGAGGGATCCACCTGCCATGAATCATACGAATTGGAAGAGTGCTGGGCTCGTGTCTTTGGCTTGCATGGTCGGGGGGGCCGCCAATCTACATGCGTGGCAACAAGAATCAGGCGGCGCGAATTCCAGCGAGAAAGCAAGGGCCAAGCCGCAAGAGCTTAGCAAAAAGGCTGGGTCAGCCATTCTGTGGGAGAACAATTACGAATCCGCATTAGAAAAATCCAAAGCGACTGGAAAACCAATCTTTTGGTACGTTCCCACAGTCCCTGGAACGTTTATGGATCGCAAAGAAGAGGTAAATCGGTACATGCTTGCCGGACCCTTTAGTTGGCCTTCAATTATCAAGTTGATCAATCAAAACTGCATCCCGCTCAAAGTAGCCCCTAAGACCGCTCTCGCAAAACAGTTTAATATTCGAGTTTACGATTTTATAGAACCGGGATTTTTATTAGTCCAGCCGAATGAGGAGGTCCAATTGCTTGCGAATCGAATGACGACTCTGCATCCACGCTGGACATTCAAGGTTCTAGCGAAAGCGATGAAAGACCCATCTAGCTGGGAAGACTATTCGGGGAATACCACAAGCTTGGAACTTGAGACATGGCGAAGAGTTTCTGCATCCGATTGGCAATTGGAACCAAAAGTGATGACCGAACTACTAAACGGAAATTCAATGGAGTCGAAACTATTGGCAGGAATGGCCGCGTTTCGAATGGGGCGTCACGACGAGGCCAAGAGTATTTGGCAGGAGTCTTCATTGGCTCATCCTGACCATCCCTTGGCGTGGAAAGCATCTTGCGAAGCGCAAGGCATTGGCCCATTTTGCCGCGGATTTGAGGTATTCGAAGCCCTACCAGAATCCGCAGTTGATGGCATCGACCTGAAAAACGTGACCAGTGCTGCACTCGTTAATACATTCAACGAACTCGAATTGTGGCAACGTAGCGTGGACTACCTTCTTGGAATGCAAAATGCCAATGGAGGGATTTTTGACAGCGACTATGATTTTGGAGGTGCAGATAGTCTGCCTAATGTACATACGGCAGTGACGTCCCTGGTCGGACTTGCTTTGATGGAAGCAGAACGAAGATCGACAGATCCTGTTCGAAAGAAACGTATTCGGGAAGCTCTAGATCGAATCGTTTTTTTCGTATCGGACGATGCCAATTTGAACTTCGTCGATCGAGATGAAATACTTTGGGGACAAGCCTATCGAATTCGGCTATTGTCTGCGTGCCACAGGCAAAACGCAAACGCAAAAGTGTCCGAGGCGTTGCAAAAGGCAGTAAAGCAATTGGAAACACTGCAGTTGAAAACGGGCGGATGGTACCATGAGTACGCGAATGCCTTTGTATCGGCAACGGCTCTAACAGCCCTTTTCGATGCGAGCCAAGCCGGTGTTTTAGTAGATACGAATAAGGTCAATTCCGGATTGAAACGGCTTGCATCACAGCGGCTGTCTAACGGGGCTTATCCTTACGCGACACGGACGGAAAATGGCAAAGATGCAGGTACGGAGAAAGACCTTGCCGCGAGTGCTGGACGAATTTCTATTTGTGAATTGGCTCGAAAGCGATGGGGCCAAGTCGACGAGATTGAGTTTGCGAAAGCTGTTTCCAAATCGATGGATCTCCATGATGTGTTGGCAATAGCGTTGAAGTACGATAACCACACCTCGACCTTCGCGTATGGCGGGTTCTTTTTCTGGTACGACATGCAAGCCCGCAGCGAAGCGATAAGTCTGATTGCTGACCAAGAAATCAAAAGCAAATTAGCCGCAAAACAACGCCAATTGATAATAAGCCTGCCAGAACTCGATGGCTGTTTTGTGGACTCACATGAACTAGGGCGATGCTACGGAACCGCTATGGGGCTCTTGAGTTTGGGGGTTCTGGAATGACCATCGAATGCATCTGTTCCGCATTGAGAGTATAAAAACTATTTAACGGGTTCCAGCATTCGGCAGTTTGACTTTTACTTCTGCGCTAAACATACCCATTGGGTCCCCCCTTTCCCCCAAAGTCTTTGCGAGGACAGCGATTGTGCGTTGAATCGCACCTTCGAATAGCGGAGTGCTGCCCGAAGTAATCGAGATTGGGCTATCGAGGTCCATCATTTCATCACAAAGTCTCACGATTACGGAATTCGTGTCCTTGGTTTGTACATCAATGTGGCGATCGGTTTTTGTTGCGATGATTTCTGCGCGGGGTTGAATATTGGCAGGATCGATGGCCAGCCAATAGAAACGATCCACGACGACATCATCCTGCTTCCACACAATACGTTGCGGATGCCTGTTTCGAGTCCACTGGGCCATCCAAGGGAGCGCCTCTGCATCCTGTCGATCCATCCAATGCCCCTTACCCTCATGGATTTTCACCAAGTGAGTGTATCCGTCTGGGTCCTCGCGATTCAAATCCCCAAGTTTAGTTCCCCATTCGCTTGCAATTTTGTTCCGATTGTACGCGGAATCCTTCTCACCCATGTGCAATGTGAAGGGTAGATTCCGCAGCCCGAGCGGAGAAGTCTCATTGGGATGTCCAGCCATCATCGACGCTGCTGCAAAGCGATCCGCCATTCGAGGAGCAAGCTGATAGACTCCGTCTCCTCCCGCCGAATAACCCATAATATAGACGCGGTTCGGATCCACCCCTTCGATTGCAATCAAGTTTTCGATCAGTCGGTCAAAGAATCGATCGATGTGCGATTGATGCCATAAATCCCAGGTATCGGTTGGTGCACGCGGTACGACATAGATCCCTTCCTCGAGACGGTATAGCTTTTTTTGATTTTCCCATTGTTGATCGTTTACCTTTGCAGGAGCCCCTCCGCCACCATGCATGGAGATCACCATGCTTCGTCCATTCGATGGCTTTTCACCAAACACCGTGAATGTAAACGGCATCTTCAAGGCATCTATAGTCAACACGCCAGCTGCCATTTCCGCTGACCTAGACTTTCGAATACTATCTGCATGATCATTCCATAAAAGCGTTTTCGCTTCCTTTGCCTCAGCCTTGGTGAGAGAAGCACTCGCGAATGGCTGTTCGAACAACACAGGACGTTGATCGGACGGCTGTGACAGGTAACTGGAAAGTGCAGCCAATACGTTGGCGGCTTTTGAATCGTTGTTTACGCTCACCGTGTCCTCTACAATTGGCGAGACAGATTCGGTGATGGGAGCGATCCTCCCCTCCGATGTAAATTTTCTCTTCTTAGTATTCTTGCCATCTCGAAGTTCCAAGTAATACTCACTGCCCTTCGGCAGGAACACGTTAAGGTGATCATTTGCGTCAAAACGCTCGTCCTTAGAAACACCTTCGAATACCACCTTGCCATCCGTGTCGAGAACTCGAATAGGGGTTGCTAGTCTCAAGCCGCTGTTCCGATCGCAGATGCGAAACATGGTCTCGACAGTACCTAAAGGCGGCTTTTTGGCGAGGGTCGTATAGCGATCCGTTACGTTTACAGCGCTAATGTAGTCGATGGATCGATCCCAGACCAACGGGAAGTGGATTGGCGTTTTTTGAAAACTAACTGCATAAATGGCATTCAATGCGTCATCGCGAACCGCAGTCGATGCACGACCTATAAACCAAGCTTTGTCAAGTTCGTCACCACTGGGTTCCGCAGCTCCGGTAAAGTGCCATCCGTTATCCCAAATTTCAACCCAGGAATGGTTGCCACTTTTATCAGACCACAGTGGCGTACCGACAAACCGTGCAGGGATTCCCAAGGCCCTGCACGCATCGATCAAGAGAACCGAAAGCCCCGTACAGGATGCCGTACTCGATTTGATCGACTCGTAAGGACTCTGATCTGCTTTTGGCCGTTGCGTCGAGTATCGAACATTGACCAACGGAAAAAGTTTTTGGTTGATTCTCGCGGCGGCAATTGTTGGAGTAGTAGCCCCGTCCACCAAAGGGAGAAATCGTTCCGAGAAATCTTTACGCCAAGAATCGCGTCGTTCGTTGATGTTGGCATACGGAAGTACATTGTTAAGAAAGATCTCCTTCGGGACATTGTTTTTCCAGGGTGATTTGTTCCAAGCTTCGTAAGCCAAACGAACTTCTTCGAGCAGGAACTCGGATGTCAATGTTTTCAAATCGCGTTCGGGCATATTCGCGATTAGAAACTCCATACCTTCGAGTTGTTCGATCGAAGTCAAATCAAGGGCTCGGCGTAGCTCGGCTCGATTGTCCCCAGCCTTTATCAGGCTGTCTTGGATGAGCTGGTTCTCTGTCGACTTCCAGATCTTCGAATCTTGCCGAACATGCCACAGCTCCTTCGACTTGTCTCCGCTTGAAACAACAACGGACGCTTCAAAGCCTGCTTCAGTACCGACAAGCGAAAATCTCTCCGATTCCGGCCCAGCACACGCTGAGAACTCAAGTTCCTTGAGCGACTTGGCCCACTTGCCATTTTTGGAGTGGAATGATCTCTGACGATGGTAGATCTCCATCAGTAGATCTCGGCTTGCAACGCTTCCCTCGGGTTTGAACGCGACTGCGCCAGGTTTTTCTTGAGTGAACTGGACGAAACCCCATCGTTCAGGTCGATGCATGTCGACGATCCCTTGTGGGGACCAAACCCAATTGTTCTCATTTGTCTTAGGAACCTTTTTGTACTGACCAGCTACGATTTCAAACTGCCATTCGACCCGTGAGAAATCGACTCGCCATTGCTCACCACTGATTGGTCTAGCAACCTTTCCCGATGGCGTAGAGAAGGATGCCCATGGGATCGCAATCTCGACAGTCCACGAATTATCTTGATCGCTTGGGTCATTGAGTGTGCCATTCAAATGTACCGCTGTCTTTAGCCCTACAAACTCCCAACCGTTATCAGCGCCGCTCGAATCTTTGTAGGGGCGCGGCATGAAGAGATCCCAAGTCGTGTTGAGCGCATTGAGTTCGAGTTCGAAGTACTCATGGTTATCGCTATTTGGGTCGATGAAGACTTCGAAATCGTTGTCTTGAAAAATCACTGCATCGTGTTCAACAATTGTCCCTTGCAAATGCGGTTCGAACAGTTCGGCGCCAATGTAAAAAAACTCGTTATCCCACAGCATTTTTGCGCGTGTACGAAACTTCGGGAGCGGCTTTTTTGCTCCTTCGATATCGACAAAATCTGCTGTCCAAGGAGCTTCCCCCCAAGATCCCTCGTCGAGGATGCCATCGATCTTGACGGCAATGTTCGTCATGCCGCAGACGTACCCTTGGGGTGTGATACCTTTCATGTGCTCCCAATCACCTTCTTGCCCGAGCGAATAAGGCAGCGAAGGCAAGTTGAGTGCGACGCTCCAGAAAATCGCACCTAGAACAAAGAACCGGAGACAAAAAGGTCCAGACAGTCGATGAATAAGCAAGCAACGATTGAGCACTTTGGGGTCCTATTTTAAACGAAGGCACAGACCCTGAAATCATAATGGATTCGAGTCGCCATGGATACGATCCTAGTTTCTCGCCCGGTTATGGAGTTTTTAAAAGTTCCGTTTTTGCAGAAATGCTATTTTGCGAAAAAAGAGAACAGCCAAGCAGCGGACGGTTCGATCCCAACCATTCTAAGCTCCGACTATTTCGTCGCCAAAAATTGGTATTGACGAAGTTGACATCGACTCGGCGAAAAATTCCTGCGTTATTCGACGGCAATCGCCATAACTTGTTGGGCAATACGTATTGCCGATGCCTTGATCAAATCCGAAGGGATGTTTTGGCCATTAGTGAGGTAACTGACGGGCAATGTGCTGCATTGAAGGCAGGAGAAGAACGCCCCTAATCCTCCAGCTTCATCGAGTCGAGTCAAGATCATTCGATTTGGTGAAAGCACTTCGAAAGCCCGATCGTATCTCAAAAAGCAGTGACTATTGCAGGTGCAGGATATGACGAGATGGGTTTCATCTGGATGGAGTATCGCAAACAACTTCTTCAATTCGTCGATGGACTCCGAGTCTTCGGGTGCGCAGCCTTGCGTATCGAGCAATACAACATCGCAATGGGACAGGTTCCTCATGCACTGAGCGGCTCGGTCGATGGACTCAGCAACCTCGAAACTCCAGCCAAGCACACCTGCATAGTTTTCCAGCAGAAATTTCGAACCCAATCGATACGCGTCAGCAGAGATCACCCCAATCGAAACACCGTGTTCGATCGAAAGGTTAGCTGCGATTTTCGCGAGAGTGGTGCTCTTCCCAGCTCCGGGGGGTCCAATCAATGCAATGACACGTTGCTTTGAATCCAGTGTTTCGAGGGGTGGAGCAGCATGAACCAAATCGCGAATCCAACCGCGCACATGCGATCGTAGGCTCCAAATATCTTTTGCAATGTGAGGATCGAAAGTGTCCTGCAAGGCTGCAATCCATTGCATCACGATCCCAAAGTCGATTCCAGCGCCGACTAACTCCCTTTGGAGTTGTGAAAAAACGCTTTCTGTACCGGTAATGCTGTCCTTTATTGTTTCGTCGCTCGTCTCGATCGATGCCGCCGACTCGGATTCCTTTGTTAAAGGCACTTTGGATACTGCGGGTGGCAACCCATTGGGTGGATTGAACTCTTCGGTCTTTGTGTCTGAAATTGTCTTTGTGTCTGAAATTGGACTCTGGATCGCGAGGCTATCTACGTGATTTGCTGAGCTTGCAGTCACCTCGATTCGCGAACGCCCGAATATGCCAGTGCGCGCCGCTTTGGTTTCCAAAATCGATGCGTCAGGTCCAAACTCCATTCGGATTTGTTGGAATGCATCTTGAAGCGTTTTGGAGCGAAAGGTCTTGATGCGAATGGGATTGCTCATCTTCAGGTACCTTGCACGAATGGACAATTGCTTAAGGACTACTGGTCACTGACCATCGCGACGGACTCGACAGTTGTATCCCGTGAGATCTCGTTGTAGCTCAGTACACGAAGGTCAGGCAAAGACTCCTGAGTAATCTGTCGCAGGGGAACGCGAATTTTGGGGCTGACCACAACGCATCTCGGCTTGCCGATTTGATCCAGTTTTCGAACATGATCCGCAATGCGGCTGCACGTCTTAGATATCGCATCGGGTGACATCCGAATAAAAATCCCGCGATCGGTTTGCTCGGTGCCTGCTGCGATTCTGTCTTCCATCGCAGGATCGAGGGTAATGACACGCAACACCCCTGCGCTATCTCGGTAACGATGGGAGATGGTTCTCGCCAACCGATGTCGAACATACTCCGTCAGCCAAATGGGGTCCTTAATTCGATGCGCATAATCCCCGAGCGTTTCGAGGATGATGCTTAGTTGCCGAATAGGGATGTCTTCTCGAAGAAGATTTTGAAGCACCTGCTGAACATCGGCAAGTTTCATCTGGCCCGGAATCAACTCGTCCACAACGGTAGCCGACGTCTTTTTCAGTTGGTCAATCAGTTGCTTAGTTACTTCACGCGTAAGCAACTCATCCGCATGCTTCCTTGCCGTTTCCTGAACATGCGTTGCAAGCACGGCGCCGCACTCGACTACTTGGTATCCGTAGATTTCAGCTTGCTGTCGATTCCTCGGGTCAATCCAAACGGCTCTCTTGCCAAACGCAGGGTCGGTTGTTTCGTCGCCCAAAATCGCCCCTTTGGTCAGTCCCGTATCGATCGCCAGCAGCCGATCGGGTCTCAGAGTTCCCGTCGCGATGCGATTGCCTGCCATCTCAAGTTCATAGGTATACTCGGGCAAACTCATTCGATCTTTGATGCGAACCATTGGGAGCAGAATTCCCATTTCGGTTGCCAAGGTAGCACGGACGGTCGAGATCCGTTTCATAAGGTCGCCGCCTCGATTTGGATCGGCCAAAATGATCAACTTGGCGCCTAATTCCAATCGCATGGGGTCGACCTCGAGATAGTCCTCGACTTTTTTTTCCGGGGCAGCCTTTTTTGCGATTTCCGCATCCTGCCCCTTTTTTTCCGAGACTTTCGCGTCTTGTTTCTTCTGTCTCTGCATGACGAGCGCCAACCCGATGCAGCCACCTCCCATGGTCACCATTGGTACCGCTGGCAATTGCGTAAAAGTCATCAAGAGCAGGAAAACGCCGGAAATAATCAACGCCTGGGGGCGAGAGAATATCTGCTTAAGGAACTCGCCGGAAAAATCTGATTTCTGAGTACTGCGTGTTGTCAGTAACGCAGCGGCCAACGAGATCAAGAACGCAGGTACTTGACTCACCAACCCGTCTCCAATGGTTAGTTTTGTATAGACATTGGCTGCCTCGGAAAGCGACATACGTGAATACGTGTATCCCATGTACAGTCCTCCCACTATGTTCAACAGTGTGATCGCAATGCCCGCGATTGCGTCGCCCCGTACGAACTTGCTAGCACCGTCCATCGAACCGTAAAAGTCGGCTTGAGTGGTAATCTCTTCGCGTCTCCGCTGCGCTTCCTTTTCATCGATCGCTCCGGCGCTCAAGTCGGCATCGATGGCCATTTGTCGCCCCGGCATACCGTCCAAAGCAAATCGTGCGGCAACTTCGCCAATGCGAGACGCTCCTTTGGTGATAACAATGAAATTGATCAAGAAGATGATGATGAACAAGACAATCCCCACCTCGAGCGAATCGCCAGAGACAAACTCGCCAAACGCCTGAATCACGTGACCGGCTGAATCGATCCCATCAGAGCCCGTTCGCGTTAAAATCAAACGGGTTGTAGCGAGATTCAATACGAGTCGGGACAGCGTCGTGGCCACCAGCATCGCTGGAAAAATATTGAACTCGAGGGGAGACTCGATGTAGATCGTGGTCAAAAGAATCACGACCGCGATGGCGATGTTCGCGGACAGCAAAATGTCGAGCAGAGCAGGCGGAAGCGGAACTAGAATTACAACCAAACACGCGATGATTCCAATTGGAACAATCGCATGCCGATGTCGCAAAAACAGTTTTGTCCAAAAATCCATCCGAGTGAATCCATCGTCAAAAACTTTAGAAATAACCGAAAGTATTCGGAAAACTACCTAGGTTTCCTTCGTGATGTCTATATCGCTTTGTGAAAGCGGACGATAATGTACGAAGTCAGTCCCAGAAACGGATTTGGGACAAACTGCAAAATACATTGATAGCATTAGCTCTAAATACGAATTCGGCGAATGGCTTCCAACGAATCGCCCCAACCCATTCACTACGGAGTTGTTTCCCCCAGATTTTGGCATGGAATGCCTTCGCGTGTCTGGATGCCATTGCTGGCTAAAAACTCATTCCGTGTCTCTCTGTCGAGGCTTCATATTGCGTCCGGTGTGACGGCATTTATGCCCATTTCCGATCTTCTGGGCCTGACTCAACATTTGTTTTTTGGGGATCGGATTGCGCAAACCAAACTTGCTGGTCCCCCGATTTTTGTTTTGGGCCATTGGCGCAGCGGAACGACACTGCTTCATGAACTGCTCGGACTCGACCAGCGTTACGCATCGCCAACGACCTACCAGTGTTTTGCTCCGTCCCATTTTTTGCTTACCGAATCGATCATTTCTAAATACTTCAACTGGCTCATTCCAAATAGACGTCCGATGGACAATATGAAGGCCGGTTGGTCACTGCCTCAAGAGGACGAATTCGCACTGATGAACCTTGGAGCACCAACCCCTTATTTGAGAATGGTTTTCCCTTGCCAAGAGTACCCGTTTCAAGGAACTCTTGCATCGGATGGTTTTTCCGCCCAGGAATTAGAGCGATGGAAATACTTGTTCGATTGGTTCTTGAAAGCCCTTACTTTCAAAACGAATAAGCCGCTGATCCTGAAGAGTCCACCTCATACGGGCCGGATCGGAATACTCAAAGCGATGTACCCGGATGCAAAATTTGTTCACATTGTTCGCGATCCTCGTAAGCTTTTCCCATCGACCATGAAATTGTGGAATATGTTGGACCAAGTTCAGTCGATACAGGTTGGGGAGTATCAGTCATCGCTCAAGAAATTTGTTCTAAACTCTCTAACCACAATGTATCGGGCGTTTGAGAGAGATCGAGTCGGTTTGACCGAGCGTCAACTGATCGACGTACACTACGAGGATCTCGCCCGGGATCCCGTATCGGTGTGTAGACAGATCTACAATCAGCTTGAACTGTCTGGCTTCGACGCAATGGAGCCGCTGTTAAAAAAACGCACATTGCAGGAAAAGGAATACAGAACCAATCAGTTCGGAAATGCACCTGAGGAGGAGGTTGAGTTCATGACCGCGTGGCACGACTATGCGGTAAAGTACGGATATGCTTGAGTCGTTGCCGATCGATGCTCAGCTAACGGAGATATGCGACTGCGTACGCGACCACCGGATTACGATTGTCGAAGCACCCCCAGGCAGCGGCAAAACAACTCGTGTGGCGCCCGCGCTGATGAATGTACCAATGTTTTCAAGTGGTAAGATATACTTGCTACAACCGAGGCGAATCGCAGCGAAATCCGTAAGCGAACGCATCGCTTGGGAGCAGGGGAGTCGGATCGGACAACGTATCGGCTATCAGGTACGATTCGACGCCAAAGTATCTAGCGACACAAAGCTCATTGTCGCTACGGAGGGCATTCTGTTGCGTCGCTTGCAGGTAGATGCTGCTATCTCTGACACACACGTCGTACTGCTCGACGAATTCCATGAACGTACGCTCGACTCGGATTTACTTTTGGGGATGCTTCGCCGTGTTCAACAAGCGCTTCGCGATGATCTAAAAATCGTGATCATGTCCGCAACGATTGACGCGGCTTGGATCCAGGAGCAGCTCGACGGCGCTCCCGTCGTCCGAGTCGCATCACCCCACTTCCCGGTGGCCATTCGATACACTGTTGCCAGGACCAATGAGAACATAGTCGATCGTATGTTGGAAACCATCCTCATGGCAGCGGACCAACAAAAAGGGGATATTCTGGCGTTCCTACCTGGTAAGGGTGAGATCCAACGATGCTACAACGCTCTCATGCAATCGCCATTGAGCCAGGACATCGAAGTGATGCAGCTTTTCGGAGGAATGCCGCTAGACGAACAAGCGAAAGCGATCGAACCGAGTTCCCATCGTCGCATCGTTCTCGCGACGAATGTTGCCGAGACATCGTTGACCATTGAGGGTATTCGCATCGTGATTGACAGCGGATTGGCAAGGGTCATGCGATACTCGTCCGCAGTTGGGCTTGATCGCCTTTCACTAGAAAACATCAGTCAAGCGTCTGCGACTCAACGTGCAGGGCGTGCAGGACGTGTAGCGCCCGGCGTGTGCTACCGGCTATGGTCCGAAGCCTCCGAGCGCGCTCGATCCCTTTTTTTGGAACCAGAGATTCGACGCGTCGACATCGTTTCGGCTATTCTCCAGTTGTACGCATGGGGTGAAGGCGATAGTCAAGACTTTCCTTGGCTTGAGACGCCTCGGCCCGAATCGGTTTCGAAAGCAAAGTACTTGCTTACACAACTAGGGGCCACTCGCGACGGCAGGATTACGGAGATTGGAAAGGCCATGTCCCTATTGCCAACGCATCCGAGACTCGCGCGCATGTTGATTGCAAGTTTCGAAGCAGGATGTTTGGAAAGGATTTGTCTGTTGGCTGCTATGCTCTCTGAACGCGATCCATTTGACCGCCGTGAACCACTGTCACCATCAACTGGACATCACTCGATGCAAACACATCCGACCAGACGATGGGACAGCGACTGCGTTGAAAAGCTGTTGGCGATAGAACATTTCTTAGATGGTGGGCCTGGCGATACCCCTTTCGGAGCACTTCATCGCAACGGAGTTCGATCCATTTGCCATGCGGCTCAACAACTGCAAGACCAATGCATTTCGGTGCTTAAGGGGACGACATTACGGAGAGAGCGACAACGCAATGACACCCCGGAGTCAATCATGAAAGCGATGTTGTTTGGCTATCCCGATCGAGTAGCCAAACGTCGGGCTGTCGGAAAGCCCCAAGGCTTGATGGTCGGTGGAAAAGGTGTTGTCATTTCCCCTCAAAGCGGAGTGACCCAGTCCGATTATTTTCTTTGCATCGAACTGGATGCGGGGGTCGGTGATGCGATGGTTCGGCAAGCAAGCCGTATCGACCTAGACTGGTTGCCTCGAGATCTAGTGACAACCCATGACGAGTTGTATTTTCATCCAAGTCAAAAGCAAGTTGTTGCGAGGCGACACGTCCGATGGCAAGATTTGGTTTTGAATGAGACACCTACGACCATTTCAAACTCCGAGCAATGCGCCGCGATTCTCTACGAGGCGGCGATCAAGAATTGGGAGCAAGCGTTCCCCGTCGATGACGAGCGCGTTCAGGGGCTGGTCGACCGAGTCAATTGTCTTCGCCTGTGGTTGCCTATTTTGGAACTTCCCGAGTTAGGGGAGACGTTCATTCACGATGTCGCAATGGAACTGTGCCAAAACCGTCGCTCGTTCAAGGAACTGCGAGAGGCGCCATGGATCGACTGGATTCAGTCTCGTTTTACCAGTAGCCAGTGGCAAGCGATCGAGAAGGAAGCACCGGCCAAGATCCAGGTCCCAAGCGGCAGTTGGATCAAAATCCAATATGCGATTGGCAAGCCGCCGACGATGGCCGTTAAGATACAAGAGGTGTTCTCTTTGAAGGCGACACCTCGCATTGCAATGGGGAGAGTTCCAGTTTTATTGCATTTACTTTCGCCCAACATGCGACCACAACAAATAACCGATGATTTGGCTTCCTTCTGGGCAAACGGTTATCCGATAGTCAAGAAAGAACTGAAACGACGTTATCCAAAGCACTCTTGGCCGGACGACCCAACGATAGCAGTCCCAGGCCGCAGATAACATCACGAGCGACAGGGAAAATGGTCGTTACGGCATACTCAACTCTAGTCAAGAGGCTAGAATAAGAGCATGAACGAAAACTCCCAGGAAAAATCGGTTCCCAACTCCATTTGGCCAGACGGAGAGGTTACGGCTGAACTTCTCAATAATGTTCGGGGCGGGCAATCCGTCGCGGTCGAGGAGCTCATGGATCGGCATCGCAATTCGCTCCGACGCATGATTCAGTTGCGACTTGACCAGCGACTTATGCAAAGGATGGATGTCAGCGACGTTATTCAAGACGTCTTGATCGAAGCCAACCGAAGACTGGCGGATTACTTGGTCAATCCTGCGATCCCCTTTCATTTGTGGATTCGTCAAATTGCCAAAGACCGGATCATCGATGCCCACCGTCGGCATCGCGTCTCCGCAAAACGAAGCATCGATCGAGAGCAGGCTCAGCCCGGAAATGGGCCTTTTGATCAATCCACTATTGAATTGGCGAATCAGTTTCGAGATCAAGCTTTGACGCCGGCAGCGATGGCAACTCAAAAAGAGCTGGCTCAGCAAATCGAGTCGGCGGTCCAAATGCTCCGCGAAAACGACCGCGAAATTATCTTGATGCGTCACTATGAGCAGCTTAACAACCAGGAGATCGCTCAGTCGCTCGGGCTGACAGAACCGGCAGCAAGTATGCGTTATCTGCGTGCTTTGAAACGTTTGCGCGAAATTATTGAAGGGATGCCTGCACTCCAAAGGGATCTCGAAGAATGAGTTCCGATCTGGATTCCGACGAACCCACGTCGGATGCCGAGGCGAAGTTGGCTGTGATCGTGACTGAGCTTACCGACCAAATGCAGCGAGGCACACCAATCGACATCCATGAGGTCTGCAAGTTGCATCCTGAGCATGCGACGGACCTCATGTTCTTGTGGGGGACGGTACTCGTTACCGACGCTGTCGGGGGAGCTGAGGCAAAGCTCATTGAACACACCGCAACCAATTCCGATCCTGGGCACTGGCAAATGGAACTGCCCAGAACCTTTGGGGATTATCAATTGATCGAAGTAGTGGGACGGGGGGGAATGGGGATCGTCTATCGCGCCCACCAGATTAGCTTGAATCGGGAGGTAGCTATAAAGATGATCCTGAGAGATCGATTGGCCTCAACGGTTGAGCGACAGCGTTTTTTTGCCGAGGCGAAGGCGACGGCCAAACTAGATCACATCGGCATCGTCCCGGTTTTTGATGTTGGAGAATTGGATGGACGTCCCTATTTTGCGATGAAGTTCATCAAGGGGCGAACCTTGTCGGACAAAATGGCGCAGGAAGGGGTTACGCAAAGGCAGGCAGCAACATATCTCGAGCAAATCAGTCGCGCGGTACACTTCGCACACCAAGCCGGGATCGTGCATCGAGACATCAAGCCATCCAACATATTGATCGATGAGCAGGGTAACGCGAAGCTAACTGACTTTGGGTTAGCCAAACAAGCCGACAGCGGAGAAGCCTTGACACGGACTGGGGCCGTCCTCGGTACGCCGACTTATATGAGCCCAGAACAGGCAAGCGGTCGAATGGGTCCAATAGGTCCAGCGTCGGACGTTTATAGCTTAGGAACCGTTCTCTATCATGCCTTAACCGGGCGTCCACCGCATGTCGCGCAATCCCCAGTAGACTTGCTGCTGAAGATACTCGAGCAAGATCCACCTCTGCCCCGCGTTATCGAACCCAAAGTAGACCGAGATCTTGAGATGATTGTGGTTCGCTGTCTCCAAAAACCGTCCGACCTCAGGTACTCCTCAGCAGAAGCATTGGCAGACGATCTCAGAGCTTTCATAAACAATGAACCGATCTCAGCTCGATCCGGCCAGTTTGTTCAAGTGATTGCGAGGTGGTTTCGGGAAACACACCACGCCCCTATTCTCGAGAACTGGGGGCTGCTATGGATGTGGCATTCGCTGGTCCTGCTGATCGCTTGCTTGCTCACAGAAGGGTTGACGCTGATCCAAGGGGATGCGAAAAACCGCTGGTCCTTCATGTTATTGTGGATCGTTGGCCTTGGTGCTTGGGCAGTCGTTTTCTGGGCTCTAAGACGTCGAATGGGACCTGTCACTTTTGTCGAGAGGCAGATAGCTCACGTTTGGGGCGCAAGCATGATTGGAATCGGTGCCTTATTTCCCATCGAGTGGTGGCTGAAACTGGACCCTCTGACGTTGACTCCGTTGGTTGCAATTATCACAGGTATGGTTTTTTTGATCAAAGCAGGCATCCTGAGCGGTGTCTTTTATATTCAAGCGCTTTGCCTTTTCGTTTCGAGCATATTCATGTTGGCATTTCCAAAGTTTGCCCACCTCATATTTGGGATCGTTGCAGGCGGTAGTTTCTTCTTCCCAGGTCTTAAGTATTACCGGCAAAGCCTAGAGCATCCGATTGGCGTCGACAGTCACGGACGAGTAAGATATGGGCAATGATCTATTGCTGGCCGTTAGGTCCATGCTTCGCCACTTCGACAAAAAACCATGAAGTTCCATTCTCTTTTATGTATCGCATGCTGTTCCTTGCTGCTCGGCTCGACCGTGCTTGCCCAGCGGTCGGTCAAGAAGCACAAGAGAGCAACTCCGCCGGAATTCAAAGTGAATGAGTTTTCCGGCGTCTTTTTTAGCGATGCATTGAGTCAGTTGCAGGGTGAGATGCCAACCGCAAAGGTAGCAATCGCGGAGAACGGAAACCCTGACAAAAGCAGTACCCTTGCTACCAATGAGACAACCAGTTCGGCAAATGCAAATGCGATTTGGAAGGAACTTGTCAGTGCATCGACGATTGAGGATGTTGTGAAAGAATCCAAATCACGTCTGGATGCGATAATTACAACGCCAGCAAAGTTTTCTGGAGGAGTCGTCGACGTACGAAGAGAGTTCACGCTTCTCGCCTCTACCATGGCAGTGATCTCACAGTATCCCGAACAGATTCGGTGGCAATCGTCTGCAAGTTATGCCCAGCGAATTTTCTCGAGGATGGCCGTAAACAGCAAAGTCGGCACGCAGCCAGTATTCAACGAGGCCAAGCAAAGGCAACAGGATCTTCAAAGTCTACTAAAAGGCTCAAAGCTCATAGGCACAGCAGAAGAAGTAAGTTGGTCAGACACTGCGGATCGAGGTCCCTCCATGCAGATCTTGGAATGGGCATTGCGTGAAAATCTTGCTAAAGCCACCAGCAATGAAAAGAAATTTAGAGAAAGCGTGGAGGAGGTTGTCAAGTATGCCGAGTTACTAGCGATGTTTGGGAACATCATTAAACAGCCAGGTATGACGGACGCTGATGACCAACAATACGTTCAGTTTGCAAACGCAATGATGCAAGCTGCTTTAGATGTCGCTCGCGCAGCAAGAATCAACGATGCGGAACTTGCAAGAACTGCAGTTGGCCGAATCGATCAAGCCTGTACTAAATGCCACGAAACTTACAGATAGCGGACCGGCACCGGAGAAATATTGAGAATGGGAATACACTTTGTATGCCACCATTGCAGCTATGCACTACATGTCAAGGATTTCCAAGCTGGTAAGCGTGGAAAGTGCCCCAATTGCAATAACTCGTTTCGGATCCCAAATAAGGATGCATCCTATTCCTCGGCATTGGAGGATGCTTCGGAAAATCCAGCCGTTTCCAAAGTGAAACAGGCCTTTCAAGTAATTAACCAGGTGAAAACGCCCAAACTTGCGAGCGACTCCTCCGGTTCGATTTCGATCGCACTGGAACCCAACCCAATCGCAAGCAAAAGTACGCCGGATACAAAGCAAAACGTTCGGCAAGAGTCTCAAAGTAAAAAGGGGGGCGACTCACCACCGAACAACTCAGAAAAAGCACTGCCTGCCGCGTTGGCTGTTGCAATGGACGCAAAGTGGTTTGTTCGACCACCTAGCGGTGGGCAATTTGGTCCAGCCGAAGCATCGTTGTTAATAAATTGGATCGCCGAATCGCGAGTCACGGGCGACTCACTCCTATGCCGTGAAGGCCAAACGCAATGGCAAACGGCTTACGAGCTTTTGCCCGAATTGTTTGTCGTAACTCCTCCAGCAATGTCTGCATTGAACTCTATTTCGACAGACAACAACCATGGAACGAGCGCCACCAAGCCCACATCAGTCATTGATCAAGCGGCTATTCGTTCGGGAGCGATCCTCAAGAAGAAGATGCAAAAACGCAAACAGCAATTGACGATGGTGGTGCTTCTCGCGTCCATTTCGCTGATTTTGTTCAGCATCCTCATTTATGTGCTTGTTTTTCAAGTCGGAAAGCCGCCCGCAGCCAATTAGGATTCGTTCGATAAAATAAGGGGTCCATTGCCTCTTCATTTTGCAATTACTCTTTGCGCGACCACCAACTGTTGCGAAGACGTTGGATTGGACGAAGTTTTGCATCAGGCGCTTTTACATCACTAGACTTGGCATCGCTGCTCACGACTGCGTGCGGGACCAAGCCGTTGAAAAGACTTGAATGGCTGGATTTCGAATGGCTTTCCACCTTGTCATTCCGATTGGAAAGCATGACATTAGGCGTCTGTACAAGTGAATCGCCCCATTGAACGAGGCGACCGCGCGGAGAAGTAAGCATAGTCACTGCCGGCCCAAAATCC
Organism: Pirellula sp.; assembly: GCA_031374515.1. Taxonomy (GTDB): domain Bacteria; phylum Planctomycetota; class Planctomycetia; order Pirellulales; family Pirellulaceae; genus JBKCUI01. The sequence continues at coordinate 69,870 of JANMGH010000196.1, read as the reverse complement.
CGGTTATGCAGCGAAGTGCGAGCAAGGAACAATTCGGAGCGAAGGTCGCGACGTTCCGTCTCCTTTAGGAAACTGGTAGAGATGGAAATGTCGTCCAACCATAGGCGCCCAATGCCTTTTGATTCGAATTGCAAGCGATAGAGAGCCGGCTCATCGCCTTGGTCCGTATTTCGTAATTCCCAAGAGAGATCGACTCCAACCATTCCCCATGTTGGCTGTTGGCTAGGCCGAGGAACTCGATCCACAAATTCGCGAAATGCGATTGCTTCAAATCGTTCGGTATTTGCATCAAACCTACAAAGGGACAACGTTGCATTCTCAGGAACATGGTCTGAAGCAGCCTGAAACGAAACGAATAGCCTATCGGATTGCGTCAATGCAAATGGGTCGCTTTGAAGCCAAGCAATTGCGGACGAATTATTGGCTTCGATTTTTACCGATTGTGTGCCCTTGCTCGCCAATCGCGAGTCGGTTTCAACAAGCGTATTAGAGTCGATAGAGGTCGTCCATCCAATCAGTCGACCACGCCTGGCAGAGTAGTTTTGCGCCTCAAAACTAGAATTGGTCAGTACGGAAGTTCTAGGCTGCGGAAGACTCAACCGAGTGACCGCTTGCTCGAGTGATTGCAGGGCGGAATCGATTGTTCGAACGGTCGCACTATCTTGGCTGTACCACGAAATTGGCGAAAAAGATGTTTCGTTGCTTTCGAGTCGAATCGACTCGCCGGCGGCCACTTGAATTCGACATTCCTTGGACGCAAACTCGTATTCGATTTGCGAATTATCCACTGAGGGATCAATTTCGCCCACCAGCGATGAGAAAATTTGTAAGCTGTTGGGTAATTCGTCCCAGACTATATGGACCCACTCAGTCACTGCTCCCGCATTCGAAACAAGCAAGGATGAAACCGACTCCTTGGAAATCCAAACTCGAACCATCGAAAGTGAGCGAGACATGTCGCGTTTTGGGAGCGAGTTTACTTTTTCCGATTGAAATCGACTTGCGATGATCGGCAATCTTGTGAAGCTACTGTCGAATCGGTTGAGTGGCTTCTCCATGGATACGTGAATTGGACTTGGCGAGCCGAGATTCCAATCGGTCAAAACCGTTCGTTGAGCTTCGTAAAAGCCCATCCCGTTTGAACTGATTGAAACAGGAGAAATGGCCATCGGTGATTGTTCATCGGGGCTTGAAGTCCGACCTTGCGCATAGGATATCCAGCGTGGTTTCGCTTTGAGTTTGGCAAAGAATGAATGGATGCTTTGTTGGAGCCATTGCGAATAAGTGCTTTGCATCCGTTGCGAAATGAATTGCTCCCGCTGATTCGTGTCCTTTGGCAAATTCCCGCCGACCGCTCCAACAAATTGATCCAGGATGATTCTATTTGTTTGATCGATAGGTAGGGAAACCTGTAAGTGGGTTGAGGGAGAAGCCCTCAAGGCATACCCTCGATAGTTGTCATGTGTTCGGTAGCGATTTTCAAATTCTTCCAAAGCGATTGCAATGGATTGCTGGACGCGTGACGAAAGCGGATTGTAAAGTGTCATTCCGTTGGTGATCGCCTGGTCCATGCCATCGCGGCATTGACGCAAGTCTCGATTATCTCCTCTTGCCAACGACTCTTCGACCTCTCGAATCGGGCTGTCCAATTCCAACAACGGAACAAATTCAATTCCAAATCTAGGCAACGCTCGAAAAAGCAACTCGACAACGTCCTTACGAATCGGATCTCTTCCATCTGTGCTGAACGTACCCGTATCAAATCTCGCATTCGAACTCAGTTTTGCGGACGGGAAGAGAGTGCCTCCCTGGCCATGTACCAACATCGCAACGGTGTCGAATCCATTGGCATTGCAATACTGACCAAGTTGACTAGCGAAGCGATGATAGACTTGCCAGTCATCATAAACTGGAGAAATTGGAATGGAATTCGATTCCGCGCCAAAAGCATTTCGGACGTTGGCTGAATGAAGTTCCAAGATGCACCTCTGTTTCGAGTCTCCATTTTCGCCTGAATGGACTATTGCCATTTTCTCCTTCCATACTTCGACAGTGGCTGCCGTGATGCCAAGTACACTGGTCGCATTTAAATTCGTAATTTCCAACTTAGCATTGCGTGTGTTAGGCCAAAACAAAACTTCCAGTCTCTCTGCTTTGGATGGAACGGTTGGATTTCTGACTTGCTCGATGGAGCTTGTTGGCGGCGCATCAAATACTTCGTTGGCCCACACTTCCGATCGCGTTTTCGAATCACGTTTTCCAAGCGGGGAAATACTGAGGCGATACGTATCCCTAGGGTTAGCTGAAAGAACGGACAAGCGGTGCATCATTCCGGGTGCCAGGCCGTTGATGGTCGCTGTGGTAATGGATCCTGGAGGAAGGCTTAAACGGTCTGTCGTCCCATCCAACTCCGAATCGGCAGTGGAGTCTTTGGGCAATATTGAAAGAGATTTGGCAAAATCGAATAAAGCAAATCGCTTTGAGCCTTCGATGCGACTTGTGAGCATGTCACTCAGAGTTTGCGAATCAAATGCCTTACTTGGAATACGGCATTGAGGTTGCCAATTCGCGTTTGGATAGTCTTTCTGTTGCAACCGAGTTGCTGCCGTACGTGTACCTGGAATGTTGTTAAAAACGACAAACTGAACAACACGATCGATACTTGGATTCCGGATCAGGAGCCCCGAAAGCAATCGTTTTGGCTCGATTCGAAATCGAAGCTCATAGACTCCTTCTTCTTGAGGAGCGTTTGCAGGTAGGTCATAAGGTTCTCCTTGTCCGCGGCCATCAACCTGCATTGATTTTGATTTTCGAAAGACTTGGTGTTCGTCATCCAAGCGTATTAGGGAACATTCGAGGTTGGCTGTGGTGGTGCTCCAGGGCAAGCCATAGGGTTGGATAGTTAGATTCAACGGCTCCTCGGAGTTGTAGATGAGATGGTTGCGTTGAGTCACCACACGCAGTCGATCGCCTGGTGTTCGGTCGATGGAGACTCGGCAATTTCCTAAGCCGATTTCTTGCAAGTCCGAGGTGTCTCGTAAGGACTTCAACGACCATGTGAATTCTTTTGCCACGGACTGATCGGATATCGAATCGGAGACTTCCAACTTGAGTTTTAGTCTGCTACTCGATTTGGATTGAACTCGGATATCGCAGCCACCGAATCGCGTGCTCGCATCATCGAAAACTAGCTTTCCGGCCGCATTCTTTAAAATAAAGCTGGGATCATACGCGTCGATACCAAGTTGCTGTGTACCGATCAGTGTTCCGCTATCAAGTTCAATGGTTCCAGTATAGCGAGCAGGTTTTTCGCCACCCCAAACGATTCGCAAGTTCAAGTCGACGGGTACTGCTTCGGCGAGCGACTCCGACATCTCGTTGCGAGTTTGCTGCGCTTGGCAGAATTCAGTCCCAACCGGTAAGCAGATCCATCCGAGGATGAAACAATAGGAAATCAATCCCCATGATCGGCTGCGCTTTCCAGTAAAAGCGATTGCGTGTTTGCTTGCATGAATGGAATAGATCATGCGATCGAGGATATCAGTTTTGCCCCTGGTGAGCCCATGCCAATTTGAATGGATAGCAAATGCGAAACGTATCTTTTATGCGTTTGCCGTTTCGATAACAATTGTTTTTGCTTGCTCAATATCCCGTGAAAGTTGAGATAGCAGTTGTTCTTTGGATTCGAATTCTTGAACGTTTCGCAACTTTGCCAGTAACTCAATGGTGAGAACTTGGCTATAAATATTACCGCTATAGCCAATAATATGAGCCTCAACCTTGAAATCGGACTCGCCAAAAGTAGGGTTTGGGCCAATGTTGATTGCGACAGGTAGTCCTATCGGTGTAGGGGAGTCGATCGCTTTGGAATTGCATTGGCTAATTGTCGCGACACGCCCAGCGTAAACTCCACAGGGTGGACAAAGGACCGCGATATTTGATAAATTTGCGGTCGGAAATCCCAATGTTCGTCCTCGTTGCGCACCCCGTCCAACGATTCCTGAAATACGATAAGGTTCGATCAGAAGTCGATTGGCGCCGGTGATATCCCCCGATTCGATAAGAGAGCGAATGCGTGTACTCGAAATCCACTGACCGTGATCTCGTTGTGCTTCAAGCAATGCAAACTTCAGGTGATGTTCGTGGCATAATTGTTTCAGCAGGGATACATCGCCTCGCCTCTGCTTTCCGAATCGAAAATTTTCACCTTCTGCAATGGCTCTTGCGCGAAGCGATCGAACCACGACATTCTCAAAAAACTGTTCGGGCTCTAAGTCCAGAAGTTGCCGCGAGGTCGGAAAAACGATGACGTAGTCGATGCCAAGTTTTTTGAGAAGTTCGGTTCGCCGTTCTATGCTAGTCAGTAAAGCAGGTGCAGATTCTGGGCGCAAAAGTTGCGACGGGGGCGGGTCAAAGGTAAAAACTACGGAGGGTCCTGATACCGTTTCGGCCAACTTGCGGACTTGGTCAACAATCGCTTGATGACCGCGATGAACACCATCAAAATTCCCGATTGTTACCGCACCACCTTGTGCGGCAGATGGGAAGAGAGTTTGGAAGTCGAACACTGAGTTCATTCTGTCGTCAACAAGGGTGGAGGATGGATCGCTTCTTGAGGCTCACCTTCATTTACTTTCTCAACCGCACCTGGGTTTTTCCAGTAGCACAGCGAGATAATTAGTGTGATCGCAACCCCTCCCATGATATCCGAAAGGAAATGGGCTTGCGATTCGAGTCTTTGAAGACAAGCGGTAGCGGCGATCGCTGTAAATATCCATTTGCCGCGAGGATAGACTTGTGTCAAACCGATCGCCATGGCGACCGCCGTTGCTGCATGCCCTGAGGGAAAACTGCGTACTTGTTCGTCCGCCCAAGAGCCAGTCCATGGTAGTCCCCAAGTTTGCCAACTTGAATCAATTGCGATTTCGGACTGATCCAACGAATGAGGCCTGTACCGAGGAATCACCATTTTCGCGCTGTTGGATGCAATCCCGCAGATCAAAGTGAATAGTGCGGCGAACCCGAGTTTCTTTTGATTCTTTGAATCGATCCAGATCAGGGAGACAAAGATCACAATGCAGCCGCTGAAATGGGCGAACGACTCCGATAGTCCAATCGCCTTTCGAAGATCGCCGCGAATCTTTATTTTTTCAACGAATTGCGAAATCTCAAGGTCCCAGCTCTGGCAAGCAAATCCGACCGTACAGGCGAGGATCGTTCCGATAGCCATCTTCATTCTAAATTTTGGTCCGCACATCCAGTGGATTGGGTTCGTTGTAGGTGAAATATGCTTACCGCTGCTGTGTGCGTTCAAGCTCTCAAATTGTCTTATTGAGTCTACCCTAACGGATTCTGCCATAAATCAATAGACAGAAAATGGAGAAGCCCGATCAATAGGCAAGTTGAAAAAAACCGTCAGGAATCTCCCCCGCTTGCCGATTTCTTAGGTAATTGTCCGCCGTGTTGACCAAACGTGTCACCCACCCTCTCACATTACTGGGCTGCGAGTGCGAGCTAGCGTCCTTTGGATCAAGCTTAGAACCAGTGAATCCATTCGACCTGCCCATACCGCAGGGCAATTAATGGACACCAGAACCAGCAAATGCTAGCATTGTCATTTGATTGCAATGAACTTATGAGTCCGCTTCCATGACACCGTATTTACCACTGTTCGATTTATCAACGCTTGCCCCCAAAATGGCTGAGCCTGGTTGTCCGTTATCGCAGCCAACAACCAAGAATCGAGCGAACGAGCGAGAATCGCAATCGCCTGTCGAGATTTCTGCGTTTCAAAAAATGGAGAACTTAACGCGGCAGATTCGAGATATGGAGACAGCGGGGCGACCAGATCAAGCTCGCATTCCGAGTGGCTGTCGCGCCATGGATCGGCACTTACCCCAAGGAGGTTACGCACGGGGTAGCATGTTGGAGTTGCTTCGAAACAGCTCTGGTTCTGGAGTTACTACTTTGGCGCTCTTGATCGCTCGGCAAGCGATCGTGGATGGCAAATATTTAGTGGTGGTCGATCCGCAACGTCAACTCTATCCACCCGCAATGAAGTCGTTCGGCATTCCTCTGGAACGCGTGATCGCATTGCAACCGCCCAACCATGCAGATGCGATTTGGGGGTTAGCTCAAGTGTTGCGATGTCCCGCGGTAGGGGCTGTCATTGCGGAGGTCGGAACCTTGGAGGATCGCACCGCGCGCAAATTGCAGTTGGCCACCGAACAAGGTGGAGGGCTAGGCATTTTTATAAGAGATGCACAGTCAGCCCGCGCGCAACCGAGTTGGTCGGATATTCAATGGTCGGTCCGGGCTGCGTCCCTCGAAAAGATCGCTCGCTCCCCCGAAATGCAACATCAGGAATCGCGTTGGTTCAACTTGGAATTGACTCGATGTAGTGGTGGTCGAACCGGCGCGCGTCTTACTGTGGGCGTGAACGGTCACGGTCAATGGATCGATGTTCCATCAACTCAGGGGGCTCGTCATGAGCATGCGAGTGCTATGCATCTGGCTGCCCAATTGGCCCAGCCAACGTATCGCAGCCGCGAAATCGCTGGCTGACCCAACATCGAACCCAACTCCCATCGGGCCGATCCTATTGCATTCTCGCGACGCACGAAGAGGACGTGTCGTTACAGCCGCCAATGCGACCGCTCGCGCTCTGGGTATCGTCCCACAAATGCAACTCAGTCAAGCCAGTACACTTTGCGCCCACGCAAAAGTGATAGAACACGATCTGCAGGCAGATATCGAATCGCTATGTGCGTTGACGGAATCAGCCCAATGCTTCAGCCCCATCGTCGGTATTGAGCAACTCGACGCTCAACCCTGGGCCGGTCGATCGTTGCACCAACCACAATCGATCTTTCTCAACATCACCGGTATAGCGCCTCTCTTCGGCGGTGACTTCAAGTTGGCCAATGCGGTACATCGATGGGTTCTCCAGCAAGGTTACTGGAGTTCTATTGCAATCGCAGATAGCGTTGGCACCGCATGGGCTCTAGCAAACTACACCCAACGCTCCAAAATAGCAGCCGATTTAGCAGAAATTGAACGCGTTGGAAGCGCCCAGGCCATCCCCCCAGCAATCACCCTTTTCGCATCCGGTCAAGCGACCGGTGTCGCAACCTATCCTCTCCCGATCGAAGCATTGAGGCTCGAGCAGGCGACCGTCAGTAAACTGCATCGACTTGGAATTCGAAAGATTGGACAACTCGTTGAGTTGCCCCGAGCAAGCCTTACATCACGCTTCAACGAGCAACTCCTATTGCGAATGGACCAAACACTCCATAATCGATTCGAACCGATACTCACCCTTTATGCTTCTCCTGAGCTTGCTATCGAAGAGTGCTTGGAGCATCCGACCCCACTGCGAAGCACGATCGATTCTATCGTCACCGGGCAAGTGCACCGACTTGCCGCCGTTCTCAAGGGGATCGGACATGGGGTCGTGCGGTTGGTGTGTCGAATCGAGATGGAGCTCAATGCCATCCCAATCGAGTCCGATATCGAAAACCAAAGCGACAAACCACCACCCTCTGCACGTGTCTTTCAGATTGGACTTTACCAGCCTTCGAACGATCCGGAACATCTCCTATGGTTGCTCACTGGTCAATTGGATGCACACTATTCGAAGGGGCCAAGCCACTACTGGGCTAGATCGATATCCGTTCAAGCGACCATGACGGCGCCTTTGACTTGGTCTCAAACCGACTTGTTCGATCGCCATACCTCACTCCATCGCGATGCCATCGCAAAGTTGGTGGATAACCTCAGCGCACGGATGGGGCGAACGGCAGTAGTTGCTCCGTCGATACACCGAGACCCGCAACCCGAGTTGGCTTTCTCCTGGCGTCCATTGACCGGTTGGACCAAGGAAGGAAGAACCCAGACGACAAAACGTAAACTTGCACGTGCACCGAAGCGGGATTTTTCAGAGCCCCAAGGGATGGAACCGAATACGGATGAACTCTGGCGTCGCCCAATGCGATTATTGAATCCACCCAAGCGAATGGACGTGCAATATGTTGACGAACGCGGATCGCCGCAGCGATTGGTATACCTGGGTTCACCGCTCTCAGTAACGCGATCGACCGGACCGGAACGAATCGACACCGGATGGTGGCAAGGGATCACACAGCAACGCGACTACTATCGCGTTGTGCTTTCGACCGGTACCTGGCTCTGGGTCTATCGAGATCGTCGCGACCAAAATTGGTACCTTCAAGGTGAGTTTGACTAGGGAGCATCTCCACATTTGCCAATTCTACCAATGGGAAGTAGCAGTTCTCAAATGTTACGTTGAGGGAAGCCCCCCCTTCGCACTCTTATTGACGTGCACAACCTATCGAGGGACAATGTGGCTATATGGCCCAGCTTAGCATGCCTTACAAAGGAAAATGCAATGAACAGTCTCACTCGTCGCAATTGGATCCAGACGGCTGGAACCTCAGCCGGTTTCCTCGCTTTGTCCCAGATGGATCGGACCCAAAGTACAGCTTTAGCAAACGAATCGCCCACGGACTCTTTGCCGATGCAGCTTTACAAAAGTCTCAATGAATCTCAAAAGCAAAATATTTGTTTGCCGATGGATCATCCTAGGCGTCAGTTCGTTAGCAATTGGTGGTACATCCATCCCGATTATCGCATCCCCCACACTTTTAATGCCGAGCAACAGGCTTTGATTCGAAAAATCTTCGATTCGTTGCACAGCGTTGACCATCAAGACGCCGTCAACAAACAAGTTCTGCTTGATCAGTACGGGGACGAAAAGAATGCTCCGGCTGTCGGTTTTTTTGGCACGCCGGATGACGCAGGATTTGAATTCATTTTTACTGGTCACCATGTTACGCGACGTTGCAACGCACATACTGACAAAGGAATGGGATTTGGTGGAGCTCCCATTTTTTATGGGCACTATCCTCATCCTGTCGATCGCATGAATGAGAACTTTCGAGAGACCAAGGATCACCCTGGCAATCCTTACTGGTATCAAGGAAAAAACTTCAACCGATTCGTTCAAGCCTTAGACAGTAGGCAACAAAAAATGGGGTTGGTTTCCTCAGAACCTCGCAGCGAAAGTCCTGAGGCGGTTGTGAAGAAGACCACTGAACGGCGAGGACTGAGCTGTTCCGAGTTGAGTTCGGACCAAAAGAAACTATTTTTGGATACCATTCGCGGCATGATGGCGATGTTTCGAAATGACGATGTTGACGCGACACTCGAGACCATCGAGAAAAAGCAGCTTGTAGACAAGCTTCATGTTTCTTGGTTCGCAGGCAAGTACGATATTGGTTCCGACCAAGTATGGGATACTTGGCAAATAGAAGGCCCTGAAATGGTTTGGTACTTCCGCGGTGAACCCCATATTCACTGCTACTTTCACTTAAACGTTTGATGGATTCGATCGGCTAGTCGTTCGAGACGCAGGCGGAGGGCCGCCGGATTTGCCATCGGAAATTCCGGCAGCACTGCGGGTCTTTGAAGTCATTCCATACTCAACGCACAACCGAAACTTCCGCAGGATAAAACTGCGGGATTCCACTTTCCAAACAGCTTCCCATGGGGGAAATAGCGAGCAACATGGACACAGCCGACAAAAGTAGAGGCACGCTCCGCCGTGCCGTATGCTTGCGTATATTGGCTGGGTTTTCGGGCGGACTGCACTTGGAATGTGCCTGCTACTTTGACTTTTGTCGGCTGTGTCAACATGCTGACCCACATGTCGTTAAGGAAGCCGCGCACGATGCTCAAGAAACAAGCGGGCAATGTCGTTGGATTCTTTACCGCCACAGAATTGAAGAATTTGCAATGCGACCTATTTTACTTTGTATCGTGCTTGTATTGGGCTTGGCTACTCCTGCCTGCGGTCAACAGTTAAAGGAGATTACCAATAGCATTGGGATGAAGCTGGTGCTAATCCATTCTGGGTCTTTCACTATGGGCTCGCATCTTGACGAGTCAGGAAGGAAGGAGCGAGAAATTCAGCATGAAGTTAGACTAACCAAGTCCTTTTATCTCGGTGTGTACGAGGTTACTCAGGGGCAGTATGAAAGTGTTATAGGAGACAATCCTAATCGCATAAAGACGAATCCATTTCCAATAAGAAACGTGAGTTGGGAAGATGCCGTTTCTTTTTGCACGAAGCTATCCGAGTTGCCAGAGGAGAAGGCTGTTGGCCGAGTTTATCGATTGCCAACGGAAGCTGAGTGGGAGTATGCATGCCGCGCAACAAGCGGCGCTGCCTTTTCGATGGGTGACTCTGCAGAATTCCTTGAGGATTTCGCTTGGTTCAGGGACGTTAATGAGGTAATGCGATGGGATGCGTATCCAGTGGGTCAAAAGCGGGCGAACAGATGGGGTCTGTATGACATGCATGGAAATGTCTACGAGTGGTGCCAAGATTGGTATGCCGAATATCCATCAAGTGAGGTGACGAATCCAAAGGGTCCTAGTATTGGTCTCGAACGTGTGTTCCGTGGTGGTTGTTCGAGCGACTTAGCGGCGAATTGCCGGTCTTCGTACCGCTACTCGATTATCCCGAAATTTCGTTCGAACGAAATTGGCTTCCGCGTCGCATTGACTTGGCCGACCAAACCATGAGATCGGTCGCTTTTAGCCCTCCGAGTCTTGTGGACTTCAACTCGGTATTGCGTGTATGGCTCGATAATCAAACGAATGACGACCGGTGCTAGAATTCGTCCTAGTAGAATTCATCCCAGGGCGACTCATTCGAAGCCGGCTAAATGTAAATGCTGAAAACGTTTGGTTTGTCCTCCCTCCGCGATTGAAGGAAAAGTGGATACAATTTGGGAACGCTCCACAGATAAAGCCCGCATCCCCTCCTTCTTGCAAACCTTGCCATGATTAAGCCATTCTTTCGGCGATTTAATATCGTTATTAGTCTGTTGTTCGTTTCGACGTTGACCAGTCAGATCGCAAAGGGCCAAGTACCTAAGGCTAACGAAGACGAATCGCTGGTCGTCATGAGCCCTCTGCCCGATCCGTTGGTTCGAGCCGATGGCTCTCGAATTTCCAATCCCAGCGAATGGCCTGCGCAACGCAACCACTGGATGAAGCTGATCGCGGAGCACGAATACGGTTATTCGCCGACAGAAACAGCCGTTGTCACCTGGGAACTCGTGGAAGAGGGGATGATGAATCTTGGAAAAACCAAACGTCAGCAATTTGTGGTGCACCTAAAAACGGATGTCGCTTCGATGGATATCGATTTCGTCTTGTTTACGCCCAACTCGTCGAACAAGATCAAGGGCACGTTTCTTGGTTTGAATTTTCAAGGGAATCACACCGTTGATGCCGCTCCTGAATTGAGACTCCCCAAGGGCTGGGTAGCCAATGACGCAAAGAATGGCATAACCAATAATCTCGCATCGCAGTCGATGCGAGGCGACCAATCGAGGCGATGGCCGATCGCAGAGATCTCAGACCGAGGCTATGCGGTCGCAACAGCCTACTATGGTGATATCGACCCCGATTTCGATGATGGGTTTAAAAATGGTGTTCATTCGTTGTTTCCAAACCATCGATCGTCACCGGAACAACGCGATCGATGGGGAAGCATCGCAGGTTGGGCGTGGGGACTTTCGCGTCTAATGGACGTATTGACCCAGCAACCAAACATAGATGGTTCACACGTCGCTGTCGTCGGCCATTCGAGACTCGGAAAAACGGCGCTTTGGGCCGGCGCTTCGGACCCTCGGTTTTCCATCATCATCGCGAACAACTCTGGCTGCGGGGGCGCAGCATTGGAACGCCGCAACTTTGGGGAATCGGTCGCTCGAATCAACACGTCATTTCCGCACTGGTTTTGTCATAAGTTCAGAGACTACAACCAGAACGAATCCGCAATGCCATTCGACCAGCACACGATCGTCGCATGCATCGCGCCACGTCCTGTTTACATTGCAAGCGCGTCTAAGGATCTATGGGCCGATCCGAAAGGGGAGTATCTAAGTGGTTGGTATGCCTCCCCCGTTTACAAACTTCTAGGTCATCAAGGTTTGCCTGCTCAGGATCCGCCACCGCTCGACACAAGTGTTGGGGACCGCGTTGGATACCACAATCGAACAGGCACGCATGATATCCTATCCTACGACTGGGAGCAGTTCATGAACTTCGCAGATCGACACTGGAATTAGTCAATTGCCTAAGTTGACAAGCCTAATGCTCTGTTCCGATTAGAAACTGGGGTTGATGGTTTTGCCACGTAGCGAAAGTCGTCAAGATGTCGTCAAGATGTCGTCAAGACTTTCGGCGATTTGCACTATCCCAAACTTTTGACGAGTTTCGATACGGGCGGAATCCTTGACTGTCACACAGGATTGGGCCTCAAAACTCAAAATTGAAGTTGATGAAAAAAATTCTTTTCCGAATTTAGAAGTTGCGTGTCCGAATCCTAAATCGCAATTCGTCATTCTCTTGTCTTCACGAGGCACTTTGCCTCTACGAAAAATTGTTTTTTGAAAAGGAACACTTCAGTGGCTAAATTCTTGTTGTTATATCGCGATGCTGCGGAACCGCGAACTCAGCCTTCTCCGGAAGAAATGCAGGGGTTTTTGGCAATGTGGGGCGACTGGTTTCAACAATTCGGTCCTAAAATTGTGGACGGAGGCGATGCGCTATTGCCGACAGGCCGAGTTTTGAAGCCAGGTGGCGAGGTCGCAAACGGCCCTTATGTGGAAGCCAAAGAAGTCATCGGCGGCTTTTCGGTGGTGGATGCTGACCATTATGAAGGTGCTGTCGAGATCGCCAAGGCTTGTCCCATCGCCAAAATTGGTGGTGCCATCGAGATCCGTGAGTTTGCAGGCTACAACTGACCTCCGCATTCCATGAATGACTCAAGAACGCTGGTCGAGCACTACTTTCGGCATGAATATGGTCGCTTGGTGGCTTTGCTCACCCGTTCTTTCGGGATTCGCAACATTGAACTGATCGAAGATGTAGTTCAATCTGCGTTGTATAAAGCTATGCAAACCTGGCGCCAAAAAGGAATTCCAGATAATCCCGGGGCATGGCTTTACCGCACTTCACACAACATTGCGATTGACGCGATTCGACGATCACAAACCGAACTGCGATTGCTTCAAGAGGAAACGGCGATATCAGCTTGCACTAGCCTCGACCCAACGTTTCGCGACGAAGTTGGCGACGAGTCACTTCGATTGCTCTTTCTAAGCTGTCACCCCAGCATTCCGAGGGAGTCCAGCGTCGCATTTGCACTCAAAACTGTTGGCGGTTTCAGTACCGTTGAACTGAGCTCAGCTCTCTTGATAACAAAGGCGAACGCCGAGAAAAGGATTTCGCGAGCCAAAGAAAAACTACGAGAAATCGGCGCTGAGTTAACTGAACTCGATCTGTCCGCAATTGAGTCCAGGATCGACGCCGTTCAATCAACAATCTACCTTCTTTTTAATGAAGGGTACTCTTCCTCGAGCGGCCAACACACGCTCCGAAAGGACTTGTGTGAAGAAGCAATTCGCTTGGCGCGAATGCTCATCGGTTCCACCTCTGTTTCTAATTCCTGCAGCTATGCATTGCTTTCTTTGATGCTAATGCACTTTGCACGGCTGGATTCCAGACTCGACAAAAACGGATCGCTTGTCTTGTTGGAAGATCAAGATCGCTCAAAATGGGATTGGCGATGGATACGGGAAGCTATGGATTGTATGGCAAAGTCCACCAACGGCGACCAATTGTCTAGGTATCACATCGAAGCGGCCATCGCTTGGGAGCACTGCAGAGCAAATAGCTTCTCGGAAATCGATTGGCGAAGGATTAGCGACTACTATGCGAATCTAATGCAGATTCATTCCGGTCCAATGGTTGTTCTCAATCATGCCATTGCAATGTCCTACTCAGATGGCCCTGATGTCGGGTTGGTTCAGTTGACCAGTATTTCTTTGGACTATCGAAGTCGACTAAGACCATGGTGGGATTGCGCGATTGCGGAAGTCTTTTTTCGTTTGGGAAAGATTGAACACGCGATATCACATTGGCAGGACGCGAAGCTACTCGCAGCCTGTTTTGACCTACGTGAACTGATTGAAAAGCGAATATTCAATGCAAAAGGACACCTTTTATCTACAAAAAGGTGTCCCTGATTTTGGTGTGAATCATCCGAAGTGCATTACTTAGGCATGATCACCGAATCGATGATGTGGATCACTCCATTTGATGCATCAACATCGGTTGCGATGATCTTGGCGTCGTCCACGAACGCATCTTTTCCGTTTACCTTGATCGTCACAGACGAGCCTTGAACGGTCTTCGCAGCCTTTGCAGCCACGGCTGCTTCGGAATAAACACGACCAGGGACTACGTGGTAGGTTAGGATTCCTGCAAGCTTTGCTTTATTCTCTGGCTTTAAAAGGTCTGCCAATGTTGCGGCTGGAATTTTGGCGAACGCCTCATCGGTTGGGGCAAAGACAGTGAAAGGGCCAGGACCACTGAGCGATTCGACCAGTCCAGCGGCTTTGACTGCAGCGAGTAGCGTATTGAACTTACCTGCACTTGTTGCGACCGCTGGAATGTTGTCTGAAGATGGCAAAATCACCGAGTCAATGACGTGAATCACGCCGTTTGAGCAAGATATATCCGCTTTCTCGACTTTGGCAGCGTCAATACTAACAGTCGAACCATCTACCTTAACATCCACTCTTTGCCCGTTTAGTGTTGCAGCTCCCTTAATCTTCACCACATCTGCGGCCATCACTTTGCCACTCACGACGTGATACTTCAAAATTGCCGCTAGCTTGGCCTTATTCTCTGGCTTTAACAAACCTTCCACTGTCCCTGCGGGCAGTTTAGCGAAGGCAGCGTCGGTCGGAGCGAATACAGTAAAAGGACCGGCACCCTTGAGTGCAGACACCAAATCCGCTGCGCCAAGGGCTGCGGCTAGCGTCTTGAATGAGCCTGCGCCGACAGCCGTGTCGACAATGTCTTTATCTGCGGCTAAAGCGAAAGAACCGAAACTGGAGACGGCAGCGAGTGCCAAACTAAAAAACTTTGTTTTCAACATTTTTGCATGTTCCGTAGTGAGCAGGATGGACGCCTCGAGTCAGTCTCAAGGCACAATTTTTATACGGTCGCGACTCGTTGGGGGACTATACGGTGTCGTCAAGCAACTGGATGCAAACTTATTCTTGCATCCATAAATACATCTCGGAGTTTATGGTGTGGTGGGATTGAAGGGAGCTTCGTGTTGACACGTTCATATACTCACACTCGCACGAATGTCTTGCCTGAAGAGAAATCTTCTTCCACTTTTCTTGATAAATCCCATGAGCGAATCTTTGTCAAATACCAAGGCTGTCATTGTTGGCGCGACCGGTGGAATTGGAGAAGCTGTTTGCAAGCAACTTGCAGAAGGAGGCGGCGAAGCATTTTTGATTGGACGGTCGATAGAAAAACTGAAAGAGCTATCTCACTTGTATGGGTGGGGTTTTGCGGTCGCCGACGGTTCTGACTGGGCACAATTGGACGGCGTTGTTTCAAGCGCGGAGGGGCTGCTTGGTGAAATAAACGCCGCCATCAACTTAGCTGGTTCGGTCCTACTTAAGCCAATTCATCTCACGAGTCGAACGGAATGGGACGCGACGATCGCCGCAAATTTAACCTCGGCGGCGGGTCTTATGAAGTCGTGCATTCCTCGAATGTTTGCTAGTGGCGGTTCAATCGTCTTGATGAGTTCAGCTGCAGCCTCGATTGGCTTGTCGAATCACGAGGCAATCGCTGCATGCAAAGCAGGTATCGAAGGCTTAGTGCGATCGGGCGCAATGACTTACGCTGCAAAAAAGATTCGCATCAACGCTGTAGCTCCAGGCTTGGTTCAAACCCCTTTAACGGAAAAGATTTGGGGGAATCCAAGGTCTGCTGAAGTTTCTCTTTCCATGCACCCGATCGGTCGTTTCGGTCAACCGGATGATATTGCCAGTGCGATTCTTTGGTTAGCCTCATCCCGCCAATCATGGGTAACAGGCCAAACAATCGGAGTCGACGGCGGTCTCAGCAAACTCAAAGGGATTGGATCAATAAAGTCGTAGTCTAAACGTGTAAGGTGTAAGTGATATAGAATCCAACCAAATTGACCGGAGATTCGTTCGGGTTTTTTTGCTGAAAGAATGCATTTAGCACGAACGCAGTCACGTCATTCGTGCCGTTAACAAATCGCCTAAATCCTCAGACCGGTCGTGTCGCTTTCGAGGTTATGAAAATCGCCAAGAAACTAAGTGGGATAGTTATGATCCCTGGCTGGTTCAAGGGAACCCATGCTGCCGATTTGTCCGCCTTGTAGATGTTGGCAAACATGTCCGGTGTAACAAACACCCACATCAGCGAGCTCAACAAACCGACCAGTACGCCCGCAATAATTCCTTGCCTTGTCGTCCCCTTCCAAAACAGCAACATCAGCAATGCTGGCAGGTTGGCCGAGGCAGCGATCGCAAATGCCCAACCCACCAAGTAACTAACGTTCATCCCTTCAAATCCGAGGCCAAGTAGAATTGCCAGCACGCCGATTACGATCGAGGCCACCTTGGCAACGCGAATCGTTTGGTGATCCGTTAGCTTTAAGCCGAAAAAGCCACTAACAATATCGTGCGCAACGCTTCCGCCGGCAGCAATGATCAAACCGCTGACAGTTCCGAGTACGGTTGTGAACGCGATTGCTGAGACCGCTGCAAATAGCAAATTACTGAAACTCTTAGCGAGAAGGGGGGCAGCCATGTTGCTATCGGTTGGGTCAAGCTTGCCGCTAACCATCGCTCCAAGTCCAATGTATAACGTCAGGACATAAAAGAACCCAATGGAAGCAATGCCTACAATCGTGCTCTTCCTCGCTGACGCTTGATCTTTTACTGTATAGTACCGTATGAGGATATGCGGTAACGATGCTGTACCGGCAAACAAGGCCAACATCAATGAGACGAAATCCAGCTTAGCAATCCACTGATCGGAACGAATTCCTTTGAATGCGGGGAGGTTTCCGGGTGATAACATTTCTTTCCCCTCGACGATTTTTGGAACGATGGTCATCTTGCCATTCTCACCCTTTTGAACCGTCGTGATTTCTATTTTTGATTTGGCAATGGTGCTGATGAAATTGATAGGACCCAGAGGACCGGTGTTGGTTTTCCCATCTGGTAATTCGACAATTTTTCCAACCGAAGCAACGTTCGTCTCCCCTGGCCCAAATCCGATTGCAACTCCGTTGACATAACGCTTCCCATCCTTGGTCTCAATGACCTGTGTCCTTCCCAATTCGTCTGGGTTAGCAATATTGAGTCCGCGGTTCAAGATAAGAACCGTTAGCAGCAACGAGAAAATTACCAGCAATCCACCTTTGAGGAACTGGACATAGGTCGTGCTGACCATCCCAGCCGTGACGACGATAAACACGACAACTGCGCCTACGATCACAACTCCGTGCCAATACTCGAGCCCCAAAAGTGGTTTCACCAACGCGCCAGCACCGACCATTTGGGGTATCAAATAAAAAAGACTTACGACCAACGTACTTAGTCCAGCTGCCGCCTTAATCCCACGCGATTGAAACTTACTATCCAACGCATCTGCAAAGGTGTATCGGCCGAGCCGCTTCAAAGGCTCTGCGATGACAAGCAACGCAACGATCCAACCTGCTAGGTAACCAATGGAATACAGGAAACCGTCGAACCCAAAAAATCCGATCATCCCGCAAATGCCCAAGAATGATGCAGCGGATAAATAGTCGCCGGCAAAAGCGATTCCGTTTACAAACCAAGGAATCGATCCGCCGGCCGCAAAGTACCCCTGACTTGATTTGGCCTTGGCGCCGAGATAGAAGCTAAATGCCAGTACTCCTAGTACCAAGGCAGAAAAGACGGCAATTGCCAACGGATTTGCTTCGTAAATCATCGGGATCGCTGTCGTGTATTAGTCGAGGAATCAACATCGTAGATTGCGCCGGGTTTCTAGCCTACCCGACTTGCAGGGTTGCTTCGAGGCTCTTTAGCATATCTCGCACTGCAATTTGACCGCGGCCGCAGCCGATTAGTTCGTCCGAAGCAATCCAGCCTTCGACCTTCTTCTGAGCTGAGATTACAGTCGAATGCTGCCGTTTGCCAAAATAATCTCCGATCTCGGACAATGCCGTCCGTGTATACTTCCGCGCCAAAAACATGGCTAACATGCGCGGCTGGCTAACGTTCTGGCATTTCGTTTTTTCGCGAAGCGTTTTGCCTTCGAGTCCAAAGGCTTCGCAAACCACCTTTTCGATATCGTGCATCCGAACAATTGGATGGCTCGCTCGAACCAAATCCAAAGTGCAGCGAAGTGCTTCGTCATTTGAAACCGGGCGTCCTAAAACGCGTTGCTGAGCCACCAAACGATGCGCTACACCTTGAAGGACGCGAGCATCGCCAGAGCACTGTTCCGCCAACGTTTGAACGCTGCTCGTCGAAAGCTCGACTTGCGACTTGACGCACATCCGACGAAGTACCTCAGTCCGCGTCGTTGCATCCAAAGGATCGATGGCGCAAGCCATACCACCCGACAGCCGAGCATAAAGATCCGCACCGAGACCCGACAATTCGTTGAGGCCTCGGTCTGCGACCAACACAACTTGCCTGCGATCTCTAAGCAGCATATCAATCGTGTTGCGGAGTTCAACAAGCGTACCCGCTTTCCCTAGGCAAAACTGGATGTCGTCAATGACGATTGCTTCCACGTCTCGGTACTTGCGACGAAAGTTCGCGAACCCCCCACCGCGAGCGCTCTCGGTGTACTCGATCGTGAATTGTTCAGCGGTCAAAACCAACACACGTCGCATTCGGTGCGTCATTCGCAACCTATGTGCTAAACCGATCGCAAGATGACTCTTGCCAGTGCCACTCGGGCCATGAATCAAAAGCGGGTTGATTTGACCCGGGCGTTCGAGCACCATCTCGCAAGCGGTATAGGCCAATCGATTGTGATCGCCAGCAACGAACTCATCCCAACGTCGTTCGTTCTCGCGACGCAACTCCATCAATCGATCGACCTGAATTTCGACCGACGCGGATTTCATGTCATCAACATCGATTGGCTCTTGACGTAAAGTTCCATTCCGAACGTTTCGCAACAACGCCGATGCGTCCGCTTTGTTGCGATCTTGCAATCGAACCACTGGACGAGCGCTCTCCAAGTTGGGTGTATTCGGTCGCTTGCAAGCTTTGGATACGAGCACGGAATCGTCTTGCGAAGTTTGAGGCGGTTGTTCGGGTTGCGAGGCCGTCACCCCAAACGGAGAGGCAACGGAGATTTGGAATCCAAAGTGACTGCCTGCTGCTTCGACCACTGCAGCTTGAAGATCGTCTCGAAACATCTTCGAAACACAATCAGCAATAAACGAACTGGCGACTTCGACTCCAATCACATTATGGCCGATTTGGGTCCACTTGGCATCACCTCCAAACCAAAGATCCATACGATCCTTACCAATCCTTTGGCGAAGCCTTGTTTCGACCGTTGCTGCAACCAAACCATCGAGCATAGCTACTTCGTGCGCTATTTTCATCGCAAACTCCTAAACCGTGCGAGTCTGCAGGTGAGAAATCATTCACCTACAGTTTCCTTTCCAAATAGGAACCATCCTATTTGATGTCTTTGCTAGCGGAGCGTATTGTCGCCTTAAGTGCCGACTATGGCCGTGGCAAGTCCTTGAAGTAGTCATCCACGGTTGCGAACCCCGCTGGCTCAACGGTCGACGATTCTATTAACGCTAGCATTGAAGTCAAATTCGAAAACCAAAAAGTGACTTAAGAAAAAGTCTTTAAATGATTAAGATGCGGTAAAGTCCGCTTGAAACCGACAGGCAAGCCTTGCTTGAAAATCCGAAAGCGATGCCTTGGAGGCGGTGGAAAACCTGTTGGATATAGCCAGTCAAACTTCCGACTGCCAGACGAATTGACTTGCTTGAACTCGCCATAGCGCGATAGAAAGCAACAGGATTGTGTAGATAGAAAGGCAGAACAAGTGAAAAGGAACACTCGCCGTCGTGTCGAAGAAACGTCCTAAGTCCGCTGCAACGCTTAGTTTTAGATCGAGCATCTGGAATAGCATGGACCGGAGGCGAAAACTAACGGTTAGCTGATTGATTGCAGCAGGAAGGGTGGACAATATCGCTTCCACGAATATCCCATACATAAACGCGGATACCATAGCTCGTTTTTGAATGAGCGTTCCAATGGATGCAAACAACGCTGCATAAGCTACGGCAGAGACAAAGTTGAGGAAGCAAAGCACGCTCCAAGTATGCAGTGGACTAGTTAGGCTTGTGAACGGAATAGCTAAGCTCACCGCCACGCACGCGCTCGAGAATGTCCACAACACAGCGATACAATACTTGCCAATCAAAACGGCACGTCGAGCGCCTGGTCGCACCACTGAATAAACCCAGGTTTGCGCTTCGAGTTCAGAGTGGACAATCGGTGTCGCCCAAAGAAGCAACCCGAGAACTGTGATCACTTGGGGAATGAGCAGAAACAACATAATCGTAAAGCCGAAGTTCATTTCGGCGTTGCCCATCGACGAATTGCGACCGATTTGCCAGCTCGCAATTCCCACCAATGTCGGCGGAAAAAGAGCCATGGCCATCCATGTCGTGATTCTTCCAAATGTCATTGTTCGAACTACTTCGAGCTTAAAAACACCCACTGGCCCCCAAATCCAGTTTGGTTTTAGACACTTTTCACTGGTGTGGTAGTTTAGTCCAGCCGAGGTGTTGGAATTCATGGCGGTCGATTGAAATGCAATAGGACGAAAGAGTGTTATTCGAGATTTCGCATCGTAATTGAAAAGATTTGGAAACTCTCGAATATTCTCGCATTCCGCAAGATGCGACGATTTTTCTGCCTTTCCTCTCGATGAGGCCGTCCGGTTTAGAAAGTGCGAGTATTCACTCTCCCTCTGGCGGTCGTCCGGTTCCGTAACCCTGCTGCTGGAAATGGTTCCGTAACCCTGCCGCTGGAGTTAGAGAGCGAGCCGACAGCGGTGTTCTGTTGAAAATGCGGATACATGAACTTGCGTGGTTTTCATCCCGCAGCTACTGCATGGTGACGGGACCAAGAATTGGTAGGTTTGGATTTGAGGGAGCAAATTGATTGGAATTGTTAATTGTCGGCTGATTCAGAATTGGAGCTGGAGTTCCAATGGTGGGTGGTGGCGTAACTGCGACCCCTTGGCTTGCTTGTAGTCTCAATTGCTCGCCGCTCGCAATCAATGCTTCTTCAGGTACTTCTTGCTCTGGCGTAAGTTGGACGTCGATGATTCGTTCGTCCCGCTTCTCGAACGGCCAGAGTGTTTCGCTGAAGAAATCGAGGGGTGGAATTGCGTACCAAGGTGGGTTGAATTTTCGCAGGAATTTTTCGGTTCGAAAACCGGGTCTGGTTAACTCAATGCTTCTAGTGCCGTAATAAGTGTAATTCGTCGAGACTGGCGTCATGCCGATGGGCTGCTTGTCAATGTAAGCCGTCGCGCCCGATGGCGTTGATCGAATCGTCATTCGTTTGCGGATGCATCCGGTAAGACTGGTTAGTGCAACCATCAGAATGAGCATCCAAGCACGCAAAGGCGACAAACGCGGTCGACAATCTAATGCGGTTTCAAACATTCGCATATTCGCAAGGAGGTTGGAACAATTGCTTCTATCGGAAAGGTCACTGTCCGTCGGGCAAGTCAAAACTTGCGCGGAGTTTAGGATTCGGACGTTAATCAATGCAAGATTGGTTGGGGAATATCTGGAATTCTTTGGTGAACCCTTGTATTTTTCTTCGCATCGGCAACGATTGAGTGTCCGAGTGTTATTCGCCCCAATTACTTGAGTTGTATCCCTTTGGCAGTCATACCTTCCCCCTCTCCCAGCAATATCGACTCCAAAGGGTTGGCGTTCCCCGATCGGGAGCATTTGACTCCCCTTTGCAAAGCGACTGGACACACACTTGCTTTGCTGGCAAAACTGGTAAGCGGATTTACGGTACGCTGGCTTGGATCGCAGCCTGAGACGTGCCAACGCGTCTATTTTGCCAATCACACCAGTCATTTGGACGCGGTGGTTTTGTGGTCCTGCTTACCAAAAGAGCTCCGATTGCTCACTCGACCTGTAGCAGCACAGGACTATTGGGGTGGATCTGGGCTACGTCGTTTTTTGGCAAAGTCGTTCAATGCAATTCTGATCGACAGGAAACAAATCAAAGTGCATCAGAGCCCTGTGGAGTTAATGTTGCGCGAAATCGGCGACGTCTACTCGCTCATTGTTTTTCCAGAAGGTAGCCGCGCGGTCGATGGGGAAATGGGGGAATTCAAGAGCGGCCTGTACTACCTCGCGAAAAAACGTCCTGATCTGGAACTGATTCCCGTGTATATGGACAATCTTAATCGGATTTTGCCACGCGGTGAGTTCATGCCCGTACCGTTGCTCAGTTCCATCACTATCGGTAGCCCAATTTACCTAGAAGTTGGCGAGTCGAAGACCAATTTCCTCGATCGGGCCAGCCGGTCGGTCAAAGTACTGAAGGATAGATAGTCCCCGACTATTGCCCAAGATCGACGGCGAAAGAAGTTGCGGACGCGAGCGGCAAAAGAGGGCTGTAACGACCCCGTCGCGCTTTAAACGCCAGTGCGCCTGGAAACCATTGAACACCCAAAAATGCATCAACCGTTCCGGTGTCGCTTGGCATGATTAGGTTCGTCTCACCATAAATTGCAAAGGATGTTGTGAGCGGCATCATCAGGTCAGCTCCGAATAAAAATGGATACTTCTTTCCTGGCGAGGGCCCGGTTACAGCATTGTTCTCTCCATGTTTGTCCGCGATTCCGATCCAAGCAGTTGTTTGCGCACCGGTTTCCCAGAAGTGTCTGAAGTACACACTTCCTTGGTCTATGGGTGTTAATGTCACCGACGTATTATTTCCGAAGACTCCGCGAGCACCATACGAGTGGAGCATTGAGGTCACGCCTAGCTCATTGTTTTTTGACAATAAATAGCTGCCGCGAATTCGCCATTGCCCTAAGTGAAATGAATCGTACGATTTTTCATACAAGAAATCGTGAACGTATCCCCAGGAGAACCCACTATCACGTCGTTGAAACAATCCAAGGGTCGTGAAGCTCTGAGTTCTTCCTGTTGATTCTCCGAGGAGTTCAAAGACGCGTACCGCATTGGCCGAAGCGGTGATGCCAGTTCCGACTTGAGCTCCTATGCCGTACTCGTCCAGAATCGGAATCCCCCAGTTCACCCCGGATTGCCCACCAAGATTTGCATTAACTCCAAAGTCTTGTGGCTGTTTGGAACCATCGATCGCAAATAGGAAAGTGATTTCATCCAGGATATTCGGCGTTTGTGCCCGCGAAGGACGATTGAACTCAAGAGGCTCGTATGCGAGCGGCAATTCGCTCATCGGATCGGTAACTTCAACAGGTGCGGTTTGTGCAAATAAGGATGGAACGAGCACTACGGCGACAAAACCGAACGTGAGAGTGCTAATAATTCGCATAACCATAGAGTGCTCCCGAATGAACGAAGTGCTGTCGTTCCTTTGCACTGACACGGTTGAACGCGCACTATTCATTGATCGGGAACAGTTGCAACGAATTCGACGCAAAGTCCTTAGATACCGCTTAGCGAGAATAGCAAAAATGAATCGATTGCCTAAAGTGCGTAACGCGAAATGGATGTAGCGATTGGTCGCGGAGCTTGAAAATAAAATCCAGTAAAATTCGGGGACACTAAAATTCGGGGACACAGCTTTTTGTTGGAGGGGAACAGTGCTCGGACCAGATTAGAAATTGGGGTTGGGGCATTGCCACGTAGCGAAAGTCGTCAAGACTTTCGGTGATTTTGCGCTTGCCGAAACTCTTGACGAGTTTCGCTAGCCGCAAATCGAATCTGGACCAAGCTTAACGGTCTTTGCATTCATTCTTTCCCGTTCTGAAGACGCTTCGTCGCTCGCAGCGCCGGATCAACGCCAGGGTCGGACCAACCTTCGCCTGGACGACCATTGTCCATGGCACTTTTGCCCTCCAATCGACCCTCCCTCTCGCGCAGGACGGCAACAAAACCGAATTTCCGGAACTTAAAGGGATGATTAACAAACCAGACAGCCGCTAAACCGGGAAATTTCGTTTTATGACTACCGAATAATCAGTACACTGGGAACTGTTGCCAGGTGCGAGCTTGGTGATCCTGTACCTTCAAAACTTCCAAAGGATGACTGCAATGCAAGCAAGCATAGTACGTTCGGTTTTTGTCTTTGCTTCGTTTTTGCAAATCGGTTTGAACGGAATTGCTTTCGGTCAGTTTGTGGAATCCGCAGTGGCAGCTGCTCAAGACAGCGTCTTTCCCAACGACTGGTATGTCCGCGATGGCGAGGGTCTTGAGGATCTTCGAAGTCTAGAGGGAAAGCAAGCTACCGAAATCTCCGTCGCGGAGTGGCGAGGTGACAAGACCAGTCTGGCTGATCTGAAGGGCAAGATCGTTGTGCTCGACTTCTGGGCCACTTGGTGTGGACCATGTATGGCCGCTATCCCAAAAAACATCGAATTTGTCGAAAAATACAAGGACAAAGGGGTCGTACTGATCGGTTTGCATGACGCGAAGGCGGGTTGGGATACGGTCGATCAAGTGATCGCAGACAAGGGGATTAACTATCCGGTCGCATTGGATAATACCAAGGAAGGGCAAGGAGAAACCACGAAAGCTTATGCTCTCAAATTCTGGCCAACATACTTCATCATCGATCGGGAGGGCGTTGTTCGTGCAGCTGGCATCAAACCGAACAAGGTGGAGGAAGCCGTCGTTCAGCTACTGGCCGGCACATCGACCGAATTCAAGAGCAGCTCGCTCGCCAAGAGCGCTGCCTTCACTGAGAAGTGGTTTTTGGGTGGGGACAAACGGATGCAATTTACAAAAGATGTTGAGGGTAAACCTGCAGCGAGACTTTCGGTTGGAGACTGGATAGGCCCTGCGATGGATCTGGAAAATTGGGATCAGCACGTTCGAGTTCTTCAGTTTGTTCGACCGGAGTTAACTGCTTCGACCGATCAACTTCTAAAATTGCAAGCGGTCGCTGGACGGTTCGCTAGCCAAGGGGTTCTTTTCCTAGCGGTTTGCGATTCCCGAGCGAGTCAAGATCGGATGAAGGCTGTGATGGACGAAAAGCGTATTGAGATTCCAGTGGCTATGGATCAAAAGTCGGACAAGGATGATGCGGGGATTGGAGTTACCGGCAATTCAATGGGAATCAAGTTTTCCCCAGCTACAATTGTTATAGATCGCGCTGGAGTGCTGAGAGCGGCTGGGCTCAAGCCCGATTTTCTCGACAAAGTCTTAAATCAACTGCTCGCAGAGTCGGTGCCGATGCTCGAAGAAGTTGTCGATCGTCCGCAACCAACCGTCGCGAAGTCAACCGAAACGAAGTCAGCCGGACCGCAAAAAAAGAGCGAAGCCCAACCAGAAAGTGATCGATGATTCAAGCCACTGAAACCACAGCAAATGGAGTCATGCAGTCTGAGTTTTCTCGAATCATTCGCAGCCACGTGGCCGACACCGTCGTCGGTCAAGAAGTCGTAGTCGAGCGAGTCATGATCGCATTGCTCACCGGCGGGCACTTGCTATTGGAAGGCGTTCCCGGTATCGCCAAAACTCTGCTTGTTCAAACGGTAAGTAAGGCGATTGACCTTCAGTTCAAGCGGGTTCAGTTTACGATCGACCTGCTCCCTTCGGACATTGTCGGTTCGGAAATTCTCGACCAAAAATCGAGTGAGTTTCGAATTCACAAAGGCCCAGTTTTTACCAACCTATTGTTGGCAGATGAAATCAATCGCGCCAGTCCCAAGGTACAATCCGCATTGCTCGAAGCGATGCAGGAACGCAAGGTTTCCATCGGGGATCAGACGCATGTCTTACCTGCCCCATTCTTGGTGATTGCTACGCAAAACCCGGTAGAACAAGCGGGTACGTTTGAACTGCCTGAAGCCCAATTGGATCGCTTTATGCTATGCCATCGTCTTACTTACCCAAAACCGGACGAAGAAACGGAAGTTGTGCGCCGAAGCTTGAAGCTCAAATTGATGCGGCAGGGGGATGGAGCTGTTCCTATGTCGGCATTCGATGCGATCACAGAATCTGGGTTGTTACACGTTAATGATTTGACCGAAGCAATGAAAGCGGTTCAGGGAGTCCACGTGAGTGAGGTTTTCATCCGCGACTGTGTAGAACTCGTGCACCGGACTCGAAATCATCCCCGCATTGAGTTAGGTTGCAGTCCTCGCGCTTCTCTAGCCCTTGTTCAAGCCTCACGGGCAAGAGCATTTTTATACGGCAGAGACTATGCAGTCCCCGAGGATCTCTTTGCTCTCGCCGAGGACGTTATCCTGCATCGCATTCGATTGACCTACGAAGCGCTTGCAGATGGACATCGTCCCGCGGATATACTCAACGATCTACTCGAGTCGATGACTTAGAACGGTCGCGTTATGCCCATTGCAATGAAGCCGAGTTTGCGCCCGCCAAATGAACTTGTCCACGCAGATTTCGAAATGGTCGCGCGTAGGCTTGCCGACGATATGGCGTTTGGGACTGATACCTCCCGCTTTGTTGGTAGCGGATTGGAATACGCGCAATCTCGCCCATACGAGCCAGGGGACTCGGTTCGCCAACTCGATTGGCGGCTCACGGCAAAGACAGGCAAAGCGTTTGTCAAGCAATATGAAACACTCAAGCGCATCGCCATCTATTTGGTCATCGACACATCGTCTTCGATGAGTGTGTCATCTGTTCCGATGTCCAAGCAAGACATTGCAATCTGGATCGCCTCAGCGATTGGGTTAGTGGGACAGCGACGATTGAGTCCCGTAGCGATTGTCGGGGGCGGTGAACGCGTGACGCGACTCGAGCCGAGTCTAACTCAGGGCGATCTTTGGCGTTCACTGGAACCGCTTCGATTGCAAGCCCATGCCGAGTCAACACAACTTGGCGACCGGATCCGGTCATTAGAACCTCGCCTTGCTCGGTCCAGCATCTTGATAGTCCTGAGCGACTTGCACGATCCCAATGCGAGTTCGAGCTTAAGGCATGCAGCTCAAAAACACGACGTCGTGGTATTGCACTTACAGGATCCCGCTGAACGAGGTGTATTGCGGGCCGGGTTCTTTCGCGGTGTTGAGGCTGAGACGGGCCGAATGTTCCTCGGGGGTGGTACGTCGCGATGGAAAGGTCAACCAACGGTAGTGCAGGAGCTCCTTGGAGCAGGCATCAGCTATCTCCAATTGAGAACGGACCTGCCGTTCCTCCCGCCATTGCGACATTTCCTCGGCTCACGCAACTTGATGGCAAGGGCCGGCTCGTGATCCATTGCAATTCAACCCAGATCAGAACAGATGTAACAACTGTTGCCCAGCGAAAAACAAACAGCTTTGCAATCCATGTAAATTCGAGACGATGCATGGGTACAACACTTCTCAAGTGTATGTTTGTGGCCTTTCTTTGGAACACATTTTACTCGATCGAATCGCATGCCCAGTCGAAGACAGCCTCAAGCATGCCATTCAAGGTGGAACGTGGAATCACTGGCGTGAGACACTTCACCTATACAGGAAAGGCACTGCAAGCGAAGCCGCAGCGAGATTCCGATGCAGCCATTGTGCTGCGTCTTTCAAAGACGCCCGGCGACTTGAATGCTTATGAAGCAAGATTTCTCGGCAGTAGAGAGGGCAATTATGATTTGCGTGAACTCGTGGAACATATCGATGGTTCTGAAGTAGTTGACTTGCCCCCAGTCTTGGTAGAAATCGTATCGACTTTGCCCAAAGACAAACGTAGCGATTTGTTTAAAGCGGCAACGTTTCATCCAAAAGTATGGGGTGGCTATCGATTGTCGATTTGCTTGCTAGGTTTGATCTGGTTTTGCATCCCTGCTGTCGTTTTTATCAAAAAACACCTGCAGCCAAAACCGTTGTTGACACCGCCAATCGTCGAAAAAGCACTTACATTCGCCGACCGATTGAAACCGCTGGTGGAGTCTGCCGCGGCGGGTACGCTCTCTGTACGCGAAAAGGGTCGGCTGGAACTGCTATTGTTGCATTACTGGCGCGAGCGGATGTCGCTTCAAGAGGTCGATATGGTTACTGCAATCGGCCAGATGCGATTGCATCCAGAAGCGGGCCGGCTCGTAACAACAGTTGAGAGGTGGTTGCATCATTCCGAATCAGCGGTGGGAACAGAGAATTGTTCGCCAGAGTTCATTCTGGAGCTTCTCAAACCGTATCGGGAAGAGTTGGCGAGCGATTCGAACCCCGTGAGGGCAGAATCGTCAAGACATTCAACCTCACGGAGTGCCGATTCATGACGTTTGTCTATCCGTGGGAATTGCTCTTGTTGGTGTTCCCCATTTTGTTAAGCGTATGGCATTTGCAGCGCAAGGCATGGGGGATTGCCATGCCTTTCGATCATCAAGAGCATCCCGACAGGATGATTCTTGGCGGTCTGCTTAGGCTGTGGGAGTTGATTCCGGCGATGTTGCTCTCGGTCATTATTTTGATGGTTGCAGGACCACAGGTTCAACGAGTCCCACGCGAAGAGCGGGTCCTGACAAATATCCAAATCTGTATGGATGTCTCGGGTAGCATGTCGGTCGACAACCGGTACCAAATGGCCAAGAAGGCGATCGAGGATTTTGTTGTATCTCGAAAAGGGGACGCTCTTGGATTCACGTTGTTCGGAACTCAGCAAATTCGGTGGACCCCGTTAACCAAGGACATAGCAACGATCCGACGCGCTCTCCCTTTTGCAGACCCGAACAACCAGCCGCCGTTTATGGGTGGAACACTCATCGGTGCGGCGCTGCGATTTTGTCGCGACAACATGGTCGCCGAGGCGGGGCAAGGGGACCGACTACTGTTGTTGGTTTCGGACGGAGTGAGTTCCGACGTGAACGGAGGCAATGCAGCTGAGTTAGCCGACGAGATGAATGCAGCAAAGATAACGGTTTATCATGTTCATGTTGGCACTGACCAAGTCCCCTCGGAGGTTACCGAAATTGCAAACGCGACCGGGGGCGAGGCCTTTGTCGCCACCGACGAAAATGGGCTTAGACGGATTTTTAAACATATCGACCGTATGAAGCCTGCTCACTTCAAGTCGGCTACGGCGATACCGATGGATTTCTTTCAACCGTTTGCTTTGGTCGGTCTGTGTCTCCTGTGTGCCCTTGCTTTTGGAGCGTTTGGGCTGAGGTACACGCCATGGTAAACAATGTGCCCTTTTGGGCGGGACTATCTGCTGTTGTCGTTAGCGCCTGCGTTGCCGTGGCGGAGTGGATGCATCAACGTCGCATCGCACGCGTCGCCTATCTGGCTTTTGGAGCCAAGGGACGCGGTCATTCGTGGATTGTCGTTGCCCCTTTTGTGAGAGTTGTTAACGCTGCATTGGTAGCCTTTGGATTCATGGTCCTCTATTTAATGGAGCCTGCTGCTATTGAAAAAGAGCCCACACAAAAAGCTTCCAAGCATCTTCTCGTTTGCTTGGACGCTTCGCCAAGCATGTATGTTGCCGATTCCGGTCCTGACGGCAAAAAGAAGAGAGCTGTTTGGGCAGGAGCCGTCATTCAAGCCATCCTCGATCGGCTTGATACGGAGACGACGCGCGTTACCGTCTTCGCTGTATACACTAAGTCGATACCCGTTATCGAAGAGACTTTTGACATGAATGTCGTCAGAAACCTTTTGGATGGACTCCCTCTGTTCGCTGCATTCGACTCAGGGCCGACTCGGCTCTCGAGTGGCATCAACGAAGCACTTGCGTACGCACGCAAATGGGGGCCGCGTTCCGCTACCTTGGTGGTGATTAGCGATGGAGATTCCGAAGAAAAGATAGCTGTCCGTTCGATCCCCGGGTCGATAGCGGATTCCATTGTCATTGGTGTTGGAGATCCGACGAGACCGACCATGGTTTCAGGGCACCGTTCGACGCAGGACACCAGTTCACTTAAGTCGTTGGCTAATAAACTGAAAGGTATTTACCATCAGGGAAACAACAGGCATTTGCCCTCGGAAGTGCTCAGTAGGCTATCGATGGTTCAGCCTCGCATGGGAGAGGGGATTGGGCTTCGCGAAATCGCATTAAGTTGTTTGGTCCTCGGTGGTTGCTCACTGATGCTAATCGGTCCAGCACTCCTATTATTCGGCCGCAGCGGCCGCGATTTACCGTCGGTACCAGTTCCTGGTCCGGGTTGGTCCAAAGCAAAACTACTTCAAAGTGGGATAAATACATGATAGCAAAACTGGGGTGGAGCCTTTGGGCAATTGCACCTGTTATTGCCCTCGCATTTCATTTTGGGCCAGGTCAAGAAATGCTTAAACGCGACATTGCTGTCGACCGCTTTTCGTTGGCAAGGGCCGACGACGCGGCCGCTAACAAATTGCAAGAGATCGCATATGCAGCCCAATTCAAAACGATCGATGCGCGCCAAGCGTTATTGATTGATGATACCGAAGAAAACCGTACCAAGTTGGAGATCGCTTCGCAGACAGAACAAGCTGCGTATTCCGCAGCCAGCGACGCCTGGAAGATCGCCGCTGATGGCTACCAGGAAGCGGCCGCACTCCTAGAAAGTGGTCCGCAAGCGAAGCAAGTGAAATGGTTGCGAGGAAGAGCTCTAGTACGATCCGGAGAAGTCTTTAACGGTATTGAGGAGCTTCAAGCTTCGTTGGATGAAGCAACTCGCGAAGGACAAACGGATCGTGAACTGGCAACTGCGGCTAGGGAAGAGCTCGCCGCAGCCCATTACTATGGAGCAAGGTTACTTCGTGAAGAAGGGAGGGCGACAGAACTTTGGCGACAAGTGTCCGAAACTTCGCGGCAACAGTATCGGTTCTTAGCAGAACAAACCTCTCGAGCATTGCAGCCTCAACACGCAAGCAATCTGCAAAGGAATGTGGAAAGGGTGCTCGACCTTGAACAGTCGGATCGTTCGGAATTGATCGGCCGACCGATCCCAAAAGACTCACCGCGAGGACGCCGTCCAGGTGATGGCGAACCGGGCAAGCGACCGGGTCGCGGACCAAGGCCAGGCGACCGGCCAGGGAATGGCGCATCGGGAATGTTGGAAATAGGGCCAGGTTGGTAAGTGCAGTAGTCAGAGTAAAACAATTGTCCCAATTGTTTCATCCACAAAGAACAGCAGAACAATAATGATACAAAAATATACTCTCTACCTTCAATCACGATCCTTCCGGTTAGTCCGTGACGCGATGGAAGTAACGTTAGCATTGGCGGTGTGCGCTGGTGGATGCGGATGGGTGCAATCTCAACAGCCAATGAGACTGCTCACTCCAGCAGGTACTTCGCTCCCTGGGGGAACACAGCAATCGGGACCAGTTCAAGCGACGCAATTGGGTGGTATGACCCCTGCCAAACCGATCAAACCAAAGCTTAAGGATGAAGAAGTAGAACTGCTCAAAAAGGACTACGATCGACTGAATCCAGACGAACGAGAAGCGATGATCGCTACCTACAAGGACCTCGGAATCGACTTGCTTGAAGCCATTGGGAAAAACATAACTGCGGAAGCCAACCCAACAACGGTTGCAAACGCAAAGAACGATTTGCTCAAAGCCATCAAGAAGCTGAACTTCGCAAGAACTGCGGACAAGGTGCTCGAGGCGCGCGCTCAAATCGGACTCAAATCAGTACCAATTCCTTCAGCCGATGCACAGATCGACGAACAAGCGAACTGGTTGCACATGAATGTCCTTGCTGGCGAATGGAGCTCCTTGCAAGCGTTCTTGAAAGAACGGGGCGGATCGGATGCTGCTGAGATGTACGCTCATGTGTTGCAGTCGACGAATCAAGGCGATCCGGGGCTATTGCCTGAGGAAATCCTTGCGATTTCCGATGGCTGTCCGGCCGAGTTGACCGAGTGGCAACTTTCCTTGCTCGCTCAACTATTGAAGACGGCTGCTTCGCGTTCGAGTACCGGCCCATTTCTGCAACGACTTCGAGTTGGCACGTCCTTCTTTGGTCCGCAGGATGATGGGAGACGAGAACGGACTGCGAAATTTCTATCCGATGCTATGCTCGCAGTAGACGCGTTTGACTATCTACCGATCCTTGAGAAGGCTCGCGAAAAAGGAAACACGCAAGCGTTAACCGCACACGCTCGATATCACGAAGCGCGAGCGACGGCGCTTGGAAACGCGCCGGAAGCCCAACAACAACGAAGGACGGCCTGGGATCTCTATTGCGAAATCGCAATGATGGACAAAGCAGAGTTTGCGCCTAGACGCGACGCGATGGGGCAAGCGATCGAGTTGTTGCCAAGCATTCCGCCTGGACCGGCAACCGAATGGCTGCAGCGCGTTTTTGCTAACCGGTCGTTGGCTCCCACTGGACTCGAAGCGGTCGCGCTAAAGGCGATGCGAATCGGGAACGAAAAGATTGGCATTCAGGAACGAGCTTCTGCCATATTGATGATGAAAGATTCGGTTGACGCGTTGCTCAAAGATGAATCCATCGAGCTGAATCAGTTGAGGGTTCCGCTGCGACTTTTGACCATGAGTCTAGTGTCAGCAGCCGAAGAGACGATCACGAAACAAGCGTCAAAGGCTGGCGTTGCACCTGAGACAACGCTTTTATTGCGAGCACTTCCTAGCGACCGATGGCAGAGCATGATCGAGCCGAGCTTGGCCATCCGGGCATTCAAAGCTTTTATCGGGATTTCATTGAGCGCTGACAATGTCGAACAGGGCTTAGCACTATTGGCTAAAGGAATGGAACGATCGCCAGGGCAAAGTATCGAAATGGCAGACGAATTCTTGCGCATTTGGATGTTGCGACTCAATCCCGCGCCAGATCCACGGCGTGGACAGCAGTTTATGATTATCGGAGGTAGGATGCAGCAAGCGTCTGCACCGCTCACTCGCGGTCGTCAGGATCGTAACCTTGAGCGTCTTAAGCAATTGCTGGATCTCCTCGATAGGATCGGCGCGAATGGACGCTCGCTCGAAAGGGTGGTCACAGCGTTTGCAGCTTGTCATGGGAAAGCAGAAACCTTTCAACGCGAGAGTGTCGTCTCGGTTTTGGGCGAGATTGGAGAGCTTTCGCCCACTGTATCAGCCCGACTTGCGGAGTCGATGCGAACTGGATTAAACGGCGATTGGAAGTCCCGTGACGCGCAGAAAGCGGCAGGAAACCAGCGCAGTGCCTCGGAGATCGATGCATTGATCGAAGATGGTTACAAGTTGGCTTTGGACATGATCGGTTCGGCAACGCGTAAAGACCCAAGTTCATGGCGATATTCAATGACGAAAGCGGCTTTGGCGTATGATCATATGCAATTCCGTCGGGAACGGGATCAAGATGCGTCATCGTATAACGCGTCGCGCCAAGAGTTGTTCCGAGCGTTCGGAGAAGCTGCAAAACAATACCAAGCGGCAGTTACTCGCGGTGAACTCCGCGAGGATCCAGGAGTTTATTTGAATTGGTTTAGTATTTCGCTCGGATCGAGTGATCTAGGCGGACTGACCGCGAACGATCTGATTACTGAGGGTGCAGAAAACACCGAGCAAATAAAGCTCATCCGCGAGCAGATGTTGGAAATGCCGGCCGAGATGTCAGCGTCGCATTTGGGCGAGTTTGCACGGCGAGTCATCGACAAGCTGCCCAGCTTGACCCCCGAAGTAAAACCCGGAGTTGTTCGTCGCGCGGCCGAGATTGTCGGCGATCATCCGGCCGGTGCCCTTCTGAGGCAAACGCTCGATCTCTACGACGACTTGCTAAAAAACGAAATCCACTTGCACCTCGCGATCGATGGTTCGGATCAAGTTGGGACAGAGGAGTTTGGAGTTCTTCTTTCGCTTCGTTCGACCGCTGCGATAAGTCGAGAACTTGGTGGTTTTGGCCAGTACTTACAAAATAATGTTTACAGCTATATCGGCGGTAAGTATCAGCCTATCAACTTTCGCGATCGCCTACAGAAGTCGATTGAACAAGCTTTTCGCGAAGAGCTCGAACTCGTCAATTTAGGATTTTTTGATTCCATGAACCCATCGAGATCGATACAAGTCGATGGGAAGGCGGGTTGGGAAGAGAAGCCTCTATGCTATATGGTGCTCCGAGCCAAAGAGCCAAGTGTTGATCGACTGCCTTTGATGCAAATGGACGTAAACACAATGGACGATTCTGGGATGGTCGTGTTGCCGGTCCATTCCAACAGTGTTGGGATTGATGCAACGAAAGTTGCAGGGTCAGAAACTGGGGCATCCAAAGGGGGACCGAGGCCGGTCTTCGGCTTGTCGGTGGGGCAAGTGATCGACACACGTGAAAGTGCATTGCAAAAAGACAAATGCATTCGATTTGAAATCTCCGCGACGGGACGTGGGCTTGTTCCGTCACTCGAACAACTATTGGACGGCCTCGACGGATCGATTCCAGGATATTCGATCAATCGGGATAAAATTGAATTGGAGACGATTCGTGTGGTTGGAATTGAGGCGAACAACAAGATGATGATTTTTGGTGGTAACGCACCAACCGAATCGGACACGTATGTAAATGCCGACACCGATGGGCTCTTCCGGCTGCCTACGACACGGAGGTGGATGCTGCCATTTGAGCCAAACTCGGTCACACCCGAGAACGTTGTGCATGTCCCACAACTTGGTGCCGGACTCGAGGGCTCGCTTCGGTCGGAGCGATTTGTGGATATGGATCTTGTCACGATCAACGAGGCCACATTCCCAATCAAACAAACAGCTGGGGCCCCGCTACCAGTTTTGATCGGAGTAGGAATTGCAGCGATTCTTCTACCGGCGTTGTGTTGGAACTATTTGCGAAAGCGAGGAAAGGGGGCTGTTTTGGAGGACGCAATGTTGCGATTGCCGCAAGAGATCACACCGTTTTCCGCAGTCATCACGCTGCAGCGATTTGCAAAGCACTATGACACGAAACTCAATCTGGAAGATCGGGGGCGGCTCCAATCGGACATCTCCGAGCTGGAAAAGCGATTCTTCTCAGCGGACGCCAAGGCAGACCCCACCGTTGCAAAGGAAGCACTTCACCGATGGCATAAACTGCTCGCAGAAGCGTAGCAATCGCAAGTGAATTGAGCAGACCTAAAGCGGTCCGGTTGCCGCTACCACTGGCTCCAAATCGTCCTCATGAATGGTTTCGAGCTGGTCGGCGCGAAGGGATTGTTGACTCGTTCCTTTCTCGGTCAAGTCATTGTCCAAAAACGTCCCCATCCAGCGATCCCAAACATTGAAGAATGCGCCGTAGTTGTACTTCATGTTAGTATGGTGATTGTCATGGTGGGTTACGTTGTTCATTCCGCGAAACAACCAATGTCGCGAAAGCCACTTTGGTATCATTTCATGACCCGTGTGGCCTGCAATATTGATCATGGAATCGTATGAGAGATAAGCGAGCAAAACGATTGGCTTGAGAGGGACGAAAACTACAATCAACATGAGGCATGCAAATTGCAATATCGCTTCCAAGGGTTGGAACGCAAAGATCGCCCATGGCGTTGGGCTTACCGACCGATGATGACCCGCATGGAAGTACCTAAATACTGGTTGCCAGTGCATGAATCGATGCGACCAATAGAACATAGTGTCATGCAGTACTAAGCAAAGAAAAAAGCTAATGGGCAAATAATAGAGTGGGTACTTAAAGGTGTCCCAATAAATGCTTGTCATCCCCGCTTTGTACATTTCGTAAAGCGCCGTACACATGACGGAGAAGATCAATATCGCTTGCACTGACATCGTAATTTCTCTTCGAATGTCGTGCTGTTTCGGCCGCCGCAACTGAATTCGCCGGCTCTCCTTCTCTTCATTAGATCGAAGGAAATAAACGTAGTACGAATGCCCACATGGAACCAGATAACCCATGATCAGGATGAACAGGAAAATTGCTATGAATTCGACAAAAAGTTGAATGAGGTATTCGATCGAGGGCATGGACTGATATCTTGTGGAGTGAGGGTGCTTTGGAACGGCAATTGGTTACAAACAAGGAATGGTCGGTCCGAGTAGCAAGAAATTCATCTGGATCGCAAGCCGCGCATTGTAGGTTGTTTTGATTGGAATTAGGTGAACTCATTTCGACCACCACTCGAAATAGTCGAAAATCGCCCCAGCAAAAACCGAACAGTCGTTTAAGTCTGCTGTTACCCACATTTCTAAGTCACTTGACCGTGTAACAGTGGTTTGCGCATGGCCATTGTTTGCTTGTGTGGTGCGATCAAAACGTACGAGGCTGAATTCGCAAGATGCCAACCTCACTTTCTAGACATGACAAAGCACTAACCGCGGATGAGCGCGATCAAATCCGCATTGGAAAGCTTGCCGGTAGTTTCTGCACCCGACAGAATTGCAGAAGCGAGGTCGCGTTTGGTTTCGTGCAACTGGAGTATCTCTTCTTCGATCGTATCTTTGGCAATAAAACGATAAACCATGACCGGTTTTGTTTGGCCAATTCTATGCGCTCGATCCGTTGCCTGATTTTCTACCGCAGGATTCCACCAAGGATCCATATGGATAACGTAATCTGCTGCGGTCAAATTCAATCCCGTGCCCCCTGCCTTCAATGAAATTAAGAATGCGATAGCGTCCCCTTTTTGAAACAGGTCGACTTGGTTTTGCCGTTCGGTTGCAACTGTTCCTCCATCCAAATACTGATACGAAACCTTCTCAATATCCAGCATTTCTTTTATTAACGATAAGTGCTTTGTAAATTGGCTGAAGATCAAGACCCGGTGGCCTTCTTCGCGTAACTCTAGAATGGTCTCTCGCAACTCGATCAGTTTCGCCGATGGCTCAGTCCAGGTTTCGTGAATTAATCCAGGATGGCAAGCGACTTGACGCAACCGCGTTATCAACGCTAAAAGCTTGAATCTGGCATCCTCAAAGTCTCGCAACTTCGCCACCTTGTCCATCTCGCCAATCGCCGAAAGTCGGATGCGATCATAAACAGCCCTTTCCGCTTCGCTCAGCACGACATAAACATTCATTTCTGTGCGAGGAGGCAGATCTTTGAGCACCCCTTGTTTGGTTCGACGCAACATAAATGGTTGGATGCGACGACGTAGGGCCGAACGGCGCTCTTCGTCCCCGTGATTTTCAATCGGACCGGCAAAGCGTTGTCTGAATTGGGCCCAACTCCCAAATACGCCGGGCGAAACAACATGCATAATGCTCCACAACTCACCCAAATGGTTCTCTACCGGCGTTCCCGTTAGTGCGATCGACCAGTTCGCTTGAAATTTGCGGATTGCTTGCGAGGTCTTACCGCGACTGTTCTTGATCGCTTGCGCTTCGTCGAGGACCATGGTTGCCCACTTTACCTTGGTCAACTTCTCTGCATCGCGAAGGGCCAACCCATAGGTGATTACAATCAATTGCTTTGCGCTAGCTGACTCTAGCACTTCATCGCGGTCCGATTCGCGATACAAAATGGGCACAAGTTCTGGCGCGAATTTCTCGGTTTCTCGCACCCAGTTGAATCCTACCGAAGTTGGAGCGATAACTAGAGTCGGACCCAATTCGGAACGGTCCAACAGTAAAGCAAGGGTCTGCACCGTTTTTCCCAAACCCATGTCATCCGCAAGAATTCCACCGGTCCCGAGTTCGGAAAGACGCCGCAGCCACTTGAATCCCTCGATTTGATAGTTCCGAAGAGACGCATGCAGCGTTTTCGGGACAATTGGATCGAATAGTTCTGCCCCTTCCAGCCGATCCAAACAGTCTTGCCATGCTTGATTTTGCTCGATCGTCAGTTCATCCTGAAGTCCCCGGATAGCATGTGTAGACGTCTGATCGAATTGAAGCTGGTTACCATTTTCGTTCAAGTGGTCTCGTAGTTTTTGCAATGCAAGTCGCAGGTGTTCTTCGATTTTGACCCAACCGACGTCTTCGATGCGAATGTAGTCTCCAGTCGAAGTGTGAAAAACAGGACTGCCCAAACTGGCCATTAGCTTCGCGATCGCAATCGACTCGTTGCCGACCTTGCAGGTTCCATCCAACTGAAACCAATCTCGCTTCCGAACTACTTTGACGCGTACATTCTCAGACTTCAACACTCCAACAATGGCCGTTCGGCCCTGTGTCCCTTTTTCCCAGAGTAACTCAAGCTCTTCGCCTACGCCTTGTAGCTTTTCCATCAACGCGAGCGAATCGTCTGGAGAGTCGAGTTGATTCTCTGTAAGCATGGGGTCAAGACCAAGTCGAGTTGCCCAGAGTGCAACTGCCTCGCGTTCTGCTATCGCAGATCGCAACCATTGCACCTTGCGACTGCCACGTTGTCCCAAACGAACTGAAGGACCTATGCCCGGTCGTAATAGATTTCCGTCTGAGTCACGTACTCGAAAACCATAGTCCAACTGACCATCGCTGTGCGTGCGCAACAACAGCGCTACTTGAAATGACTCGTCGATGATCGCGCCACCAATCTCATCTGGCAGTCGAAGATTAAGAAATTTCTGAAGCAACTTGGCACGCTCAATTAGCGGTTCCTCAAACGGATCGCAAGGCAGTTCTCGCATCCAATCAAGTCCTCGCATTACCTCGGATTGCTCACGATTCAACGAGAATACGTGCATGGCCATTTCTTGCGGCAAAATGATCAATCCCCCTATTTCGGAAAAGAACATCATGTGTTCGGGGTGCCAACCAACTGGGCGTACTGCTATGCGTTGATCGCTTCGACGGAGTTCGAGTAGCAAATCGATCTTGGACAGTGCGATCGGTTTTCCATCGAACAGAACATTGGACTGTTCGACGAGTAACATGGCAATTTCAACTGGACTTATCGAATCCTGTTCCGCATTTAGCTTGAGATCGATTTCTCGATCCAGTGCGCTATACTGCAGTGGCGGCACCCACTGCATGTTGCTGGGTAGAGGGCGCCCTTTGGACCAAACGTCTTTGCGAGCTCCCTGCGTCTGCTGCCTCGGTTGAACTCGCAACTTCCGATCGTCAAGCGAAAAATCCCAAGCGATGCGAGAAACAGTCGTCTCCAAACGCGGGCTGAGCTCATCTGCGGGCAATTCGACGATTCGATTTCGTGACTCGATGACACGATCTAGAGCGTCCAGTTCAAGTTGGAACATGCTGGGTTTATAGGATTCGTAGTCGAGGTGCCCAGGTGTAAACCTTTGTTCAAGGATTTTTCGATGCAATTCGGACTGGTGGCCAGACAACGACTCGACAAGATGCGTCAAAAATGCTGCTATATGGCAGCATGGGGATTTTCCGCGTGATTCACGGCACTCGCACCCCATCGAATGACCGCTAAGCAAAAACCCGACAAAGATGCGATAGGTTCTATCCGCCCCAACGCATGTCCCAGCAATCGTCCCATCCCGATAGATCTCTTTCACATTGCATGCGAGACTAGCCAATCTCGATGCCGACCGGATGTGCGTTGGAATGCGTTCCAGCGCTTGCGAAAATTCAAGGAACCACGGATTGATCAAAATGCACTCACCCAACAAACTGGATTCATCTTTACCAAGCCGCAGTCGTGATCAACGAAAAATTGCCTATCTGCGAATTATATCGAGTTCGACTCAAACGTGGATATCCTTGACTTCCCTC
Organism: Pirellula sp.; assembly: GCA_031374515.1. Taxonomy (GTDB): domain Bacteria; phylum Planctomycetota; class Planctomycetia; order Pirellulales; family Pirellulaceae; genus JBKCUI01. The sequence continues at coordinate 30,240 of JANMGH010000196.1, read as the reverse complement.
GTCAAAACGACAAGGCCAACTCCGAGTATAATGCAAGCTCATGGGCCTGATGCACCATTGGACAACGACAAAGAGACCGCTAGTACATGTCAAAACAACATCTTAAGAAGTTTCGAAAAAACAGCTCCTCAGGAAAGCATCCACTGAATTGGATGTGGGGGCAAAAATGTGTGATCGAAATCCTGCGGATGGGGCGTTGGCGGGTCTACGAGCTCTTCGTAACAACAGAGACTGCAGAACAACATGCTGAACTTTTTCGTGGAAAGCTTGCCGAAGGTGTTGAAATGCACGTCGTTTCCATCGCAAAGCTTCAGGAGCTTTCGCAATCGGCCGATCATCAGGGGATCGTCGCGCGTGTCTCCAAGTATCCCTACCGTTCCGTCGAGGAGTTGCAAAGTCTGTTAGGAACAGAATCGGATCTTAATAAATCTTCTGATCATCAGCCTGTTTTGGTTGTCATCGATCGTATTCAAGATGCCATCCAGTTTGCATCTCTGTTGCGTTGCTGCAAAGAAGCTGGGGTAAGCGGCGTAATCGTAGGGGATCATTGTCAAGCACTGGTGACAACCCAAGTCGCTCGAGCCAGCTTTGGGGCAGTCAATCATTTCCCCATCTATCAATCCGCGGACTTGCCGCATGCCATTTTAAAAATTAAGGAACTCGGCTTCTCAGTCGTTGCCCATAATGCGGATGCGCCTCAACTCGTTCGCGACACGTCCTTTTCGTTCCCCCTCGCACTTTTGATCGGAAACGAGACACAAGGAGTTGCAAAAGAATTGCTTGACCATTGCGACCAGCAAATCAGCGTCAAGATGTTCGGCAAAACCCTTGATTTACCGACAACAGTTGTAATGGGAATTCTGCTCTACGAAATCCGTAATTAGCGGAAGAAACCGTAAGGTCGCTCCTCTTGGAACGCCGCAACGGCTGCATGCACGTCCTGACATTCAAATACGATCTTCGCCGGCGAGTCACTGTTGTCGCCGTGGCACCATTTGGCTGCATGCAGTGCCAATCGAACTCCGCCCGCATCGAGTTCTAAATAACCTTCCTCAGATGCTCCAGTTCGAATCAATCCGAAGTAGTCCTCGTAGAAAGCGGCCACCCTTTCGATATCTTGCACAAATAGCATGATACTTCGCATTCGCATCGATCTTGCCCTGTACCGTACAACAAACAAGCGTGATTTTTAAATTCGCAGATTGCTACTCTTTCCAATACCAAGGAAATAGTATATCGCTCCAATCAACGACACGCATACCAGTAGAGCTCTCAGTACCCCAGCGACAATCAGACCTGAAAACCTTTCCGGTAGATTGGGCAACTCCCGAAACAGGTTATCGATTGCCATCTCTTGTACTCCGACTCCTCCAGGCGTGAGGGGCAAGGTTGCGGCTGCCATTGCGGGTGGAATCGTCATGAAGTGTTCGACGACCGTCGGTGCTTCTGCATAAAGCGAATGCGAGATCAAAATGGTCGCGAGAGTAAATGAGCCATGAACCAATACGCTTAATCCCAACAACCCGATGACCATTTGCGGTCGACCTTGAAAGACCATGCTTGCGTTTGCGACACGGTAAAGCGTATGGCCAACCAATGGAATCCGATTGATCCATAGGATGGGAACGCGATGGCCTAAGAACGCAATCAGAAAAAGGGTTGCAATCCCGACGCCGCTCAAGACGACAGCGCCTATCCATATCCAAAGCATTTTTGGAGACAACTTGGTAGCAAGCGACAGTCCAGCGCCTGCGACAACCACCAGCCCCAATAAACCGATCGCCCGATCGACCAATACCGACGTTACCACCTCGGCCCGCTTCTTTTCCGCTTTTCTAGCAGCTTCGATGGCCTTGAAGAGATCCCCTCCCACCGATCCGACGCTGACGAGATTTAAGAGTGTCCCCAGGAATCCGAGTCGTATGGCCTCTGGCAAACTGAATGGAACTTCTAGGGAATGCACGAGAATCTGCCAACGCCAGAAGCTGATCAAGTGAGCAACAAGAATGATCGCAAAGGCTTGGCCTAGCAAGAACCAATTCTTGTCCTGCTGGATCAGCGCCTCCCAATTCTCCCTTGGGAATGTTGTGACAAGCCAAACTACGATTCCAATAAGAATTGCAATCTTGATGGACGCAAAAACGCGAGTCTTGGTATTGTTTTGGCTTTTCATGGAAGCGACAAGAAAAAACCTCGGTGGTCCAATCATCGTTGACCCACCGAGGTAAATTAAAGAAACGCGGAAGTGTTATCGATGCTTAGCCGCGCACTGCCGCAGCAAGTTTTGAAGCATTGGACGTGTTTTCCCAAGTGAACTCAGGTTCCGAGCGACCGAAGTGCCCACCCGCTGCTGTCTTGCTATAAATGGGTCGTCGCAGATTCAAGTATTCGATGATCCCGCGCGGGGTCAAGTCGTAGAACGTTTGAACAACTTCGCAGATCCGTTCATCGCTAACCTTACCCGAATCCTGTGTATCCACTCGAACACTCACCGGCTTGCTAACGCCGATTGCATACGCAAGTTGAATCTCGCATCGATCTGCCAATCCAGCTGCGACGATGTTCTTGGCAATGTGACGAGCCATGTACGCAGCCGATCGATCCACTTTCGTTGGGTCTTTCCCGCTGAAAGCGCCGCCGCCGTGTCTTCCCCATCCGCCATAGGTGTCGACGATGATCTTACGACCAGTCAATCCGCTATCGCCATGCGGTCCGCCGACCACAAAGTTTCCAGTTGGGTTGATGTGATAAGTGATGTCGTCTTTGATCATGGCCGGTGGCAAACACGGCTTGATGATCTTCTCAATAACGAACTCGCGGATCTCTTTGTGCGTAACGCTTGGAGCATGCTGCGTCGAGACGACAACATTATTGATTCCGATCGGCTTAAACCCGTCGTAGGCAACTGACACTTGACTCTTGGAGTCGGGTCTGAGCCAATTCACTTCTTTATTGAAACGGGCTTCCGTCAACCGATTGGTAATTCGGTGCGCCAACGCGATTGGAAGCGGCATCAGCTCAGGGGTGTCATTGCACGCATATCCAAACATCAGTCCTTGATCGCCGGCACCGATGTCTTTATTGTCTGCGGAGCTATCTACGCCCATTGCAATGTCTGGACTCTGGCGGTCCAACGCAACCATTACGTTACAGGTCTTTCCTGAAATGCCGGTTTCGTCATCGTCATATCCGACGTCGAGTATGGCTTGGCGAACGATATCCGAGTAGTTCACGATCGCTTTGGTCGTGATTTCGCCGACAATGAGCGCCAAACCTGTAGTCACAACGGTCTCGCAAGCCACACGGCTCATCGGATCCTGCGCCAAAAGCGCATCCAAAACGCTGTCGGAGATCCGGTCAGCTAGTTTATCTGGATGACCCATGGAAACAGATTCGCTCGTAAAAAGATATTTGCCCGAAGCCACCGAAACAACCTCCCTCGAATGGTAAATCGAGAATGAAGTACTGAAATGAAAAGTGTCAGCCGGATAGTGTAACTGCCCTTTTCATTTGTTGAAGTCAAAAACACCCTTTAATCAAGGTGTCAAAGTCGTCAAATTCGGCAATCGTGTGTTTATCCTTGAGTTTTGGGCAACTAATTCCAAATAGCGAATCGGAATTACCGCAATTACGCGGTAGCTTTCCAGTGCCGATCTATTTCTCCGTACGCTTGCGGGCTGGCGGCCGGAATCAAGCTCTCCTCTATTTTGCTCCCGTTCCGAATCATGCAAAACACCCTTCCGTCTTGTGATGAACCCCATTTCGCGTGCTCGGATGTATGGAAGACGTGGTGGTCGGACCAAGCGATTCGCTCTCGCGTTTTAGACACATTCGAACGAGCGGCAATCTTGCTGCTTTTCGGAAGTTTTTTGCAGGCTCTCTTGGTGTCGATCGGTACATCGATCCGCTTCGGTAAGAGCATTGTAATAGGAGATCTCATGTTGTTGATCACCGAAACGATGATGGTCGTCCTGGTTCTGTTTCGACGCAATGCAAAAAATCTTTCTTTGCGTCCAGGCGACTGGGCTTTGGCATTCTCTGCCACTTGTCTGTCGCTTTTGGCGAGACCGTTCCCGTGCCCCGCTCACTCTTGGGATTTGGTTGCGATTGTCCTGACCATGCTGGGACTTTCAACTCAGCTGATTGCCAAGTTCACTTTGGGACGACGCTTTGGAGTCGTTGCCGCCAACCGCGGTCTTTGCCTGTCGGGCCCTTACCGCTTTGTTCGACATCCGATTTATATGGGTTATGTAATGCTGCACACTGGGTTCTTTCTATTGAACCCAACGATTTGGAATGTGTGTGTTTTTGCAACACTCTATACCCTAAAAATCCCACGTATCTTGGCCGAAGAAAGATTGCTTAGTCAAGATCCAGAATACCGGCAATACATGCAAAAAGTTCGCTCACGCCTCATCCCCGGCATATTCTAGATCGAGCGAACAGCGTTGCTTATTAGGCGAGTTGGTAGAGTGAAAACTACCTGCCAAGGGTTCTAATGGGAGAGCGAGGCGAGCGAGGCTCCGGCCGAGCTTGGCATTGGTTCGGCAGCAGCCTCTCCGCATATCCTACCCGGTAGATCCATTGCTGTCGCTCGCCTTAAAACGCACCTGAGCTGTGCAGTTCTGGATACGTCAAACTAGTCAACGCGTTTGAATTGCGTTAACATACTTTCCATGAGTAGTCTGACAGAAAACGAAGTAAAAGCCCCCCCAGATCGTACTTCCGAGGTGGAAGTTGCGCCACTTTGGATCGGCAACTTGCGGATCGACCCACCAATCTTCCAGGCACCAATGGCGGGATATACGAATTTCGCCTTCAGGCAGATTGTCCGCGAGTACGGTGGCGCTGGTTTGCAGGCTACTGAAATGGTAAATGCTCGGGGTTTTGTTTGGCTTGACGAACACGATTGTGAACACCCAGATCGCTTGTGGGGTGTCAAAGAGGAAGCGCGACCATTAGCCGTTCAGATTTGGGACAATGATCCAGAGATCATGGCCAAAGTGGGAATACGATTGGCGCAAGAGTATGGTGTCAGCGTCGTCGATATCAATTTTGGCTGCCCTGTAAAACAAGTTACCGAGAAAGCGCATAGCGGTTCCTATTTGCTGCGTGATCCAGAACGCATGTACGCCATTATTTCCAAACTGGTAGAGGTTTGCCATCCTACCCCCGTTACGGCAAAGATTCGTTTAGGCTGCACGCGGAAAACAATGAACCACATCGAAATTGCGAAGGTGGTCGAACGGGCAGGTGCCTCTGCATTGACCGTTCATGGTCGTACGGCTGAGGATTTTTTTAAAGGGTCAGCCGACTGGAATCGGATAGCGGAAATTAAGGAGCACTTAGAAAAGATTCCGTTAATTGGCAATGGCGATCTGCAGACACCTCAACAAGTGGTACATGCCTTCAAGCACTACAAAGTCGATGGGGTAATGATCGCTCGAGCCGCCCTGGGGCGTCCGTGGTTGTTCGCCCAAGCTGCCGCTGCACTTGCTGGAAGGCCGATCCCACCCGAACCGACCCTTGATGAACAGAGGGCCTGCATGCTTAGGCATTACGATTTGGTGGTGAACAGATTTGGCACCCAGAAAGGGACCATGTTGATGCGTAAGTTTGCTTGCTGTTATGCTCAAAGCAAGCACGGTGCTAGGCACTTCCGAACCAATGTGGTTCGAGTTGAAACCCAAGAACAGTTTTATCAAGTGGTAGAGAAGTACTTTCCACGCGAACTCGATCCATCGAAAGGAACGACATTCGAACCGGTTTCGGAGTCTGCAAGTGCGGGGCTCGACGAGTGCATTGAACCTAGCGAAGACTGCTGCGGTTAGCCACCATGTCCCTCCTACAAAATAGCCGTTTTCTGGACTTGTCGGCCATAACTAGGCTGGAACGGATGCGGTTTACAACAGATCGCAAGGTCGAAGGTGCATACAGCGGTAGACATGTTTCGAAACGTCTGGGAGGTGCGGGCGAGTTTGTTGATTATCGCGAGTACACACCAGGGGATGACCTTCGCCGAGTCGACTGGAAAGCGATGGGGAGGATGGGGAGAACGTATCTCAAATTGTTTCAAGACGAAACCGATTTGAACTGCACTATGCTGATCGACAGCAGTGGCTCGATGTTACAGGGTGCCAAGTCACCGAGAAATCATCAAGGATGTAAGCTGGAATGGGCCCAATTTTTCTGCACCGCGCTTTCCCATTTGATCGTGATCCATCGCGATTCTGCGGGATTGGCTACGCACGTTGACAACAAAGTCGTCTATTTGCCTCCGTCCTCCTCGCTTGTGCAGCGAGAGGTTTTGCACAAAACGATTAGCGACCTACTGCCGCGCGGAAATACGCAACTTCAGGAGATATTGACGGATCTAAATTTGCGAGGAAAACGTCGCGGTGTCATGGTTATTCTCAGCGATTTCCTTGTGGATTCCATGGAACCGGTCCTTTCCAATCTTCGGAAATTCCGGATGCGAGGCTGGGAAATGGTCGCTTTGCATTTGATGGATCCCAACGAGCAACGCTTGCCCGCAGGGACTGCGTTTCGCTTTGTAGGCTTGGAGTTCGATGGATTTGTCAATTGCATGACTTCGCAAGTTCGCAAGGATTACGAGGATCGCTTCCAAAAACACCTCGAGAAAACGAGGAATTCTCTGCTTGGAGTTGGATGCGATTACCATCTGATTTCGACGGCAACGAGTTATCTCGACGTCTTACGGTCGTTCTTGCTTTTGCGAGCCTAGTCACCTACAGTCCGAATTGTTTACCAGGATCACTCAGTCCGCACCCGAAATAAACCGAATGTTCCGTTTTGCACGCAAAGTGCAGTTTGGTAAGTAGCCGATAACAACTCTGGTTTTTCCGTTTAAGACACGCGCAATTCTCCTGTTGTATGAATAGAATAGCCCTGGAGAGAGCATGATGTGGGCGTGGAAAATGGGCATTCGCACTTCGTCTTGCTTGCTTCTCGTAATCGGTATATCCAATCCATATGATCGCACAGAGTTTCAGTGCAATGGCGAAAACACGAAGCGATTCGACACAGCTGCGTGCACGTCAACGGTTGGGGAAATACCGAATTGAGCGCCGTTTGGCTCAGGGAGGGTTCGCGTTTGTCTACCAGGCGCTGGATACGATCGAAGGCGTTCGTGTCGCTCTCAAAATGCCGCATCAGTACAATGTGACGGCGAGCATGCTCGACAACTTCCATCGCGAAGCTCGATTAGTAGCAAAGTTGGACCATCCGAATATTTTGCCGCTAAAGGATGCTAGCTTTATCGACGGTCGTTTTGTTATCACAAGCCGACTCGGGGAGAAGACGTTGGCATGCCGACTTCGCAATCGAATTTCATTTGATTCAGCTCTGCTTTTGATCGAGCAGATGATGGACGGAGTAGCTTACGCGCACCGCAATAAAATCATTCACTGCGATATCAAGCCGGAGAATATGATTTTATTGCCCGATGGTCGGCTTCAGCTGATGGACTTTGGCATCGCGAAAGTGGCCCAACACACGATTATCAAGACCATGATCGCTTCTGGGTCTGGAACAGTAGGCTACATGGCACCCGAACAAGCGATGGGTCGACCAAGCGCACGATCGGACGTGTTTGCTATCGGATTGATCGCCTACAAAATCCTTACAGGTCACTTGCCAGAGTGGCCATTCGAATGGCCACCGGCAGGCTACGCGATCCTGCGTCGCAAGGCGCATCCAGATTTGATCGCCGTCATTCGGCGCTCATTAGAACTGAGACCTAGTCGTCGATATCGAGACGCGAATGATCTACTGAGGGCATTTCGCGCGGTGAAAGCAAAATCACTCAAGTTTGCACACCGACATCGTTTACCAACCAACTCCAAGAGCACGAACGGCAAGTCCGTTTAGTAAACGGCAATGGTGGGTGATTGAAGAATGTTCGGTCGGTGCACACATTCGCTTTATCATCATCCACGAAAGCGAACGCGACGTTGTACAATCCGCTAGGACTTTATTATCAGATCGAACTGTTTTTGGCGGGCGCCGCTGTTGTTTTGGATACCGCATTGCTGCTGATGGTAATGGAACGCATCAATCGCCCGTTTGTAGCGATCTGGTTGAAGGTACTAGTACTTGGAACCGTAGCGTTTCATGTGGGCTACTTTGGTCGAGTAATGATCTGGAACGTCGCTCCAAGCAAATCGGTACTTCTAGACCATTCGCTAATGTGCTTGATCGTACTCGGTCTGCTTATCTTGCCTTCAGGAATGTTGCATGCATCCATTCGCATACTTCACACGGGCTTTGAAGCGAAACCTAAACGAAATTATCGGTACTGTGTCCTCTACCTTCCCCTCCTTTTTTCTCCAGCCGTTTTTGTTTCGATATTGTCCCGCGACGATCGACTTTTCCTAGAGTCCATTTCGTGGTTTATTCCGCTATACATCATTTGGCTTTTGTCATCAAACTTAGCAGCGATCGTGTTCTTTCTTATGTTTGCGAGGAAGGCGCAATTCGCAATTCCATTTTTTGTAAGATTAGTCTTTTCTCTCGTTCTCGTATGTGTTGGCGCTGTAGCGTATGCATACTTGTCTAGCGATGAGCAGTGGGAGCCTACGCTCAGACTGGCCGTTTGCTTATCTCCATTGATACTCGAAGGATTGTTCATTTGGTACTCGCTTAAGCATCGTGTACTCCCATTGGTAATGGATAGGACTCTGTTGTACGCAGTATCGCTGATTCTTGGACTGTTGCTACATCAGTTGATTGTTAGCCCGGTCGCGGCACATGTGAGAGATCAGTACAACATCGACTTGAGCATTCTCGAAGCGATATTATTGATCGGTATTTTGCTCTTAACTCCCCCTCTCAGAAAGCGCATCCGAGAGGCACTTCGGTACCTATTCAGCACCAATGTGTTTCACGTCCGGGATGCAACACGCCTTCTGTCTGTTAGTCTTTCACAACGATCGCACTTAGAGCCGAGTGCGCTTGCGCAGTGGTTTGCCAGCGAGTTGGCCGAAAAACTGGATTTGGATCGTGCTGTGATCGTCCTTAGTTCGGACGCTACAATCAATTCCAACGCGACTGCCTATCGATCTCAGTTGCATGATCCTACCCATTCGATGGGCCAATTTGAGGCGGCTTCCGTGGACGATTGGTTATGTATTTCACGTGCGGTTCAACTAACAGACCGACTCAATCGTGGCATGATTGCTCGTCAAAGTACAGGTCGTCCATTTTACTACGCTTCTATGGATCAAGCTCTCAAAGCGATGGAGCGTCAAGGAACGTTGCTTGCTTTTCGCCTTTCCTTCCAATCCGTTCATGGAGCTGTTTTGCTAGGTGATCGACGAAGAAATGACAGACTAGCTGACGAACAGATGATCTCGATCGCACTTCTTTGTGACCAGTTTGCCGCAACACTAGGCAACAAATACGAATCGTTGAGGAGGTTTGAGGTAGAACGGCGTATGATTCAGGCCGAGAAACTGTCAACCTTGGGATTGATTGCTGGCTCGCTGGCACATGAATTGCGAAACCCATTGTCGTCTATTCGGACGATCGCTTCGTTGACGATGGAGGAACTCGGACCAGCACATGCCAACCGACAAGACTTGGCCGTCATCGTCACCGAAATTGATAAACTTTCGCAAACGACGACGCGTTTGCTCGAGTCGTCAAGACCAGCAGACGTGGAATGCACAGCTGTTTCACCGGATGCAGTAATCAGCAAACTGCTCGCTCTGCTTACGCATTTGGCGAGGCAATTGCACGTCGATATTCGGTACTCACTCAATTGCCCAAGTGTTCTTGTCAATTGCTCGGAGGCATCGATCAGTGAGATCTTCTTTAACCTGATCAAAAACGCACTAGAAGCGGCGACTGGACGAGAAGACGCCTGGGTTCAGATTATTTCCCACTGCAGCAACTTGGCCTCGATAGCGGTCGTCGTGTCCGACAACGGGCCCGGCATTGACGATGTTTTGCTCGATAGTATTTTCGAGCCATTTGTGACGGGTAAGTCGCAAGGGACTGGACTCGGGCTATTTGTCGTGGCGGAACGAATCAAAGAGATCAAGGGTGACATCGGATGCCGTAGAAACGCGGAATCCAATTCCACTGAGTTTACCGTTACCTTTCCTATTTGCCGCTCAAACGGACTCTCCGAATTCACAGCCTAGCGATTGAGAGCCTAATTGGGGTCCTGCGATCCACTTGAACCTCCCACGCAAGTGTGCCTTGATCGCACTAGACGAGTTGGCAGAGTGAAAACTACTTGCCAAGAGTTCCAATGGGAGAGGGAGGTTCCGGCCGAGCTTGGATTTGGTTCGGCAGGAGCCTCTCCCACCTCTCCCTCTCGGTATCACGGTTTGCCAAGGTGAGTCGCAAAGATCGTTTACCAAAATTTCCACACCCTACGCTTTGGGCGTGCTCCAGATGCAATTGGCGTCTGGTAGCTATTGATGGACAATTGACCCAGCTACCACGGTCAATTCGGCGTTCGCCTTTAAAATTTCCGATGGATTACAGTCAAGTAGATTCGTGTCCCACATGACGAGGTCTGCCATCTTTCCTTTTTCGAGCGACCCTAATTCTTTTTCCTGGAATGCGGCCCGCGCGGGCCAAAGAGTATAGCTTAACAATGCCTCTTTTCGGGTCATACACTGATTGGGATAAAACGTTTGTCCAGATGCGAGTTGCCGCGTTACTGCTGCATACAAACTAATGCGGGGATCCACTTTTTCAACAGGACTATCTGTTCCATTGGGAACGATACTACCAGAGTCTATCAAAGAACGCCAAACGTACGCCCCTTGGGCACTGCGTCGTTCGCCCAATCGTTGTGGTACGAAAATAGCATCGCTTGTGCAATGATTGGCTTGCATGACTGGAATGACTCCCAATTTTCCGAAACGTGGAATGTCTTGTAGTGAAAGATGCTGTGCATGTTCGATTCGCCAACGGTGGTCGCTCGATGCTTGTGGCCCGAGCACTTGTTCGTAGACATCGAGAACTTCGCGATTCGCCCGATCGCCAATGGCATGCACGCAGAGTTGCCAATTGCGTTCCTTGCAAAGTTTTGCTACTCGATGGAATTCTTCGATCCCAATCGTGTTCAAGCCTGAAGTTGTAGGCAAATCGCTATATGGCTCCAGTAACCACGCGCCATGCGGACCCAATGCTCCATCGATCGAAATCTTGACACTTCGGACGCTCAAGAATCCGTTGCCTACGTTGTCCCAACGATGGGAATCCATTTGCGAAGCTAAGCTAGAGCTACTCTCGCGAATCATCACCGACATCCTGAGTGGCAGTTGCCCCTTCTCCGCAAATTGCTTTAGTTGTTTGGCGGTTGCAAAACTGCTGCCGGCATCGTGCACGCTTGTGATTCCTTGACGGAGACACTCCTTTCCAGCCAACTGAATTTGCAGCAGCGTTGCCGAACGCAAATCCTCTTCGCTTAATCGTTCGGTGGATCGGGATTGCGCACGTCGAATAAGCGATTGCGCATTCTCCCGAAAGACGCCGATTGGGTTCCCTGCAGAGTCCCTCAGCAGTTCGCCACCCTTGGGATCAGGCGTATTGCGGTCAATGCCCGCAATTTTCATCGCCGATTCGTTGGCGAAATTCGCATGTCCGCTTGCGTGCGTCAGTACTACGGGATGATCCGGAACGAGGGAGCTCAAGACGCTATGATTTGGATAGCCATCGACATTTCCTTTCGGAGGTGAAGTCCATTTGGACTGATGCCAACCTCTCCCTTCTATCCAGGATCCTTTTGGCAGACGCAGGGACGCTTCGAGGACTTGCGATTCCACCTTTGCCCACGAATCTGCTTCGCTTAAATCAAGCATTTGCAGCGATTGCCCAAGACCAATAAAGTGCAGATGACTATCGATTAATCCTGGCGTCACTGTCATCCCAGCGGCATCGATAATCTGAGTCGATTTGTCCAAAAACGTCTCAACTTCAGAGCGATCGCCTACCGCCATGATGCGTCCCGACCGGATCGCAATGGCGCTTGCACGTGACATAACTGAGTCGCAAACAAGGATTTTTGCGTTGATGATTGCCAATTCCGCCGCCTTCTCAATCGTCGGTGGCTGTGCGATCGAGCGAAGCGATGGCAATGATAGTACGAGCAAGAATAACGCCGATATGGGACGACGTAATTGGAGATGAACGGCAGTGAACATAACGTCCTTTGAAATTGGGTTCGAGTGCGTATTTCAGGGGTTGGCAAGTATGGCGTTTGCGTCCATCTTAGGAATTCTACTTGACATTCGGCTTGGCAGGCGGGATGACTACCCCACTTTTTCAATCCGACAATGCACTTTGGCAGGGACTTTGGCTAAACTTCTTACTTGATAGATTAATCCACCGTCCACAGGTTGTTTCATGTCAACGAAATCAAAAATCTTTCTGTTCTTAACGGTTTTCTTTTGGTTTGCACCAAGAGTGCATTCGATTCAGCTGACTAATGAAGATTCTGATTGGTCGCAATTCCGAGGTCCCAATGGATCTGGAATTGCAAAGACCAGCACGTTGCCAAATGAGTTTAACCGGGAAAAAAACTTACAGTGGCAGACGCCGCTGCCGATCGGTCATTCGTCGCCGGTACTGCATGCTGGCCGCGTCTACCTAACCGCAACAGAGAATGACGTGTTGCTTACGCTATGTATTGACCAAGTTACCGGGAAAGAACTCTGGCGGCGACAGGCAAATCGGGATCGAAAAGAAACACTAGATCCACGCAACAATCCTGCGAGTCCGACACCTGTTGTCGATACGACGGGAATCTATGTTTTTTTCCCTGAGTCAGGGCTGTCTTGCTACACGCATGGTGGTCAACTGAAATGGCAAACCAAACTCGGTCCATTCAATAATATCTACGGCATGGGTGCTTCGCCGATTCTATGCGATGGCCGTTTGATTTTGGTTTGCGATCACAACTTGGATTCCTACATCGCTGCTTTTCATCTAGAGACGGGTGAAATGCTTTGGAAAACGGATCGTCCCGAAGCGACGAGCGGTCATTGTTCACCTGTTGTTTTTCGACCTAAAGAGGGCCCGTCGCAGATTCTTGCAGTAGGCTCATTCTACTTGACTTCGTACTCGATACTTAACGGTGAAAAGCTGTGGTGGGTGGGGGGACTCTGTTTTGAAATGAAATCGACACCGGTGATTCATGGTGATGTTCTATATATCAATGGGTATGGTTCACCGCAAAATGAAATTGACGCGACTTTTAAGATCGATGATTACGCGACTGTTGTCTCAAGCAAAGATACTGACGCAGACGGCTTGCTGAAGCTGGAGGAAATGCCCGACGAGTTATCAAAAAACTTTTTCAGCGCAATAGACTTGGACACAAATGGCAAACTGGACATTAAGGAGTGGGAGTACTTTCGGCAATCGATCGCAAGCAAGAACAGCATGATGGCAATTCGACTCGGGGGTACAGGCGACATGACCAACCAAAGCATCCTTTGGAAGTACTTTCGCAACATACCACAATTGCCCTCACCGTTGGTAGTTAATGACCTACTATTCATGATTAGCGATCAAGGGATTGTGTCCTGTTTGAATTCAAGTAATGGCGCAGCAATAAAGCGGGGTAGACTGCCAGGAGCCTCCGGCAATGTCTATGCCTCACCAGTCATGGCCGATAATAAGCTGTTTTTCATTACGGACGACGGTAAGGTTGCAATCACTGATACAACGTCAGAGTTCAATGTGATAGCTGTGAATGACTTGAAAGAGAATTGCTACGCGACACCAGCATTCGGTCAAAACCAGATCATCATTCGAACCGATAAGGCTCTGTACTGCTTCGGAAACTAGCCACCGATGAGGAACGCGTACTTTCAAAGGCGATGCGGTGTTGGAAAACAATCGCTCTAACAAGTTCGATTGTTTGCCGCGTTTTTCGTGGGGAAAAAGAATGCAGTGGACTAAATGGACTATCGGATTCCTTTGTAGCTCAAAAGATGAAACAACTATCTCGCATTGTGCTGCTGAGCTGTTATTATTGCTGCATCTGATCGAATGTGATCTCATTGGCGCTGTAAGGGACCAAAGACCGAAATGGGCGAAAAACGAAGCCGTCAACTCATCGAGCAATTTGTCCACGGAGGTCTTTGTGGCTTCCTGATACTGCTTACACCGTTTGGATGGGCAGATGAATTGCCTGTGTCCCATGTTTCAAGTAGGCATCCGCTGACTCTGTCTCAGATGGGTGACGTCTTGATTGGCGAGCTTCAATGCAGGAATTGTCATGGTGGACGGGAGAAAAATGACTTTTTAGAGAAAGCGGCTCCTGACCTTTCGGATGTTGGAGCAAGAGTTGACCCGGATTACCTGCGACGGTTTCTCGCGTCACCCTCCGAGACTCAGCCTGGGACATCGATGCCAAATATGATGGCATCACATAGCTCCGAAAAACGAGACGAAATTGCAGAGGCATTAACTCACTTTCTCGTATCTCAATCAAAGCGCAAGTTTGCCGCCGAGACGGTCGCGGGACAAGGATTTGAGACGGGCAAAGAACTATTTCACACAGTGGGTTGCGTAGCGTGCCATACTCCGCGTGAATTGATTGAAGTAGACCAAGTAGACGAAGACGCTGCGGAAGAAAAAGTCCAAGCTGATAAAGACGATGTCCCTCTGGCAGGCATTGATCTCAGTCACGTTGTGTCCAAGTATAGCCCGAATTCGTTAAGCGAGTTTCTGTTTCAACCGTTGCGGGTACGAAGTTCTGGCCGAATGCCTGACATGAAGCTTACAACTTCGGAGTCGGAATCGTTGGCGACGTATTTGATCGGCGAACAAACAAGAATTCGTCAGTCGCTCGAACCGCGCGAACCTCTGATTGGTCTCGGTAGAAAGTACTTTCAGGAATTGAATTGCTCCGCGTGTCATGCGATTGACGGCATAGCAGTCTCACTACCCCTTGTATCGCTAAAATATGTTGACCTTGCTCGGGGTTGCATATCCAATGTGCAATCGAAAGGACCTATGTTTCATCTGGAGGCTGTAAAGATCAAAGCCATCGCTGCATCGCTTCAGGAAGAGAAGGTGATAGATTCGGATCAAGTCGCCGTCGCGAAATCACTTACCGCTTTCAACTGCATCGCTTGTCATATTCGCGATAATTTCGGCGGTGTTGCCAAGGATCGCAACGTGTATTTTCGCTCAACTGAGAAGAACCTAGGAGACGACGGTCGCATTCCCCCGCCGTTGACTCTCTTGGGAGCGAAGCTACAGCCTGTTTGGTTAAAAAAGGTCTTGTTTGATGGCGAAGTGGTCCGCTCGTATATGAACACGCGAATGCCCCAATATGGCGAGCAAAATCTGAGACATCTTCCCAGCTTGCTTGCTCGAACGGATCGGTTGGAGCATGTCGATTTGAAGTTACCTAGCCCCGAGAGCAACAACAAAGCCGAACAAGAGAAAGAAAAAAGATTGCGTGCAGGCGGTCGCGAATTGCTCGGAGATAAAGGACTGAACTGCGTTGCATGTCATAATTTCAATGGCAAGCCCTCTCCGTTAAACAAGGGCATTGACCTTATGACGACCTACCAACGTCTTCAGCCCGCGTGGTTTAACAAGTTCCTTATAAACCCAGGGGCATTCCGCCCGCGGATCGTTATGCCGTATTCTTGGCCTGGTGGTATCGCTGCCCATAAGGACATTCTGGATGGTGATACCGAATTGCAAATTGAGGCAATTTGGTATTACCTTTCGCTAGGTACTTCGGCGGCTGACCCACCTGGAATTCGAAGAATTGAGACCAAGCTCTCGGTAGCGGACAAGACACGAACATACCGCGGGCGAAGTAGTGTTGCGGGGTTTCGCGGCATTGCCGTCGGTTTTCCTGAAAAGATTAGTTACGCGTTCAATGCCGAGACGGGAACACTCGCCGCCATTTGGCAAGGGGACTTCATTAGGGTCGATCGAGGTGGTCAAGGTTCCGGCGGGTTCAATCCGTCCGGCAAAGTTATTGGCTTAGCTCAAGATGTTTCATTCCTTGATCTAGCGGATGAGACAGCGCCATGGCCTTTGCGGCCCGTAATGACAAAAGAGTCGCCGGTCAACGCAAACCCTTTGTATCCAAAGAACCTAGGCTATCAGTTCAGGGAGTACTATCTTGACGATTCTTCCACTCCGACATTTGTTTACCGAAGCGGAAGCGTTGGTATCGAGGACCGATCGTTTGCTATGACCATAGGTGACAAGTCGATTCTCAGGAGAACACTGCACTTTAATTCACCTAAAAATCAAACACTTTGGTTTAGAGCACTGACTGGTGAAATCGAGGAGGAGTCGGAGAGCGTGTACAAGACCCGCAATTTGCGTTTGACGATTCCCAAGTCCACTGCGCTATTAAGGTCGTTTCCAGACGATCCGAAAACTTTTGAACTGTTACTAAGGCTCGAAATCCTACAAGGCAAATCAACCCTCGAGTTCACCTATGATCCACTTGAAAAATAGCCGAAACGGTCCCTGTTCTTGGTTGCTCGTTATGTTGCTTATTTTTAACAACGCTGCATTGGGCGAAGAAGTGGGGCAGCGTTGGGGTACTGAGGAACGCGAACGACAATACTATCCGATAGTAAATATTCCGCTCCCCAAAGACACAGTGATTGAAGCGGGAGCATTCGCGGTGATGCCAAACCATCGCATCGCCGTCGGAACCCGCCATGGCGAGATTTACTTGATCAATGGAATCGATGACAAGAAACCAAATCCTAAGTTTGAGTTGTTTGCGACGGGGCTCGATGAGATTTTCGGCTTATCCTACAAAGACAATTCGTTCTATGTCACGCAAAGTTGCGAGTTGACACGAGTCAGCGACACGCGAAAGGAAGGAAAGGCAAATCGATTCGAGACCATTTCCGACGCTTGGGGCTATGCGAACTATCATGAGTACGCGTTTGGGTCCAAGTTTGACTCGGCGGGGAATATGTTTGTTTCGCTCGGCCTTTCCAACTCGTACGATTCACTCGCTCTATTCCGTGGATTTGTTATGAAAGTGACACCGGACGGAAAAACAACCGCGTACGCGAGCGGCTTGCGAAGTCCCGGTGGAATCGGTCTAGATGAACATGGATCACTTTTCTACATTGAAAGCCAGGGACCGTGGAATTGCTCTTGTAGTTTGAAAGCAGTTTCTCAGAGTAGTTTTCATGGCCATCCTGCTAGCTTCAACAGTTATCAGTACGCTCCCGAAATGGGGCCCGTCCCAGAGAAACCCAAATCGGGCTCCCGCATTGCGATCGAGAAGGAACGCGTCAAACAGCTAACGCCCTATGCTGTTATCTTCCCCTATATCAAAATGGGACGTTCTATAACCGGTTTTACGGTCAACAGAACGATGGGCAAGTTCGGGCCGTTTGAAGACCAGATCTTTTTAGGCGACTTCACGCTCTCCGTTCTGTTGCGAGCGACGACCGAACAGGTCAACGGTGTGTGGCAAGGTGCATGCTATCCATTTCGAGAAGGGCTATCAACAGGCATTCTCAATGTTGAGTTTACACCCGGTGGAAATTTGCTTTGCGGCGGGACAAATCGTGGTTGGCCCGTTCGCGGCATGAAACCATTTGCGTTGGAACGATTGGAATGGAGCGGCATTATGCCGTTCGAAATAAACCGAATCACGATTGAGCCAGAGGGCTTCAAGATTACCTTTACCAAACCAGTCGACAGAACTTCTGGCATCGATCCGGAATCGTATGCGGTGACCACATTTACGCATCCCTACCATGGTGGATATGGTGGTCCCGAGATAGAAAAAACAACCCCCAAGGTAAAGTCGGTATCACTTGCCGAAGATGGACTAAGTGCAATTCTCGTTTTAGATGAGCTCACGCGTGGGCACGTTTACAATTTTGATCTCTTGCCGTTGCGTTCTAGAGATAAAGAAGAACTTCTGCATCGAAACGCCTATTACACGGTAAATGAAATTCCAGTCCGATAGAGGATTAGGGTATATCGAGTACACTCCAAAAAACTAACTCGCAATGCGTCGGTCGCGTGGGTAATTATTGCATTAGCCTGGCTTGGAATAGCGTTACAACCAATGCAATTGCGGGCTGAACATCCCGTGCCGAATAGCCCTCTTTGGTTGACGTATTCGGGGGGCAAGGACCTGGTCAAGGAAAGCATATTGTTCTGATCGCCGCGGATCAAGAGTACCGAAGTGAGCACTCGCTTCCAATGTTGGCCAAGGTATTGGCGCAACACCATGGCTTTCATTGCACCGTTTTATTTAGCCTAAACGAAAACAACGACGTCGATCCTACGAAAAAGATTCGATGGGAAGACAAGACTGTTATCCATAATATCCCGGGATTGGAATATTTGGGAAAGTGCGACTTGGTCATTTTGTTTAGCCGCCTGATCATGTTGCCAGCAGAGCAAATGGAGCACATTTACAAGTACCTTGACGCTGGCAAACCGATCATAGGCATTCGCACAGCAAATCATGCCTTCATCGGATTTGATTACAAGAAGAATGGAAAGAAATTCGATTTTGGCGACTGCGGCCTATTGGTGCATGCATATGGAAAAGAGCATTGATGCGAAATCCAACGTCGACATTGTTGGAAAGTACAATCCGCCTGATAGCGGAGTGCAAACCCAAACGCCTTTTTCGATTCAATCCAAAAAACAAAACTACGGTGACAACTAGCGACAAAACGCTTGTTGGCTCCGGTACTGCTGCCAAATTGGATTGGAGTGTAATCGCGCCCAATGTTACGTCCGCTGCACCACTGCTCGTGTTGTCACCCAGGAATAGCATATTTGGGAGGCTGTAAGGCAATCCGAATGCGGCGTAATTCCGCACCCCACCCGACAATAGTTGGTTCGCGCCGGAGAACAGACTGTATGTATCGTTCTCGATTCTAAGTCGGTAGTCTCTCGGAACAGTCGTGACGATATTAACAGCTTCACTTTGTGTGAAACCAACTTCCTGAGCCCAGATCCGTGTATCCCAAAATCCTAGCTCGATGCCGCGGGCATCGCTACCAAGCAAAGTAACAGAGAAACCTGCGCGATTGTTGTTTGCATGGCCTTCACTTGCAAGAGCCAATGAAAAATTCAGCTCGAAGCCACTCGTTCTGTTTAGACTAGGAAAGGCCGCGTTATTCAATTGGGAAAACGGAGTATACGATCCGTAACCCGCGCTGACAGCTCCATCGGTTTGCAATCGCACGCCCGTAGCGACTGGAGTCTGTGTGGCTGTTCCACCAGTAAAAACTCCATTGCTGGCGAATGAGAGCCAATTCTGATTCGCTGGCAATCCACTTCCGTCGAAAAGGACCACGAATTCCGCCGAAGCGGATCGGCAAAACAATGCCAACAAGAAAAATAAAATACGCGAATAGGGGAGATGACGCATGGGTGCAATTACGATTAGCGGAAACACAAAGCTTCACAAGATCCACCGATAGTAATTCCTACCGGGGCGGCAATCAACCTACGTTTTGTTGATCAGGGTACTTGATTCTACCGTGATAAATCGCAGTCAGGCTCTTGATCAGCGAGCGTTTGATCGTGTCCAAATGTTGCAATGTCAATCCGCATTCGTCAAACTGACCGTCGAGCAGTTTTTTCATGGCAATTTGCTCGACTAGATTTTGCAAACGAGATGCTGTCGGCTCGACCAAAGCTCTCGATGCGCTTTCCACAGCGTCAGCCATCATAAGTACTGCAGCTTCTTTCGTTTGCGGTTTTGGTCCCGGATACCTAAACGATGTTTCGGATATTTCCTCGCCGTGCGGATCCTGTTCGCTTTTTTTCGTCGCCAATCGATAAAAGTACTCAACCAACGTCGTTCCATGATGCTGTTCAATAAAATCGACCACTGGAGTCGGTAGTCGATGTTGACGACCTAAGTCAGCACCGTCTTTGACGTGAGCGATTATGACCAATGTGCTCATGGCCGGCTGCAACGTATCATGCCGGTTGGCACCTGGTGATTGATTTTCCACAAAGTAATTAGGCTTAAACATCTTCCCAATATCGTGAAAGCATGCTCCAACACGGACGAGCAACCCATTCGCTCCGATGCTTTCCGCCGCGGATTCTGCCAATGCCGCTACCGAAATACTATGGTTGTATGTTCCCGGTGCTCTCTGTGCCAGTTGCCGAAGCAAGGGGTGACTCATGTCGCTCAATTCGAGCAAACTCAAATCGGTTTGAACGTCGAACAACTTTTCAGCAAAAGGCAACAGGCCTGTCATTAAGGGACCACACAGCAGAACGCAAACCGCTTGCCATGTCGCTTCCGATATCAACTGCATAGGGAAAATCGAAGCGGTCGACGATTGAAAACTGCTGACTGCAGGGCCATCTGTAACCACGCCACCTGTTTGCCCCGTCATCACGCCCAGTCCCAAAACGGTCGTAAAGACAACAAACGAAACGC
Organism: Pirellula sp.; assembly: GCA_031374515.1. Lineage (GTDB taxonomy): Bacteria > Planctomycetota > Planctomycetia > Pirellulales > Pirellulaceae > JBKCUI01. Next base: position 9,821 of record JANMGH010000196.1, on the reverse strand, counting down.
CGGCCCCTACGTAGATGAGTCGTGTCCGGGTTCGAATTCGACCGCAAAGCAATATCGATCCTGCCGATGCTGACGCCAAAGTGATGAATTCGGAGAGATCCACACGTGTGCTGAAGGCAACCAACATGGCAAACGCAGCCATCAACATCAACGCCGTGGGCCTGCCATATGCTATCGTCGCTATGATGGCCACCAAAGTAATGGGCATTACTTCCGCACGAAATGGGTCCATTGAAGCCAATACTGCGAGCAAAATACAGCAAACACATAGAGCAAGCACGCGCAATAGCTTGAAAGTGTTTGTCACCAAGCTTCGGTCAAGCGATTGGAAAATGAAAAAACCACAGAGCATGTACAAGGCAGTGATCAATCCAACAAAGGCAGCCAGTCTCTGAACTTTTTCCCGCACACTTAGGTTTTCTGTGTAAGCCTTGTGTTCCGCTTTCAACAACAGCAGTTCCTTTTGATCCAGGATGCGACCAAGTGGTACTAATGCGCCGAAGGATGGGTCATAGGAAATGGTCGACGGCTTTACACTAGCGATGGCCTCGCTACGCGCTTGGTTGCTTAGGTCTTGACGAAGCGTGAGCGTTTCAGGTAGGCGGCTTGCTAAGTAGTTGTGCACCATTCTGGCTAAGATGAGCGCTTCGGGCATTCCAAGTTGATTCCGAAACTCCTGCTCTAATTTTCCTCGGAGTGTGATCGCGACTTCAGCGATACGAATTCGCTGTATCTCGGCTTCCACTTTTTTGGACTCCTCGCCAGCTTTAATGACTCGAATGTATCGCTGATTCCCCTGCTCAATGTCATGCTCCAGAGAACGAAGCAATCCGATCTCTTCAATGGGATCGAAAACATTCCTCATCCCGCTATCAAAACGCGAAATATCCGCGTCGGTTCCGAGGGTCTTTTGAATCGTTGCCAACGCCTGCTCGTTAGTGATGGGCGTCTCATCCGAATTAAGCACGGATACTCCGAAGGAAGCCAGGATCTCAAGTTGTTTCTTGGTTAAGGCGATTGGGTCTGCCGCTTCACGAACTGCAAACAAAGCATCCTTGACCGCTCCCCTCAGTTGAACAATCGGTTCTTTGTTGTTTTCGTAAATCGAAAGAACTTCTCGCCCCGCTTGAATTTTCAAAGCGTCAGTCTTAACTTCGTCCACAACCTTAAACGGAATTCGAGCAAGGATTGCACGTTGGGGTATATACCCCTTACGGTACGCAAACGGCGGCTCCCATCCCCGAACGAAGACGGTCAAGATGACAGCCGCAACGATGGCAAGACCCAGTCGTGCAATCGCATCCAATGATGTGACGCGTTCGAATAAACTCCGCCATGGGTAGCGATCAACCCTTAAGTTGGCAGCCCGTTCGCTGCGCGTTTTCGCGTTGGTTGTAGAGGACATGTCTTAAGTGAGCTTAGCGATCTTCGGCTGGGAACGGTCGGCTTATCGCCGAATTCCCACCTGACGGACGACTAGAAATTGGTCCATGACCAGGAGCCCCATGACTTGGAGACCCATGACTTGGACCATCGTAAGCTGCCACAATTCGCCGGACCAATGGATGCCGCACTATATCACCTTCATTGAGTCGAACAAAGCTGATCCCTTCAATGCCTTGCAAGCGCTGCACAGCATCCCGCAAGCCGCTCGAAACACCCGACGGCAAATCCACTTGGGTGATATCCCCAGAAACTACTATTTTCGATCCTTCACCCATTCGCGTCAAAAACATCTTCATTTGTGCTACGGTCGCATTTTGAGCTTCGTCTAATATAACAAAAGCTTGGTTAAGTGTCCGGCCCCGCATATAGGCCAAAGGAATCACTTCGATTAAATCTTGCTCCATCAAGAACTTAACTTGATCTAAGTCAACCATTTCGTTGATGGCGTCCATCAATGGTCTAAGATATGGATTCAGTTTTTCATGCAAATCTCCAGGCAAATATCCGAGACTTTCACCCGCTTCAACTGCAGGTCGAACCAGCACCAGCTTGCGTATTTGTCTTGCTTTCAGCGCTTCTACGGCAGCGGCGACCGCCAAGTAAGTTTTCCCGCAACCAGCAGGTCCAATACAAAACGTCATGTCATGACTTCGAATCGCTTCTACATATGCGGCCTGTCCCTCGGTACGCGGTTTGATGCGTCTGCCTGCATTGCCAATCTGAAGTTCCTGGCGCTCAAACGCGGGAATGGCACCTTTACCCGTGGCACTGGTAAGTGCATCGGCAACTTCATCCGGCCCCAGTGTGCCAACCCGCGTCACCTTGTCTTTCAGCCTTTCCAATATTTCGGTGGCCAGACGCACCGAATCGGCAGGTCCCGAAATGCGGATTTGGCCATTGCGATGCGTAATCGCGACTCCAAGCTGATTTCGTACTAATCTCAAATTGGTGTCTTGTGGACCAAAGAGTTGCAACGCTAAATGCGGGTCCGACAAAGTCAATGTCGATTCAGACATATGTTTGATTGATTGCTTTTACAAAAAGGCATCGCCGACTCAGGTGACGAAGAGTTTCGATCATGTGAGTTTGGCGATTATTCCAAGATAACCGACAATTGCTGTCGGCAACAAGGAATCTGTAACATCCCAGACACCTCCGAGACCTGGCAGCAGTGCCCCGCTATCCTTGGCCCCAACAGTCCTCTTTACCATCGACTCCAACAAATCCCCTACAAGCCCTACCAACGTTAAAAGCGTCCCCAACAAGGCCGGACCCCAAATATGTTGTCCGCCCGGAACACCGCACCGAGGCAAAAGTACCCGTAGAAAAACGTAAGCGATCACGATGCTCAATAGAACTCCACCGACCAACCCCTCAACTGTCTTTCCAGGACTTATTGAAGCTATCAGTTTGTGGCGGCCAATTGACTTACCAACAAAGTAAGCACCCGCATCGGCAAACTTAATTATCGCAAGCAACGCGACCAAGTGAAGCATTCCATCGAGAGAACTACCTTGCATTCGCACTAAAAACCAAAAACTCAAGCAGCCAACCACGTAGCAGATTACGAAGGAAGACAACAACCAACTCAATGTTGTTCGCTCAGATTCGAAAGCGATCTCAGCCACGGTCGATGACGACGTGTTCAGCGATAATGGCCTATGACTCAGCTTGCGAAGGGCTTGCACGCCGCTGCTGCCAACGCCGCAAAGCAATCCGATAAGTACCCATCCCGCCCGACCCACCGGACAATCGGTAGGGTAGTTCTGTTTTAGGGCAATGCTATACCAAATAGGGAATAACATCACTACAGACGCGATAGAGCAGTGAACCAAAACACTGGGCACGGATAAAGGCCATCGCCTGGCAAGCAACTGACTTACCTCTGTCGCAGTCCCCAAAGTCATAAATAAATACAACGGAATCATCCAGACACCGGCTTGTCCCCGGATCGGATACCAAAGATCCAAGCCTATTAAGAAAAGCGAGACCGCGATGAGAATAAAGGCAGAGAGCAGCCTACGATGCAGCACGTTGGTCTTTCATGGGAACGCAGGACAGGCTGCCAGCCTGTCTAGTGGTAATTAGTCTATTGGTATTTATGCGTAACAAGACAGGCTGGCAGTCTGTCCTATAAAGCGTCATACGTTGAATAGGAAATGACAAATATCGCCATCTTGCATGATGTATGTTTTGCCTTCGGTTCGAAGCTTCCCAGCCAGGCGAATCTCCTTTTCCGTACCGTACTTTTCCAAATCGGCTAGCGTAAATACTTCGCATCGAATGAACCCTCGTTCGAAATCGCTGTGGATGACACCAGCCCCTTGGGGAGCTGTAGCCCCCACAGGCACCGTCCAGGCTCGAACCTCTTTCTCGCCCGCAGTGAAATAGCTTTGCAATCCCAGTGTTTGATAGGCTTTGCGTGCAACCGACTGCAATGCTGGTTCCTCGAGTCCTACCGCCAAGAGCATCTCGGTTCGGTCCGGTTCATCCAATTCCGCTATCTCGGCCTCGAGCTTAGCACAAACAGGAACCACCTGCGCCCCAACGGTTTCAGCAAACTTTCGAATCTTGTCCACCAACTCGCTGGTCCCGTGCAAATCCGTTTCGTCTACATTCGCAATGTACAAAATCGGCTTTGCGGTCATTAGTCCGTAACTTGATATCGCTTTGGCCTCGACTTCGTCCATCACCATCTTCCTCAGGGGAAGCTCTTTGTTTAACTGCGCCATACAATGTTGGATTGCGGTGACTCGCAATTTGGCTTCCTTGTCTCCGCCTCGTGCCGCGCGCTCCGCCTTGGGCAGCGCGTTCTCCAAAGTTTGAATATCGGAGAACATCAATTCCATTTCGATCGTCTCAATGTCCGAAAGTGGATCGACTTTACCGCCGACGTGAATCACATCTGGATCTGCGAAGCATCGAACGACTTGCAAGATCGCATCTACTTCGCGAATATGACTGAGGAACTTGTTTCCAAGCCCTTGTCCTTCGCTAGCCCCTTTCACGATGCCAGCGATGTCGACCAACTTCAGCATCGCTGGAATGACCTTTTGTGGGCCTACCAACTTCGCAATACGATCCAGTCGCTCGTCCGGCACGCTGATGATCCCTTCGTTGGGATCGATCGTGCAAAATGGGTAGTTTGCCGCCTGGGCCGATTGAGAACCAGTCAACGCATTAAACAACGTGCTTTTGCCTACGTTTGGTAGACCTACAATTCCAGCTTCCATTTTTTAGTTGGTTGTCCTAGTTTTCGTGACGCAATAGTGGGAACAAAATAACGTCGCGAATACTACGCGAGTTGGTGAGCAACATTATCAATCGATCGATACCAATTCCAAGACCACCAGCGGGTGGCATCCCATAACGCAGCGCTCGTACGAAATCGTGGTCCATCCTTGCCATCGAATCTTCTTCGGCCATTCCATCGAGTTGCGTTCGGAATAGCTTCTCTTGCAGAATGGGGTCGTTAAGTTCGGTGTACGCATTCGCCAATTCCATTCCGTGGATAAACATCTCGAAACGTTCGGCAATCTCGGGGTTACCATCCTTACGTTTCGTCAGTGGGCAAATACTGGCTGGATAGTCGATGACAAAGATCGGTCCGATCAGCAAGTCCTCCACTTTCTCCTCAAAAACTTCGCTGATGACTACATCTGGATGCTTTCCAACGGGATTGAGACCAATCTTCTTCGCCAATGCGAAGATTCCCTCTGTGTCGGACATTTTTAGTCCCGTATGCTCTTCGAATAAACTGCCATACGTACGTCGTTGGAAGGGTGGGGTGAAATCGATGTCGAGATCGCCCCACTTCAGCTGGTAACCTTGGCCGGTCGCTTGAATCGCCTCGCAGATGATTTGCTGCGTCAAGTCCATCATGGTTTCGTAGTTGGCATATGCCCAATACAGTTCGATCATCGTGAATTCGGGATTATGCTTTGGACTGATCCCTTCGTTTCGGTAAACCCGTCCCATCTCGTAGACGCGTTCGATGCCACCAACCATCAGTCGCTTGAGATGCAATTCGAGTGCAATTCTCAGAAATAATTGCATGTCGAGTGCATTGTGGTGCGTAACGAATGGCTTCGCAGCCGCTCCGCCCGCGATCGTATGCAACGTCGGCCCTTCGACCTCTACAAACTGATGCGTAGCCAGCGTTGCTCGGATCGAATGAATAATCTTCGTTCGCTTCAAAAAGGTTTGCAAGGAATCGGTATTGTACGTCAAATCCACGTAACGCATTCGCTGCCTAAGCTCGGCATCTTGCAAGCCCGCATGTTTTTCAGGCGGCGGTTCAAGCGTCTTGGTCATAAAATGTAACCGTGTCGCAATGACCGTCAGCTCACCGGTATTGGTCCGTCCAAGCCGACCATCGATTCCAATCAAATCACCAAAGTCCAGCAACTTTGCCAAATCGAAATCCGCGTCCGGTACTTGCCCCTTCGCGATCATGATCTGAATGTCGCCGGTCCAATCGCGGATGTTCAGAAAAAACAGTTTTCCAGCTGTCCGGAGAAGCATAATTCGCCCCGCAACGCGAACCTCTGGCCCAATCTCTTCGCCCTCGCCTTGGCTCGCCTTCCAAGCTCGATAGTCGATCGGTTCGCCGCCTGGTAGTTTGGAACCGTCCAAATCTGGGAGCGGAACCAATGTCCCGTCTAATTTTTTGAATTTTACTTGATTCGCCATTTCGCGAACCGCACCGTTGAAGGTTCGATTATCGAAACGAGCCCCCCACGGATCCAAGCCGAGCGCTTCGATTTTCTTCAGTTTTTCAAGCCTTGCTGCTTGATGAACCCCTAAACCGGTGTTGTCTTGTTCCTGAGAATCGGCCATGTTTGAGCTAATGAAAGTGAATCAAATGTTCGAGAAGGTGCAGATTGTAGGAAAAAGTGATGGAAAACCAAGCAGTCAAACCGCCAATGATCCTAATTGTCGAAAGTGAACCACTTTTACTGACCGGAATGTCCGCCATATTGGACCAGAAAGGCTACCGCTGTTTTTTGGCGAGAGAAACCTCTGTTGGACTAAAAGCAACTCAAGCGATGGCATTTGACCTTTTGATCCTATCGTTTGGTAGCGATCCTATCCTAGCAGCCAAGGATGCATGCCTATTGAGAGGCAATGACTCCACCCGCGAGCTGCCGGTTCTCTTTTTATCCAATACTTTTGAATCGAATTGGATCGAACCTTTGAATTTAGCAGGTGGCGTATTCTGCTTGCCAAAGCCGTTTGATCCCGATGTTTTTCTCGATCTTGTTGGCAAGGCTCTCTGTTTGCCCCATTTGGCGGTCGCCAAAATGGCTCCACCCAAAGCCCACTTTGCAAAAGACTGGGTTCGCTTAAGTTAATGAGGTCGAACCCGCCGGGTGCGAATTCAATGCAAAGACGCTCTCTAAATGTGCGACATTCCGTTGCTAACCTACGCCCCGAGCGGCTTCTATGGGGTGGATGTACCGACCAGTTCCCTATGACGATAAATTGCAAGCTAAATATTTGTCCTTTGGGTCTGGTGATGTTTCCTCAAGGGCTAGATGAATTGAGTCGAAGAAAGAACCATCTTGACCGAGGGTGTAAACTCCATTAAAACCCTGTTGTCGACAGCATTGTTTCGGCTCCGTAGCCAAGTGGCTAAGGCAGCGGATTGCAAATCCGCCATCGTGGGTTCAACTCCCACCGGAGCCTCTCTTCTTTTTCCAATGTTTTGCATGGTGACTGCCCAAGCTCAATGCTTGGGCAGTTTTTTTATTACACCCTACGTTACACCCTAAACCGTGACCTAGGATTCAGTACCATGCTTAAAAAACCGGAAAAACCTCTCGTAAAGCCCTATGCAGATTACCCGTTAACGCCGCACGCAAGCGGTTATTGGGTTCGCAAAATCAAAGGCAAAACCCATTATGTCGGAGCAAGGTGGGCCTCACCCGAACATGCGCTTACGGAATGGAACAGGATTAAAGAATCACTCCTTGCCGGAATTGAGCCTCTGCCGCTCGAAGACACTCTGACGGTCAAAGATGCGTTGAATCACTTTCTTTGCGACTGCAAGTCGAAAGTTGCGAGAGGGGATATCGTTCAACGGACCTATGCAGACTACGTAACAGTTTGCAAGCATACCGTAAAGACTTTGGGGGCGAGCACGCCAGTGATGAATCTGAATACTCGCCATTTTGCGGAACTTCGGAACTCGTTTCCTGGCCAGAGCCCGAACACAATTGCCAATTGGGTTGTGCGAACGAAGGTTGCGTTCAACTGGCTTCATAATTCAACACTGGTTGAAAAGCCATTCAGCTTCGGCAACAGTTTTAAAAAACCATCGGCCAAAGCGATTCGAGGCCACAGGAACAAGCAACTTAAGAAACTGTTCAAACCAGACGAAGTTCGACTGTTGGTGCAGGCGGCCCATGATGGCTACGCAAATTCGGCAGGGAAGCAGGTGGCACCCTCACCACAACTATCAACGATGATTCTTCTTGGAATCAATTGCGGATTTGGGAACAACGATTGTGGACGACTACCGATCGAAGCGCTTGACCTGGACGAAGGATGGCAAAATTTCGCACGCCCAAAAACCGAAGTTATACGACGTTGTTGGCTTTGGCCAGAAACGCTGGAAGCTCTCCGGGGTATAGTTGGAAGCAGGACCAGCGGACTCGTCTTTACGACACGCCGTGGAAACGCTTGGTCAAAGGAGTCCCACGCAAACCCGCTATCCGTCGAATTCAAGAAACTTGCGGATGCTCATAAGATTAAGCATACCTATTATGCTCTGAGGCATACATTTGAGACCATCGCAGGCGGTAGCAAGGATCAAGTTGCGACGGATTCGATAATGGGGCACGTACCGACGGGAATGTCGGCCACCTACCGAGAGGAAATTGACGACGCTCGTTTGCGTGAGGTCTCGGAACATGTTCGGCGTTGGTACATCAAATGATTTCTTCGGGGGGCTTTACCCGCCGCGATTGCCTTACGGGTTGGCTTTCAGGTTTCAATTTCGATAACGCAGTCCGATGGATTCGGTAGCTGGCTCTCTTACCTCTAGCGGCCACATTAATTGCCTCTAGACGCTCTGCCTTTACCCAGTCGGCAACCTTGCTTTGCGATACAGCCAGTAGGGTTGCTGCTTCTGGGACAGTCAGCCATTCCGGCTGGATCTGTCCGATGTACTTTGACACGATAGTTGCGGCATCCGCTGGAGAACAATAACTGCCAACGGGTACAATTTCAATTCCCTTTAGGATTGCAATGTTATTAGCTGCTCGCACATACGCCGCTGCCTCAACGAATATCGACTCATCCGGATCGGGATGTTTTCGAAGCAGAGAAAGAGCATCTTGTATTGAATCGAACGTTTTCATGACCAACACTACCTCATAAAAACGATTGGCGACCGCATCTTTTTTGTCAAAAACATCACGATTTTACAGGTTTTTTCATACAACCAGGTGATTGTCGCCAATAGCCTCCCAAAAAAATTCATCGCCACTGCCAAGCGCGCTTTAGCCTTGTTGCTTTGATGACTCAATTAGCAATCGGTGAATAGTAGTCGGGGTTATTGTCTTACCGGTGGCAGTTCGATGGCCTTGGTCTTCCAGCAAAGTTGCGATGGCTTTCAAAGTAAAGCCAGCTTCTCGCAACGTCTTTACCTTGGCAAGTAGTTTTTGGCTATTGGGTTTTACTTTGGAACCTATCTTGCGTCGTCCTCGAAGGTGTTCGATACCATCCCAGTGCCCCGGTCTGGCGCTTCCGAACAATGCACCCTTTGCTTTGGCTGCTGCCATTGCTGCTTTGGTCCGTTCCGAGATCAGCTTAGATTCTTGCTCAGCCACGCAAGCCATGATGTGGAGAGTCATGGTATTGGCGGTTGGCATATCTGCCACGATGATCTGGACGTTAGACTCCAGCATCTTCGCAGCAAAGGAGACTCTTCGTGAGAAACGATCGAGTCGTGCAACACATAGCGGAGTTTTAGATTGCTTGGCTGCAACGATAGCGGCAGCCAGGACAGGTCGATCATCATCGCGACCACTACAAGTCTCAACGAATTCCTGGGTGATCATACCAATCCGTGAGATGGCGGCACGTTGCGCCTCAAAGCTCAAGCCAGTGATGGCTTGCTCTTTGGTGGATACTCGAATGTATGCAATCAAGGTTGTACTCAGGGTTGTATAGGGTTGGATTGGGTTGGGTTGATCCACTCAAGAGTAGATCGACCTAGGTTGAAAACATAACGCAACAGAAACAATTGGGCTGTTTTTAGTCCTCCCAAGGGCCTGATATCTATTAGCGTTAGTTAGACTGAATAATCGATCAACAGGAAGTCTAAATCATCCATGTGGAGATTTTCAGCAACTGCTCGCCTAGAGACA
>JANMGH010000139.1:0-329014 GCA_031374515.1 Pirellula sp. | reverse complement strand
GGCGTTCTAGAAGGAACAGTGTCCAAGTGAGAGTCATGGCGGTGGTCTCATGTCCGGCGATGAACAACACCATGGCTTCGGCGATAAGTTCCGCGTCCGACAATGGCTGATCGTCGTCATCGCGGGCAGCCATTAGCAATGCCATCGCGTCGCGTTGTTCCCCGCCCAAGCGTCGCTTTTCCTGGATGAGATTCGTGAACTCCTGAGTAATCCGCTCACACAAATCCAAGGCATGTCGGTATGGGAAGCCGGGCAAATTGATTGGAGCCAGAATTATCTTTGGAGCAGAGAACACATCCACAAACTCGGCTGCAAGCGCCCCCAGTTCCGGTACTCCTTCCTTGACGTCCAAGCCGTATAAGCTTTTTACGGCCACGCACAACGCCAGTTCGCGGCACAGTATGTCCAGTTTCGCTGTTCCGCCAACAGGCCAGGTCGCCAACCGCTGGCGCGTCGTTTCGACGATTCCCGGAGCATAGCCGTCGAGAGCTGACTTCTGGAACGCAGGCTGCATCAGCTTGCGGTGACGCTTGTGCATCGGGCCATTGATGCAGACCAGAGCGTTGCGCAGCTTTCGCATTGCGCTCCCCTCAGGGCCGCGAAACAGATCTTCGTCATGTTGGAACATGCCAGGAACGCTTAGAATCTCACGATTGCGTTCCGCACCGTAGACACATACGATTGCAGGACTGCCTTTGACAACGGCCGCGACATCGCCGTGCTTGCGAAGTCTCATCACGACTCCAACCGGATCTTCAAGGAAGTCGTAGAATCGTTTGGGTGCTCCGAGGATGGGCAGTGTGGGTTGACCCGGAACCGGCACTTTTTTAAAACCGAATAGCTTGGGCATAGTATTGCTTGGAGTTCCTGTTAGTTGAATTGGGTAGCTCACTAGAAACGACGATAGAATCAACTCTGGTAAGTTAAGAAACCGGTCGAGAAAACCTCACTCTCTTCGACCAAGTGCTGCCTCTCTGCGACCGAAACTCTGGGGCGCAGGACCGCTGTGAAGTGCCGAAGCAACGGCGCCTGGTGAACGATATCCAGTCCTCGCACAGTCGAGCGCCGATTCCATACCTGCCGAATAGACTCCACCACATGATCGATGTGTGATTGAGTGTAAACTCGACGTGGCAGAGCCAGCCGCAGTAAATCAACACCTGCCGGTTGCTCTCGGCCCTGTGAATCGCGCCGTCCAATCATCAGCGTTCCGATTTCCGTAGCCCGGATGCCACCCTCAAGATAAAGTTCTGCAGCCAGCGCGACGCCAGGGAGATCTGTTGGCGCCAAATTGGGAAGAAATCCGCGTGCGTCGATGTACACTGCATGCCCTCCCGTCGGCTGAACAATTGGGATTCCCAACTCGATCAAACGCTCTCCAAGGTAAGCGACTGAGGCAACACGGTGGCGCAAATAGTCTTCATCGAGCGCCTCAAAGAGACCCACCGAGATCGCCTCCAGGTCACGTCCCGCCAGTCCGCCGTATGTAGGGAATCCTTCCGTGACAACGAGCAACTCTTTGTGTTTTTGTGCCAATGCGCCGTCGTTGGTACACAGAAACCCGCCCGTATTCGAGAGGCCGTCTTTCTTCGCTGACATCACGCAGCCGTCGGCGAGGCTGAACATTTCCTGTGCGATGGAAAGCGGCGTCCGGTCATGGTAACCCTGCTCCCGCTCCTTGATAAAGAAAGCGTTCTCCGCGAAACGACAGGCGTCAATGTAGAGTGGTATGCCGTGAGACACGCAAATTGCCTTGACCGCCCGGATGTTTTCCATCGAAACCGGTTGCCCGCCACTGGCATTGTTGGTGATGGTGAGCATGACCATCGGCACCCGACTCGTCCCGACACGCGTGATCAAACGTGCGAGTGCCTTCACATCCATATTCCCTTTGAAGGGAGCTCGAAGGCCCAGATGCGCGGCTTCGGAGACGAGTAGATCCACCGCTTCGGCGCCGGCAAGTTCACAGTTCGCCCTGGTTGTGTCGAAATGGCTGTTGTTCGGCACGATATCGCCCGGCTTGCACCCGACGCTGAAGAGAATCCGCTCTGCAGCGCGTCCTTGGTGAGTCGGAATGATGTGCTCAAAACCGAAGATGGATCGGACTGAGGCTTCGAAGCGAGTAAAGCTACTCGCTCCTGCATAGGATTCGTCTGCACGCATCATCGCCGCCCACTGGTGGGTCGACATAGCACCAGTGCCAGAGTCGGTGAGCAAATCGATGAGCACGTCATCGGCTTTGATCATAAAAAGGTTGTAGCCAGCCGCGTCAAGCAACCGCTCACGCTGCTCGCGGGTAGTCGAGCGAATCGGCTCGATACTCTTGATTCGAAACGGCTCGAAAATTTTAGTGGAAGAGGATAATGAGACTACACCGTCGGCGTACTCTGTTCCTTTTTGTGTTTGTCTCGACTTCGCATGGGCTTCGCAGTGCGCACACAGTATCGTGAGACTTCCCGACGGATCAACATCAGTAGCGCATTGAGACGCTTGCGATCCATTTGGTCCAGGAGCTCCCGGTGGCGGAAAATCAAATAGTCCTTTTCGCAACCACTCGGGCGCTTCTTTGTTTCCCCATTTGAACAACTTCATCATGATTTCGTCTTTAAACTCGATATGGCGCGATTCGCTACTGCCCCAACCGTAGATTTCTTGTGGCAGCCAGTCCGCGTCTCCGAGCGCTTCCAGTAGTTGGCGAGACACAGCGTCCACCGTGATGGAACCGCGATCAAGTTCGTCGAGCAATCGCGTTGTAAGGTCGAGCAACGCCTGCGCATGTTTGGCAAACGGTGCGCCTGCGCCGGGGCGCGGCTCTTCATCCAACGCGGCGAGAATCGCAATGTCACGGCTGTGCTCAAATTTCATGATGCTTCGGAATATCCACAAATCGCCGTAGAGCTTGAGCGCCATCCAGACTTTTGTCCATGCGTCCCATAACTTGAAATCAGCCATCGAACGATAAGCATTTCGAACAGTCTGATCGTTAACAGCGAGTTGCGCTCGATGCAGCCGTTCGATGTATTCGAATCGCTCCATGGAAAAATCATCGGTACGCAACGCATCCAGAAGCCGGCTTCCCACGGCGTGAAGGCTCTCGAAGGTGCTGATCAACCCCCGAGAGTAAAGCGCGTCAATGAACCCACAGGCGTGGCTGAGTATCGTAAATCGGGGCCCGACGGTACGGTTTGAGGAATACTGGAGCCGCCCTGTCCCCGTCCAGTGCCGCACAGCTTTTGTCCCTTCGAGATGGGCCGCGATCGAAGGGAAACGATTCACGATCTCCCAAAATTCTTGTTCCGGCGCGATTTCGCGACGCGGAAACTTCTTAAGATCAAGGCTCAAGCCCACGCTGGCAAGGTGGTTGTTTGATAGCCCATGGTTATCGAACGGGATAATCCAAAACCACCCACCATCAAAGACGTGATGAAGCGTGCCATCGTGCCAGCGCCGTGAAAGCCCCGATTGTTCGTTGTCCGCTAGCAGCTCATCAAATGGCCTAAGCCCTTCGAAATGTGTGAAGATAGCGCGAGAACATGTGGCGGCATTGGGCGTCTGATCGCGGAGCCCAAACTTGTCCGCCAGCACGGAACGGAATCCAGTAGCATCGATGAGGTAGCGACCTTGAAACGTCTCACCATCCGAAAGGCGGACCTCCACTCCGGTATCGTCGATGTGGACATCCTCGACAACCACGCCCTCCCGCGACGTCGCCCCATAAGCGACCGCTGCGTTAAGCATATAGGCATCGGTGTCCTGACGAAAAAGATGGCTTTCGGCAAAAAGCGGGATCACCGGTGGGACTAGCAAATGTGATTCGTTACTGTCGTGGCGAACCCCCGCCCGGTGGTAGGCAAATCCGATGGCTCGCTTGTGACCATGTTTCGACGAGACACATCGCGCCAGACTCTCGGGGGTGCACAGATTGCCGATCTCAGGAATGTCGAACCGTTGGGAAACGATCCACATCCACATCGCGCTTTGAGGCAGCATCGCCTCGCCAACAGCAAACCGAGGGTGACGATCCCTGTCCAGCAGAAGAACACTATAACCCTGTTTCGCAATAATCGCTGCCAGCGATGAGCCAGCAAGTCCGGAACCAAGAATTATCGTATCGAAGCGATTCTTGTTATTAACTTCGTTCATATTCATTATTCCTCTAGATTTGAAACTTGTAAGTTCTGTTAATCCACTGCGCACACCTGAAAATCGCTCGCTGCCAGTTGCAGCTATAGTTCAATGCGTCAAAGAAGATCCGTGCGCTTCACCGAATGAGAAAAAATTAAAAAATGTTGGCCAATCCGGCAATCCAGGGAGGTCGGTGATTTGATTGCCTGCAGTGACCTCGGCGAAGTACATCTCGTGCAAAGCCGGGCTGTCATCCCCGGAACCTCCATTGCCGTAGAGCGTCTTCGCAAAATCGATATCGCCGAATCGCAACTTGACCCGTGCACCGTGAATGCACGCAATGGTTTTTAAATATCCTGTAGATCCATATCCACTTTCAACCATCATGAAGCAACAAGATATCAGCTTCTTCGATCCTTCAGGCGAGTACGCTATCGCCGAGCGGGGCTTGCCACACTGGGCACAATCAGGCACGATCTGCTTTATCACTTGGCGAACCGCTGACTCGCTTCCCAAGAATCCAGATAGCCTAACGAAACAAAATGCTTCAAGAGCGATTGACGAAGTACTTGACCGACGTCAATGCACAGCGACAGACAAAGAATACAGAATTTGATCCAAGCCAACCCGTCGCACCTATTAAAGGTGGCAAGGGCGGCAAGAAATGTACGGAAAAGAAGTGAAGAATATGAAAACAACAGAATGCAATCTAAACAGTGCCCCCAAACATTGCAATGTCCCTCCTTCTCCCTCCGTGAAGGAGAAGGGGAGATGCAATTTTGTAATTGTATTTTCGGTTTGTATGTTTATGACTCTACGTGCAGCATTCGCTCACGAAGGCCATGACAACGGAACAGGAGATACAACCGTGCGAGTTTGGACATTTAGCCATACCGGTGCTCATATCCACGCGTCTTATGTGGCGTCTGTGGATGGAACGGTCCAGCTTCGACGCAACGATGGCAAAGTCGTTTCGTTAGAAATCGCCAAGCTAACAACATTGGACCAGAAATGGATCGAACAAAAAGCAATTCAAATTCGCGAACTCAACCAGAAGGCGAGGACACCGTACATGCTCGTGGCGGCCAAGGCTGCTAGCAAGCCCGTCATTGCGGACTCGTTTGAACCATTCGCCAAACTGGGCGCAGTCAAATATCGACAGGATTCGAACTACTTTTATGTCGAATCCGATTCGATGCCTGACCATAGGATGATGGTGGGTATTACAGCTTGGCAACAGCAGGTCCCGATTCCTCAATCGTACTTTAATAAAAATGCTTGGCGAATTCCACTGGAGCCCGTAGTGGCAAAGAATCCGTTGTCGGCCAAATCGCATTTTTTTCGTGGCGCCATCGCCTTGGCGGCCAATGGTGTCCCGATCTTTAATCCGATCAAAAACGATGGACGGACAGATACTCTGCTTGCAGGTGAACTGGATGAATTCGGTGGACATTGTGGTCGAGCGGACGACTACCATTACCACATTGCACCTACGCATTTGCAAGAGATCGTTGGCAAGGACAAACCGGTTGCCTATGCACTCGATGGCTATGCGATTTACGGATACACGGAGTCGGATGGGTCCAAGGTTGAGGGGTTGGACCAGTTCAATGGTCACACAACGCCCGAGCTTGGCTATCACTACCACGCGACCAAAACGTATCCTTATCTCAATGGTGGATTCCACGGTGAAGTCGTAGAACGCGACGGTCAAGTTGATCCACAACCAAGAGCGGATGGTGTTCGGCCTGCATTGACTCCCTTACGAGGAGCCAAGATCGTCGACTTTGTCGCGTTAAAGGCAGACAGTTATCTACTGACGTATGAGATTCAGGGAAAGAAAGGGACGGTCCGTTATGTTTTCGCAAAGGACGGTTCGGCGCAGTTTAATTTCGTGGACCCCTATGGCAAAACGAGCAACGAAAACTACCGTCCACGTCGCAGTGGCGGTGGCGATCCACCACCGCGCAATGATCCACCGCCGCGCAATGATCCACCGCGAGGAAAGCAGCCACCAGAGGCGAACTCCGCAAACAAAGAGAAGCCGGAAACCTCCGCCGTAAAAACCGGCTTCGCTGTGTCTAGTTCTGCTATCGGAGCAGACGGGATGATCCCAGTTGAGTTTACTTGTGATGGCCAGAGCGCATCACCTCCGATTCAGTGGAAAGATGCGCCAACCGGAACCAAATCGTTTGCTCTGAGTCTTTGGCATACGGCACCCGATCAAGAGAAGTCCTATTGGCTGGTCTACAACATTCCGGCCGATGTCGATCATCTCGACAAGAAGGACAAGAAAACCGGTACGGCTGGTCTCAACGACAAAAAGAAAGCTGCCTACGACCCCATGTGTTCGAAAGGGCCGGGACTAAAAAAGTATCACGTTACGCTCTATGCGTTGTCGTCTGAGTTGACACTTCCAAAGGGAAGTGAAAACCGCGCGAGTTTACTCAAAGCTGTTAAGGGTGTGACGCTTGCAGAAACAACGTTCGACTTTCAATACGAGCGAAAGAAGTAGTCGTTAGGCGGACGGCGATACGATGAAACTGCGTGAGTGATGTCACGTAACTTACACAGTGCTATCAGTTGGCAGTCTGCCCCGCCGAGGCTAGCGCGCGAACCGGGACGGGACCGTTCGGTTTTCATCGCGCCACGGGCGGCGGCAAACGCTGCTTTTGAATCCCACCGGCTTGCCCGGTGGAAGTTTTGGTTTCCGACTACTCAACAGCGACTCACCCCTACACGCTTTTGCCTGCAGCGGCTTTTGCCTCTGCAGGCAAAAAACAAGTCTAACTGGATTTTTGTAGTGAAAAACCGAATGATCCACCGGGCAAGCCGTTGGGATTTGCAAAGTAGCCTACGGCCATTCGTGTAGCGGCCAAAGCGTTCTTGAATGGGCTTTCAGCAGAACAGCGAGGATGCATCTCTTCCCCGTGGCTGATTCGGAGTGAAGGAAGTGTGATAACCGCCACATGACAACGACAAGGTATCGGTTTCAACGAAATGTCCGAGGAAGGGTGTGAAGCTTTTCGGCCGACCCAAGCGTTGCTATTGTTTTCTGGCTGATTTTGCTGATTTGGCTGGTTTGTTTCCACGCTCCTCAGGAGTCCATTCTGCGGGGGCAGGATTGGCGACGGTCAGCGGAATCGTGTCTGCGTAGGCAGTCATTTCCTTTTGCAACAGAGCCGTTAACGCGACGATCTTGGCCTTGTGTTCAGGCATGTCGGCAAGGTTGTTCAGCTCGCGCGGGTCAGTGCTAAGGTCGAACAGTTGTGTGCAATCCACTAACGGATAACGAATTAGTTTCCAACGATCATCACGGATGGAGCGTTGGCAATTGCGATAACCGGTGTACAGCACGTCGCGAACCTTCGCTTGTTTACCTTCGAGGATTGGACGTAGGCTTTTTCCCTCGACTCCGTCCGGTAGCTTGGCCTGTGCGATATCTGCGAATGTCGTAAACAAGTCCATCAAGTAAACCAAGGCCTCGCTCTTGCCCTGTTTGATACCTGGTCCTGCGATCACGAGTGGCACATGCAAGCCGCCGAACTCGTAGAGATTCTGTTTTCCGAAGAGCCCGTGCTCGCCCATCGAAAGTCCGTTGTCGCCGCTGAAGATAACGATCGTATTGTCCCATTGGCCGTTGGTTTTCAGTTCGGCGAAAATGCGTCCAACATGATGATCGAGCCCTGTTATGCATGCATAGTAGTCTGCAAGTTGTTGTTTTGTATCTTCCGGTGTACGAGGCCAAGGTGCGAGGGCTTCATCGCGTACCGTCATCTCACCATTGTCAAAGGGATGCAACGGCATGAAGGCATGCGAAAGGGGAATCTTGGCTGCATCGTAGAGTGCATGGAACTGTGGCTCGGCCGAACGAGGATCGTGTGGCACGGGTGGCGCGACGTACATGTAGAATGGTTTTTGCTCGTTGGCGCGTGATTTGAGGAACTGGATGGAACCATCGGCCAGCCGCTTGCTGCATTGGGCGCGTCCTGTTTCTGGATCCTTCCCCTTGCCGTCTTCGGCGATCGTGATTTGAAATTCCTTCAGACCCGCTGGGAAACCGTTGCCGTATTTGCCGAGATGCCACGTTTGATAGCCGGCCGATTCAAGGACACGAGGCATGTAGGTCGACGGTTCCTTGGCATTCGAAGTCGCCGCAGGCGTTCCTGGAATACGATGCCATGAGCGCCCCGTGAGCATCATCGTCCGGCTCGGTGTACAAACCGCTCCGATCATCGAGCCCATGGTGTAGCAATGCGTAAACGTCATGCCCTGTTCGACCAGTGAATCGAGATTCGGCGTTTGGAGCATTGGGGTGCCAAGCGCATGCGCTCCATCCGGACGATGATCGTCGGCATGAATGTGGAGAATGTTCGGCTTGCCCGCATACAATGACGTAAGCGGCCCCAGAAAAAGGAGCGAGATCAACGCAAGGGTTTGTTTCATGAGGGTGTGTTCTCTCAACAAGATTTGTGGGTGGCTTTAGATTGAATGTTAGACGTTATGGTTTGGCCTTTGCATCTGGCTTTTTCCGAATAGGGACATCGTCGACGGTTTGCTTGCTTATGCAACTCGGATTAGTGTGTCTGCGCAGCTATTGGTCAAGCTTGAGCGAATCATCTAGTTCTACTTGCATGGCCGTGAGTTTTGTCATCAGCTCCATCTTGCGACCAGCTTGGGAGGGATCGCTGGAAAGGTCCTTCAGTTCCAATGGATCACTCTTGAGGTCATAGAGTCGCGTCACTCTCGCCTTTGGATATACGATCAGCTTCCAGTTGTCAGAGATAATACATCGCTGTAGCTTTAGATACGCGCCGTAGATCGACGTGTACTTTGAGCTTGTGGCGTCGCCTCGAAGGAGCGGAAGTAAGCTGTTGAATTCCGTGGTGGAGGGCTTTGGAACCGATGCCAACTCCAATGTTGTCGCCATGACGTCTTGCAAATAGATTGGTGTCGAGATCTTGACATTCGGTTTTGCGGCGGGGCCGACGACGACGAAGGGGACGCGGATGCTATGGTCGTACATATTTTGTTTGCCGACTAACCCATGATTGCCAATGGCAAGTCCATGATCCGCTGTGAAGAAGATATACGTGTTGTCGGCTTTCCCAGACTTGTTAAGCGAGTCGAGGATTCGTCCGATTTGCTGATCCAGGTGCGTGATCAGTGCGTAGTATTCCCGCCGATGGACTTTGATAGAGTATTCGGTTCTGGGGAAGGGAGCTAGTTTCTCGTCACGCAGATCAGGACCACAGCCAATAGCATCCTTGTGGGGATACTCTTTGAGAAAACTCGCCGGGAGTTTGATTCGCTCGACTGGGTATTTGTCCAGGAATTCTTTGGGCGACTGACGAGGGTCGTGCGGCGCATTGAATGCTACATACATGAAGAAGGGATTCGACTTGCCTTTTGCGGTCTCGATGAAGTTAATCGCGTCATCGGCTCCTACTTCCGACCAATGTTTGCCCCCATTCCAAAAACCTCCCAAGGACTGGTCAGAGGCTGACCATTCATCCTTTTCGTTTTCTCGAGGGCGGTTGTAGGAATTTTCTTTGGTTCCAGGCATACCGGGGCGAACATGTCTCGCGACGTCAAATGTCAGTTCTGGGTTCGCTTGAATGTGCCATTTTCCAGTCATGTACGTGTCATAACCAGCGGACTTGAGCAGTTGCGGCCATAGCCGACCTGCCTTGCGTTCGTCCTCTGTCGACTGCGAGATGGCTTCGGCACGCCAAACGCTTCTGCCGGTGAGCAACATGTTGCGGCTGGCAACACAAACAGCACCGCTCCAGGAACCCATGTTGTATGCATGGGTGAACGTAGTGCCCTGTTTGACCAAGCGATCAAGATTAGGGGTCTCGATGTCCGTATGTCCTAACGTCGAAATCGCTTCGTAGGTGAAGTCGTCGGCGAACAGGAACAATACGTTCGGCTTGTCCGCTGAGTAGCCTATGGATGGAGAAAGGCAACATGCGATGCAAGCCACGGTGCGCGTCAACAGCCGAAACGTCTTAGAGAAAAGGTGATACATTAATCGGGTCCACGCTATAAAGTTGGGGGAGAAACGCAATGGTCTGACGAGCATGGGCTTCATCACCAAACCATCTTTCATACAAGGCTACGACCTTAACCTGCTTGCGATCAGTGCGATTGCAAACCCTATTCTACGTGTAGTTCTTGAAACGCAGTGTTTTCGTCCTGGCTTGTGACCGGATTAACTTGCCAGTAGATCCATCGAAAAGTTCCTAGCCATTTTCCTTCTCGCGAACGCAGCGATGAAGCTTGAAACTTGCTAAGTTCCTGGCCCGTCGTATCGATGGTTCCCAGTGGTGTGAACTGCTTCGTATCGTTGACGTCCCAGCCGTAAATGGAGCGTCGAGCCCCTAGCGATTCTCAAAAACGTCAGAAAGATAATTGTCCATTTCCGCGGCCGGATTCGCACTCGAGTGGTCCCGGTTTCAAATCCTTGTTGCAATCCGGCTGGGGGCGGGCGTTAAGGCTTTTATAATCGTCAACGGAGTGGGCATCCTTCCAATGTACCTTGAATGCCAGGATGCTGCTTGCCTACTCAGTTCACAACCGATGTTTGGCATTTGCCAAAACCTGAATTGCCGCAAATGAAGAAATAGGCCTGATGGGTCAAAACGTCCAGGTAGGGATACAGAAATTCCTTTATCAAGTTCTATGCGGAATCTTGTTCTATGCGGAATCTTGACCACGCATTCGCGTTCGGCGAAATCCATAGATCCCACCGATGATTGCAACCCCTCCGAGCAAAGCCATGCTTGACGGCTCGGGGACCGCTGTAATCGTCGCATTAAAACTCCAGCTCGCTATCGCGCCTGTATCGGCTGGCCCAAAAAAATCGACTACTTGAAGCTGCCAAGTTCCGTCGATCGCCAGATTCGTCATCGAATTGAAGTTTGTACGTGGTCCGATAGTTCCCACAGCAGTACTACCACCATAGCCGGCGATCGCATATTGACCAGAAGCAATGTTGTCGTTATCTCCTTTTCCGATCGCTGCTTCATCAATTGTTTGAAGCGCAGCGTTAACGGAAAAAGTATAGTTCCCATTGAAGTTTGCTTCTGTCAAATCAGGCGGACTCGCGAGTCTTACAATTGCCCCCGTTGTCACGTTTCTAAAGTCGATTTGAAGATCCCCAATAAAGGTATGGGTAAATCCGTTAATGGTCACGGAATCAATGGACGCCACCCTCCCGCCGTTTCCAGCAACAACAATGTTGCCAAATGCGGTGCCTGCAGCATTACCATTTCCAGTTCCGTCAACAAGGGCAAAGCCTGCGCCAGTGAACATGTCTGCCTTAGCAAAGTTTGAACAAAACGCTAACGACGCAACAAACCAAACACTCAAATTCTTCATTTCGCAGTTCCCCATTAACGATGATGCAAAGGCCAAATTATAACTAGAGGAGCGACTAACTGTGACTAGCAGCCCCTCGGTTTGCAATCCTTTTTCTGGCTGGAAGATGGCAGATTGGCGTTTTTGATGAACGCTGGCAAAAAACCGGCGCGATTTCGCTCCCACGGATCCACGGGGATGGGGGCCCAGTTTTCGGTTACCCGTTAAGGCGATCCTCGGTTTGAAGCGATACTACTCGCTGAGCAGAACGAAGCCCAAAGAGCCAAAAGAGTGCCGGATGGACAAAAAAATCGAGCAGAGTCGAGCTGATTACGCCGCCAAGGATTACGGTAGCAACCGGATAGAGAATCTCTTTTCCAGGCTGTCCGGCCGCTAACACCAATGGAACAAGGCCGATTCCTGCTGTAAGAGCGGTCATAAGAACTGGCGCCAGTCGCTCCCGTCCAGCCCGAAGGATCATTTCGTGACTCCAGGTCTCTCCCTCATACTTAACTAAATGCAAGTAGTGTTGTATCAGCAGAATCCCATTGCGCGAAGCAATCCCTCCCAAGGAAATAAAGCCAACCATGCTGGCGATCGTTAAATTCTGGCCTGTCAGAACGATGGCAGCCACGGAACCAATGAATGCCATCGGAATCGCTGCCATCACTTGCATCGACAAATTCACGCTTTGAAACATGGTATACAAAGTCAAAAAGACTCCGATCAACGCGATACCGAACAACCAGATAATGGCCTTGGATGCACTCTGTTGGCTTTCGAATTGGCCGCCAAATTCGAAGTAGTATCCCTGCGGGAGTGTCGCACTGATCGCTTTGAGACGGCTTTGAACCTCCTCGACCACTTCCACTAGACCGCGGTCCGCAGTATTGCATTGAATCACTATCCGTCGACGGATCTTTTCACGTTGGATAGTGTTGGGGCCAAGCGAGTCGTAAATGTTGGCGACAGCTTCGAGTGGGATTTTCCCACCACTGGGTAATTCGATAGTCAATCGACGCAAAACGTCGAGATTCTCACGCGCATCTTCTTTCAGTCTCACAACTAAATCAAAGGTGCGTTGACCCTGCATTACTTCAGAGACTATTTGGCCATTCATGGCGGTTTCGATAAATTGATTCAAATCTTCGACAGTCAATCCCGCTGCGAGAAGCTTGTCGCGGTTGTATTCGATTTTGAGTTGGGGAATCAGTGTCTGCTGTTCCACCAATAAATCTCGAATGCCGCGAACCTTTTGCATTTCCGCTTTCACCTCCTCTGCCTTGCGTCGAAGCAGATCGAGATCATCTCCGTACAATTTCACTCCGATCTGGGCTTTCACTCCAGAAAGCATGTGGGAGATCAAGTGGGAAATAGGTTGTTCAACAGCGAATACGATTCCAGGGATTTCGTCGAGTTCTTTGCGTATCAATTGAAGCTGTTGCTCACGTGTCCTAGCGGATTTTGGATCCAGGTCCACAATGTACTCGCTTGCGCTGACGGGTTCTGCGTGCTCATCCAACTCTGCCCGTCCTGTGCGTCGTACAAAATTGACGACGTCGCGATTGCGCACCAATGCATCTTCGACGTTCTTATTGATGGCAATGCAAGTAGTGAGCGATGTGCCGGGCGGCAACAAGACGTTGAGCTGAATCGCACCTTCATTGAACGGTGGAAGAAAATCGCGGTCCAATTGGCTGACCGACCATGCAGCCACAGCCACCATCAGGAGTACGGCGACGATATTCAAAACGGGAAATCTCAAACTAAAGCGAATAATATAGCCTACGACCCATTTTAGAAATCTGAGTATGACCCCATCCGTTTCATCCGATACCGCTCTGGAGGATGGCAAAAGCCAATAGGCAAGCACCGGTGTAACGGTTAAAGAGACCACTAGCGATGAAAGGATGGAGACGACATACGCAATGCCTAGAGGAGCAAACAGTCTCCCTTCCATTCCAGATAATGCAAATAGGGGGAGAAACACCAGGCAAACGATGATCGTACTGAAGACGATCGAGCTTCGCACTTCCAGGCTCGCTGAATAGACAACCTGCAGGGAGGATTTTCGTTTTTTGAAATGCGAATCGTGAAATTGCGTTGGTACATTGTCTGGCAATTGCGAATTCTCCTTTAGACGACGAAAGATATTTTCGACGTCAACGATGGCGTCATCGACAAGCTCGCCAATTGCGACTGCTAGGCCACCCAGCGTCATCGTGTTTATCGATAGTCCAAACCAATAGAAGACCAGTACCGTCATCAGCAACGAAAGTGGGATTGCGGTGAGCGAAATGAACGTTGTTCGGAAATTCATTAGAAACAAGAAAAGAATGATCACGACAAGGATGCCGCCGTCTCGCAGAGCTTCCATGACATTCTCGATTGCCCGGTCGATAAAGTGCTCTTGGGCATACAAAGACTCAATCCGTATCCCTCTTGAAAGAGACGGCCTGATTTCATCGATAGCCTCTTCGATTTGCTTGGTGATACCGCGAGTGTCTGCGCCGGGTTGTTTACTCACTGTCAACACGACGGCGGGTCCGCCGCTGAATTGGTCGCTGCTTTCTCGCACATATGCTGCAGCATCTCCGCGTTTTGATTGGGCTGCCTCGACCACCTTAGCAACCATGGCGAGCGAAACAGGTCTGCCGTTGCGAACCGACACCGCGATACGATTCAGATCCTCAATCGATTGGATCCGTCCGATTGCACGGACCAACCATTCGTTTGGCCCACGTTGATCCAAATAACCACCTGTTGCATTTTCATTACTTTTTTCGACGGAGCGCTTTACATCTTCAATGGTGACACCAAATTTGATCAACGCATCTTGATCGATTAGCACTTGGAACTGTTTTCGACCACCACCCATCGTAAAGACCTGCGCCACACCGGGAATCGAAAGAAGTCGCTGACGAACGATCCAATCGGCCTGAGTGCGAAGTTCGATCGGATCCATGGATCCGTTGTCGCTCCACATACCAAGAACCAATATCTGTCCCATGATCGAGGAGATTGGTGCCAATTGTGGCTTAACTGTTTTTGGGAGTCGGTCCGCAATCATTGCCAACCGCTCGGTTACTATCTGTCGTGCCGTGTAGACATTCGTTCCGAAGCCAAACTCTACATAGACCACCGAGAGGCCAACCGAGGACGTGCTGCGTACCGCCTGCACTCCATTGCCACCGTTCATGGCCGTCTCGATCAGAAACGTAACGCGTGTTTCCGTTTCCTCGGGCGCCATGCCAGGGGATTCGGTCATGATGACTACACGCGGACGGTCCAGATCGGGGAAAACATCAATAGGCAGACGCATCGCTGTCCACAGCCCGTATCCGGATAGCGATATCGCAATCGCCATGACGAGCAGGCGCTGTCGCAAAGAAAATTGAAGAATGGCGTTGAGCATGGTTTGATTTTTGAATTGCGATTTGGATTCGATGAAATAGAAATAGACGGTCTTTGATGCGATTTTCTTCGCAAGCAATAACCAGCCATCAAAAATCAAAAACTAGTGATTGTGCCCCGCGTGAGGATCTATCCCGCCTCCCGATTTACTTTTCATTGCCATTTGCATTTGGTGGGCCCCCCGAAGAGCAACGACATCGCCAGGAAACAGCGCACCATCGTTCTCGACGACTACATGCGTTTGATCGCGAAACTTTTCGTGGACTGGAATTCGGTCGAAGTGATCGCCATTTTGCTGAAAGACAAAGCTCTCTATGCCTTCGCGAACGACGGCATCGACCGGTAATACGATCTGCTCGGTCCATTCAGCAATGGGTATTCCGAGCTCCATCCGTTGGCCAACTCGGTACTTCCAAGATATATAGCGTCTGCCATCTGCACTGAGTTTGTCTTCCATCAGTTCGTTGGTTAACGCGACATAAAATTTGAGGGTACGTGTGGCTGGATCAATCTCGTTATTGATCCAGCTCATTTGCAGATTCTCGATCTTCTCTAGTTTTCCATTTGAGTTCACAATCGCTGCTACAGACCTCCCCTCTTGCTTTGCTTTCGCGACTTGAGTGATCTCGGTCTCGAATGCCTGCCCTTCCGCAAGGAGCTCCTCGTAATCACCGAGAACACATAAAGTCTCGCCCGCATTTACCGTCTGTCCCTTTCGGACCATTAGTGCTTGCAACACGAGTAAATGCTTTGTCTCGGATTCTGTTGACGCTGGAACTTCCGTCGCAGCGCTCTCATCTTGCGGACGGGCCTTGCTATCGGCCCCTTGAAACGCGGTGACTTGAAAGGGATGGTCCCTTCGCTGTCCAAGATTTGAATTTTCCGTGCCAGAAGCTTTTTTTTGACTTGGCACCCCTTTGCCTGTGAGTTGAACCTCATGTTCTGGGTGCTGATCAGGGGTTGGAGCGTAAACGCGGATTTCGGCTAGCAATCGGCGTTGGCTATCAATGATCTCAATTTGTGCATCGGTCAGTCCGTGTAATCGGAGCGACTCCCGCTGGGAGCGAAGCAGAGACTCCAGTTTGTCCCGATTGTATTGACGCTCAAGCAGCACCTTAGAGGATATAGCGCCTGTGTTTGCAATCCCTTCGATCCTAGCGATCTCCTTAACTTCGATGTCGCGATCTCCCAGGGATTGAAGATACTCTTTTTGGGCGGTAACCAAGTCTTCATGGGTCAAACGCATTTCGAGGATGAGATCTCCCGCTTCGACTGCTTCACCGGTTGCGACGTGGACATGCGTAACGATTCCCGTCATAGATGCGCTGATGGAGGTTCGCGTCCGACCGGGCCTATCGACTAGCATGGCAGGAACGGTAATGACTTGCTGGTAGTTCTTGAGCTCGATGGATTGCAGGTACTCGTCAGTAAGCCCAAGATTTTTCTTCGCGGACTCCGACAGCTCAAGGGAGTTTGCATCAGATTGCCCGGAATGATCGTGGCCGGCGTGATCATGCCCGGCGTGGTCATCGTGTTCGCTACCTACGTCTGAGGTCGCACCTCGGTTTCCGCCGTCTGACGGCAATGCGGAAAACGGCCAGACGCGACCAACGTATTGACTATGGAACCAACCGCCCGCGTAAAGTGATGCGCCAGCAAGTATTAAGTAAGGCAAAATGCGGCTTAGATCGCTTTTCATAAGATAGCTCGATACGACAAAGAAAAATGCTCAGCAATGAATGCAGACTTTCGGCCAGCAGCAACATCCGCTGGCCAATAGTAGGATCGCAAAAACGCGGAACTCCTACCCCACCTACGCATCCAGTCAAACAGCTAGTTCTGATTCTTTTTTGCCGCGGAGGCATGATCATGACCGGCATGATCATGACCGGCATGATCATGGTGGTTGGGTATCTTGATAGCGTACGACTTGTTGCGAATCTTTAATGTCAGCTTTGGATCGGATTTGGAATTGTGCAGAGCATCAATCAATTCAGGGCTGACGTCACCAAAGCAAGATGAGAGTCCTTTTTGATCCACCGCTTGCGGCTTCGCTTTCAGTTTGATTTGCAAAGGCTTTCCATTTATCAAAAGATTCACGGCAATGAAGGGTGCATCGATCGCGACATACCCTTTGACATCTTTGTCTAGCAGAAACACCATCAACTGCTTCTTCGATTCGTCCACTACGATTTCCGCGTGGTATTCCTCTTTGCCAATTTCTACTATCTGCCCCTGGTGAGGACCATGTTCTGCATGAACGTGTTTTTTATTCGAAGCAACGCTCCCCGGAACAGCTTGCTGTCCAAGAACCGGCGCACCCAAGAGAATTGCTACAGCAACAATTGATACACAAAAAGAACGCAACATAATCTAATCCCCAAAATGAATCGGAACACATACAATTCGATTGCAAAACTGAAAGAAAGCAAACGATTCCGAATCAAATACGAAGCTGCCCGAACAGAGTGAGAATACAACTGTTGCTATTAAACATCAGATACATAACCGCCAGCGTCAAGAGCGGTGGCTTCCTGAGCCATACCCCCAACGTCGTGGCCACGAAAGGAACCAAGGAAGTGAACAGGATTTTCTTCATAGACTGTTGGGGCGAAGTCGGCATCATGGCAGCGTGCCATACAAGCAAATGATGTTGATGTGGTCCGCTATGCTTAGGATCGCAATTTGAAAACGGGTGGCACTGCTCTAAGCAAAAATCATCCCAGATTGCGATTTCCTCGGTATCACAGGGAGTGCACTCTTCACTCACTGCACAATCACAACAGGTATGCCCCTCCACGGCATTTGATGCGAATCCTAATTCCAAATGGGCGATGGAACCGCAGCAGCAAACCAACTGCAGTCGTACCATGGAAACCAAAAGTAAATACGAAATCCAACGATTCATCAAAAACCCTTCGCTATCAAATGTATCGGCAATCTCGATTCTCGGGGATAGTATTCCCTTGGAGTTTTCGAATTCCTTCCAAAATGGTCGAAGGCATTTTTATTCGAACAAACTCAAAATCGTGTGGGACTTGCGTGTTCAGGTATGCACCACGTTCCGCTCGTTTGCGATTACATAGAGCCGAACGCTTGTCATGTCCTGTGCTCCATCAATCAGGTGCTAGCATTTGGTTTCCTAAAGAGTAGGGTATGTCCGGAGGTCGTGCGAAACCCCAAGCTGGAAGCTAAGGCAACAATTTACAACGCCAAAATGGAGGAGGCTGTAGTTTGACTCGTTTGCTCTGGGAGTCAAAGCCATCTAAACGGCACAAGTAAGCACTTTGGCAAAGACTGCGGCGTCGACGTTACCACCACTGAGCGTGACGCCAACTACTTGCCCTTGGAGCGATGCACGTTCCTGCATCGCTGCGGCAAATGCAGCGGCGCCGGCTCCCTCCGCTACGTTGTGGGTATCGACGTACAAATAGCGCATCGCTTCCGCGCATTCAGCGTCAGATACTTTGACCACTCGGTCAATGTGAGAAATGAGTATATCGAGAGCCTCTTGGTCGGCAATTCGGCATGCCATTCCATCGGCAATTTGTGTTGTGACGGGTGAAGCAATCACTTTGCCCGCTAACAACGAGTCGGCGTATGATGTCGCGTGTGCACTCACGACCCCAACGATTTTGACGTTTCGCCTCAACGCTATTTTTGCAGCGATTGCCGCCGTGGCGCCTGAGCCCATTCCGATGGGCACATAGACAACGTTCAAGTTAGGTACTTCCCTGAAAAACTCCCACCAGTACGTGGCGACTCCCCGAACCAAGTCATTATGAAAACTGGGCACCATATGAGCGCCTCGCTCATGAGCAATTTGAATTGCGAATTCCCTCGCGTCTTGAAAATCCTCGCCATGTTCGATCAGCGTAACTCCTAAGGCTCGCATCGCTTCATTTTTCTCGATGGAGTTCCCCTTGGGTACAACGATAGTGCAGGAAACTCCATACGAACGTGCCGCCCAGCCAATACTTTGACCATGGTTACCGCGCGTCGCACTAATTACTTGCGAGGGTAGTGCGTCGCGTGCTCTCAATGCGGCAAAGTAGGTCAGGCCACCACGTATTTTGAAAGCCCCAACCGGATTGTGGTTCTCATGCTTAATCCAGCAGTCGGTACCGAGCCGCTGACTTGAGAGTGCCCATCGGTACTGTGGTGTCGCTTGAAATTCCCGATACACAAGTTGAGCGGCAGCTTCGATGTCTTGCAGGTTCCACATAGGGACTTCGATTGGTTCTGTTGTTTATTTTTGAAGTTCTCTGCCCACTTTGGGTTGCTTGCGTGCATTGAATTGGATAGGCAGGGCGGGCACAGTTGAGACCACAGTTCTACTCTTGACCCTGTAACTCCTTTCGAAGTTGCCTAAGGATTCGGCTTAGCAGTTGCCTCACGCCCACCTCTGACATTTCAAATTCGGCTGCCACTTGATCTGTCGTTCGGCCTGCACGCTGCGACACTCTTTTGGTCAGTCTAGCACAAAGTGTAGAACGACACTCCATGCCGCGGTCGCTCTTACCATTCTCGTCACACAGTGCCGAGCCATGTCGCCAGGGCGTTAGAGCCCCTCGCGATCACGGAAAACGATTGGCTTCCCTTGGGTTCAGTTCCCGATTCATTACTCTAGGCCGAATAAAATGGAAAAAGGGTCGTGGAGCATCTTTGGTCGATCCATTCCGAACTCAACTACGGCACTTGGCTAAAGTCTTTGGCGATCCTCGACATTATCCCAAACGAAAATAAACCAGCGCTCGCCCGATTCGTCATTCAGTCTGCTGAGGTGAAGACGTTCGTCGCACCCGGCAGGCTGACAGCAAGTCTATCGAAATCGAACCACTCGCTTTGATGGATTGTTCCTAAGAACGTGCCCCATGGTCCGAATTCCTTGGTTTCCATTGCGATGAAAACGATACGGACCTTTAGCAAATGGCGTACAATGGTGCTGGAAACTTCCCGCCTTCATTTGATTTCGAACGACTCTCCAACATGTTCAAATCTATTTTGCTCGCTGCACTTGGTTTTGTTAGCGTACTACCTAGCTTAATGGGCTCTGATGCGGTTTTTCCGCTCACAAATCGAGTTCGTTCTGCCGTTTCGAAAGCGTTACCGACCCTTGAAGCGGGATCCAAGGGATCTGCGGACAAGCGACAATGTTTTACTTGCCATAGCCAAGCGATTCCAGTGTTTGCGTTTTTGGCAGCGAAGCGGCATGGGTTCGCTGTTGATGAGGATAACTTGCAGCGGCAATTGCAACATACCTACGATCATCTCAAAAGAGGCTTGGACAACTACCGCCAAGGCAAAGGGCAAGGGGGCGACATATTGACTGCAGGCTACGCGTTGTGGACGCTCGACGAAGGGAATTGGCCAGCGGATGAGGTGTCCGTTGCCGTAAGCAACTACTTGCTCGGTACGCAGACGGATATTCCGCATTGGCGACATCGTGGCAATCGCCCTCCGACGTCAGGAAGCGACTTTACGGCAACCTACGTAGCACTCCGCGCGCTTGAACATTTTGGAGCAGACGATCAGAAAGAAAAAATTGCAGAAAGACGCACGCGAGTTGCCGAATGGTTGAGTTCTACTAAACCGATTGAAACGGAAGACCTTGTCTTTAAAATTGGTGCATTCCAGTATGCCGATTGTGCCTCCGAAGTTATTCAGGATACCGTAAGCGCTTTGCTGAAAATCCAAAGGGACGATGGTGGATGGGGGCAGAAGCCTGACATGCCCAGCGATGCGTATGCAACGGCGACAGCAATCTTTGCTTTGAACCGCTATAGAGAAGCTTTTGCTGATGACCAGTCCATTTCTAAAGGGATTGAGTATCTGCTTTCAACGCAACTCGAAGATGGGACTTGGCATGTCGTTACGCGTGCCAAGCCTGTACAGGAATACTTCGAGTCTCAATTCCCGCATGGCAAGGACCAATTCATTTCTGTTTCAGCGACGGCTTGGTCGACTCTAGCGCTGTTGCAAGCATTGAATGCGAGCGGCGATCGACAGGAGAAAGAGTTGAATCCAACAGAGTCCGCGCCTGAAGTGCCTAAAGTACCCGAAGTGGACAAGTTGTTGCAAGATTTTTTCGCAAACCACAAAGTGCCTGGTGCAAGTGTTGCCATCACAAACCAAGGGGAAATCGTCTACTCCAAAGGATTCGGCTACTCGGACGTTGAATCGGAAACGCCAGTTAGCTCAGCTAGCATTTTTCGTATTGCCAGTCTTTCCAAGCCGATCACTGCCGTTGCCATCCTGCGACTGGCTGAGCAAGGCAAGCTGGGGCTGGATGATAAAGTTTTTTCATTGCTAGGGCTTCAGCCAAAGATCGGCGCATCGGGCTCACTGGTCGATGCTCGACTCAATGACATAACGATCGAGCAACTGCTTCAACATCGTGGGGGCTGGGACCGCGACAAGTCATTTGATCCGATGTTTCAATCGGTGAAATTCGCCAAGCAACTTGGGACTCTCCCGCCAGCAGGGCAACATGAAGTGATTCTTGCAATGCTAGATCGGGAACTCGATTTTGCGCCAGGCGAGCGATTTGCGTACTCCAACTTTGGATATTGTCTTCTTGGGAGAGTCATCGAGAAAGTCTCCGGGTTGAGCTATGAATCGTATGTGCAATCCAATTTGTTGAAGCCGCTGGGTATTCGCACGATGCGAGTGGGTGCGACGCGGCTCAATGGCCGAGTCCCGAATGAAGTCCGCTATTATGCAAACGGGGAAGCCAAATCGGTTTTTCAGTCGGATCTAGGCGAAAAGGTACCAGCACCTTATGGAGCGTGGCATTTAGAAGCGATGGATTCACATGGAGGCTGGTTAGCAACAGCGGAGGATATCGTACGATTCGCGGCGGCATTAGACGATGCAGAGGATAGCTTGATATTGTCGCGAGAGAGTATTGAGCGAATGCATAGTCGACCGAATGGGCTAGCCGGTTTTAATGACCATGGCGAGCCCAAGGAGAGTTTTTACTCGCTCGGTTGGTACAATCGAGTGACTTCCAACGGCGAGCTGAATCACTGGCACACGGGTTCATTGCCGGGAACATCTGCAATCATGATACGACGGCGCGATGGATGCAATATGGTCGCGCTCATGAATACTCGCAATAGCGAACATGCCAAGCATCTTGGCCTTGCGATTGACCCATTGCTGCACGCGGCCGCCGATACTTTGAATCGATCGAGGTAATGCTTCTTTCTTTTTTGGGGAACGGAATGGGGCAAGTGATGTTGTCCCATCGCGCCCACTAGGCCCTCCAAAGGCGACTTATAATCTCTTGATACAGATCATCGCGATCATGTGACGACCGAGTAGGACACAGCCGACAAAAGTCAAAGTAGCAGGCACATTCCATGTGCCGTCCGCCTGAAAACCCAGCCAATATACGCAAGCATACGGCACGGCGGAGCGTGCCTTCTACTTTTGTCGGCGGTGTCGAGTAGTGGACTCTGCTGGATTCCACCTGCGTCCTTGAGCAGAGATGCAGGCTGGAAAGGTTGGAAGCGGCAGGGTATCAGTCGTCGACACCGTCGTCTTTGAAGATTTCGTCTCGCGAATGCAGCTGGCAAAAGAGCGCACGTTTTTGTTCGGGCAGCGAGTAATCAAAGCCTAATTGGCGTAAAAAGCCATCTGAGGCACTGATCGCCATGACTTCCAGGATTCCTTTTTCGCGTGCCCGCTCCACGCATGCTTTGACCAATGCGGACCCGATCCCATTGCCCTGGTAGCCATCGGCGACGGCCAAGCACTGGATTTCGCCCAGTTTGCGAGAATAGATTTCTACAGCAGAAAAACCCACAAGCTTCTCGCCTGTTTCGTCGGTAACCTCCGCAACATAGCCGTTGGCCATTAGCAGGATCAACTCCGATTGCATGCGTCGCAAAAGTTTCCGCTGGTCAACGAAAGGTTTCAGCAACGCTTGAATGCCGGCGAGGTCGTCAAAATGAGCGCGCCGAATCTTGAACGGGATCCTTGGCTTGTCGATTGAGGCTGTGGATGGATCGGACAACGTGATTCAACCTTTGGTAAACTTTAACGGTAGTTCTTCCTCGCGGCCATTGCTGGCCGCCATACAGCGATCAGCAGATATGCTAACCGATTCAAGGCTTTCGGCCAATCGTGAGGGTTTGGAGACGGAAAGCTTTGCGTAGATCGTACTACGGTTCGCTCCTCTTGCCTTGTTCGGAGCGTTTCCCGTATAACGGCAAAAGAGAGTTAGGTGTCCGGGGTTCGCCTACCGAAATTCAATTCGAGAACACTTTTTGGGGACGATTAGTCCCGGTGTCGTCACGAATGCCACTACGTCCGATCAAGACTTGGCAGAATGTTTTATGGGACAACGACTTTTTTTCTCAGTTGGTGAACCGAGCGGCGACTTGCATGCAGCCAATTTGATCCGAGCCATCCAGCAGCTTTCACCGTCCACAACGTTTCGTGGGCTTGGAGGTGGACGCATGATACAGGCTGGGCTTGAGCTAGATTACGATCTGACGAGCTTGGCGGTGATGGGATTCGCGGAAGTGCTCCCCAAACTCAGAGAGTTTTATAGGGTCGCGGACTTGGCGGAACAGAGTTTCGCTCGCGGAGACGTCGATGGAGTGATTCTCATCGATTTTCCAGGATTCAATTGGCACATAGCCAAACGCGCAAAAAAGTATGGTCTTCCGGTTTTTTATTATTTGCCACCGCAGTTGTGGGCATGGGGCGGTTGGAGAGTAAAAAAGATGCGACGGTATGTCGACCATGTACTTTGCAATCTCCCCTTCGAGACGCCTTGGTTTCAAAAGAGAGCTGTCAACGCGCATTACGTGGGACACCCCTTTTTTGACGCAGTCGCGCAACAGGCATTGGACATTCGTTTTGTGGAGAAGTGGCGTGACAACAAATCACTTCAAGTCGCCGTGCTCCCGGGTTCTCGCGATCATGAGGTGCACAGCATATGGCCTTTGCAATTGGAAATAATTCGCAGGTTGTCAGCCAAGTACCCACACGCACAGTTCTTAGTGGCAGCGATAAAGGACTCACATGCATTGTGGTGTCGTTCACAGCTAACTCACTCCGATGCAAAGTTGCCGATTCATATTTTTGCGGGAAAGACCAGCGAGATCATCGAGCTCAGCGATTGTTCGTTGATGAAGAGCGGTTCGGTTTCTCTGGAGCTGATGGCCAGGGGGAAACCTGCGGCGGTGATGTACCACCTAAGTCAATCGACCTACGCCATGGCCAAGCTTCTGGTTAAGTGCAAGCGGATGTCGCTCCCGAATCTCATCGCAGATCGCGAGGTTTTGCCGGAATTTTTATCGCACGGCAAGCTGAATTCGAAGTCGGCGTTGAGGTCGATTGCCGACGTTACCGAAGAAATGTCCAAGCTTTTAGGGGACGGCCAATATCGGCAAATGCAGAGGCGCAATCTCAGTGAGCTCGCAACGCAATACGCCAAACCAGGGGCAAGCATCGCGGCAGCCACTTACATCATGTCCAAGTTGATTAAGTCCGACGATGGCACTTTGCCAATGGACGGAGATAACATGGGCGCATCGGACCTTCGTCGCGTTGCGTGATTCATTTCCGATGCCCATTTTACTTGCATTTTCATTCTCTTTGCAAGGAAACATTCCCTCGGCTGATTCTGATACGATAGCACTGGCGTCATTCCAGTTTTGGAGGCTTTGAGCGGCATGATTCATTATGAAAACCATAGAAGTGCAGTCGGCCGGAATTACGGACGTGGGCAAATTGCGAGCGGATAACCAGGACTATTTCCTTGTTGCTGAGCTTACTCGCAGCATGAAGATACGTTCTGGGGCTGGTCGATTTGATGCCAACGCTCGCCTTTTTGGGGCTCCTGTTGGTCATGTTTTTGTTGTCGCCGATGGTATGGGCGGACATCGAGGAGGGAGCGAGGCCAGTTCCTTTGCTGCGGAGTTTTGCGCAAACTCGATTCTTAACAGTATGCGTTGGAGGGACTTGACGGACGATTCCAGCGATGAAAATTTCGTGGAGGATCTCAAGTCAATGCTGGAAAATGCACATCGAGCCATTGAATCGAAATCGCAAAATAACAGCGTCTGTGCGGGAATGGGCACAACATTGACTTTAGCCTACGTCGCTTGGCCTCGAATGTACATTGTGCATGCTGGGGATACGCGATGCTATCTTCTTCGCAAGGGAGAATTGCAATTGGTAACTCGCGATCATACCGTTGCAAACGAAATGATTCAAAAGGGACAACTCGCAGCAGCGGATTTAGAGCGTTCTCAATGGTCCAACGTTCTTGTCAATGCCTTAGGTGCTGGCGCAACGAGTGTATTACCTGATATCTACAAAGTTGATTTGCTTCGCAACGATTCAATCCTGCTGTGCAGCGACGGTCTAAATAAGCATGTTGCTGATTTTCAAATCCAGAAAACGTTGTGTCATGCATCCGACCCACAAGCGGCTTGCGAGGAGTTGGTGGCGATGGCCAAACAGGGTGGCGGAACGGATAACATCACGGTCGTGATGGCAAACTTCGGTTTGACATCCAAAAGGGAGGATCGGATGCCATTGCTGTTGACGCAAGAATCGGAGGAGCTTGTTTTGCAAGATCTCGAGTTACCAGCTTCAGAACTTGATACCAACGACGACGAAACGGATTTCAAGTCGACTTCCGAAGACGTTAGCAGCCCAAGTGGACTCAGGGACACCTGGGATTTTACTTAATGCGTGCGAAATGTTACTTGATAATGATCGTATTTGGGCGGTGATCAGAATCCGGGGATGTTGGTCCCGCGTCGCGATAGAGTACGCATGTAGCTCGGCACACAAATACACCATGGGGTCGTGACCCTACTAGCATTGCGATCATGGCCGACAACAAGAGTCGTCCTCGGTCGATGAGCATCGCGTTTTGGAAATTTTCGAGTGCGACAGCCCCCAAGCTCTTTGCGGGTTTAGCCATTAACGAACACCTTGCAGGCCCGGTCTTAGACTTTCGGACGCCGAGTTGATAAACTCATGTTGAGGTTCACGATCTTCGAAGTCGAGAATGAACCACTCGGTGCCTCGTTTTTCCAAAGTGAGTCCGACCCAACGCGGTACTTTGCCTGACATCCCTCCGCTCTCCACTTCGACAAAGGCGTTCATTCTGATCAATGCGGTCGGTACTCCGCCGGTTTTATCGACCTCAATGCTGTGTATTTTCGTTACCTTTGCGATCGAGAATTTTACATTTTTCATTCGATCTGCAGTGTTGGCGACTCGAATACTATGATTTGGTGAGAGTCTCTTCATCACTTTTTCAAATTGATTATTTTGCAATTCGTCCGCAGTATCGACGATCCAAGTTCGAATCCGTTCCGCATCGGTAACGATCAATACATTGCAGGCAAGAAGTAGAATCGTTACAACCGCCAAACCTAATCCTATCCGCAAGGGGATTAGATTCCCTGTTTGTGTCCAACCATAGAGCGACATAACCGTCAAAGCAGTTCCAATCGCTCCAAGAAGCCAAGGGTGTTCAAAAAGAAGAGTTGTCATGACAAGATAAACCCTGATTTGATTCAAGAAAAGATCGCTAAGCCGAAATGGTGACCTAGGGTTGCCGAGCGAATGTCTGAATTCACAGAGCTTTGAGGAGTGTTCCCAAAGCGATACTCGCTATGTCCTTAGTGTATGGTTTCGCCATGCTTGAAACAATCAGAAGATACTGGATTGGAGTGCTCGTGATAGTCCTAGTTGGGATTCATGCGAGCATTGTAGGTGTTATTCGCCACCAAGCGTCATTGGCAAAAGTGGATGCTTCGTGTGAAGTCGACTTGGGCCAATTCCTAGCGTTCCAATTGGGGAAAAAGTCGCCAATGCAAATGCGCATCCACGCGATCGTACCGCTCAATCACCGCATGAAGAGTCGACAATTGATCGAACTCAACAAAGCGCAGATTCGTCAATCACTCGAAGAACATTTGCGACAGTTGGATAGCCAGTTACTCATCGACCCTTACCTGGCCGATCTTAAGTCCCAACTGATGGAGGTTCTGGTACAAACCATCGGACAGTCGTCCGTCGATGATTTGGTGGTCACGGAAGTTCGCGAGTCACGAGCTGAATCGAGCCTGGAATTCGTTTCTCAAGGGAACGCGCACACGCCGAGGCGTCTTGTTGCCACGCTTCGAGACCCTTCCCAAGAAGACGAAAACGAAGACAATATAACGGACGCCGATCACACGCATTCCGAAGAGGACGAAGCGTCCGAATCGGGAGGGGACGCGAAAGGTCATGCCGCCGCGCCGGCTGGAACCAAGGCAAAGGATGATCACGGGGCTGCAGCGAAGAAGTCAAGTAGCCATGCTCCAGCCGCAAAGAAACCAGCGGCAGGCGGACACGGCGCACCAGCGGCCGCTCACGGGGCCGCTGCGAAGAAACCGGCGGCACCCGCAGCACACGGAGCTGCAGCAAAGAAACCTGCTAAAGAGGCCAAGAAGAGCGGCCATTAACATATTCGTCGGATAGGCTTCAACAGACCTGCTCGCCGAAGTGAATTTACAATCGGCCTCTCCACTTGGTCGTAATGCCGAGTTGTTTTCTCAGAATGGCGATCCACTGGATCGCCACAAACCAGAGAACACCAACGGGATGCAACACTGCACCCAGTAACGATTGGTGAAATCGTTGACATGCTAATAGCCTTGGCACAAATGAAAGAACAACTGCGATCGATAATAGCGATAGCACGACGGTAGTAGCACCACTAAAGAGTGCCCAGGCTAGCGAAAGACTTGGTAAGACTGAGCCACCGATCAATAGTATGGTAAACGGAACAATCAATCTCGCGTTCGCAATGCCTTCGGTTGCGTTTTTCAGCAAGCCGTTACACACTTGTGCTATTGACATGTACATGCGGCACCTTGCAATATCCGTGGCGTCGAAGATATCCGTGCGGTGCCCGGCTCGACGAAAAGCACGTGGCAACTGGATGCCATCGTGCCGAGAACCTCGAATTGACGAATGGCCTTCGATGGACATGTACACTTCTTTGTTTGCATAAAACAGTTGACCGCAGCCTGCCGCCAACCCCACCCCCAATGTCGCCCGCATTCGATCGATTGGAAGATACCCTAGCAGCACGTAATGCATGAGTGGAATGAGTATTTTCTCAGTTGGCGTGCCAGTTTCTTGAGTAGGGAAACCGCTTATCAATGGAGCTTGACGCACGATCTGTTCTGCGATGCACCTGGTGACAGCATCTTTTGAGAGTCGGACATCCGCATCCAAAAAGAGTAGCCAGTCAAATTGCGCATGGTTAGCCAATTGCCAACATGCATGTTGTTTTCCGTTCCAGCCCGTAGGGAGCGGATTGGAATTCAAAAGCTTAACCCTGGCGTCCCGAATAGCATGCGTTTGTACGATTTTCGCAGTAGCATCTTCGGAGTGATCGTCGAGCACAAGTACTTCGAATTTGGGGTGGTCGTTTGCCAAGATGGCGTCGACTGCAAGCCCGATGCTCAAGGCTTCATTTCGTGCCGGAATTAGAATGCTAACTCCTTCCAATGCGGCAAGAGCCAGTAACTCTTGGTCCGAGTTGGCTGGCAAAAAAATCTGCAAGTTCTTTAGGAACATGGCGACCGGCAAAAGTGCGAGTACCAGAACGAACGCCGCGTATAGAATCATAAGTGTTTGCAAATGCATGCAGAGTTCATTGTTGAACTATTAATGAGCAAATTCATTAACGTTGGATCGGTAGTAGGCGATCGTTCTGTTGATTCCCTCTTCCAAGCGGATTTGGGGCTCATAACCAAGAAGCTTGCGAGCAAGAGAAATATCAGCAAGACTATCTCGCACATCCCCGACGCGGGCCGGTTTGAATTCAGGCTCAACGGATCGTCCGAGCGAGTCCCCGAGAAGCCTCAACAATTGGAGCAGCGATGTCTGACCACCATCCGCCACATTTATGGTTCGTCCACCGATGTTCGGACGTTCCGCGGCGAGCAAATTGCCATGCACAACATTTGCAACGTAGGTAAAGTCTCGCGACTGCAAACCATCTCCAAAAATGATCGGCCGCTGTCCGGTAAGAATGCGGTTAACGAAGAGCGGAATGACGGCAGAGTAGGGACTGTCGGGATCCTGGCGGGGTCCGAATACGTTAAAGTACCGAATGCCAACAGTCTCAAGCCCGAAGCTGTGATAGTAAGCTTGACAGTAGTACTCGCCGGCCAATTTAGCAACTGCGTATGGGGAAAGCGGCATCGGCAAATCCGATTCTCTTTTCGACGAAGTTGGTTGGTCGCCGTAAGCGCTGCTACTGGCCGCATAAACAAAACGCTTCACGCCAGCTTGGACGCTGAGGTGCAGCATGTTGAGCGTGCCTGTCACGCAGGCTCGGTGGGTATCCAAAGGGCGTTCCAACGAAAGGGGCACGGACGCCAACGCGGCTTGATGAAATACCCTTTCAACACCAGAAAGTGCTTCTCGAACCGCGATAGGATCATTAATATCCCCCTCAATAAAGTCTATCCGATCTGACACTTCTTCAAGATTGGCTCTCTTGCCAGTGGATAAATTATCCAGAACGCGAACTTTGTGCCCTGCATCTAGAAGCCCACGAATGATATGCGAACCAATGAAGCCTGCGCCACCGGTAACCAAGCAACGGACCATAAAAAAACCTAAGTCAAAGGGTGATAGTTGAGTGGAGGCGATCGTGTTCTGGCCAACGCGAACTTAGGCGGCAAATTTGCGAAGATCCAAACCCACCGACCATGCACCGAGCATCGGCAGGTTCTCTTTTTGAACCGACTTCAATGCTCGAATGGTTGCTCGCGAACCGATGTCGTGGAATAGTTGCAAAACAACTCCGTCACATAGTCTACCAATTCGAGGCATTTGTGGGGAACTCGCATCTCCTAAATCCAATACGATCAATCCGAATTCCTGTTTCCAACGTGGTAATGTCCCAAGCTGCGCATGCCAGGCTTTGAGTTCCGCCTTGGATTCACCAAAGAGAGTCCAGAATGCTTGCTGCAAGTTGCCGTTTTCAGAGGGGACGTTCTCGATGCTGGGATCGGGCTGACCTAGGCTCATCAAGATAGCTTTTCTATCGGTTTTGCTGGAGCAACGCGAAACAAGTTCGATCATGATCGAGCGGACCAACCGAAGATCGGAGAGGCCAACGGATCCTATGCCAAGCACAAACGACTTCGAACGCTGAATGCGTTTTATGATCCCATCAATCGGCAAGTGCGCAATGTTCGAACTTGGCTGCGCGACGTTTTTTTGCTCGGCAAGAAGCATCTCACAGTCGGACTCGGTGGATACTGCATCCGAATCCTGAACATTTTGCGGAACCGAATTGATGGCTTCTTGATATTGATGCAGCCGCGGCAACCATCGCTCTAGGGAGGAGTCAGTTTCTAAAGAACTCATGAGTTTCGCAGTTTGGAAAACAATTTGGCATACGGATGAAGAACAGCACGGTGTGGGCTCATGGTCGCCTGCACGGCATTGCTTCGAACGACTTCAAGATCGTTCTCAATCACCAGTAGATCTCGATCATCACCCATTGCCACGGGTTGAACCTCGGGAGCAGGTTCCGCTATATTCGAGTAGCTGTGCATCCCAGAAAAGGCGATTACGTCGGAGTGCGCTCGATATGCGAGTTGACGATCATCCTGTCGGTCTGCAGACGGGGCTTGTTGCTTGGAAGTGGAGTTGATCGAAGAGGCTGGATCAAAGGTCATTGCGCTCATATTGAGACCGGAGACCAGTTCTCGCATTTCTTCTTCAATTTGTCGCTCAAGGTTTGCAGCTTGTTCCGGTGAGATATTGGAAATGGCTTCCAGTTCTTCGTCCCCGTAAGCGGGATCTGCAAAGCTGTGATGGGTTGCGTTGGGACCGCCGTAAGCTGCTTCCTGGTTTGGCGTATTGGCTTGCTGGGACTGAAATGGTCGCGACGAGGCGGGTAGGAAATCATCCGCTTCTTCAAAAGCCAATGGCTGGTCTTCGTTCGTATTGCGATTCGACGTTGCGAAGTTGGATAGATCATAGTTCAAGTTGCCGTAGGAGGCACCTGAGTACGCTTGATAACTATGCGACGACTGGACTGGAATCGAAAACTCTTCATCGAAGTCCCCTGCAAAAACATCCAGCAGATTCGCATTTTTTAATGCGGGCACACTTCGAATTTCGACCGGTTCCTCAAAATCGCTTGCTGTTTGCGTGGGCGTATCGAACGCTTCTGAAATACCAATGTGGTCATACGTCCCGTTTTCGGACTGGACAGGGATGTCATCTTCCAGTTCTCCAAATTCGACGTTGTCGGCCGCATCGGATTTCGCTTGGAAAGCGATCGAACCCTTCATCATCGCCTCGAATCCTGCTGCCGAGACCGTGGTAGATTCGTTCATGGTTTCAGGCAGAGTTGAGATCGGCATCCCTTGATTCGGAGAAGTCTGAGTTTCACCAGAGATGGTAGAAACGGAGCGAATCGAGTTATTTACAATTGACTCAGGTTCGCTCCATGGATTCGGGAGTTGCTGGAGCATGCACCATGCCTTGCCGACCATTGTTGCCGAAACTGGGCGTTGACGGGCTTGGCACGCCAGCAACAACGACTGATCGGCTAATTGATCGATCAATCGGGGGATTCCATCCGATCCTCGATAGATTGCATCAAGCGCATCGCGAGTCATTACGGTCGATCCCTCGACACCGCTCAATTCGATCTTGTGGATAACGTATTGGCTGGTTTCCTGACTGCTCAACGGGGTTAAATAGCATCGGGCAGCGAGCCGTTGATTGAGCGAATCCATCTGCGGATGCGACAGGCAGTCCTCCAGCCGCATCGTTCCACAAAGCACCAATCGGACTCGGGGGACACCATTGCGAACAACATTCGTCAACAATCGAATCTCATCGAGTAACTTCATCGACAATGTCTGAGCTTCATCGATGACTAGAACCAAGCCGTCCGTTGGGTTTTCTGTAGAGGGCTGCAGCCTACTCATCAAAGTGAGCCGAAGCTCACCTTCGGTCATATCGCGATAAGGCATCCGCAATTCAAAAAGCAGGCTCTGCAGAAGGGCGCGGCGCGTGATGAGCTGGGAACTAGAAAGCATAACCACTTCAAAGTTTCGACGAAAACTGTCGGCGATTCGCAGACAGCACATCGTTTTGCCCAAGCCCGTTCCACCAAAAATGGCAACTGGACCTTCTCCTCGCAGGATTGCCCGGGACGTGATTTGAAAGGTTTGTTCAGCGCAAGCAGCTGGGAAATAGCGGTCGAGTGTGGATGCGGCGAGGAAAGGTCTTTTGACAAATCCAAAAAATGATTCGTACATCCGTTCGGCTCCGTTGTTGAAATGGCCTCATTGAGCTTAATCTGTAATCCTCAAATCGGACTTTCAGCGAAGGAAACATTAATCTGATCGCTACAATCGGCAAGGATTGCCAAATCACTTGAGCCGCTCTACTTTGCCCCCTTTGAGTCGAACCAGCGCAT
Source organism: Pirellula sp. (assembly GCA_031374515.1). Taxonomy (GTDB): domain Bacteria; phylum Planctomycetota; class Planctomycetia; order Pirellulales; family Pirellulaceae; genus JBKCUI01. Next base: position 296,625 of record JANMGH010000139.1, on the reverse strand, counting down.
CGCATTGTTGCGCAATGTGCTCGTCGTGGGTTACCATCACAATGGTCAAACCGGTATCTCGGTTCAAGTCTCTCATCAGCTGCAAAATGGAATGGCCTGATTCTTGGTCGAGATTTCCAGTCGGTTCATCTGCTAGCAATAGCTTGGGATCAGTTATCAGCGCGCGAGCAATCGCAGTCCGTTGCATCTCTCCCCCGGAAAGTTGGCATGGTTTGTGGTGAAGCCGATGCGAAAGACCTACCATATCTGTAAGTGATTTGGCGCGTTGTAGGATCGCAGCGCGATTGCGGAAATAAGAGAAAACGCTTTGGCCAATCATCGAAGGGGCGATCACATTCTCGAGCAAAGTCAACTCGGGAAGCAGATGATAAAACTGGAAGATCATCCCCAATTGCTTATTGCGGAATGCATCGCGCTTTCTAGCAGGCAGATTGTCGGTCCGAGTACCATCGAAGTGGATTTCGCCGGAATCTGGCCTATCCAGTGTTCCGAGCAAGTGGAGCAGCGTGCTCTTGCCCGATCCACTCTGGCCAACGATTGCAGTGATTTTGCCTCGCTCTGCGACGAAGTCGACCCCTTTGAGAACGGGGACGATTGTCTTGCTGCGTCGATAAGCTTTTGTCACTCCGCAAGCCTTTACAATGGCCTTGCTCAACGCCGGTTCGGTTGCCGGCGAATGTGCAATCGCTCGCTCAATCGAATCGAGTTCACGATCAGGTCGCACGACACGGTACGTCGAAGATGTTGGTGCCGAGGCACTTGCTTGAGCTTTCAAAGGTCTGGGACTATTCATAGCGCAATGCCTCTACTGGATGCATACGAGCCGCACGAAGGGATGGCAATACGCTTGCCATGATCGCGATAAGAACCGCGCCAATGCTGACCCAAACTATAGTAAACGGATGAATGATGGTCGGTATCGAGTCAAAGTAATAAACGGTTGGATCAAAGACTTCCCGTCCTGTGAACCACTCAAGAACTCGAGCGATTTCATTGATTTTCCATACAAATAGCAATCCGCATATAACGCCCGCACCCGAACCAACCGAACCGAGCAAAACGCCGTAACCTAAAAAGATCGAAGCGATGCCCGTCCCTGGTGCACCCAACGACTTGAGCACGCCGATGTCTCGGGTCTTCTCGACGACAATCATGAAAAAGGTTGCAAGGATGCCAAAGCCTGCAACGGCGATTATCATAAACAAGAGTACGTTTAGGATCGTCGTCTCCATCTGGACGGCTGCCAATAATGGACCTTGAGTGTCTCGCCATGAGTTCACCTGGACATAAGATTCAGACGGAGGGAACTCGTCACGCAATGCGTCTCGCGCTTTGGCAAGATCTGCCCCTTTTCTCAACTTGATTTGAATCGACGTAACAGCTCCGATCTTCGACATGGGATCGATCATGCCGCGCGCTCGCTGAAGAGCTTCGATCGGAACAAATGCAAAAGTCGCGTCGTATTCGCTCATTTTGCTTTCGTAAAAATCCACCACGGTAAACATCTCATCAATCGCGCGAGGGGGAGTGCCCGCATTTGGAAATGCGACATTGACGTCATCGCCAGGTCGAATAAAGAAGTAGTCTTTGACCTTTCCGGCCATATCTCGACCGCGAACACTCCCAATGCCAATCCCCAGTACGATCCCTGTCCGTTGTTCCTGGGAGGGATCAAATATGCGGCCACCCCCTTCGTTGGTCGTTGTTGTTGAGATTGTTGGACCAGCTAAAATGGATTGCAACGTTGGTGAACTCGCATCGGAGTTGGGCTGCGATGCAACTGAAGAATCCAAGGGAATATCAACCAACGGAGTGGCAGCCTGAGTTCTCTTTTCAATTGCTATGTTTTCCATAAGCTGGGAATATTTTTCCGAGGCGGATAGCTGTTCCTTTTTCAGCTTTTCCAATTCGATATCGCGCTCCTTTTTGAGTTTCTCAACGCGGTCTCTGTGCTCCCAACCGGCCGGTTGCAACGCTTCACGGCCCGGCGCGTACCCTGACTTTTTTAAAACGAAATCAAGCCGCTTCTGATTGTCTGGATGGATGAGATACTTGCTGAAGTCACTGACGCTTGCGTAGGTCTTCTGATCGATTCCGATCAAATTAATTTGCTGCGTATGGGCTGATCCATGATGGTGGAATGTCATCATGGCGGGAAGAGTAACGACTGTCGTAATCCCCTCTACCGAGTTCCCAATTCTCTCTCGAATGCGCTCGATGTAGTAGTTGGGTTCGGATATTCCGTTGGTGCCGCGAGTTTCTACCACTAGGTCGCTCAGGATACCGTGCATACGATCCTGCATTTGCGATGTAAATCCATCCATCACGCTGTTGACGACAATAAGTGTCGCAACCCCCAGCGTTACCGAAACAATGGAGGCTAAAGCAATCCACCGTGTTTTCAAGTAACGCCAACACAACAACAGTTTGTACATTCCGCATTCCTTTGCTCGACTCGACCAATTGTGATTTCAGGCTGCTTGAAAAACTCGCAGCCAAAAAACCATCGTCTACAGAAAATAGCATCTTCTCTAACTGCAATGCCAGATCAGTCGCGGACTTGACCACACCTTTGAAAACTTCAAGAGTCACGGCAAAAACTAAGTGTGGCATGGTGTTCCCCACATTTCTTGTTAAAGTGGAATGATCGATACTTCACGCCAAAAAGTTCTCACACCTAGTAATTGCGTCGAATGTCACTAACTATTAGATTGCATGATGTCGGTTCTCTAAGGGAAGACCTTATAGCGAAAACGGACATACTCCTTACTCTTAAAGGAAAGGAGTTGTCCGTTGACTTACAGAATTCTATTCGTTGATGACCATGAAATCGTTCGGCTTGGTCTAAGGCAAATGTTCATTGGAACAGACTTTGAAATCGCCGATGAAGCGAAATCTGTCGAGGAAGGCTACAACAAGTTCATCGCTGGCAAATTCGACCTTGTGATATTGGACGTGAGATTGCCCGGCGGAGACGGATTGCAACTGCTTACTAAGATCAAAGCTCACACACCCAACCAAGCTACTTTGATTTTTTCAGCATTTGAAAATCCCACTTATGTTGCTCGAGCGGTGGCCTTGGGGGCGAACGGATTCATTTTGAAAACGGAATCCGAAGAGCGAATTATGGATGCAGTTAGCCGAACTTCCAAAGGCGAAAATATTTGGAGTCGGGAAGAGCTGAGACGAGTTACTGGCTCTTTGGCAACCATGCGAACGGGGACAGAATCTGAGGTGCCTCTCACGCAGAGAGAGGGGGAAGTGCTCAAGCAATTGGCGAACGGGCTAACCAACAAAGAAATCGCGCAGTCGCTTGGGATCAGCTACGAAACGGTCAAGGAGCATGTTCAGCACATTCTCAGAAAGGTCGGGGTATCGGATCGCACGCAGGCCGCCGTATGGGCTGTGCGAAAGAACTTGGTGTAAGTCTATTTAGTCGAGCGGCAGGATGAACACTATACCTGCCAAGAATTGCAATGGGAGAGCGAAGCGCCTCTCCCTCCCGGTATAAACAATGCTGCCAATTCGCCTTAAGGCTTCATCAGTCGCACAATAGGTGTGTCTTTGAATTTTCCGACGTTCATGTTCGCTCCGCCAATTATCGCGAACGCGTCGTTGGAGATCGGGACGATACGATGAAAGAATCGACCTGTCGGAATCTGTCCGATGATTTCCCAAACTCCGTGAACATCATTGTAAGACTGGATGGATCCGTCGACCGCGCTCACTATCAAGTCCTTTCCAACAATACAAGCAGACGTGCCGAATCCGGTCATGGGCACGCCAGCGATCGGGGCAACGGTGTTCCACAGGTTTGTTTTTGGGTCGTAGAAACAAGATTCCGTAGTTGTCTCGCCGTCCTCATTCATGCCGCCGATTACAAAAACGCGGTCCTTATAGGCTGCGACAGCGATAGCCCGTCTTTGGAACGGAGGAGGGGAAATCGGTTCCCATTCTTTTTTGGCGTTTTCGAGGGGTAAACGCCAAGCAGTTTTGTGCCAGACAGCGCTGTCGGAATTGCCGCGCATATTCCATCCGCCAATAGCGTATAAATATCCATTGAGGACAATGGCGTCCATCGACGACCTAGGTTCGGGCAGCTTTGGCAGGTCGGACCATTTGCCGGATGATAGATCGAACTGCTGTACCTCGGCCTGAGAGACAAGATTTCCTTTTTCTCCTTTGGCATTGGTAGCGGTAAACCCGCCAACCAGAATCACACGGGAACCGTACGACACAAGTGCATTGCCTTGTACACGGACCCCTTCGGCGATCGGCTCCCAGCCTTTGTTGTTCTTGGTGTCGAGCCGAATGAGTTTGTTGAATTGTTGGTCATTCGAGTACGAATGTGCTGAGCCGGTGTTGCCCCCATACGCGTAGATGGCATCGTTGACGACTGCTGCACCAAAACTAGTAATGGCTTCCGGAAGTGGGCCAAGGGACTCTTTTTCCTCGGGCACAATAGCCGCGCCATTCAAGTTGGGAGCAATGAAAGATATTGTCGCATAATGGTTGATCGCTTCGTATTTTGCACCATCGTACTCGCCTGGAGTTCTGTCGGATTCGAGGCATCGAACGGAGAAAATTCCAGGAGAAATACTCTCGATGAGAGCGATGCCATGATCGTCGGTCTTAAGTGTGCGATGCTCTTTTGATGTGTGAAGTTCAAACTCAATTCCTTTTGCTGGATTGCCATTATGGAAAACAGCAATCGATAGTTTACTCCCATCGAGCGAAGGCCTTGCGGTGAACCCTTCGCTTGGGAGATGAACGCTGTCTTTTTCTTCCATCCCTTTGCGTTCACAAGTTACGCAGGTCGCAGAATAGATGAGTAAGTTCTTTTTGTCAGTTCCATGGACACCATAGGTATGTTTTACGCGCCAGGCGGAAGCTCCGCTAAGATTGGCGCCAAGAACGGTTTGGTCTTCGCTCAATTCCAGCGTTCGCGTCTCTTTTGCTTCATCACTTCGATACGCTTCCGCTTTCAATCCGGCGAGTCTGGACAGGAGCTTTGGATTTCCCGGCTCAGGTCCTTCGCTGAAGAAGAGTTGGACGCGGGAACCGCTTTGGTCTTGAGGAACCAACCATAGAAAATGACAGTGCGCTGCGTTGCAATGGACTACAAACGACAGGACTGCGATTGTGTAAAGAAAGCCCCGGTAATTCATCATCTCGCAGCTCTTTTTCTCAATGCCAAACCGAATGTTTTAGGACCCCATGGTCGTTCCACATAGTATAACGCAAATACAGGTGCAGAGTCTGTTGCGTTAAAAAGTGAATCTCTCGGTGGTAACATAAAAAAAAAGACCCGCCTGAAGAAGCGGGTCTCAAAGTCTGATTCGATCCGAGCTTAACGCTTGGAAAACTGAACGCCGCGGCGAGCACCACGAAGACCATACTTCTTTCGTTCTTTCATTCTCGAATCCCGAGTCAAAAATCCGTCAGCACGCAAGGCAGGGAAATTCTCTTCATTGAGACTGACCAGCGCACGAGCCAGTCCCATGCGAACTGCTCCCGCTTGACTGATCGTTCCGCCTCCACTTACTCGAATGAAAATATCGACCTTGTCACGATGACCGACGTGATCCAATGTTTCGAGAACAAGTCGGCGCTCCGATTCATTGACAAAGTACTGTTGGAACTCGCGATCGTTCACCGTGATCTTACCGTTTCCCAGTTTCACCCGGACGCGTGCAACCGACGACTTACGACGCCCGGTGCCGAGGCTGTCACCGCTAACTTTGTCTTTCTTGACTACTGCAACCATGGATTCGTACTCTATGCTGAAAGTGGTTTGGGAATTGGTTAGCTAGCTTGGTGGCCAAATGGAGCTGGCTGAGGCTGTTGTGCTTGGTGCGGATGATCTGCTCCAGCGTATACTTTCAGCTTGAATAACATATGCCGCCCAATCGCGTTTTTTGGAAGCATTCGTTTAACGGCCATGGTAACCAAGTCGGTTGGCTTGCGTTCCAATCTTTCCGCGTAGCTCTCCATCTTTTGGCGGTTGTATCCGTTGTACCAGGCATAGTGTCGAACTTTGAGCTTATTCCCGGTCATCACCACCTTCTCAGCGTTAACGACAACAATAAACTCCCCAGTATCGACATGCGATGTGTACTCCGGACGATGTTTCCCCATTAAAACCATTGCGATTTCGCTCGCTAATCGCCCTAAAATGCAGTCGGTAGCGTCGACCAAGTACCAGTTTTGTTCAACAGAGCCAGGTTTTGCTACGTATGTTTTTGGTTGTGCTACCATAAGTCATTCCTTGGATTTCGCAGGCAAAAAGGACCAAAGAGCCCAACACCCAATCTTCGGGTGCCGCTTTTCCTGTGAAAAACCGTGTATATCGAAATTTGTGAGGGGCAGAGTATATCGGTCCGTATTCGCGATCACAAGGGCTTTTCACCTTCAACTTGTTGGGAATTCCAGGCTTCGTTTGGAAGTCGTTGGTGGTTTAGGTGGAATGGGTAAAAAAAAGGGTGTACCGAGATTGCCAAATCGCAGGTATAACGAACGTCCGATAAGGTAGGAACAAAGCATTTAATTTACCGTGTCGTTGCGTTTGGCGCTGCGACTTTTTTTGTGCAGTGGATTCAAGAGAAGGTTTAGCCTGCGAAACTCCTGCCGCGACCTCCGATGGTCGACTCCAAAAGGGAATACACTAGTGTTGGACCTGACCCGCTTTCATGCTCCATTCAACCCGCCCAAAACCACTCTCGTGGACGTGCTTCGCTATTGGGCGAATGTTCAACCAAACAAAGTAGCGTTCTACTACACAGATGGCGAAACGGACGACGATTCGTCGATGACGTTTGCCGAGTTGGATCACGCAGCCCGCGCGGTGGCCGTGAGAATTCTTGAAACCAATCGGCCCGGTTCCCGCGGACTGCTACTTTATCCGCCAGGCATCGAATTCGTCGTTGGTTTCTTTGGCTGCCTTTATGCTGGCTGTGTGAGCGTGCCGGCTTATCCTCCTCGAAGAAGCAGAAAGGGGGCTCGCATTCAAGGAATTGCGATGGATTGCCAAGCCCAGTTCGCGCTGACCACGTCCGAAACAGTCGCTCAAATCCTGAAGGATGATTCGACCAAAGCGGAAACAGGCAGCATGCAGCTGATCGCGACTGAATCGATCGACCGATCGTTGGCGATCCAATTCACCGAGATGCCGATTCCTCCATCAGACCTTGCGGTTCTTCAATATACCTCTGGTTCGACGGGGCAACCCAAAGGGGTCATGTTGACCCACGCCAATCTGATCCGCAATTGCGAGATGATTGCCGTCCTCTTCGATGAATCCAATAAGACCGTTGGGGTCAGTTGGTTGCCCATGTACCACGATATGGGTTTGGTTGGTGGCGTGCTATCGCCCGTCTCGATGGGGTTGAGCATGGTGCTAATGAGCCCGATGTCTTTCATGCAACGGCCTGTGCGGTGGTTGAAAACCATCACCAAGTATCATGCGACAACCAGTGGAGGTCCAAACTTTGCCTACCAACTTTGTGTTGACAAAGTTACGGAAGAAGAAATGACTGGCTTGAATTTGAGTTCGTGGGCATTGGCCTTTAATGGAGCTGAGCCTGTTCGAGCAAGCACGCTCGAGCAATTTAGTCGAAAATTTGAACGGGTCGGTTTTTCGAACCGATCCCATTTTCCATGCTATGGGATGGCTGAAACCACACTCATCGTCACTGGCGGCCCTCGCCAAACGCCGCCGGTGATCAAGCACTTTGATGGTCGTCGGCTCGATGCACGCATGGTAACTCAAGTCAGCGAAGATGCTCGCGATGCCCGCGGACTTGTCGGTTGCGGTCACGCCACGAAAAACGAATCGATTTTGATTGTTGATACCGAAACGTTGAGTCCTCTCCCCGATCACTGCATTGGCGAAATTTGGATTCAGAGTCCGAGCGTTGGGATCGGCTATTGGGAAAAGGAAGACGTGACTCAGGACATTTTTCTAGCACGAACATCCGATAACGAAGGGCCATACTTGCGAACCGGCGATTTGGGTTTTTGGAGTGACGGGCAGATTTACGTGGCAGGACGCGTAAAGGACTTGATTATCGTGCGGGGCGTTAATCGTTACCCACAGGATATTGAGCAGACAGTCGAAGAATGCCACGAGTCCATATCCTCCTCCGCCGCTGCTGCATTTGCGGATGATTCGGGGCCTCGTGAGAGATTGATTATTACTGTCGAGGTACAACGTTCTCTCGAAGATGACTGGAATCCTGTTGTTCACGCGATACGCCGCAGCGTTACGCAAGGACATGAATTACCGCCCGACGCAGTCGTCTTGGTGCGTCATGGATCGCTGCCGAGAACCTCATCGGGCAAAATCCAACGTCATGCTTGCCTTCGAGACTTCCGCGAAGGAAACTTGCGTGTTATTCATCAATGGCTTTCCTGGGACGATGATCTTCCCGAACAAGCTCCAATGATCGCTGCTTCGACGGTTGATCATTCGAGATCTGGATTTGGTCGACGAGGCAACTTTGGTTCCGCGTTACCACATAAGAAGACTCGTGATCCTGACCTCGACATCGTCGAACTGGTTAAGCGTGCGGTCAAGACGGTTGCGCAAGAACGAGCAAAACTTCTCGACTTGGACACTAATATCGTTGTCGACCTCGGGCTAGATAGTTTGGAACGTCTTCAAATTGCACACGTGCTTGAAAGCTCGGTCGGCGGTCGTTTTCCGGAAGAAGTTCTGCAAGAAATTGAAACGGTTCGGGAAATCGCCGAAGCGATTGAAAAGCACTTTGGAAAAGAACGCATTCGCCTTGATATTGTCGCTGAGAGTCAGGACGCTACATCAGGTCCTGTTGAACGAGAGATTGCGCCGGAGGACTACCGTTTTGAACTGATGCCGGAGTATCGCCGACTGAAGCAGACGATGAATCAGTTCGATATGACGGGGCTTCCCAATCCCTATTTCTCAGTTCACCAAGGCCTGACTCGCGACACTACTACCGTTGGTGGTAAGCAATTGATCAGTTTTGCAAGCTACAATTATCTTGGAATGAGCGGTGACCCTTTCGTAACACAAGCGGTTGTGGAGGCCGTAAAGAAGTATGGGACCAGCGTTTCTGCTTCCCGATTGGTCAGCGGTGAAAAGGACATCCATCAACAACTCGAACGCTTGATCGCGGATTGGATTGGTGTCGAAGATTCCATCGTGATGGTAGGTGGACACTCTACCAATGAGACCGTCATCGGGCATATGGTTGGCACACAAGACTTGATCCTGCACGATGCCTTGTCGCACAATAGCATTGTTCAAGGTGCAATCCTTTCGCAAAGTCGTCGCCGAGCGTTCCCCCATAATGACTTCATCGCGCTAGATGAGGCATTGACGGAATTGCGCACTCGCTATCGGCGCGTGTTGGTTATCGTCGAGGGTGTCTATAGCATGGACGGCGATTTCCCAAATCTCCCAAAGTTCATTGAGGTTTGTAAAAAACACAAATGTTGGTTGATGGTAGACGAAGCGCATTCGATTGGAACCATGGGAACGCATGGCAGAGGAATCGCCGAGCACTTCGGAGTTAATCCTACCGATGTGGATATTTGGATGGGGACACTTAGCAAGTCATTTGGTTCTTGCGGCGGTTACATCGCGGGTCGAAAAGAGCTTGTCGAGTATCTTAAGTACACAGCACCCGGATTTGTTTTCAGCGTCGGTCTTTCGCCAGCCAATACTGCTGCATCCATCGCGTCCTTGCAACTGCTTAAGCGAGAGCCTACGCGTGTAACTCGACTCAAAGACGCTTCAAGATTGTTTTTGACCGAAGCGAAGAAGCGAGGTTTAAACACGGGTAACAGCGGGGAGACCGCGGTTATTCCAATTATCATTGGAAACTCGTTGCACGCGTTGCAACTGTCTCGACGCATGATTGAATCGGGCGTAAATGTTCAACCCATCTTGTATCCTGCAGTTGAAGAGTCAGCCGCTCGATTGAGGTTTTTTATCAATACCACACACACCAATCAGCAAATCCTTTTCGCCGTGGACAAGTGTGCCGAACATTTGCAAGCGATTGCACCGGAGCATTTTCGGTTAGCGAACAGCGAGCCGGCGATGGCGAGGTGATGCCCCTTTCGTGACGTGATTTCGCCCCGGCAATCGGATCAATTGAGGCTAACTCATACTTCAATATGGACGGTGAATTAGAACCCCAAGCCTCTCCGAATGTTCCCGTCGCCACGGTGACTCGCATGGCACTCTACCTGCGAGAGTTACAGCAGATGCATCGGTCCGGACTGCAACGCATTCAAAGCGGCGCGTTGGCGAAACGATTGGGTCTAAACGATTCGCAAGTTCGACGAGACCTTTCGTGTTTTGGCCAGTTTGGTCAACGAGGGGTAGGATACAGTATTCCGAACCTCACCAAAGCCATCCAGTCGATCCTCGGCACGGATCGTTCTTGGAACGTTGTACTGATTGGTTCAGGGAATCTGGGACGAGCTCTTTCGGGCTACAAAGGTTTCAAGCAACAGGGATTTCGACTTGTTGGCGTGTTTGATAACTCCAGCAAGATGATCGGAACTCAGTTGGGATCATTGACGGTGCGCTCGTTGGATGAGCTAGAGTCGGTTGTGCACGAAGAAAAAGTAGAGCTTGCGATTCTGGCCGTTCCGGCGGGGGCGGCACAAGCGGTAGCGGAGCGTCTGGAGGTTGCAGGAATAACTGGAATACTGAATTTCGCACCGGTGACAGTGAAACGTACAACAGGCGGACTTACCGTCGTGGACGTTGATCTAGCAGTCGAGTTGCAGCGACTCGCATTTGCGGTCGTCAATCAAAAGGGAGGGAGTAGCTAACGGACTGCTAATAAGTTACTAGCGAACGTCAAAAGAGAAATTGCGATACCAGACTTCGCTCCCATGATCGGTTAGCATCAATTTGCCCTTGGGCTGGCGACTGAAATCTTCGTAGTCGTTGAACTTGCTTTCGCTGATCCGCTTCTGCCATTCGCTGTCGCCGATCGTCACAGCGACAACTCGCTCGCCGTTTAGCCAGTGTTCGATCCGATCGCCCTGGACAACAATCTTTGCCTGATTCCATTGACCTGCCGGCTTAAGTTTTTTTGCGGAGTTTGGTTCGAAGAGATCGTAGAGTGCAGCTGCACTATTTCGCGGCCCAACTTTCTTGTTCCCCTCATCGTCATAAATCTGATACTCGCATCCAAGCATCTTGTTTCCATAGGATCGCACCCGATACTTTAGGCCGTTGTTGCCACCCGCGGCAATCTTCCATTCGAATGCTAAGACAAAGTCACCGAATTCACGAGATGTAATAATGTGACCGGACCCCTTTCCATCCTTTTTCAAATGGATCATACCGTCAACAACCTCCCATCCCGAAGCGGCGGGCTTGCCGTCAATCGTAGTCCAGGCAGAAAGAGACTTGCCATCAAATGGGTTGACGGGATCATCCGCTGCCGCAAAAGTTGCCGAAAGAGAGAAGGCAAAAGTGAGTTTGAGTAAAACTTTGGGAACTCGTCGAGTTAATCGAATCACAGAAGGATTCCTCTGCACTAGGGAGAAACGGCGCACAAAAACACAATGATCGGGTCGTATTTATGGTATCCGATACGCATCCTCCATGCAGGCCGCTTTGCCTGATCTCAGTAGGTTGCCGCTTCAATAATTCGATGAAGAAAAGCAATTCACCACCCAACTTAGGAACAAAAAATGACAATTTTACCCAGCCTTGGCATTGGCACGAGGTTCATTGGTACGAGGTTATGGCTTCCCAGGGCCATCGATCAACGACAGGGCTCGTTCAATAAGTATTTCTCCCGTCATTTCTCCAAGAGATGTTCGGCTCACATACTCATACCGAGGGAAGCTGGCAAAATCGACTTTTGTCAGAATGTATCCAAACGCATCGTTGGTAAGTCCAAATAGCAGGTTATGCTCCCCCCGCATTTTGCGTTTTAAATAGAAACCGATATTCGGCAACGCCTCACCCGGAATTGTGAGGATTTGCGCGTTGCCTAAACGGACCATATTGATTCGCGTGGTGATGCTATGATCTGCATTGTGTGGATACTTCAACGGCGAACCTTTGATAACCATCCAAAGCGTTTCGTTGTCGACAGGGAACGTCACGTCCTCAAATGAGCAATGCAACTTAGGCTCTTTCTGCATGGGCGCGGCACGAACGATTCGGATCGCTTCGTCGGCCATCGTATTGCCAATTCGCAAGCACTCCTCCCACGTTCGATTGTCATGCCAGTAAGCGCGTAATGGGTCCTTGGGTTTGTCAAGACTGCGGTTGTCTGCCGTCACCATGCCCCCTTGTGCGCCGTTCATAAACATGGCTAAACCGCTAAACTCGGATTCCAATCGATCGCGAAGCGGACCAATGAGGTCCGGGCTGACAATTCCGAGTCTCGATCCAAGTACTTCGGGGTGGATCGCGTAGTTCACTAAAGTTGCGACCGTTTTCCCATCGCTTCCGATCGCTTGGATAACGCTCATTCTTCTATCGTATAGGTCTGGCGCGTAGTAATTATAAGCGATCTGTCCCTTCGCTTCGTCTGTGCCAATTCTGAGTTGAGCTGGCCGGAGATTATCGATCGCTTCATTGATTGCATCGGCCGCGTTCTTGCAAACCGAGTCGATATACTTAAGGTCGCCCGTATGCCCACCAGCACCGTCAGGAAATGCATAGCAGTCTGGTGCGCTATGTGTATGCGTTGAGCCAATCAAAATGTTTGCGGGCGGAATTCTTGGCGTTTGGACTCGCACTCGATCGCAAAGTACGGATGGAAAACCCAATAGATCCAATGCGACGAAAGCGATTGTGGTTGGGCCATTTCTAAAGACGATTGCTCGAGCGCTGAGCTCACCCCGTTTTTCCGTAGCAGGTGCGGTCGGGCCCATGCCACCTGAGACCGGAAGTAGAGGACTAGGGGTTATCAATCTGAGTCCTACGCCGACCTGTAATTCTTCGCTACGAAGTGTGCATGGCAAAATAACTAGAAAGACCCCGAGCCAAGAATAGGTTTGTTTGGTCAGCATGGTCGTTTCTTATGGAGTTGGATTGCCGAGGAGTCAAAAGAGCTAAGGCAAAGTATAGCAACGCAGTTCTTCGTCGTTGCGAACCAAAAGGCAATTGTTTGCGATTGCTGGGTAGGTCCAAAGAGCCTTACGACCACCAGATGAATTTGTCGGATCGATCGCGTGAAATCGGCCCGTCTCTTGATACCCTTTGGGCGACAGCTTTGCCGAAATGAAATCTCCTGTTTCACTGAGAATATAGCAGTTATCGCCATCCGCCTTGACGAGATAGGCGGCGGCATTCGATAGGCCGCGTTCTCGATCCGCCCCGGTAGTTGAAAGGGCTGATTGCCACATACGTTTCCCATCGCTGGGTTGCACGCAAATCAATGCTCCACTTTGAAAATCAGCGCCGTAGACGAAGCCGTCATGGAAAATGGCGGAAGTATTGGAAAGGCCGAGCGATTTCTTAGGGTCCCCGTTCCACAGAAGCTTGGCTTTGGGGGGATTCGAGGATAGTTGGTACATCGCCGAGATCCCCTCACCGGACGCAAACAATAAGTCTCCCTGTAAGATAGGTGGCGCAATCGACATCCCATAATCGGGCTTGAATGGCTGTTCCCAATAGAGTGCACCGTTGGCTGGATTGAGGCTCGAAATCTTTTCGGGGCTCCAGATCAATAGTTGCGAAACTCCGCCATGCGTGATCAACGCGGGGGGGCAGTAACCAATCTCTTCACTCGTGAGCGATCTCCATAGTTCCTTGCCCGTTTTCCGATCGAGCGAAACGACCAAGCTTCCTTGGCCACCCGCTAGGCAAATCAATTGGTCTCCAATTACTAGTGGGACCGCAGCATAGCCCCACATCGGTTTCTCTGTTTTATACTCTTCGCTTAGTTGTTTTTGCCAAATGACCTTGCCCTCTTTTGCGGACAGGCAAAGCAAATCTCCTTCAGCTCCTAACGTTACGAGTGTTCCATCAACCGCAACCGGAGTCGCGCGAGGTCCCCCTGGATAGGAAATTGCGTAGTTTCTTGAGTAAGCCTGTGTCCATAGGCTTTCGCCTGTCTTGAAGTCAAAACAGACGATGCGTTCCTTTCCGCTCAGGCGATCGCGGCTACCTGCGTTGTTGGTGATTTTGCCAGTCTCAAGTTGGTAGTCGGTGATAAATACTCGACCGTCGGCGACAATAGGCCCAGAGTATCCGTACCCAACAGGTTTCTTCCATTTCAGTTCCAGCCCACTCTTTCCAATTGGCTTGGCGGCAAATCCTTGGGCAAGAAGACCATTTCGAGTCGGTCCATTCCACTGTGGCCAATCTTGCGCTTCGACGGGAAAAGAACAAGCAACGAACGCCAAGGCACAAGCTGAACACACGCGCATGTGGAACATCGAGCATTACTCCAAAGTGGAAGGGGATTGGATCCACGAGTCTATCATATACGACCCCCGGAGACCACAATCCGGTTTCGACGAGAAGAGACGCTCGCTCAACGAACTGGTTGCTAAAGACGGCAGTTGTTGATCGACATTTCAAGAATGGCTAGCGCTCCAATCGCTTCTAGCTTTTCCATTATCGAGATCACTTCACTGCTCTTAACCATGGCGCGAACGGCGCACCAGCCACTATCCTCGAGGCTGGTGACGGTCGGGGACGTAAAACCGGGGGTGACGGCTTCCGCCGCCGCAAGTTTCGTCCTGGGGATGTTGTACTCGAGCAGCGAGTAATCGCGAGCGATTACGACCCCCTCCAGCCTTCGAACGATGCGATCGGCGGTCGTCTGGTCCCGACAGGCAGGGCTTTGAATCAAAATGGTCTCGTAATGGCCAATTTCTGTCAAGATTCGCAATTGGTTTGCGGCGAGGGTGCTACCCGTCTCGACCAAGTCCACGATTGCGTCAGCGACCCCTAACGAGATCATGACTTCGACCGAGCCATTCAGCTTCACGAGATGCACCGGTGCATCATGTTGTTTTAGAAAGCGTTCCGTGGTGTTTGGGAAGCTGGTCGCTACTCTTTTGCCAGCTAACTGGCTGGGGCTTTCTACATGTGAGTGCGTTGGAACACAAATGGCCAGCCTGCAACGCCCTACACCCAACTTCATTCGAATCTGTACTTCTGCATTGGCCTCTTGAACCAAGTCACTGCCGGTGATTCCCAAATCAATTGCACCTTCTGCGCAAAGCGTAGGAATATCGTCAGTGCGTAGGAAGGTGATCTCAACAGGCATGCTGCTAACGCGAGCAAATAAAGATCGATCTTGACGTCTAAAGTTGAGTCCAGCCTGCAGCAGTAATTCGGTTGCCAGTTCGCTTAGCCGGCCTTTGCTAGGGATGCCGATGCGAAGATGATTGGATGCCAGACTCACGAAGTACTCTCCATGCCACGTCTGCGTTTTTCTTCGAGCCCCGAGACCCCCTCGCGCCGTTCCAACTCGTGGCGTAGAGAGTCTACACTGATACCGCGGCTCGCCAAGAGCACCCAAAGGTGAAAGAGCACATCGCAAGCCTCACGAATGGTATGCTCCCGTCCTTCTTGGCCCGATTCGCCTGCTGCTTCGATTACTTCATGCGCTTCCTCAAGGATCTTGCTTCCCATTTTTGGGATGCCGCCACGCAGTAGTTTCGTCGTGTACGACCCTTCGGGTAGTTGAGCGACTCTCTGATGAAGTTCGATCATCAGTCGATCCAAAATGTCCTTTGCCATTGGCATGTTATCACGCGGCGCTTTGTAGTTCCCCTTCGGCAACCGAAGGGGTCTGTCGAGATTTGCGATCGAATCGACGACGCAGTTCATAACGCATGATCAAAATAAATCGCGAGGCCGTATTGTGACGCGACAGTTTCGGCTCAAATGCTTTGCCCAATGGTCCTGCCAAAATTGCCGGCAATAGAATTAATTCCGCCACAACACCTGCGACTAAAATCGTGAGCATCAGCCAACCAAATCGCTGTGTCGGTGTAAAAGTACTAAACGCAAAAACGGACAGACCAAGTCCGCTGATGCAAGCCGCTTGCAGGGTTGGAGTGGCGCACCTTTTGTACGAAGCGATGATGGCTTCCTTCCGATTCTTGATTTGCTTGACATCCACACGGAACCACGACAAGAAATGGATCGTATCGTCAACTGCAACGCCCAACGCGATGCTTGCAGACATCATTGAACCGATGTCGATTGGAATGTTCAGCCACCCCATCGCTCCGAAAATGATGAAAATAGGAAGTACATTTGGTATCATCGCTACCAGCCCTGCACGAATGCTTCGAGAGACGAACATCATGAGCGGTGTGATTGTGAGAAATGACCACATCGTGCTTTCGACCAAGCTTTGCAGCAAAGCTCGCTGTGCTTTGTAGACAATCGGCACAACGCCGGTGTAAACCGAAGAGACCATCGCTTTGGGACCGTTGGGGTCGACAGCTTGAAGGTCGATTACTTTGCCGAGAGTAACACCAAGTGTACCGATCTCTGCGTTGGAGAAAGCGCCTGTCAGGATTACTGCGTCGAACTCGCTCAGTTTTTGCAATTGAGTCACAGGCATTAATGCAGGATCGGCGGAAAGCTTCTGTACGCTCAATCTCGCCTTACCCAAGAGGGCAGAAATTTCATCGGACCGCGTTTTCGATACCGTCGATTCCGGCGTCCCACCCGCATTCTTCGAAGCAGGATCCCAGATTACGACTCGCTTTCCGGTGAATTTTGGGTCGCCTGTCCATGACGCAATTTGGCGAAGAACGCGAACCCGATCACCATGAGCATCGATAATTGGCGAAACCGCGTCTCTCAACTCGTGGACAAACGTGCCGTAGTCAACACCTTCGAAGGCTGCCACTCGGAGACTTATTCGCCACAGCTCTGCACCGGTCGACTGATCGATCCGTAAGAATCCAGCTCCCATGAGCTCTTCCCGCTTGTTCTCCAATGCCAGGTTGTAGGCGCGTCGTTTGATAAAGTTGACGTTCGATTTTTCTTGCGTCGGAAGGCTCGAGGCAAAGGTAGCTGCCGACATGCTCCGTCCGACGATCTTCGAACCATTCTCACCAAACTTGTTACGGATAACGTCTTGAATTTGGACGGTCGTCTCCATGCGTTCAAGGAAAGTCAAACGCGTCCCATCCTCTACCAATTTAGACTCATCCGGTTCCACCCCATCGGCTCGATTCTCTCCAGACTTTGCTATGCTCTCTGGGTCGAATTGAATAACGATTTCAAGCGGTACCAGCATCCCGAGGTTTTTCTCAAGCCAACGGTAGTCCTTGAGGATCCGAGCCTGGGAGTCAAACAACTCCAAAAGGTCAATGCTGGTCCTCGTTCGCGTAAGTCCAAAGCCGACAGCAATCACAACTGCCATGCACGAAAAGGCCACGCCAAAATGGTTTCGGACAATAAATCTAGCCGCAATACCCCAAATATGTTCCATGCGTGTGTCCACTCGTGCTGGATGCGCCGCGTTCTTGTTCGGTTTTGCTTGCTCCGGAGCGACGTCAATGACCCACCGCCTTGCGTAGCCAATAATGTGCAAAGCTGCTGGCAAAAGTAAAAACAAAACGACGATTAAGATCATCACGCCTGAGGCAGCGTACAAACCGAACTTCCGAATAGGAGTTAGTTCGCTAGCGCACAAGGATAAGAGACCAAGCGCAGTTGTTGTGGAGCATAGCACGGCAGGTTTCAATGCGTGAATGACTGCTCGCTCGGTCGAGCCATGTAAGCCTTCGCTTTCAACAGCATCGCGATAGTAATTAATGAAGTGAACGGCACCCGAAATCGCGAGCACGTAAACAAGCGATGGCATCGATAAAACGATAGCGTCGACCGTCTCGCCGGTAGCCCAAATCATAGCCAGCGATGCCGCCGCACTCGTAACGGAGCAACTGAAGACTATAAACGTCAACACGATGCTACGAAGAGACCACCAAGCAAGAACGATACCAATCAATCCGGAGAAACCAGCGAGTCGAACCAACGTGCGTTCGCCTTCCTCGTCGATCGAAATATTGTCGACCGGGGGGCCGCCAAGATGCAATTGTTCATCGGGAATCCCGACTTGTGCGATCAAACGCCGTAGCACGCCAGGGGGCACATTTGGCCGAAAGATACGCATTTGACCGTGACCAAGTATTGGCTTTAGCTTTGCCGTCGTATCTGGGTCGAGGAATACAATGACACAGGTTTGACGCCCGTCCGGTCCAATCAAAGACCCCTTGAGCCTATCGATTGCATCCGCGTACTCCAAAGGATGGCTCTCCGCCTTCGTCAGTCGCTCGAGCAACTGTCGACCCGTTTGGACCCCTTTGAAGTATTTTTTTGCTTCGACCGAATCGACGTCATTTGGGTCCGGATTCTCCGGAGCCACCAATGCGGCCAACTTTGCGATTCGGGGATCGTCCCCTTCTCCGCCAAGTTCGGGGCTTTCGCCGAGCGTGCAACCGTCCCAAGAGACCAAGATAAACTGGTCCGACGGGAAGTTTTTCCGAAACCAGGCTAGTTCGCCCGTCTCCGCGAACGATTTCGGGAGCCAGTCTTCCACTTTGTTGACGTTGCTCTGGACTGCTTTTCCCGCACCATAAAATGCAAAAGGAACGCAAGCCAAGCTAGCGATGAGGATTAGCCATCCCCAACGATCGTAAAATGTTTTTCCACCCACTGACGGTTTCTGCACTCTATAGCCTTTCGAATAGCCTTTCGACTTCATAGCCTTTCGACTTCTAGTCTTTCGACTTCTAGTCTTTCGACCTGGCACGGTTTCTTCAAAGCCAGTTGTGCCATCGCGACTCTTTTAGCCCCTGGAGTTTACTAGAACTCGTCCGATTTCAACAGTTTGAAAATTGGGGACTGGAAAAGAAACTGTCCCTAACAGGTCCGAGAGGACTAGACATGCAAAACTTTTGCGATGCACGATTCCCTTCGTTTTTTGCTAGCTCCAATTCCCTTCTGAAGCGACTCTAGGTTTCGTCATCGACTTTTGGAAGCATTTTATGAAAGGAATTTGCAGCCGATTTCCACGAAACTTGAGTCGAATGTCCCAAAATGCTTTTCGCATCCTCGGCAGCGAAAATTCTGAAATTCCATCTGAAATTGCGGTTCACTCAGCTTTTCACGACGATCGGGAATGTGTATAGTTTTGTTATGGTCCGTTGTTGAAATTGAGTCTCAACAAAAAGAAGAGCAAATGCCGATCTTGCGTTTGAAGGATTTCGACTACGAAAAAACGAATTAGTTTCCATTTCAAGAAATTTTTCCAGTCTGTGGTTCAATGATTACTGACTCGGTTCCACTCCCAATTGAGTTCTTAGAGCCAGAATGCCAAGGGACGATCGTAGAAATGTGCGGTCAGCCTTGTCAAATGCAGCGACTGGCTGAATTGGGGATTCGACAAGGTTGTAAAGTGCGGATGGTTTGCCGTGGAGAACCCTGTTTGATTTGCATCGAGGGTAGACGAATCAGTTTGAGGCTAGGTGACACTGCCGATATTTTCGTTATCCCAACCGCTGGATAATGAATTCTCGAAATATCAATTTGGACGAGCTCGGCCAAGGTGAGTCTGCGATCATCGTTGAGATTCTAGGCGACGATATAGTAGCCAGCAGGCTTATGGAAATGGGGCTCATCGAGGACGAACCGATTTCCATGGTAGGTCGTGCCCCAATGGGGGATCCAACCGAGTATGCCGTTCGGGGCTACAGAATCAGTTTGCGGAAAAGCGAATCGAATCGCGTCTTGATTCGCAAGGAGCCATGATGGTGCATACCCCACAGGCCGCTAAGAAAACACGCACCGTGGCGTTAATCGGCAATCCAAATACGGGGAAAAGCAGTCTCTTCAATGCGTTATGCGGAATGAACGCCAGGGTCGGCAATTATCCCGGTGTGACGGTCGAACAAAAAGTTGGGCGACTTACCGGCACGTCGGAGTGTATTGAAGTGATTGATTTGCCTGGGACATATTCGTTGGCTGCGAGATCGGCAGATGAAGCGGTCGCTGTCAATGTACTGACCGGTGACTTGCCACAACAAGCCAAGCCAGAAGTGGCCATTGTTATATTGGATGCTTCCAACGTCGAGCGAAATCTCTATCTCTTCAGCCAGATTTATGAGCTCGGTCTCCCTGTGATTGTCGTGCTCAATATGTGGGATCGCATTCAGAGCGAGGGGCTCAGTGTCGATGCTTCATTGCTGTCCGAGCGCCTTGGAGTGCCTGTGGTTTGCACTTCAGCCAATAGGCGGCATGGGATTGATGAGCTAAAGAGAGTCATTCAACAGTCGCTTCAATCGCAGGCAGCACTACCATACCCCGAGCAACTGGCTCGCGCGAAATTCCCAGCGGAATTTCATGACGAGGTAAAGTCTCTTTCACAATGGCTTGAATCTAAGGGGCGCAAGTCTTCCACTTACCAAGTAGACAGGCTGTTAATTGATTCGGACGGTCATTTTCAAAAAGCAATATGCCAATCGGGTCTTCCTGAAATTGCGATTCGCATCGACGAAGCTAGGGTTCGATTGCAAAAAGCTGGCTGCAAAGTTCCTATGTTTGAGACCAAGTCACGCTACGCTTGGGTTCGTAGTTTGATCACTGGAGCGGTGGTGAGAGTGGAATCACGAAGCGCATCGGCCAGTGATCGAATCGATCGATGGCTGACGCATCGATGGGTTGGAATGTTGTTCTTTGTCTTGATCATGTTTCTTGTATTTCAATCGATCACGCTGTTTGCCAAGTTTCCTCAGAACGGTATCGAATGGCTTCAATCGCAGGCAAGCAACGTGGTGGAGCGTGTGCTAGGACCTGGAGCCCTACGGAGCTTGATCGTGGATGGCATCTTGGCGGGTGTTGGTGGGGTCATCGTATTCCTTCCGCAGATTGCGATCTTGTTCTTTTTTATTGCGGTTCTTGAGGATTGTGGGTACATGGCACGGGCGGCGTTTGTCATGGACAAGCTGATGACGACGGTTGGATTGAGCGGCAAGAGCTTCTTGCCGTTGATGTCTTCTTTTGCGTGCGCCGTACCGGGGATCATGGCGACGCGAACGATTGAAAACCGAAAGGACCGCATGGTAACGTTGCTCATTGCTCCACTGATGAGTTGCTCTGCTCGGTTGCCCGTTTATATACTGATGGTATCTGCTTTTGTTCCAGCGACGACCTACGCAGGCGGATGGATATCATTGCAGGGTATGGTGCTCATGTTCATGCAATCGCTCGGAGCATTGATCGCGATTCCGGTTGCATGGATACTCAAAAAGTTCTTTTTTCCTGGAGAGCCCGCCACTTTTCTGATGGAACTGCATAGTTACAAGTGGCCGTCGATGATGGTGATTTACCAGCGAGTCTGGGAGCGTGTTGTCGCCTTTGTGATGCGTGCAGGAACGCTGATTTTCTGTACGTCCATCTTGGTGTGGGCCGCAGCTTATTTTCCGGGAGACCATCAGTCGCTCGATGAATCCATGAAAACGCTTGAGGAGCTACATTCTGCGAGATCGAAATGGATCGATAAACAATTGCCTACTTCGAGTGACGATGCCCGTTTGTCGATTGAGACTGCGTTATCAGAAAATCAAGCCGCAATCGATTCAACGATTCAGCGGGTGAATGAGCAGCGAAGTGCGTTGATTAGGTCTAGTTTCTTAGGGATAGCTGGGAGCTGGATTGAACCTTTTGTAAAACCGCTCGGTTGGGATTGGAAAATTGGTGTGGCTGTGATCGCCTCGTTTCCTGCGCGAGAAGTCATCATTGCCACTCTTGGAACTATTTACTCTCTTGGATCCGACCAGGACGAAATGAGCGAGGGCCTTCAAGATCAAATGAAGCTGGCGGAATGGCCCGATGGTAGGCCTGTGTTCAGTTTAGCAACAGCCCTTTCGATCATGGTGTTTTTTGCACTTTGTGCCCAGTGTTCAGCGACTCTCATGACAATTCGAAGGGAAACGAACTCCTGGCGTTGGCCTGTTTTTTCATTCGTGTACATGACTACACTAGCGTATATTGGAGCTTGGTTAACGTATCAATGCTTCGCATTTTGGAGCTAAAAGGCATGAACGCACAATCGTTAATTGCAGTTTCCGTGGTAGCAATCTGCGCAATCGTTGTTCTGCGATCGTGGTTCACCTTTTGGATGGGTTTGATTCGAAAGCCCGACCCAAATCAGACGACTCAATCCAGTTGCAGCGGTTGCGTTGACGGTTGCAAACGTGCCAGCAACGGCCCAAAACTTGTTGAATTAAAGCGGGAATCGACACTATGAATGGGATCCTTTTCAGGGCCGCAGTTGGATTTGTTGCCATCGCTGCGACCCTTTCGATCGCGAGTGCCGACGCTCCGATCGCTTTCGATGACTTCTTCCTGGACAAGGCTTTGCGGCTCGAGCTATACCAATGCGGGGACGCGAAGGATTGCGCCACGACCTTGCAGAACATAACCGAGGAACCGTGTTGGCCGGAGAATCCAAAAAACGTACTCACGCCGTTCGCGTATGGCAAATTCATGGTTAAGGTTTGGGACGTCACTTCGAATCGTCTGATCTACTCTAAAGGGTTCGACTCGCTCTTTGCTGAGTATGCGACAACCAAGCCAGCATTGACTGGAACGAAACGCGTTTTTCAAACCACGACCCGGATCCCGCTCCCAAAGGCCAAAGTGAAAATCACCATTGAGCGTCGTAATGGGGACAATTCTCTGACCACGATTTTGACAGAATTGTTAGAACCGACGGACATTCGAATACGTCGGGAGTCTGTCGGCAAGTTCAATAAGGCCGTTGAGTTTCAAGTGTCTGGGAACCCGCACGATTGCCTCGACTTGGTTTTTCTTGCCGAGGGATACTCGGCTGCCGAAGAAGACAAGTTCAAAAAGGATGTTCAGAAGATGTCCGATTACTTGCTTTCTATCGCTCCCTACAAAGGATCAAAAGACCGGATCAGCATTCGAGCGGTCTTTCGCGCCTCCGAGGAGTCAGGGACTGACCTGCCTCACAAAGGGATCTTTCGAAACACAGCGTTGAACTCCTCTTTTAATACCCTCGATATCGATCGTTATCTGTTGTTAGACGACAATCATCGCATGCATCAAATGGCTGCTAGCGTGCCCTACGACACGGCTGTCGTTCTGGTCAACTCAACAACGTATGGAGGGGGCGCTATCTGTTTGGATTATTGTGTGTGTACTACAGACGCGTCCGCCAGTCTATTGGTCTTTGTTCACGAGCTCGGACATAGTCTGGCGTATTTAGCAGACGAATATGTGGGCAATGTTTCGTACAACGATATGTATCCTGATGGAGTTGAACCCGTTGAACCAAACATCACTCGTCAACTGGATCCTAACCAGATCAAATGGAAGTCATTCCTCTCCAAGGACGTTCCATTGCCGACAAGCGTAACGCCTGAGTCGCGCAGTGCGCGCACTGTCGGAGCGTTCGAGGGGGGAGGGTATCTTGCCAAAGGGATGTATAGACCACAGGCCAGCTGCTGGATGGGGAGCATGAATCCCAAAGAAGGGTTCTGTGCTGTTTGTGAAGATGCAATCCAGCGCACGATCGATTATTACAGTTTGCCCCTCCAATCGCAAAAGCCCTAGAGGGCCCGCGAGGATGGCTCGAGCTTGTGTCGCTCACGTCTAAACTCTCTTGAAATCCTCCATCGAATGAGGAGATTGCGAAATAAGTCGCATTCGCGTAATTCATCGGCATGTTTTGCTTTGATGGATGCGAGCAACGCTGAAAGACGAGCACGATGCACTTCCGATCGCATCATTCGCCGCGGACTGTCTGGGAGGATAGATAGCTTCATTTTAACGCTTGGTTTAAAAAACAGGGAAATGTGGTGAACTTCACTATCTTGTTTTGCGTGATGGCTCGTTAAAATAGTTTACTCCAGCCTACTTCTTGTGGAATATCGAGAATATCCCCGCCTGCCTTGATCTAGTTTCTTTGAAAGCCAAAATGGTCTTGCCGTGAAGATCGCATTCTCCCCTACATTAGTCGCTTTCGCGATAGGCGCTATCGCTTTTGTCGCTGGACCCTCGCAATTGCTTGCGGCAGGAAATATTCAGTTTAACCGAGACATTCGGCCTATTTTGTCTGAAAACTGTTTTGCATGTCATGGTCCAGATGCGAGCAAGCGGGCGGCCGAATTGCGTTTGGATGTGCGTGACGAAGCGATTGCGAAGGCGGCGTTCCTCCCTGGAAAGCCAGAGGAAAGCGAATTGATTCGACGGATTTTTTCTACTGACCCAGATTCGGTCATGCCAACTCCCGAGTCGCACAAAACGCTAACCCCCCATCAAAAAGATTTGCTTAGGACTTGGATCGCTGACGGAGCCGAATATCAAGGTCACTGGGCGTTTCTTCCACCCAAAGCCCCCGAGTTGCCTCAAGTTAGGAAAAATGCTTGGATACGCAATCCGATCGATCGGTTCGTATTAGCGGAACTTGAACGACAAGGGATCGAACCTTCGGCGGAATCGGATTTGAGATCATTGTTGCGTCGAGTCAGTTTTGACCTGACCGGATTGCCGCCGACACCGGAAGACATTGAGAGGGTTTTGGTTGATCCATCGCCCGAACGGTACGAGCAATATGTCGACGAGTTGCTACGGCGGCCCGAGTGGGGTGAGCATCGCGGACGCAATTGGCTCGACTATGCACGTTATGCCGACACGCATGGAATCCACTTCGATAACTTTCGAGAGATGTGGTCGTATCGCGAATGGGTGATTCAGGCGTTTAATCGCAATCTGCCATTCGATCAGTTTACCATCGAACAGTTAGCGGGGGACATGCTGCCTAATGCGAATCTGGAACAACGAATCGCGACGGGATTCAATCGATGCAACATAACGACGAACGAAGGGGGTGCCATCGATGAGGAATACAAAGTGCTATATACGCGGGATCGCGTGGAAACAACTGGACAAGTTTGGTTGGGACTGACGGTGGGATGTGCTGTGTGCCACGATCATAAATTTGACCCCATCAGTCAAAAGGAGTTTTATCAACTAGCTGCTTATTTCAATAATACGACCCAACGAGCGATGGATGGAAACGTCAAAGACACGCCGCCGATTATTTCGGTTCCACTCAGCGAAGATCGTGCAAGGTTCATGGAACTGGACGGATTGACAGAGCAAGCCAACAAAGCAGTGACGGCCCGTCGCGAGTCCGCTCGACAGCATTTTGACCAATGGACTGCGAAATCTGAGGAACGCGAAAAATGGAGGTGGCAATCACTACCCGCAAAGGACGATTTAGAAACGCATATTCCTTTGATTAGTGGTGATACGAAATGGTTGGTGGCCATCCATCAAAGCCAGTTGTTCCAGACACCACTGCAACCCGAGGCAGCTTTGACTTTGGGTCGAGTCGGCGACTCGGCTTGGCAGATCAAGGAGAGTTTTCCATCGTTGCCGGGCGGGGAATTCGAACGCGACCAACCGTTCACTTTAGCGCTTTGGGTCAAGCCTTCAGCGGACACTCAAGGGGGTTCGCTCTTTGCTCGAATGGAAGATGCGAACGAGCATCGCGGCTGGGATGTTTGGATGGAGAATGGCGCGGTGGGAATGCACCTCGTGAATAGGTGGCCAAGCAATGCGTTAAAGACCCTTTCGAAAACAAAGTTGGCCGCTTCGAGGTGGCAACATGTCACCATCACCTACGATGGCTCATCCAAGGCGGAAGGGGTCAAGATATTTATCGATGGAAAGGAATCCAAGAAAGACCATCCTGTCAATAACTTGACGGAGACCATCAAAACAGCGGTTCCGCTGACGATTGGGCGAAGAACGAATGGATCTCCAGCGACGGGTGCCCTGATACAAGACATTCGAATTTACCGCAAAGTCCTAGCGGAAAAAGAGATCACACTTGTTTCTGAGATTCCAAGACGGCAATACCTCCTTTCCAAACCCAATCGCACAGGCGAAGAGATCGAGGAGCTTTACACCTGGTATCTAAATACAAATGATGCCGAGTATCCACGTCTTGTATCGCAGGTTCAATCGCTGATCGCCGAGCGAAACGAAATCAAAAAGCGTGGCACCGTTGCTCATGTCATGAACGAGGCAGATTCGGGAGCGAAAGCATATGTTCTAATGCGAGGGGATTACGATAAGCGTGGCGACGAAGTTCAGCCAGCGACTCCCAAAGTGCTCCCCCCAATGCTTGAAGACTTGCCACCCAATAGACTTGGGCTGGCAAAATGGCTATTACAACCTTCTCATCCACTCACTGCTAGAGTCACTGTCAACCGTTTTTGGCAAGAGGTATTTGGGTCTGGATTAGTAGGTTCTTCAGGAGACTTTGGCGTGACGGGCCAATTGCCTTCGCACCCGGAATTGCTTGACCATTTAGCAATCCACTTTCAAAAAAATGGCTGGGACATCAAGAGTCTATTCCGATCCATCGTGACCAGTTCGACCTATCGTCAGTCTTCAAGCGTAACAAGCGAGAAGTTAGCCTTCGATCCGACGAACAAGTGGCTTGCACGGGGGCCTAGGTTTCGTATGGATGCGGAAATGATCCGGGATACGGCACTCTACGCAAGCGGCCTGTTGGTTCAAAAGATCGGCGGCCCAAGCGTCCGTCCCTATCAACCGCCAGGGGTTTGGGAAGCGGTCGCGATGCCCGAAAGCAACACTCGCAACTACGTCGTCGACCGAGGTGAGGGGCTCTATCGCCGCAGCGTTTATACGTTTCTCAAGAGAGCAGCGCCGCCGCCCAACATGGAGGTCTTCAACGCGACGGCACGCGAAGTATGTACAGTAAAACGCGAACGTACCAATACGCCTCTTCAAGCCCTGGTAACGCTCAATGACGTTCAGTTTATCGAAGCCGCCAGGACACTTGCGGCGAACATACTGTTGGACGAAAAACTCGGCTCGGATGTCAACGCACGCGTGCAATCGATTGCGACCAGAATCCTTTCGAGACCCTTTCGAGCTGAAGAGATCGGAGTTGTTTTGGATAGCCTCAGTGAGCTGTCCGTTGTCTATCAAAACCAACCGGAACAGGCTAAAAAGCTCATCGCAATCGGCGAAAGCAAGCCGAGTGAGTCCTTAAATCCAAGCGAGCTCGCAGCATGGACGATGCTTGTCAATGAACTGATGAATTTGGACGAAGTCCTTACTAAGTAGATCTAATAATGCACACTCAACCGATACACCCTATCTTCGAACAATACGTCCGGAGCGAAACAAGGCGCCAGTTTTTTCGACAAGGTGGAAATGCACTAGGGCTGGCGGCGCTAGCGACCTTGGGTCTTCCAACGGAAATTCAAGCTTGCGATTTGGGTTCTTCTGTGGGAAGCGCACAGGGCGGTCTCGCGACACTGCCGCATTTCCCGGCGAAGGCAAAGCGAGTGATTTATCTGCACATGGTTGGTGGTCCTTCGCAAATGGACTTGTATGACTACAAACCACAGATGAACGATTGGTACGACAAAGACTTGCCAGAGTCGATCCGGAACGGGCAACGTTTGACGACAATGACCAGCGGCCAAGCGAGGTTTCCCATCGCTCCATCGAAGTACAAGTTTGCTCAGCACGGACAAAACGGAATGTGGGTTTCGGAACTTCTGCCCGAGACAGCCAAAGTAGTTGATGAGATGTGCTTTATTCGGTCGATGCACACCGAAGCCATCAATCATGAGCCTGCGATCACATTGATGCAGACTGGCAACATGGTTACCGGACGTCCATGCATCGGCTCGTGGTTGTCATACGGATTGGGTTCAATGAACAACAACCTACCGACCTTCGTTGTGTTTGTGGCACAACCCTCGAACACTGAGCAGATCCAGGCGATCTCAGCAAGGCTTTGGTCGTCCGGTTGTTTGCCGGGCGAGCACTCTGGCTGCAGTTTCCGATCCAGCGGAGATCCAATCATGTACATCAATAACCCAGAGGGGGTTTCCGCCGAGGTCAGACGCAAGACGCTCGATGGGCTCAGGACGCTAAATGAAATGAACTTTCGAGCCGTCGGTGACCCTGAGATTCACACGCGCATCCAACAGTATGAGCTTGCCTTCCGAATGCAGTCGAGCGTACCTGAATTGACGAACATCGCAAGTGAACCAGACAGTACTTTTGAACTCTATGGCAACGAGGCAAAGAAACCCGGTTCCTTTGCAAATTCGGTTTTGCTTGCGCGCAGGATGGTCGAACGAGATGTTCGATTTGTTCAAGTATATCTAAATAATTGGGACCACCATGGAAACGTCAACACTCGCTTGCCATCGCAATGCAAGGATATCGATCGTGCGACCTATGGGCTGATCACCGACTTGAAAGCGAGGGGGCTACTTGACTCAACGTTAATCATCTGGGGGGGCGAGTTTGGTCGGACAATCTATTCGCAGGGTGGACTGACCAAAGACAACTATGGACGTGATCACCATCCCAGATGCTTTACTATGTGGATGGCAGGTGGCGGAGTCAAAGGTGGTGTGATCTACGGCGAGACCGATGATTTTTCTTACAACATCGTTAAAGATCCAGTTCACATCCGTGACTTCCATGCGACCGTTTTGCATCTGCTTGGAATTGACCACGAACGACTTTCCTTTCGAAATCAGGGCTTGGATCTGAAACTTACCGGCGTAGAACATGCCAAGGTGATCCAAGGACTCTTGACGTAAGTAGTATTTCCACCGATTCCCTAGCCTAGTGCTCTGCCCAGATTGCATTTTAGGGAAGCGAAACGAGTCAAGAGTTTTGGCAAGTGCAAATCGCCGAAAGTCCTGACGACTTTCGCTACGAGAAAAAATCATCAACCCAAATTTCTAAGTTGGCAAATGCGCAAGGATTTTTCCAAAAAAAATCCACCGATCTTGAAATCGGTGGATAAATTTTTCGTGGAAGCGACAGCGCTTACCGGTTGCTATCAAACGATAACGGTTTCTTTGATCTTTTGAAGAAAGTGATCTCCGGTCGCCTTTGTCAATTCTTTTACGTGCTTCTCTGCCTTTTTAAGGTCCTCGTATTCAAACACGGCGACTCTTTTTAGGTTTTGG
Source organism: Pirellula sp. (assembly GCA_031374515.1). Taxonomy (GTDB): domain Bacteria; phylum Planctomycetota; class Planctomycetia; order Pirellulales; family Pirellulaceae; genus JBKCUI01. The sequence continues at coordinate 267,612 of JANMGH010000139.1, read as the reverse complement.
TTGAATACTCCCCAGTAGAGTTTGATTCGAGGTTCGGCGGCTACTTTTCGCGTTCGCTTGACCTTTGGTGGGGCAGGTGGGGCATTCGGGTCGACTTCCTTGACGGCCTTCTTCTTGCGTGGGGTTTTTGGCGCGGTTGCCATGGAAAATTAGCTCCAGGTGGGAATGAAGAAAGCGATAATTGACGCTAGGCCAATTGCGAACGAAGAAGCATGCGGTGACCAGTTGAGGCTGAAACAGCTATGAAAGCTTCGTCCAACTCGACGAAGCCCTATTATAGACCATTTGGCTCGTTTTCAGAACCACTCAATATAAAGATGTTCGAAAAAAGGGCTCGTGCCCCAAAACCCCTGTGAAATCAACTGTTGCGTCACTTACCACGGTATGGTTCTATGCCTTCCTAGGGCACAACGATGGTTGCTTTGGCCTTTTCTAAAACTTCGAGAAGCGACGTCGCGGAATCGCCTGTCGTCAATACCGTAAGAATAGGATCGCCCTTGGAAATGGCTGTACCTGCGAATGGGATATCTGCAAAAAAGTGCTGTTGGTCGACTGCTGGAAAGCTGCATTTCCATCGATGGTTCAACCAATGATCCGACTGAGCTTGCGTTACAACCATAGGATCAATCGCATAAACAATGAGCTTGGCTACTTTTCTAACCGATTCGGTCATCAATTGATCGATGCAACACGCGGCGAATTCTGCGAAGGACCATTGATTCAACATCGAGCAGACAGAGTCGTGATGCATCTCCACCAATGGAAGATTCAAGCCTACATCCAAAAGTTCCATGCTTGCACTCCATCTAGGATTGATTTCTAGAAGTGTTAGGTTTTCGCGATCCAGTAGAAAGTCAGCTTGCCACAATCCGAGCAACCCAGACTTGATTGACGCAATACTCCCAAATCTTTGAAGTCTTCGGATCAGCAGTTCAGGTATCGCGATCGGACCAAAGGAGCCGCGATAAATGTATTTTCCTGTTTTGGCGTGCGAGACAATAGGCCACGCAGCCGAAGCTCCAACTACCGCGCAACCGAATTTGCTACTGAGAAAGGTTACGCCGATGCTTTCTCCGGATTGCCGCTCTTGGAAGTAGGTGTTTTTGTCTTGAAATAAACAAGGATTGCGAAGTTCGAAATCATTGCAAATCTCGACTATGTTTGTCCCTCCTGCGCTTTCCATCGACTTCATGATCCAGGTGCGGTTAGGCGCACTTGTTATGGTTCTCGGTACATCTTGCGTATCACGAATGGTCGTTGGCCATGCTATTTCGGAGCAGCCTGCCCAATTCTCCCAGTTACTCAAGTTTCGCATCGATGTGATTTGGGGGCCAGTTGGGCCACATCGTTTTGCCACCCGTTGGCATTGGGCCAGCAATTTGGTACGGTGCTCCATGCCGCCGGTTAATAGGAGTGGGACCGAGGGGTAGGTCTCATTGAGCACTGCCGGCCAGTTTGGATAGTCCAGCCGCAGGTGAAATGAGCATTCTGTGAGCAGATCTCTATCGGCGCATTGATCGATTGCAATGACTTCAAAGCCTTGCCGTTTTGCAACTTGGGAAGCAGCTCGCGCGCTAAAACCGATGATTGCAATCTGTTTCTGTTTGCTTCTGCAACCGTCGGAAGAGTTCATCGTTTATCCAATCGGTGTATCTTGCCAGTCAGTTACGATCGGTAAGCTCGCAACACAATACACGAATGACAGCAAATTGGGTCAATAATGTATTGAATCAGTCTAGCAGCTGACGTCTCAAAATCGATAGCATCGAAGTTGATGAAACACAGGGATGGCGGAAAATCGCAAGACCAACGGAGGGCTGCATGCGAATCGAACGAAAAAGAGTCAGTCATCAAGTACTCTTACTATGCCTTGCTTTTTCGTTTGCTGGCTGCCAAGGCTCGCAGGTTGGAGCGAAGCGCTGGAGCGGGGGCATGTTTGGCCAGGGTTCCGAGGACCGGCAAAAGTACCGAGCCGCGTCGTTTGATCCGTATCCGCTCAATGATATTGGACCAGAGGTAGTTGGTGGCAGACCCCGTGGTTTTTGGAATCCTCTACCAGAGGCGAGCCGAAATCAGATTGAGCCTAAAGCGGAAGCGAAAAGGCGTGCCATGGGTTCAGGCTGGTAGTGTTCATTTGGATTGCAGAGTTTGACAGTCCATCCTACCGATTTATGTATACTTGGGCATTAAACGCTTAGCTAAGTACACACTTTTGTGATCGGTATTTTAATTGTTTAGTTCTGTCAGGGAATCCGAGTCACTTGTCGAACGAATGCGAGGATGGATTTCTGTTTTTGAAGCTGGCAGTCTTCAAAACAAAATGGAGTATCTGCAAGAGGTCAACTGTCGCTATGACGGATTGGCAAACAACGCACATGCTGTGGAATTGGTGGAAACGAGATTTCTACGTTCCTTGTGGGCTAAACGCATTGCGCAGCATTTGATCTCGACAGTCCCAGACGCCAACAAAGTTCAATTGGTTGAAGCATGTTCGTTGGTTGCGAATCTTAGAACCCTGCTTCGAGGGGCGGCGGTCAGGAGTCTAATCGACAGGCACCTGAGCATTGGCGACCCGTTCACTTTGACAGCGGTCTCAAACGTATTGGCGGAGCACGCGTTTGCCGAGGATGCAAGAAATGGATTGCAAGAATTGCATGCGTCGGCCGATTTGTTTCGCCGATTGGGACCTGAACGCTTGTCGAAATTCCGTCCGTCTCGAAAGACTACTGGGTTCGACCCCTCGCAATGGCTGGTACAGTCGTCAATGACGGAGCTCGAATTTGTTGATGGGGACCCCGACCGAATTCGCATCCGAGGTATCGAGTTGCATTCAGGTGATATAGGCATCGTTGAATTGAACCATCCGGGTGATGGCCTTTTGGAAAGTTTTTTGGTGGAGCCTGGAGTGGCGCCGCATGCAATGTTGTATTTGACACGTCGTGTGTTAGATCGGACAACGAATGAAACGCTTTATCAGCCTTGTGCATTTGAGATCTATGAAGGGGGCTGGCGGTGCGTTCCCATAACAACAGCCATTCACCCAGAGTTCTCTTGGTATTCGGAATGGGTAAGGCCAAACATCGAGGGAAGAGCATTGCCTGGGGACATCGGCAATCGATTGAACGACGTGATCGCCAACATGGAAACGTTCGCCTTTGATTTTCAGGCAAGAAAGGTTCCAGCCGGCGGGTACTTTCCTGACGATTTTGGTGGGTCGTGCGCGAGTTGTACGAACCTCATTCGGGTCCCATTTGAGAGAGCTGGAATTGGCTCTTTAACCTATCCTGTGACCAAGCTAGTTTCGAAAGCGGCAAGCAATTTGGCTGTGTTGGGGATCCCCGAAATAGATGGAATTCATACACCAACTAACATCCTGAACAACTCAGGATTTGCAAAAATCGGAATCATCGATAATGGCGAGCCCGAACTCGGCTTGTCGCAAGCATTGGTTGTAGGTCGCCCCGATTGGAGCGACACATTTGGAGGATGGATGTCACAAAAAGATCTACAGCTTGAGAATCTACCGAACTGGAAAAGCGTGATGAACTGGAAGAGCGCTTGGGAAGCATTGCGAGTCCGCATTGGGCAATCTGAAAGCACAGTGGGGCAAGCGATTCGGCGTCTATTGAATGTTCAAGATGACGAGGTGCCTAAGTCGGTCTCAGACACAACGATCGCATTCTATCTTCGTTCGGATATGGAGGCAGGACACATCATTGCAAATCGGATTTATCCGGCAGTGGTCGCAATGCTGGATCAATCACCTGCGTTGTTGACGTTGTCCCAACTAAGAGCAGACCCTTGGATAGTCGAGCAAGTTCGCGAGGGCCTTCTCGAAAGCGCGCTCAAAAAAGAGAATTGGTATGCTGACTGAAACAACCGTCGACGAAGCGTTGGCTCCAGGATAGCTTCGCCCGCGCGCCGATCACCAAGCATGCTGTTGGTGCTTTGTCCAGATTAGAAATCGGATTGATGGTTTTGCGACGTAGCGAAAGTCGTCAAAACGTCGTCACGCCTATCGGCGAATTGCACTTTCCGAAACTCTATGCGCGTTTCGCTACCGGAAAATTAAAGTTGGACAAAGCACAAGCTAGGATACTGGTGGACCTTGGGCACTCTCAATAATCTGTTTGGCCCGAGTGATTAACTCTATAGACTGTTGGTCGCTGGGCGATTCCGCGATAAGTCGTACGATCGGTTCGGTGTTGCTACCACGAAGCAACAGCCAGGCGTCTGCCCAATCCAATCGGATTCCATCCGACGTACCAATCGATTCCGCTTTGAGCAGCTCAGAGAGTTTTGAGATTGAGGCATTAAGTCGTTCTTTGGAAAGCGTCATTTTATCTTTGATCATTGCCAACCTGGGCAATTCGCTAACTAACTCACTGATTGTGGATTTCGTTGCGGCCATCAGATCCAGGACCTGTGCCATGCCGACAAAGCTATCGCGAATGAAACCCACACGTGGATCGATTGGACCGCCACTTCCTTCACCTCCATAGAGCGCATTGTTTCGTTGCATGACGTCGACAACATTCGCCTCGCCCACTTTGCTTTGGATAAAAGGGACCTGGTGTTTTGCGGCAAGCCATTTCGTCATGTTGCTCGAAGCGCAATTCGTCACCAGAGGCCCCGAACGCTGCATCAAAGCACGCTTCATGCAGAGCACGGCCGTATATTCCTCGCCGATGAAATGCCCTTTTTCGTCGATGATGGCGAGCCGATCCGCATCGGGGTCTTGGCAAAAACCGACATGGCACCTCGTTTTTAAAACCCACGGAGAAACCCCCAAGAGGTTTTCAGCCAATGGTTCAGGTGGATGCGAAAACTCGCCGTCCGGCGAATCTCCAAGCAGTACCAGTTCACAGCCCAGCGATTCTAGCAATCTGCTACCAAGTATCGATCCGGCTCCATGGTTGCTGTCGAGTAAAACGCGAAACGAGCAACTGCGAATCCTCTCCACGTCGACGGTTGCTAAAATCAACGCTAAATGGCCCGCGTGGGGATCTATCACTGGTTTTCGAGAGCCCAAAGCATCCGTGGTTCGCCATTCGGTTTGGCTTTGTCGATAAGCATAAAGAACTTTAGTACCCGGCTCACTGGGGAGCACACGTCCTTCTGGGCTAAAGAGCTTCATTCCATTGTAGGGGGGCGGATTATGACTGGCCGAAATCTGAATAGCGCCTGCAGAATTCGACTCGCGAATAAATGCGCCGACAGTAGGAGTGCTTGCGACCCCCAAATCCAAACAATCTCGTCCATGTCCAACAATGGCGGCAGCGATTGCATCGGCGAACATGGGACCGCTGGTTCGGCCATCCCTGGCCAGAGCGATCGGTCCTTTTGGCGACTGGGTACAGAACGCAGCTGCGAAATTACTAGCAACAATCGGTGTCAATTCGACACCAACAATGCCGCGTAGACCGCTGATGCTGATAATCGGTTCAGGCATGGATAGGCACAAAGTGAGAGGTGAAGCGGAAAAATGCGGACAATCGGAATAGACTATCCGGCTAGTATATCCAAAAACGGCCTGATTGCTTGACACTGCATTCGACCCAACTTAACATCGGATTGCTGGAGGATTTGCTGGAGTTTTCCGTGAATCCAACTATGCTGTGATCTATCTGCATTGCGTAGATGACGTGCTCATTTGGTAAAACCCTCAAACCTCGCGACGACTCTCACCCCAGGCAGACCCTCATGGAAATTTCCGGCATGCTGATCTGGGCGATGGTACTTATTTCGCTCGTCGTGTTCATCATTTTGTTAGTCAAGGCATTCAAGTCGTGGGGAGTGGTCCATACGATTCTGCTTTCGATTCTCTTTATTGAATGCTGGACCTTTCTTTTCTTTGCGGGTGGGGTAGCACATTACCGCATCGCGTTGACCAAGAGCCACGACAAAATTATGGAAAAGGTTGAGTCGTTGCTCAAAACCGTGGATCTCGAAATGTACGGTGATCGCGCAGACCCAAAACTAAACTTGGAAAAGTTTGTGCCTCTTACCAACGAACTCAACAGAATGACGTTAGAACGAGGCCGCGTTTGGCGAGGTGCGACTTTGCAACGGACGACCCCAGCCAATGGTGCGAATCCGGCAACAGCTGTTTTTCTAATGCCTCCGCGGGTTAGCAATGCCCCATTGGATGCTCCTGCCGGTGCAGCTGCTGCTGATGCTGCAGCCGTAGCTACGCAGGCAGATTCTGGCTTGGCAGCCAACAGTGTTATTTACTTGTTCGGTGAAAGGCTTGATCCAATCGGAACGATTCCGGAAGTCTACCTTGGCGAGTTTGTCGTCACGGAAATCAAAGATTTAGAAATCAAAGTTCGGCCGACCACGCCGTTGACCAAAATCCAAGAAACGATTCTCACCGGGAGCGCTTCGTGGGCAATTTATGACTCGATGCCCGTTGATTCACATACGGCATTTGCGGCTGCTGGATCGTCGCCCGAAGAAGGCGCGAAATTTGGTCGAATGGATAAGGATGAAATTTCCAAGATATTAGGAATAGACCCAGCTCTCGCAGACCAAGAACCGAGCTCCTTTACAAGCGTTGTCGAAGCGATCAAAGCGAGAGTGTTGCAATCGTACCTCAACGATGGAGCCCGAGCGCCTGAGCAAACACCGCCGGAATCTCTAGCCTACGAGGTCAAGTTCCTCAAAGAGTATTCGCTTGGGGTAGACGCCAAGGGAGGTCGTAGCCCATTGGAAGGAGGCTATCACGATACCGAAGGGAGCATGATCGATGAGCGTTTGAAGCGAGGTGAAGATGCTGGTGTTGTCTTTAAGGTCGACGACCTTTATGTGTTTGATGCACCGACCGCCAAACGACTGCAGGGAGAAGGAATCGTTGAGATTCAGGCCGCAGTTTTTGTGCGTCCACTAAACGACTATGCTTTCGCGTTTCGCGAGATTCGTCGAATGATTATTCGAGCCATGCAAGATTTTGCACTCAATACGCGAAACTACGACGAAGCTGTTCGGACAACAACGATCACTCTGGCTCAAGAAGTAAAAGGGGAAGAAGAAGGCACGAGACTCAAGCTCGATAAGGCTCAATATGAAAAAGAGATGGAAGTGGTGTCCAGTGTTGCCAACGATCTAGTCGAAGAGATCACGAGTAAGAAATCTGAGCTAAGCATGATTTACCGTTCGATTCTGCAGATGCACCAAGAGCTGCTCACGTTGCACCGCGAGCGAGCTTCTTTAACAGCTCCCTAGAGATTAGCGAAGCAGGTGCTGCTCGAACCACGCTACCATCTCTTTTGCCAGTTTTTGATTTCCTTCGTTGTCAAATCCATGCGCTGCCCCTGGAATTACGACCAGCCTGTTTGCGACTTTGACGTCGTCAAATGCTCTTTGAATTTTTTCGCTATGCCAGAGCGGAACCAATTCATCTAAGTTGCCGTGAAAGAGCAAGGTTGGCGCGTCGTCAGCTGAAACATGCATCAAAGGTGAGACAGATTCAGCCTTAGATGGATCAAATTTGAGCGCTGGAAATTTTTCTCGCAATGGGTTTTTTGGGTCGACATACGGAGCCAGATCTGTAGGAGGAAAGACCGCAACCACCGCGGCGACACGGGCGATCTCGCTGGTCCCAAACTTTTTCCCCCCAACGGTTCCAAGCATGAGCGACAAGTGCCCGCCGGCACTAAAACCAAATACGCCCAGACGCTTCGCATCAACTTGCAAATCGGCTGCATGCTTGGAAATGTAATCGAGTGCGAGTTGGACATCGCTAACGCACTCCGGCACCAAAAAGCGTGGACTGCTGCCATGCCGAACCGCTATGACGGTATAGCCCTTGTCCAAAAGATGCTTGAACATGGGTATGCTCTGCTTCGGTTCAATCCACGTAGAAACCCAACCGCCGCTGACCATAAAAAGAACACCAATACCATTTGCATTCTCTTTGGGACGGAAAACGTCGAAGGTTAGTGCTAGGCCGTCCTTGTGTCCGTAAACAACGTCGGCGGTGATGGCTACATTCTCTGACTGAGCGATGGCGCTGCTCCCGTGGTTGAATGTGCAAAAAAATGCCGCTAAGACGCAAAGTTTCCATCGCTTCGAATTCATGTTTCCCTCACTTTTTGGCCTTGCTACTTTTGTTCTTGCCACTGGATGCAAAGTGGATTGTAACCTACTTAGATCTAGCCACGTGCTTCGGTGCCTGCGATAATTTCGTTCAGATCGGTAACGAGTATCTAGACATTTTTGGTCGGGAGCAAAAGTGTGAGACAACGGGCAGCCTGGGCTTTAGTAGTTCCGTTGGCAATCGTCGTTGGGTGGATTTCGTTGCGACCGCGCGCATCCACGTCCATCGATGTTGCAGGTGTCCAGGGAGGGCCGTTCGTTAAATCCGCGGCACAGATTGCCAAACCCCACTTGGACAAAGCCGAGGAGAGGATCGCAAAGGCGAGTCGAAATCAATTCGGAGCGATAGAGTCCTTGTTCGAACAAAGCCGGGCGCAGACGGGTTCGTTTGCAAAGTCAGCAATGGGCTGGAGCAGTAAGTGGCGCATCGTCGCAGATGCCACGCCTTTTACTCGGGGCGATCGGCATGCCGAGTACTTGAGAGAGCAATTCGAGTTGCAGGTTTTAAAAAGGGACCAGTTGACCAACGCTATCGAGCAGGCGGTCCGACAATTTCTGGCTGAGATTCGAAGTATAGAGAGCAAGATGTTAGTTGATCTTCGCGTCGATGTGGACGATGTCGCTTCTACATACCGTCTTGCAATGATGGATGCGGAAGAAGTGCAATTACACTTCGATGCTGCGATAGAAAATGCAATGCAAATCTCTGGAGTTGATCTGCAATCCAAAATTGGATCGCAACTAGTTTCGCTCATCGTCGGTGAAGTCTTGACACAGGTTGCGGTCCGGCTTGGGGTCTCTGCGGGGATTTTAGGCACGGGTGCAGCATCGGGTTGGGCAACCCTGGGAATCGGCATCGTAGTTGGCTTAGTCATCGATCAGATCGTCTCCGCAATTTGGACCCATTGGAGCGATCCGACGAAAAACCTAGAGGAAGAGCTGAATTTTCAGCTTAAGGTGATGCAAAGAATTATTTGCTATGGCGATGAAAAGACGAAAGGTCTTGAGCAGCATTTCGAGGAACTTGCCAAGTCCCGAGCAGAGTTGAGACGCTTAGCCGTTCTTAAGCTATTGGGCGTGGAATCGGATTCGCAACAAAGTCAATCCATCCGTAAGAAGGAAACCCCATGAATCAGAATACATGGCTACTGTGTTTACTCGTATGGCCGACTTTTGCGTCGAACGTTTTCGCCGTTTTGCCGCAAAGCAAAGCGGCCCTGGCTCGAGAACTTGTTGAATTCGTGACTCGCAAATTCAGTAAAGAGGTTGCAGAAGAAGGGAGTGAAGTTCTGACCCGGAAAGTGGAGTCCCTGCTGGTGAAATATGGAGACGACGTAGCAGAAGCGGTTCGCAAAGTTGGTCCCCGCTCCATCAAATTGTTAGACGATGCGGCAGCTGAGGGAGTGCAACAATCCGCAAGGTTGTTAGCAAAGCACGGAGACGAAGCGATTTGGGTTGTCGGCAATCAAAGCCGCCGCGCCATCGCTTCGAAACTCGGTGATGACGCTGCCGAAGCAATGATTAAACATGGAGAGATTGCAGAGCCCGTTCTCGAAATGGCTGGCCAATCGGCTGCACTGGCAATGCGGAACCTATCGACCAAGAGTGGGCGTCAAATCAAAATGATGTTGGATGATGGGGAGTTGGTCAAAATTGGACGCACCACTGAATTGTTGTCAATTGTCGGAAAATATGGAGATAGCGCGATGAGTTTTGTGTGGAAGAACAAAGGCGCACTTTTGGTCGGAACCGCCTTGGCCGCCTTCATCGCAGACCCTGAGCCGTTTATTCAAGGAACCAAAGACCTCGCCACCGTCGCAGCCAACGTAGCGATTGAGCCTATTGCCAAAGAGATTGGTGCAAAAACGAATTGGACCACGGCGATCTGCGCCCTTGCAGTCATTTGTGTAAGTTATTTGGCATTCAAGCAATGGATCCGCAAACCACGACAGTAGTACCACTTGTTTTGCATCCCGCGGCAAGCTCCGGCGTCCCAGCTATGCAAATACTCTCTTCAATCAGTTAGACGGCGTCGTGTGGAATTCCTGCAGTGATGCAGTCGGTCGCACGGATCTTGCCCCTGGACCAGAGCGTTCGCTCCACAAGGATTCTCAATAGAGTTTCTAAACGCGATTGCGAGTCGGGCGATTCCAATGCCCCAATCGCTCGAGCAATGGCTTCTAACGTACATACATGTTGTGGATCGCGCTGCGTTCGAAGCAGGTATTCCGATGGGGGGCCATGAGCGAGTTTGACATGGCGAATGCCGGCCAACGCTGGCTCATGGCGAACGAATTTTGACGTTTGCCGCCAGTTGGCGTCCGGTACAATCAATTTGATCGGACGGCCAATCGTTGAGACGAAATCCGGGGTCAATTCAACCGCAAATGGGCTTGGGAAAAGCAAAAGAGTTGCTTGGTCCTTCTCGACCAAGTCGTGTGTTGCCATGCGTTCGCCTTGCCGTCCGTGAATTCGGATCTCGCAGTTGGTAAGTGCCTTTGCCGCAAGTCGTGCGGTATTGGTTGTTAGCACTTCTTCACATGTATGCATCAGAATGACGACACGCGTTTGAAGAGAGATTTGCGGAATCAATGCGCAGAAGCATAGCGGCTTGCGAATCTCACAACCAGCACAACGATGAGGAGCCAAAAAGGGACGCATTTTACTCCTGAATACGGAAATCTGCGGGGGAGGTTCGAGGGATATTAGAGCCGCGAGTCGATGGATGCAGAATGGGGATTGCCAAGGGTTTTGGAGAGTTTGCCTTGATTTGGACAGGATTCTCTTCGCGGGGCTCAAATTGCACTCCGAATTTCAAAGGATCGGGCTATCCTATTGGCAGTTTTCAATAAGATTACTGGTTTGGACATGTTCCGAAACTGGTTAGCTGCCCTCCAACATCATCAGAATTGTTCATGTCCGAACCTTGGTCCCCGTCCTCCTGGAAGTCGTATCCTGTCTCGCAGCAACCAACTTATCCCGATCCCAGCGCGCTCCATGCCGTATTAAACCAGATTCGGACCATGCCCCCATTGGTCACGAGTTGGGAGGTTGACCATTTGCAGGAAGGAATTGCGGCGGCGCAACGAGGAGAGGCTTGGTTGTTGCAGGGTGGAGATTGTGCTGAGACGTTTGATCAGTGTCAAACGGAGCCCATCGCGAGTAAGCTCAAGTTGTTGTTGCAAATGAGTTTGGCGATTGTTTTTGGTTCGCGGAAACGGATTTTGCGAGTCGGTCGGATGGCGGGACAGTATGCCAAGCCTCGTTCGAGCGATACCGAAACTCAACTTGGGAAAACGCTTCCTTGCTACCGTGGGGATTTGGTGAATCGGTTCGAGTTTACAGAAGAAGCTCGTTGTGCCAATCCGGAGCTCTTGCTGCGAGGATACGAGCGATCGGCCCTCACACTCAATTTCGTTCGGGCCCTAAGCGAGGGCGGGTTCGCAGACTTGCATCATCCCGAAAACTGGAATTTGCTTTTCGTAAACGAAGCGAAAGGCGAAGTTGCGTTGCGTTATCGTGAACTAGTGAAATCGCTTGGTAACGCCATTCGCTTTGTTGAAACGATTTTGCCGGAACGCACAAATGATCTCAAGCGAGTCGACTTTTTTACGTCGCACGAGGCCCTTCATCTCGACTACGAAACAGCTCTCACGCGTCAAAGCGTGCGCGGTATTGGATATTACAATCTGGGTACTCATTTGCCTTGGATTGGGGAACGCACGCGCTCTTTGAACGGAGCGCATATTGAGTATTTTCGCGGCATTCGAAATCCTGTTGCGGTTAAGGTAGGACCCTCGATGGGGTGCGATGAGTTAATTGAGATGACACATCGGTTAAACCCGGAAAACAAACCTGGCCGGCTGACGTTGATTCACCGGATGGGGCGATCCAAAGTGGAAACCGCGTTACCGCCAATGATCGAAGCGGTTCGGAACACGAATCGATGCGTTTTGTGGGTTTGTGACCCTATGCACGGAAACACCGTTTCGACCGCACACGGACGCAAAACGCGTCGATTTGACGACATTGTTGACGAGCTTCGATTGTCCTTCGCAATCCATCGTGCTTGCGGTTCGATGTTGGGAGGCGCCCATCTCGAACTCACTGGTGAAAATGTTACTGAGTGTGTGGGTGGGTCGAGAGGACTTACGGAGTCCGACTTGGAGTCTGCCTATCAAACTCAGCTCGACCCTAGATTGAATTACGAGCAGGCTTTAGAAATTGCTTTTGAAATCTCGAATCAATTGTCGGCGCATCGAGTTTAATCGAACCTGAATAACCGTTACAACCCGCACGCTTTTCCCATGCAACCGGAACGGTGAAGAAAAAAGCGATCTTCTTGTGCAATAAGACTAAACTTTTGAAACCTCAAAGTTTGACTGTTGTGAAAAGTATCCTAAGTTTCGTCTGACGTTTCATATGTCGAACGTCGGCTGCTCAAACAGCTTGCTGCCCCAGTAGCAACTGAAGTCATGGCGATGAATTCAGCTTGGTTTCTGAGGGTATATGTTTCCTTAGTTTACGCTCGCCAAAATCGAGCAACCTGTCGGAGGGTTAACCCATGAAAAATTTCGCCATGAAATTGAAGCGATTCTTGAAGAGCGAAGACGGACCAACTGCAGTGGAATACGCAGTTATGTTGTCGCTTATTATCGTTGTTTGCTTGACAGCTGTTACCAGCATTGGAAAGAACGCAAGCACAACATTCACAAACGTTGCTGCTCAGCTCGGCACAGCTAGCTAGTTTGAACAGGACTTTGGTCTTGCCAAAGTACGTTGCTAAATACGAGCGATTGGCCTGCGGGCTGAACTGCTCTTCGAACAGAACCGGCGACCGAATTGCAACCACGCGGTTCGGTTGTCCGGATTCTATTTGGCGATTGCCTGCAAGTGGTCCTGCGAACCACGTTGCACGAAAAATTTAAAACATAACAATTGATTTCTCTACGCAACATCGGCTAAGGACTTTCGATCATGAATTCGGTACCCCTACTGGACGGCATTGTAAACCACTGGCACATTTGGTTTGTATCGATCGTTCTAGTCGTCGCAGCGGTCATCGATGGTTGGAAACTGAAGGTACCAAACTGGCTCACCTTTCCAATGATCGTAAGCGGATGGGTCTATAGCTTTGCATCGGGCGGTTGGGCCGGCCTCGGTTGGAGTGTGTTGGCGACGTTTTTTGGGCTCGCGCTTCTCTACGGCATCTACATGGTTGGAGGAATGGGCGCAGGGGACGTTAAGCTGCTCGCTGGCATCGGTGCTTGGGTGCACGCGGAACACACTTGGAACATCTTTGCAACGACGGCGATCGTTGGCGGGATTATGGCCATCATCATGATCGCTTATTCCGGACGATGGAAAAAGCACTTTCAACAGTTCAACATGCTGGTCGGAGAATTTGTCGAAGTACGCGACCCTGAAGCTCTATTCCAACGAGCGGCGGAACGCAAGTCACGCATGTACTTGCTCCCGTACGGCGTACCGATGACGATTGCTGCACTAGGTTACTTTGCCTTCCAAGGCATGTACCTCTAGACCGCGATTACACGAATCTTCTCAACTGCATTCCAGCCGTATCCACCTGGGTTCCAAAATAGCCCACCGTCGAACGGCTGCGTTCTTCCTAGAGTGTCCACTGCTCTAATCCAAAGCGAATGCTCCCCCTTGTTCAAGGTGACCCTAGCAGACCATTCTCGAAATGCGTACGGTCCTGCAGAAGCCTCCAGTCGGGTCGATTTCCAACTCGACCCTTGATCGTCCGAATACTCGACGGCGACAAGATCGGCCGTACCATCGTTCCAGGCAACCCCTTTCATGACGATGTTTGTTCCAGCGGCAACTCTTGAACCATCCTCTGGAGCGAAGATACGGCTATTGATCTTCATATCAAAATTGGGGTCGCTATTATCGAAGGTGTATTCGATCGCAGCGCCCGGTTCGATCCGCTTTTTGGGTGTTCGGTAATCTGGTATTTGGAAAAAGTTCGAAGTTTCGCGCGCTTCAAATCGCAATCGCGTAAGCCATTTGACTTGCACGTTGCCATAGTAGCCAGGGATTACCAATCGAACTGGTCCACCGTGTACAGCAGGCAATGAACTACCGTTGAGTTCCGTTGCTAAAATTCCACGAGCGAGAACGACATCCAGGGGAACGCTCTTCTCATAGTCGATTTGGCCGGCCTTTTCAGGCTGGTCGGCACCTTCGGCTGTAACAAACTGAGCATCCTTGGAAGCATTCACTCCAGCGGCTTTCAGGAAATCAGAAAAACGCACGCCAGCAAATCGGACATTCCCAATCCCACCTTTGTTCCAAGGTGTGCCTTTAATCGGCGATAACTTGCTGAACTGAAATCGAAAGTTGCCAGAGCATTGCAGCACCATTTCAACTTCAGTCTTGGGTAGCCTACCTAATTCGGATAGCGGGTACTTCGTTGGCTTGTCCACGAGTCCCGAAATGTCCAGTTCGCCCATTAAGGGCCTAGGTCGCATATCCTCAAGTTCCTTTGCACCATGATGATTTCGTACAAATAAAGCCGTCGATGGAGTGATCCGATTGGCCGCGAGCAACCTGTCGGGTGTCTCAAGCACTAACGGGTCTGAAGTAATGACCTTGAGGGCCGAGTCTTTCTGCACGGCCGCAGATTGAAATGCGTTCACAGTCGCATTCAGGCCTCGACTCAAAACAATGCCTGTCGCACTGGTTGTCAAAAAATTACGTCGATCCATGTGATTTTCCAATACGGCTTTTTAAGTCGCGAACACCATACGCGACACCCAAAGAAATGAAAATTAAGAAAAATGCATACGCAAGGTCATTTCAACGGCCAGGCGTCAAGCCATTCCAGATTCGTTTGTGTTGCTTTGTAGTCGCGCAACAAGCGTTGATGCATGTCCAGCAAATGAGCTGCGCCATAGAAAATGGCTAACTTTTTCTTGCCTGCCTTGAGCTCTTTCTCCATCACTTGAAAGGCCTTGGAGTTTCGTTCGGTAACCAGGGTGCTCTTTCCATTCTTGTCGGCCATGGCCGCCATTTGGCCATCCATCGATTCGAATTGATCTGCCATGACACGCCTTAACCTCAAGGTATCTTTCGCCAAAGCGGCAGCAATCATCTCGGACTGTTGCGTCGAGCCCTTCTTTGTGTTTTGGGCTGCAAGCCCAGCTCCCATCATTCTTGCAAACAACCCAATGAAACTATCGCCGCGTTGCGACATGTCTTCAAGGAAATCCTCGCCGCTAATATCCGCATGAACAAAGTTTTTTGGGCTATAGTCGACTTCGTCTAACTGAAACTTGAGATCCAACACATCCTTCATCCCGGTTTGCATCGCACCTAGAGGGTTGAAGCCGCCACGTTCAGCGCGTTTATCAGGCTTGTTGGCAGACGGATCCGCTACCAATTCATACAACATTGCGTCGTACGACTTGAACCTCTTGTTTAGCTCCTGATAGTACTCCTTGGTCCCGACGTGCACCGCCCCAATCAAATCAACCGTGCCGCCTTTGTACTCACCCTGGTCAAAGCTGTACCTCGCCACTGCGACCTGCAACGACTCCGGAACTCCCTTGTCCGTTCGCTTGATTCGCAAAAAGGATGGGCGTTCCGATTGCTCCGCTGGCTTCGGTTCATCTTCTTTAGGCTTTGCCGCCCCAGTCTTGGTTTGGCACATTGCGGCGGTTGGAAATCCCAGTGCCAATGCAGCCATCAACAAGAATGCTAACCTGATCCATGATTTCGATTTCATACGCCGCTCTGTTTCGCGTAAAGTGGATTGCTGTCCCAGACATTGCATTTATGCGTCGGCTCACCCTGAAAAAAACAGAGAGCCGAACAGTCATGCAAATAAAAATATAACCGAAATTCGCGATTCTAGCTCTAATTACCGGAGTCCCTCTTGTTTTTTTTGACATTGCGTCAATAATTGACATCATGGTTGAACTCACAAGAAAACAAAGGGAAATGGAGCGACGAACTGCGGAGATTCTCCGCGTTGCCCGACCGATTTTGATTGCGGAAGGCTTTCAGGGGCTCAGTATGCATCGGGTCGCTGCGCAGATGGAATACGCGACCGGGACAATCTACAATCATTTTCCAAATAAAGAAGAGATCGTGTTGGCACTGGCAGTCGAGTCGATGGGGTTGAGACGAAATCTGTTTGAACACGCAGCTATGGTGACGGGCTCATCGCGACAACGGATGATGGCGATTGGTGTCGCTTGCGAGTTTTTCACTCAGCATTGCACAGATGACTTTCTCGTGGAGCAATGCATTCGAAATCAAGGCATCTGGGAGAAGTCCTCCGAGAGTATTCAGGGTCTGATTAGGCAATGCGAAGCTCAGTGCATGGGGATCGTAGCGGGAATCGTACGGGACGCTGTCGCTCAGCGAGAGCTGATCATTTACGAAGAACTCACCGCCGAAGAGATTGTGTTTGGATTGTGGGCTATCAACTATGGGAGCCAGATACTTACGCACTCTAGTCCATCTTTGGCAGCGATAGGAATCAACGACCCCATCAATGCGATTCGAGTGCATTGCTGCACACTTTTAAACGGTTTCGCTTGGCAGCCTGTTATGATGTCCAAGGACTACAACGACGAAATGAAAAGGCTCAGTGAAGCGCTTCAACCCAAGTTTTGGTCCCTCAGAAGCCAACGGAAACAATCCGACAACTAAGCGTTCAATTGTACTTAGGCCGCCCTTGCGGCCTTTTAAAGCAAGGAAATTTGACGCCGCGTCAATAGATGACGGCGTGCCAGAAATTAAGGTGAGTAATTATCGTGAAATTTTCCAAACGAAGGATTCTGCTCGTGGCAACGCTGGTGGTCGTTACCTCGATTGGTGCGGCTTTCGCTTACCACAATTTTCATTCTGAGCCGGTTGCGACCGAATCGCAGGAAAGAGATCTCGCCCAGACAACCAAAATGAACCACAATGGCTCCGAATTGGTGGTCCGTGCCTTCACGATCGAAAACCGCTGGGGGGCAGTGGGTGCGAGGCACTCGTTTACGGGGACGCTGCAGCCGAGGTATCAAGCGTCGATGGCGTTTCGAGTACCGGGTAAAATATCGGAACGACTGGTAGAAGTTGGGCAGCGAATTCTGAAGGGGCAGGTTCTGTTTCGATTGGATTCCGGTGACTTAGAATTGCAATTGCGAGTCGCCGAAGCGGATCAAATTTCAGCGAATTCGCTCTTGAAACAAACCGCTGCGGAAGAATCGCGTCTGATCCAGTTGCGATCTACGAATTCGGTAAGCCAATCCGATTACGAATTAGGTTTGGCCAATCGGGACATCTCCAAAGCTAGGGTTGACGCTGCCGATCGTCGACTAACGCTCGCCAAAAATCAACTATCGTATTGCGAGTTGGTGGCCGATTCCGATGGTTTAGTGACGTCAATCCAAGCCGAAGCTGGCCAGGTAGTCAACGTTGGGCAATCCGTGCTGACCCTGACCCAGAGCGACGAACTGGAGGCAGTTGTCAGTTTGCCAGAGATATTGGTGGGAGGGGTCAAGAAACTGCGGGCGACGGCGACATTTTGGTCGAGACCGAATTTGGAGTTGCCTGCCGAACTAAGAGAGCTTTCGCCGATGGCGGATCCCATTTCACGCACTTACGACGCGAAGTTTCGATTGCATCACGCGTCTGCGGATTTGGCCATTGGCATGACGGTTGCAATTTTGCTTAGCACTACTGACGAGGATGGGTTATGTATTCCGATCACAGCCATTGCAACTCGGGTGGATTCACCGATTGTGTGGCGCATTGAAGCGACATCCGGGTCGGTTGAAGCAATCCCAATCGAAATTAGCGAGTATCGCAATGATATCGCCATCATTCGAGGGGCGTTTGAATCGGGTGATCGGATTGTGAGCGCTGGAGTCCAACGCATCGACGAGAAATCGCGAGTTCGCGTTTGGGAAGAGAGAAAGTAAAGCGTATAAATCATGAACACCCATATCGATTCGACCAGTCAATCGGACTTGCAAAGCCATCGATTCAACCTGTCTCGGTGGGCGGTTACGCACCCCGCATTTGTAACTTTCTTGATTTTGGCATGCAGCGTAGCCGGACTTCAGGCGTATTTGGTGATGGGACGGGCCGAAGACCCTTCGTTTACCATCAAGACTGGGATTGTTTCTGCCGCCTGGCCGGGAGCAACATCGGAAGAAATGCAACAGCAGGTTGCGGATATCGTCGAAGTGAAACTACGAGAGACCCCATATCTGGATTTTTTACAGACCTATTGCTTGTCCGACCGAATGCTTACCCTGGTCCAATTAAAGGATTCGGTGCCAACCAAAAGCGTCCCCGATATTTGGTACCAAATCCGAAAGAAACTAGGGGACATCAAGGAAAGTTTGCCGCAAGGTGTGATTGGTCCAAACGTCAATGATGAGTATGGCGACGTCTATTCCGCACTCTATGCTTTCCGAGGGGATGAGTACACACCTGCTGAGCTCAAGCGGATGTGCGAATCAGCGCGCAAGCGGCTTTTGCAATTAGATGACATCGAGAAAGTCGATATCATCGGCGACCAGTCCGAACGCATCTTCATTGAGTTTTCACAACAAAAACTTGCGACACTCGGCATCACGCCACAAAAGATTTTTGACAGTGTGCAAAAGCAAAATGTGTTGATGCGATCGGGAAGTATCGATACGGCGACGGATCGCATTCATGTTCGCGTTTCAAGGGACTTCGATGGTATCGAACAGATAAAAGCTGTCCCCGTGCAAGCGAATGGACGCATCCTGCGACTGGATGATGTCGCGGAAGTAAAGCGAGCCTATGAGGATCCGGCAAGGTACATGGTTCGATACAATGGTCAATCGGCAGTTGTGCTCGGAGTTGTTATGAGCAAAGGAGGCAATGTACTAGAGCTGGGTGAATCGCTCGAGAAAGAGCTTGAACTCATTCGTGAGCAAGTACCTGCAGGAGTGACCATTGGGACAATTGCGTTCCAACCACACGTAGTCGAGGAGTCCGTTGGCGAGTTCGTTCGTTCATTTATCGAGGCCTTGATCATTGTTTTGGTTGTGAGCTTTGTGAGTCTTGGGTTTAGAACCGGAATTGTCGTTGCACTCAGCGTTCCATTGGTGCTATCGATTGCACTTGTGGTGATGCACCTTATCGGCATGAATTTGGATCGGATCTCGTTAGGCGCATTGATCCTCGCATTGGGACTTCTAGTCGACGATGCTATCATCGCGGTCGAAATGATGGCGGTGAAAATGGAAGAAGGGTGGAATCGTATCGAGGCTGCAACCTTCGCTTGGACTTCGACGGCCTTTCCGATGCTTTCTGGCACCCTGATCACCGTCGTCGGTTTTCTGCCGGTTGGTTTTGCACGCTCTTCCTCTGGCGAGTACGCAGGGGGAATCTTTTGGGTTGTGGGAATCACGCTCATTGCGTCATGGTTGGTGGCGGTTGTGTTTACCCCGCATCTTGGAGTCTTGTTGCTGCCGAACTTCTTCAACAAGAACGAGGGTGAACATCATGTCCCTTTCCAGTCTGCATTTCATCGCTTCCTTCGCTCGATTGTTCGTAGGTGCGTTCGCAGCCCAATTTACGTTGTCATGATTACGATTCTGATGTTCATCGGATCGATGATAGGATTTACGAAGCTTCAACAGCAATTCTTTCCGCTATCCTCTCGAGCTGAACTCATTGTGGATGTTCGAATGAACGAGGGATCGTCTCTCGAAGCGACCAATCGAATGGTGAAGCAAATAGAAGAATTGGTGCGACCGTATTTGTCCGCAGGTGAAGACGAAAGGGTTGCCAAAGTCGAGCATTTTACGAGTTATGTAGGTGCTGGTTCGGCTAGGTTCTTTCTCGCGCTCAATCCGGATCTTCCCAACCCGAGTTTCGCCAAATTGGTCATTCAAACATCCGGTGTGCTGGCCCGCGAAGCATTGCGTAAGGATCTGAAGACTCGTTTTGAACAAGATCCTTTATTTTCGGACGCGTCACTGCGTGTTATGCGATTGGACTTTGGGCCGCCGGTTGGATTCCCCGTTCAATTTCGCGTCATCGGTCCTGACCCGAAAGTGGTTCGACAGATCGCCGGCGACGTTCGGGAAGTGATGCGACGCAATCCAGCCGCTATCGATGTTAACCTGGAATGGGATGAGCTTGCAAAGAGCATCCATGTCGATATCGATCAAGACCGAGCAAGACTGCTTGGTCTGTCGCCTCAAGAAATTGAGTTCTCGCTTCAAACCATGCTAAGCGGTACCACCATTTCGTCCTTTCGCGAGGGGACAGAGACGATTCCAGTTGTTGCAAGGGCGATTGCGTCCGAGCGATTGAACGTGGAGCAGTTTTCCGATCTGACGCTTTTTACGCAAACGGGCAAAGTCGTGCCGTTGAGCCAAGTTGGAAAAATTAGAGCAGGGCTGGAAGAGCCTATTGTTTGGCGACGAAATCAGGAACGTTCTCTATCGGTTCGTTGCGACATCGTCGACGGCGTCCAAGCCCCCGACGTTAGTGGGCAAATCGACGCGGCGTTAGCTCAGGTGAGGGCCGATTTGCCGCCGGGCTATGGTTTGGAAGTTGGAGGGGCAATTGAAGAAAGCAAGAAGGCCAATAAGGCTCTCTTTTCGTTATTTCCATTAATGATCTTGTTGATGTTGACGTTGCTTATGTCGCAAGTTCATAGCTTCAAGAAGATGTTTCTCATTTTCGGCATTGCACCTCTGGGGTTAATTGGTGCGGTAGCGTTTCTCCATTTGTTTCAAGCCCCATTTGGATTTGTCGCGTTGTTAGGAGTTATCGCATTAGCAGGGATGGACATGCGAAATTCTGTGATTCTTGTTGATCAGATCGAACAAGACATAAGGGGTGGGCTAAGTGAATGGGACGCGGTCATCGAGTCGTCTGTAAGAAGAGCAAGGCCGGTTATATTGACGGCCGCTACCGCAATCTTGGCTATGATCCCATTGACGCGAAGCGTTTTTTGGGGACCAATGGCGATTGCCATCATGGGCGGTCTCTCGCTTGCCACTTTCTTGACGCTCATTAATCTGCCAGCGCTTTACGTGCTTTTGTTTCGAGTGCGCCCGAACAATTCCATCCTGTCGCCAAATGAATCGGGCGAGATGGTAGCAAACCTCGACAAACCACCCTTTGAGCCGGTGGAATTCAGGTATTCCGCAGAGAGTTAAGCTTGACATACTCTCATATCTTGGAGCGTGTTGCATCTAGTACGCCGGTTGCACTTATTGCTTCATTCAAGTTTAACTTGGGTGTAGCGACAGGCGTCAAGAGTTTCTGAAAGTGTATGTGGCCGAAAGTCTTGACGATTTTTGCTGTGGGCAACCCCATTCCAACCCGAACGTTTACGGTGGATGAAGCACTAAGCCAATCCCATGCGTTCTTTAGGATCCTTAAGCGCGTGTTGTAGTCTCGCTAACGCTTCGGTTTCGATTTGCCGGACTCGCTCGCGTGTCAAACCCAACTCTGCACCGATCTCTTTGAGTGTGTGAGGAGGTGAATCGTCTAGTCCAAAGCGCATCTTGAGTACGGTCGCTTCGCGCGCATCCAGTTTACCAACCAATTCGATCGCAGTCTTTAAGACGTCATGGTCGATCATCGCTTCATCCGGGCTCTTGACCCGTTCATCCATCACCATTTCTCCAAGCGACCATCCGGAGTCCGTTTGATCACTTTGCGGAGTCGCGTTGTAGACCTGGATCGCTTTCTTGATGATGGGTAGCTTCTTTTTTGGAAGCCCTAGAATTCGTCCGATCTCTTCTTGAGTGGGCATTCGGCCAAGTTCATCGCTCAATCGAGCAGTAGCTCGACGCCATTTGCTAAGCAATTCGACCATATACGCGGGTATACGAATCGTCTTCGAAGAATTGATAAGCGCTCGTTTGATGGACTGCTTGATCCAGTAACTTGCATAGGTGCTGAACCGAGTCCCCATGTCGGGGTCAAATCCCTCTACGGCGCGCAGCAAACCGAGGTTCCCTTCTTCGATCAAGTCCTGTAAGGCAAGTCCTTTGCCGACATAGCTTCTCGCAATGTTCACAACCAGACGGAGGTTGGCTCGAACCATTCGGTCTCGGGCCAAAGCGTCACCTTGCGCGATCTGCCGAGCGAGCATCTGCTCATCTTCGGCCGTCAACAATTTCATTTCGTTAATCTCGCGGAGATACGTTTCTAGCGGAGATTGAGGTTGGGCGCCATCCTTGGGACTTTTGCGACGAGAAATCAGTTTGAGGTCTTCGTCCTGTGAATCCTCCACATCGTCTAGGTATGGGCTTGAATGAGCCATGGAGTCTCTTTGCACGGAGTGGATACAATTAATAAAATGCACGCGTTCAGGTCGTATCGGATTGTGAATGCATGCAAAACTACAAAATATGATCTGGTACAGCGCCTAGCGATTAATCCGTGGGACGTAAACCCTTTGGCAGAATAGGTTTTCGATGTACAATCGCTACACGTATCGCGAGCGGCATAGCGGGCTGGTCGCGTTCATGTTGCATTACCGGATCAACAAGCCGATTCGGGTAACCACAGATCCCATCATCCTTATAACCCAACCCAAAAATGCACTCAACTGCCCTCGAATTAACTACCAATTCGGATTCCATTTGGCAAAAGCTAGCGACGGATGTGCTTGAAGGGCTGGCTGTAACGCGGGCGCAAGCACTCTCGATTTTGAGCACTTCGGATAGCGAGCTGCTGGATCTTGTCAGTGGAGCATTCAAAATCAGGCAACGCTTTTTTGGCAATTCGGTCCAGCTGTACTTCTTGATGAATGCGAAAAGCGGTTTATGTCCCGAAGATTGCAACTATTGCAGCCAATCGAAAATATCCGATGCGCCAATTCCAAAGTACAACATCCTCAGCCGCGACAAATTGCTGGATGGCGCAAGAATCGCCGCAGAGCGCAAAAGCAAAACGTATTGCATCGTGATCAGCGGTCGCGCACCGAACGAACGGGAAATGAAAGCTGTCGAGACCATCGTCCCGCAGATCAAGGCGCAGTATGGCCTGAATATTTGCGCTTGTCTCGGTTTACTCAACGAAGAGCAAGCGAAAAGACTCAAGGCAGCGGGAGTGGACAAAGTGAATCACAACTTGAACACCAGTCGCCAATACTATCCTGAAATCTGCACAACACATACTTTTGATGATCGCATTGAGACCCTTAAAAATGTTCGCAGCGCGGGAATGGAGCTTTGCAGCGGCGGCATTATTGGAATGGGAGAAAAACACGAAGACATCGTTCAGATGGCATTCGAGTTGAGCGAGCTATCGGTTGAATCGATTCCGCTTAATTTTTTGCATTCGATTGACGGTACTCCGCTTGAGCGCAAAGAGTACCTGAATCCTCGCGATTGCTTGAGAGCGCTTTGCATGTTTCGGTACGTAAATCCTAAGAGCGAGCTTCGTATCGCAGGTGGTCGAGAACGACATTTGCGAACGCTGCAGCCGCTGGGGTTATACGTCGCCAACAGCATTTTCGTTGGGGATTACCTCACGACCCAGGGGCAACCACCGCAGGAAGATTACGAAATGATTGCGGATATGGGCTTTGAAGTGACCGGTAGTTGTGCGACTTGAAACGAACCGAAGCAAATCGGATCCGCATGGCAAGCCTTCGAAATTTAGTCGCTGAATCCAGAAACTAACGAAAGTAGGCTGTCCTATGGGGAGTGCCTTCTTTCTTAACTTATTGGACACAGCCGACAAAAGTCAAAGTAGCAGGCACATTCCATGTGCCGTCCGCCTGAAAACCCAGCCAACATACGCAAGCATACGGCACGGCGGAGCGTGCCTCCTACTTTTGTCGGCTGTGTCCTATTGCTGCCGATACTTTCATTAGACGAGCTGGACGTTTAGGAAAGTTTCGACTTGGATTTGCGACGACGATTTGCGATCATCATTACCGCGAAACCAGTCAAACTGACCAATGCGATAGACGACGGTTCTGGGACGGCTGTGATAACTGAAAAATTATCAACTCGGCTAGTACCTGTCGTTGCAATTGTTCCCGGTGGTACTGCGTCCGCATCTGTCGCAACCGTTAATCGAAATTGCACTAGTGCTTGTCCGTTGAGCGCCGGATTGGACGAAAGATTGACGTTGAATCCGTAGCCTGCGAAAGCGGTTGTATTGTTCCAGGCTCCAAGGCCTGGTGCCGTTGCTGAATTTGGCAAAACCGTATAGTTACTTAATGCGTTTGTAAAAGCGCCTGAATTGCCAACTCGATACTCGAAGTTAAAAACACCAGGCCCAGTAGTACTGCTTGTTTGATCCCAAGTAACAGTTAAGCCAGAGAAACCGACTGTGCTGACGTCAAACTGGAAGTAATCCCCAATCGCCCAGTTGTTTGCTGAAAGGGAGTTAGCGGATCCGTTACCCGCTGGAGTTGACCAAACTGTTGCTGCGGAGACGTGAGAACCTGATGCTGTTCCGCTCCCCGTATCTGCAGCAATACTGCCAATGGAGGCAGACGTCACATCAGCAGGAGGGCTCGTTTCAAAAGTCCATTGTGCGACAACGTCAGCTTGGACTTCACTAACCAGACAACATCCAAGTACTAAACCAACGAAAAACTTCATCAACACATCTCCTAGTTTTCAAGTAGTACATCATTGTAAAAGACCCAAGCTCACGAGATCTTGCAATAGGTCTTCACGAATGGCCTCAGTTGCCTCAACGCCATGGGTAAGCAGTGTAGCCATCAAGCAGTATGAACTGGAACCATTTTAGCGTAGTTTTTTGTGAAGATTTAACGCGCAACGAATCTAAGATCAGTTATCAATTCATGCAATGTCAAGATAAATCGGATTAGCTGGCCCATAGAGGCGTTTTCCGATGCAATAACCTATAAATTGTGGTTTCTCGTGATTATAAGCCATTGCGGTCATGCTTTAAATATGAACCAGTGGCTTTGCCGATTGAGGCACCCCAAAACCAGGTTTTACATATCTTTGACATGACGGCAATCAAACCTGGACATACACGCTGGGCAAAAGGCGTTAATGTACTTAGGCGCGAACAAGCTGCAGAGGAATTCTGTGCGATTTGTTCCCATCGCCATTTTGGAAAACCAGTTCTCTCCCGTCCCCCAGCCGATAGGACCATTGGAATGTTAGGCAAAGATCCAGCTGCTGATAACCCCAACCAACAACTTCGCCAGCATCACGCTGCGACCATGTCTCCGCCTCCGCAGGCGATGATCGAAGAAATTGCTCCAGTCGGGCTTCCCATGGCAGGTGGCGCCGCCAAAGTTTCTCCCGTTCCAACGGTGTGGAAAGTTCAATGGGGCGCTTCGGCCTGGCTGATCGCTTTGCATATCGGTGCTCTCTATGCACCTTGGTGCTTCACGTGGAGCGCGCTGGGCCTAACGATACTATTTCACTGGATGACAGGGAGCTTAGGCATTTGTTTAGGGTTCCACCGTTTGCTCACACACACGGGGCTCGATGTGCCAAAATGGTTGCGTAACATTTTCACAACTATCGGCACGCTCGCCGGCGAAGGTGGACCGATCAGTTGGACTGCGAACCATCGCAAACATCACGCCTATAGCGATCAACCAGGCGACCCACATTCGCCGCATGATGGTCCTTGGTGGTCACACGCTTTTTGGTTGGCCTTCACTACCGACAACGGCGACCCAGAAGGTTATGCCCGCAAGTGGGTTCCCGATTTGCTCAAGGATAAATACACCGTTTTCCTGGAAAAGTACTTCCTGCCTATCCATATCGCCTTTGGCGCATTGGTCACTGGTCTGGGCTACCTCATCGGTGGACCGAGCTGGGCTGTTTCTTGGTTGGTTTGGGTGATTTGTGTTCGGATGGTTGCAGTGATGCACACCACTTGGTTTGTGAACTCGGCATCGCACATTTGGGGCTACAAAAACTACGAGACACGCGATGACAGTCGAAACCTGTGGTGGGTTGCGGTAATCGCCTATGGCGAGGGATGGCACAACAACCACCATGCTCACCCGAGATTAGCTCAACACGGGCACAAATGGTGGGAGTTTGACATGACATTTATGGTCATTCGCCTCTTGCGAGCCGTTGGTCTAGCAAAGAACGTGATCGACCTAGAAAGCATGGACGAAAAGAAGCGCCGCCACCAAGAACGGGCGGTTGCTTAACCAGCTAAATGCAACGGTTCTCATTGATCAATCAGCAAATCGGCATCCTAGGGATGCCGATTTCACTTTCGCGGGATGCAATTCAATCGCGTAAAGTTAGACAGTGTTATGGCTGCGTTGGTTATACGAGGACAAGATTGCTTTCGTTTTCCTGATCGCGGATGGGTCAGGTGTATTTCCGGTGTTGCGATCTATTGAGGACTTCCGAAAGGAACCGTGCAATTGGTTTGCTCCTGTCGCTGTTAAAATTTCCAATGCGTTCTTTTCAGAGACTCCTCCTGCGGGCAACACTTCAATCCGCCCACTCGCATCTACGACGTTTTGTCGCAAGGACGAGACGCCATCCAAAGCTAAATTGGGACCGCCACTGGTTAGGACGCGAGTGAACCCCAACTCAACCAACTGCCCTAGTGCAATTGTTTGTTCTAATACTTGGTCGAAGGCCCGGTGCATCACGCGTTGGCAGTTCGGCAAAGCGTTTACAACCGATTGAAGAAACTCGAGGTCAAGCTCCCTTGTTGATGTCAATCCGCCGATTGCAATCCCATCAGCACCCAAATCAATCGCCTCCTTGGCTTCCTGAAGCATTAATTCACAGTCGACTGGATCGAAAAAGAAATGACCTGCCCTGCATCGGATGAGCACGATGAGTGGCAACTGGATTGAGCGACGCACTGCGGATGTTAAGGGGCCAGATGGTGTAACACCTCCAAGATCTAATCCCGAACAGAGTTCGATGCGATCTGCGCCGGCTTCTTCGGCTTGTATTGCGGCTTGGACAGTATCGACGCACACTTCCAACATGAGTTTTCACTTTCTATGTTCGGTGACGTCCACAACTTCAATCGAGGTAAACGATTGGACGTCACGATTGTTTTACATCAAAATGGGTTTTCGGAGTGGTCGATCGAATTCAATATAAGGAGTTTTTGATGGGGTTGTTTGACGGGACGGCTTTGGAACGTCCCATCCTTTGCGATCGATGCCAGAATGAGTCTCGCAGTTGCCAATGTCCTCCATTGGATACGCCTACGGAGAAGCAGTTGCTCAAGATTCGTTTGGATAAACGAAAACGGGGCAAGCTTGTGACGGTGGTATCCGGTTTTCATTGCTCCGACAAGCAAATGCAAGATACCTTGAGTTTCCTGCAGAGCCAATGTGGCGCAGGAGGGAATATCGACGAGTCGCATGTCGAGTTACAAGGCGATCATAAGCTTCGAATCGCAGCATTGCTGTCCGCAAGAGGGTATCGCATTGCAGGAAAATGAGATTCAAACATTTGTCTAGCAGAAAGGTTCAAGCCTGCCCGATAGCGATCCTGGTGTTCTCTCCAATTTAGAAATAAGCGTTGACGGTTTTGACCCGTAGCGAAAGTCGTCAAGACTTTCGGCGATTTGCACTCTTGACCCATTTGGCTACGATCGAGTGTCGCCACACGAAAGTTAAACTGTGCAGAAGCGCTAATTGCTTGACGCACTGAGCTGGCGTCAGCATATTGCCCGACAAGTTCGCTACAAAACGCGAACTAGCTCTTTGCCTCGAACATGCAGTTCTTTCAACCGGTTCCCCAACGCTTCGAGAATCTCCGCATCGGACATCGGCATATACAATGATGACGGGATCGGCTCCCCGAAAACAACAGCGATGGGCCGTCGCATCGGTAGCTTCGTCCCTTTTGGAAGGCAGTCGTAGGCGCCTACAATTGCGATCGGCAATAGTGGGACCTGAGACCTGCGAGCGACTGGGATGAATCCGGGCTTGAGCGGTGCGATATTTCCGTCTGAGGTGCGGGTGCCTTCTGGGAACATCAGTACGACTTCTCCTCGTTGCAGTCGTTTAAGCATTTCTCGGAGACCGGCCAATCCGCCTCGTTCTCGATCGATTTCGATCGCGTCGAGCAATCCTATGAAAAAGCCAAAGAGACTGTTTTTGAAAAGGGTTTTGCGGGCCAAGTAACTTAGTCGTCGATTTGCAACCAGACCGACCAATACAGGATCTAACATCGATTGGTGCGTTGAAAGCAACATGCCACCACCTTCGAAGTCAAGATGTTGTTGCCCTTCGGTGCGCAGACAGAAAACCACGGATGCGGAGATGCGAGCGATCAGCCTTACACCGCGATAGAACGCTTGCCGACCTAGGAACTTAATGTCGAAACTCTGCTTGCCGGTCTGCGTCTCTTTCATGGAGTGTCGATGTCGATCTTCCCTGAGAGTGCCAATTGTTTGCTTTGAACGATCTCGATTAAGCAATGCATGACTTCGTCTTCGTTCATACCATCTGTCCAGACCGCAATCGCATCGGAAGCTGCTCTAAGTCCACCGGACTCGCGTTGGGTATCATGGCTATCTCGTTGATTCTGAAGTTCAAGTATTTCTGCGTAGTCCGCGTCGATACCCAACTCAATCAATTGTCCAACGCGTCGACGCGCACGTTCCTCAGGTGTTGCCGTTAAGAAGATTTTGCATTCGGCATTTGGAAAAGCAACAGTACCTTGATCGCGGCCCTCAGTGACCACGTCGCGTCCCTCGGTCCATTGTCTCTGAAAGCAAACCATGGCTTGTCGAACAAAGTTATTGTCGGCGATGGCGCGAATCGATTGCGTGATGGATGGACGCCGGATTTCTTGGGAAACATCTTCACCATTCAAAAACACTTTGGATCCGACGAGCTCGATTTTGGAGGCGCGGGCAATTTTCGCCACTTCTTCTAGATTGGATAATGCCACTTGCTTTCGAATGCAAGCAAGTGTCACGCAACGGTACATCGCACCTGTGTCGAGGAAATCAAACCCAATTTCCTTAGCAAGTCGCTTGGCTACCGAGCTTTTTCCAGCGCCTGCTGGCCCATCAATCGTTACTATCACTCTTTTCCCCAACCGTTTTCTGAATTCTCCAAAGACTTCTCCACGATTTTACTCGAAACGAAAAAAAATGCTTCAGACATTCGTGCATCAATCCTCGTGATTATGAAGCTATAATAGATCCGTTGTCCAAGTCACTTGCCACCGATGAGCCTCCGGAGTTGTCATGTTGAGCATGTATCTGCGAAAAGTCCTGTTCGGTTTTGCCTCTCTAATAGTCTTGTCCACAGCATGCTTGATTGGCACGGTCTTTGGGCAACGTGAGGATTCTCCACCTTCAGAGCAAGCTAAAAAAACCGATACTTCAGCGAAAACAGACGAGGCTTCGAAATCCGTTGAATCCACATCTGCCTTGGATGGTAAAAACGAGCGAAGCGAGCGAATCAAGGCTACAAAAGAAAAGGGGCCCCCGAAAAAGCAACTCCGTCAAATTTCATTGAGTGGTTCGTACGATGACTTAATGCAGCCCGCTTCCCTCGACCCTACCAGTCTTTTGCTTGGACAAGGACCAGTCAAAAGCAAGTCGTTTTATCGGCTATGCGAATACCTGCAAGAGATGGGTGGTGAAGAGAATCTAACCCATGTTCTTTTCGACCTTTCCGACTCTGCGATCGGGTTCAATTCGGCGCAATTGGATGAACTGACTCGCGGCATTGCCGCCTTGAAGTCAAAGGGGAAGAAAACGATCGCTTGGCTTGAGGACGCTGGAAACGTGCAATTGGCTGTCGCCGTATGCTGTGACGAGATCATTATGGCTGACTTTGGTGGGGTCGACATGCCCTCGGCTTCATTGGAAACAATGTTCTATCGCGATGCAATGGATCTGATCGGTGTAAAGGCTTCCGTGGTACGCGCTGGAGACTTTAAAGGGGCCGTCGAACCCTACACCAATGCGGTCATGAGTGAGCATCTCAAGAGCCATTTCATGGAGATGCTAGAATCGATCAATGCCGCACAGGTGTCGCGGATTGCAAAAGGGCGAGGGCTGACGACACATGCTGTTCGTGAACTTCAAAAGAAACGAATGCTCCTGCCAGCCGATGCGCTCGGGGCTGGCCTAATTACTAGACTAGCGCCTTACGGTTCTATGAAAAGTACCATTCAGGACTCGATTGGAAAAGACATCGAATGGACAAAGCCAAAGGCTAAGCCCAAACGGGAAATGTCCATCTTCGAAATCATGGGCAAGGCGATGGCTGGCCCGAAAGAAACGGCTAAAGTCAAAGAAGATTCGATTGCAATTTTGCATTTGACTGGATCGATCGTGGACGGCAAAGAAGCATCGCCAGGTTCTATCGTTGCCGGCCCAACGGTCAAGTCGATCGAAGAGCTTGTCGCAGATGATCGCGTCAAGGGTGTCGTTGTACGAGTCAACTCGCCGGGCGGCAGCGCGACGGCGAGCGAAGCCATTCGGCAAGCGTTAGACGAATTAGCCCGCAGGAAGCCAGTTGTTATTTCGATGGGAGAAATGGCAGCTTCAGGCGGTTATTGGGTCAGTTGTATCGGCCAACCTATTTATGCGGAACGAGGAACAATTACAGGTTCAATTGGCGTTTTTTCCCTGAAACTGAGTCTCGGGTCGCTGCTTAGACGCGTTGGAGTGCATGTCGAATCGGTTACCCTCGACGAATCAGCGGCGTCGAACGCAATCGATCGCGTCTGGTCGGATGCCGAAACCCAAAACATGCAACGATTTATCGACGCAGTCTATGATCGATTTTTGAAGTTGGCCTGCAAGTCTCGGAATATTCCAATCGACAAACTAAAGACTCTTGCTGGGGGCCGCGTTTGGTCAGGTGAGCAAGCCAAACAACATGGTTTGATCGATGAAATTGGAGGCGTGGACGATTGCATCGCCGTAATCGCCAAGAAAGCGAAAATGGAAAAGTTCAAGGTGATACATCGTCCAGAGCCATCTTCTGGCTTTGACCTTTTTCGAGCACTAGACGATTCGAGTGGAAGTGACATTGCGATCCAACAAACAGGAATGCTCAAGACCTTGGAGGAGAAATTGCTGGGAGTCTTTGCACAAAGAGGGTTTCGGTTGGACTCGACCCGAGCGCTGCTACGATCGGCGTGGAGCAATGAAAACGGCAAGCCAGCGATCTGGGCGATAATGCCTCAAGAGATGAGGGTACGTTAGGCTTTGAATGGCTGCGGCATCCCTTCGTTTTCAATTCGTTGTTCCCATGCTGTTGGCCGTAATCGCGACGGCGTTGGGAGTAACAGTCTGCTCGAAGTGGTTTGCGGATATGTCATTGCGCTACGCCACACTAGCTCAACTTTCTTCGACCGGAAGCCTCTGTGTCAATGCAAAGTACCCTTTGACTGAAAGCGTTCTGTCACAGATTCAGGAGTTATCCTCGCTGAGAATAGCGATTGTGAATCGAGTTGCTTCCGCCGCAACAAATTCAGAGATGGCATTTCGATTGGAGTCCAAGTCGAGCTCTTTCCCGGATGTAATCGGGCGAGCGTGGGTAGGCGAGCTGGCTGACAAGGCAGCCACACTTAGAGGAAAACCCTTCTTTGAGTCCGTTGAGCTCGGCGATGGCACGCTTGCCAATGCGACGGCATATGCGCTGCCGCAGGACCCGAATTCCAACAGGCAACGCTATTTGTTACTCTTGCAATCGCAGATGATTGCAAACACAACTGCGGTACAGGCATTTGTTTTGCCACTTGTCACCGGCCTCTTCTCGTCGATCGCTATCTTCTTGGTTGCCGCTTTGGTTGCTTCCAGAATCGGCAATAGGATTGAAAGGCTTAGTGAGCATGTCAAGAAGATTGCTGAGGGGTCATTTGCAACGATCGCTCCAACAGGTCCCCTCGATGCGATTCACACACTATATGAGTCTGTGAACTGGATGAGTTCGCAGTTGCGGGAATCCTCGTCGCAGATCGCTCAGAACGAACGGTCCAGAATGATCAATTTGATGGCGAGCGGAATGGCACACGAGCTGCGAAATCACTTAACCGGCGCAAGGCTCGCCATTCAGACTTGTACGCCTGACCCAAGTACGCAAGAGGCCTTGTCCGTTTCTCTGAAACAAATGCGATTGGCCGAAGAGTCCATCCAAAGGTTATTGACGCTGAGGGTTGACACAGCAGACGAGTTGACTGCACCAATGACGATGCAGCGGATTCACGACTCGGTTCGAGAATTGATACTCCCAATCGCTAACCATAAACGAGTCGAATTTCGAATGTCGGCTTGCTGCGGTGAACAAGATGAAGCATGCGAAGAGAGCGTTATGGCGACACCAATCGGCGATGGCAGCTCAATCGTGGGGGCGTTGATCAATTTGGTTCTCAATGCTATGGAAGCTGCCGGACCAGGTGGGGAGGTCTTGGTTTGGGCGAAGCAAATCCATGAAGTCAAAGGGGGCGTTTCGGAGGCCATCGAGTGGAGCGTGCGAGACAATGGTCCTGGTCCAACCAAGGAAATGGCTGCGGTCATGTTTGAGCCATTTGCAACGACCAAGCGTGAAGGGGTCGGTCTCGGGTTGGCGATGTGCAAACGAATAGCGCAAAGACATAACGGAGAGGTTCACTGGCACCGAGACGGTGGCTTCACGGTCTTCACGATGCTTATTCGGGGGCTTATTCGGGGGCCCATTCGGGGAGTGTCGGATACGGACGGGGAGTAGTTGGATGCAAAAACGGGTATGGATTATTGATGACGAGCAGTCGATTTGTTGGGCGCTCCAACGAGCGCTCTCACAGGTTGGCTATACCGTTGAAACGTTTTCAAATGCAGAGGACGCGATTGCCATGTTACCTGCATGCCCGCAACTAGATGCGGTGCTTCTCGACATGCGAATGCCAGGCATGGATGGATTTGCTGCGACGACGTCGATCAAGAAACATCGTCCCAAAGTTCCTGTCATTATGATGACCGCTTTCGGAGATCTTTCCAGCGCGATCCAAGCAATGGATCTAGATGTGTTTGAGTACCTAACGAAACCGTTCGATTTGGCCGACGGATTGAAAGCGGTTGCCAAAGCGATCGCGGCGAGTTCCACCATCCCGCCGTCGACCATCGCATCGGCTGATTGGATTACCAACGTCACTTTGCTCGGCTCTTCCCCAGCGATGCAGCATGTCTATAAGCAAGTAGCGATTGCATCTCGCAGCGATATTCCTGTGTTGATAAGCGGTCCGAACGGCTTCGAAATGGAATCGGTTGCTTCTGCAGTGCATCAAAACGGCCAACGACCACT
The DNA here is from genome assembly GCA_031374515.1 of Pirellula sp. Classification (GTDB taxonomy): domain Bacteria; phylum Planctomycetota; class Planctomycetia; order Pirellulales; family Pirellulaceae; genus JBKCUI01. The sequence goes on along the minus strand of JANMGH010000139.1, from coordinate 234,293 downwards.
TTCACCGTTCATGGTGTTCGCTCCAATTGCGATTTCCCCGATCGCCCTGTCGACGCAACTCCTTGGGAGCGCACAAACTCACCCTTTGAAAGCCGGCGATCCTTTTTTGAGATCGGGTGCATTTGAGTTGGCTGCGGATGGGACGCTGTACATCGATGAAGTATCGGATTTGACGTTATCGCTTCAAGCACAGTTGCTGCGAGTATTGGAGCAGAAAAAGTACAATCGATTAGGGGATGCAACTGCTCTAACCTGTTCTGCCCGAATAATCGCGTCAACCAGCCGAAATCTGCGGACGTTGGTAGCCGATGGGGATTTTCTCGAAGCGTTAAGGCAGAAGTTAAGCGTATTTACTATTGAACTGACTGCATTGTGCGAACGGCGCGAAGATATCCTACCGATTGCGAATGCCATTTTGGAATCACACAGCCGAGATCGCCAGTTGACCTTTTCCAGTTCCGCAACCGAGTGGTTGAAATCAAGAAATTGGCCTGGTAACCTTCGGGAGCTACGCAATGCCATTGATCACGCTGTTGCAACAACACGTAGTAGCTGTATTGACTTCGACGATTTTTCCGCATCCGATCGATCCAGCACGCCGCTTACTAAGGAAGTGGATGAAGGCCTTGTGAAAGCCGTGGGGCGATGGACATCGGGCCACCTAGATCGCCTAGCCAAACTTGGGTTGCGACTCAATGGGGTAGGTGACGACGAGCACTTTGGGACGATGTACGATGATTTTCTCGGGATGGTAGAACCTCCTCTGCTTAGCGCAATGATGGAAGCGTGCAATCGCAATCGAGCACTAATCGCTGCTCAGTTGGGAATGCATCGCTCGACTCTTCGGCAGAAGATGCGTCGCTACGAAATTGACTAACGATTTGCCGAGTCTGCCGCGAAACGAATAGGCCCAAAGAGGAGCCTGGGGAATTCCAATGCGTGCGCCCTAAGGCAGGGGCAAGAAATGCATATTGATCAGAGCACTTAGCGCATAACGCAGCGCCGGCAACGAAAGGGAGTTGCCAAGCAAATGCCATTGCCTTTCCAGGGACAGACTGTCAGGCAGTCGGAAATCGTTATCGAAACCGAGAAGTCTCGCAACCTCGCGAGGTGAGAATCGGCGGTAACCCCACTCCGTTTCCAAGTATGATCCCGATCGTACAATTGTTTTCCCGTACGAAGAAGCAAAACAAGCGGTGATCGGATTGTCGTCGGTCATCGCGACGCGGTCCATCGCACCGAAGTAGCGATCGATGGTTTCCTTTTCTATCCATAGTTTTGGATGCGATTCAGGAGTTATGCTGTTGTCAAGGAATAGGCTTAATGGCTTTGGCCTGCGAACCGGGCGCTGCGGTCCCGATATTTTTTCGAGCGAGGCGATGCAGTAGACTCTTGGTCTTCGATTTGGCCAGCCGAGTTCGGATGGGCAGACGCTTATGGTCTGGATGTGGTAGCCTGCTCGATTCCAATCACGTTGCAAAAGATCAAAGGTTTTGGAACATTCAAAACCAACAACGTTTTCAATGCAGACTATCGGCGGACGCATGGTTGCCACCGCATGTATCAAGTGCTTGAGCGCATCCGAGCGAGGATCATCGAGATCTCGTTGCGCACCCCGTTGTGTAAAAGGGGTACAAGGAGGGCTCATCCACCAAAGTTCCGCTCGCTTTTGCGAGAACCATGTCATAGGTATGCTTGCGATCTCCTTAATAGAGTAAGGATGTCGGAAGTTAGCGGAATACAAATCTCGAGCGCTTTGATCAATGTCGACGGCATCGACTATTATCAACGATGGAAATGCTGCGGCAAAGCCTCCCATGCCAGCAAAAAACTCAAGAACTCGCAAGTCGAATACTCTTAAGCTTGACGTGTTTGTGTATCTTGACTTTCAGCTTTGAGAACCCGTTCGATATCGGACGCGGACATGCCCATTTCAAGCATGCGCATCTTGAGATCCGCATCCATTTCGGCCCGGCGAGTCTTATGCCAATGATAGATAAACGTAGGGATCACGGAGAGAGCTACAATCGCGATCCAAAAAACGGTCATTGGGTTCGAAAGGAAAGCCATGGTATTCAACTCCGAATGTAGGGTTCTTGGCAACAGGATACGTCGCATTGCCGATTGTCAATTCGATCAGACCCTGTTTATCTTGGAAAGTCCTATCAATAATTGCAAGGGTATAAGTTCGGAGCGAGCGTACCCTGGCAAAAACGCAGCACCAGGAGACCTTACCACTTTTGCGTCAATGCATTCCTAAGCAAAAAACCTCAACAAACCGCCTGTCAATTCGGTAGGATTCAATAATACCGCAGATTGGTGTGCGGTGCCAAAAGAATCGCAGAGGGTGAAAACGAAGGGATTTGAAACATTTGGCCCTCTACGGAGTGCGTCGGTGACCAAACCATCGCAGGCGAATATCAGCGTTCAGCCATGACGCTTCGTCCGCGTTCTTTAGCCACGATTATGTGATCCAGAACTCGAATTCCCACCAAATCCCCCACTTGTGTTAGGCGATCGGTTACCGATTTGTCTTCGCGACTGGGGGTTGGATCTCCCGAAGGATGATTATGAACCAAGAGAATAGCCGAAGCGGAGTCGCGGATCGCGGCACGAAATACTTCTCGAGGATGAACGAGGCTTGCATCCAACGTTCCGACAGTAATCAAGTGCGAGTTGATCGGCCCGTGCTGGGTGTCCAACGTGACAATGTGAAACTCTTCTTGCTTTCCATCGACGGCCAACCTGCTGAAAGCTCGCATGCAATACCGAATGGCATCATCGGAACCGCGGATTCTCTCAGGTGGTGAATCTTGTTGGTCCTTTAGCACAGCGATTCTTCGGCCCAGTTCGATGCCGGCCATAACTTGAGCGTAGCTGTCCTTGCGAATGGCTTTACTGATGTTCCTCAATTCCGTTAGGCTGGCGTCGGCCAAAAGCGCCACCTTTTCCTCGGGGAATCGATTGGAGAGCTTGCGTCCCGCTTGGACCGCTGACTCACCGACAACTCCGACTCGGATGAGGATTGCAATCAGTTGAGCGTCGGTGAGCTTGGCTGGTCCGTCTCTTAGGAGTTGCTCCCGCGGTCGATCCTGTTCCGGTGATTGTTTGACCTGCTCACCGAATACCTGAGAATCGATCCAGTTTTCGGGCGAACAAGAGAAATTGCGGACCCACCGAAAGATCCCTTGATTGTCTTTTTCGACTCGGGTCAACAGTCCATCCCGAGTGAGTTGATTCAGAACTTTGCTTACATAGGCTGCGTTGGAATCTCGGCATACCAATTTAGCTCCTGCCGCCGAAAAATCATCCAATGTACGTATCGCATAGAGGATGGATTCGAGTTTTTGTTTGCGATTGACGCTCATAGCAACACGGAAGGCACGAGGGAACTTCCCGGGAATTGGATAGGATTAGTAGAGAAAACGCATGCGACCTTTCCTTCTCACTAGAATTCTGCAGATCTCTTCGCCGAATACCACAGGGGAGACGGCCTGTGGGACGACAAATTTGAGCGTTTTAGATCCATGTTGCCTTCCAAATGCCAATTTCCTACTATTGAGTTGTGATAAAGTATGGTGGTTAGGTGGAGTTTAACCTGTTGATGAAACAGGGGTTCACTCGGGGCATGGCATTCCCCCTTTCGCATTTTTTGATCCAAATTCAATTCAGCAAGAAATTTACTATGCGCACGCGAATTCAGAGCATACGAAAAAGGTTCACACGAAAAGCGTTTATTGCGGTACTTTGTACCTCCGTGCTTGCTGCATCGCAAGCGTTTCCGGCAACCTTGATCGCCGAGGATTTGTTGCTGGTCAAGGATGTTACTGAGCCCCCTGCCATTACTAAGTCGGTGGTTCGAACTGTCAGAATGCTGATCGAACAAGCCCATATTCGAAAGCCCAAATTTGACGACAATCTATCAACCCACGGTTTTGAAATTTTCCTCAAAAACGTCGATCCCATGAAATCGTATTTCCTCGCATCGGATATCGAGGAATTTAAGCCCTATGAATCGAAGTTGGATGACTTACTTAAGGCAAGCAACATTTCATTCGCTTACGTTGCGTACAAACGCTACCTGCAACGCTTGGACGAGGTCATGCCAATCATTCATCAACAAATTGACGCACAACATGATTTTACCGTCGCCGAGTCGATTGATTCCGATGCAAAAGAAATCGGCTATGCGAAAAATGTAAGCGAGCTGGCTGATCGCTGGCGAAAGACGATCAAACTGAACATTCTTTCGATGCGCGCAGATGGAAAGACAGATGAACAAGCGAGAGATACGTTACATAAACGTTACCGAACAGTTTACAACGCAAAATCGAAGACCGATGTCGACGAATTGCTCGAGCTTTATTTGACGTCCATTACGAACGCCTTGGATCCTCACACGACCTACATGGCTCCGCAAGAACAGGAGGACTTCGGCGTACATCTCAAGCTTGAGCTGAAAGGAATCGGAGCCACTCTCCGACCAGATGATGGCACAACAGTCGTCGAGACCTTGGTGCCCGGCGGTGCCGCCGACTTGGATGGCCGAATCAAAATGGGTGACCAAATTGTTGCCGTCGCACAGGAGGACGGGACGTCTCCAGTGGAAACTCAAGACATGAAACTCAAGGACGTTGTGAAAATGATCCGAGGAGAAGTGGGTACACGAGTCAAACTACACGTAAAGCCAAAAGCCGGTGGCGACGTGCAAATCTACGAAATCACTCGAGCCTTGATCAAGCTCGAAGACTCCGCTGCCCGCTCAGAGATCATCGAAGATGGAACCAAAGCAGACGGTACACCATACCGCTTTGGTTATATCAACCTCCCGAGTTTTTATCTGGACATGGATGGCGCGAAATCAGGGAAGGCTAATTTCAAAAGCACAACCGCCGACCTGAAAGTCATTCTGAGGAAGTTTCGCGAATCAAAGGTCGACGTCGTCGTTTTGGATCTGAGCAAAAATGGTGGCGGCTCCCTCCCGGAATCGGTTTCCACAACAGGTCTGTTTATCGATCAAGGATCAGTGGTTCAAGTCAAGAATTTCGATGGCAAAATTGAATCCCTCGATGATGAAGACCGAGGTGTGGCATGGGATGGGCCACTGGTTGTGAAGATCAGTCAAATGAGCGCCAGCGCAAGTGAAATTTTTGCCGGTGCAATCCAAGACTACGGGCGCGGAATCATCGTAGGCGATCCAAAGACGCACGGTAAAGGTACTGTTCAAACGCTTATGGATCTCGCACCCTATATGTTCGGGCCGACCGCCAAGAAGTCGTACGGTGCACTCAAGTTGACCATTCAACAATTCTACCTTCCGGATGGACGCTCCACACAACTCGAAGGCGTTTCCGCCGATGTGATCCTTCCCTCGATCACCGCAAAGTTGGATATTTCCGAAAGCGATCTCGATTACCCACTACCGGTGGACAAAGTGCCAGCTCGACAGCACCAAAACTACCGAATGGTTGACAGTCCTATGAAGGTCATGCTCCAACAAGCCGCCGACCAAAGGATTGCAAAGAATTCAGAATTCGAAAAACTTCTTTCCAAGATAGATGCGTACGTCAAACAAAAAGACGACAAGACCATCTCTCTCAAGGAATCCGATTTCAATGCACGTCGCAAAGAACTCAATTCCGAAAAAGAGGAGGATGAACAAATTGAGGCGAAGGCTGAACGCAGCAAAGTCTACAATCCAAGCTTCTATAATAAAGAAGTTCTGAACGTTGCAAGAGACTACGTTGAGGCATTAAAAATCAGTAATAAACTGCTAGCCAAATAAATGAGCAACGACGCTTATTCCGCGGACAAGAAAGTACCGATGGAGGCCAAAATGGAAAGAGATGGGCAACCCAAACGGTTGCCTATCTCATTTTGGGTTGCTCTTGGTCTCTTTTCACTGGTGCCTGTTACCAGGTCGCTACTCTTTGAGACGGACCACCAATTTGCTAACCTTGGGGGTGCCGCCGTAACATTGCTCGGATGCATAGCATCTTTCGTTTGCATTTGGAGGATCTTCGCTAACACGTTTCTTCGAAGAATGCTAATGTTAGCCTCGCCGGTTACTCTTGCTGCGATCGGCTATTGTTTGTTTGAGTATGTTGGTGTTACAGGCGAAACCGTACCTGTCTTCCGTTCACGCTTTGGGTTCAACCAGAAATCAAACATCCCAGCGTCGCCATCCAATTCAGTGAAAACGGATCGAAATGTCGAACCAGAAAGCGTATCCATTTCAAAACCGATCGAGTCGAATCAGTTTTTAGGCTCGGATCGCAACGGGATTGTTCAAGATGATCGCTTCTCCACGGCATGGGACGCACAGCTTCCTTCGATCCTTTGGAAGATTCCTATCGGAGCGGGTTGGTCAAGCTTTGCGGTCCGCGACGGACTAGCGATTACGCTTGAACAAATAGATGCGCAGGAGTGTTTGACTGCGTTTGAATTGGAGACAGGCAAAGTGGTTTGGAGGCATAAGACCCAAGGGAGGCACTCACATCCCTTGGGTGGATTGGGTCCGCGTTCAACCCCAACGATCCATCGTGACTTGGTGTTTTCACAATCCGCCTTGGGGATCGTCTCATGCGTAAAACTGCGAACAGGCGAACTCGTTTGGCAGCAGGATCTGCTCAAGCTTGCTGGGATCTCACAGGAGATTTCGGAAAAGGGAGTTCTTTGGGGGCGGAGCGGCTCGCCCCTTGTTTTCGACAATCAAGTCGTTGTGCCATTCGGAGGGAAAGCCAGCGACGGCCCCCTCAAGTCGCTTATTTCCTTTGATTTGGAGACAGGGAAGCAGCTATGGTCGGGTGGCGATCAACAGATTTCTTACTCCTCACCCGCACTCTTGACGTTGAATGGAGTCAGGCAAATCGTTACGGTCAATGAAGGGTCCGTGACTGGACACGATGTGAGGAACGGTGAAGTAATGTGGTCGGCTCCGTGGCCAAGCAGGTCCAATGGCGAAGCTTGTTCCTCACAACCCGTCGCCGTGGACGGTCGCCGGTTGTTGCTTGGGAAAGGCTATGCGCAGGGTTCCAAGCTTATCGAGGTTAGTCACAGTGGTACAAACCCAGAGGCCGAAAGCGATCCCGCCTTCTGGAAAGTGAACACGGTCTGGGAAAGCAATAAAGCACTCAAGACAAAGTTCACCAGCGCGATTGCATACGAGGGACTACTTTATGGATTGAGCGATGGTGTGCTTGAATGCGTTGACCCCAAGGATGGAACGCGTGTTTGGAGAGGTAAGCGATATGGTCATGGGCAGGCAATAATAGTCAACGGACATCTTTTGATCTTGGCTGAAGATGGTCGGCTTGCAATTGTTCTGGCAACAGGATCGAGCCAAGGAAAGGCGATAGCAGAGTTGCCCGCGTTGGATGGGATAACGTGGAATGTGCCAGTAGTCGCAGGACCTTATGTGTTGGTTCGGAACGCGGAGTTTGCGGCCTGCCTTGTCTCAAGAAAGAGTGAAGGGCATGATGCCGGATCCAAGTTCCAATAAAGGCCGCGTCATTCTTGGATTGGACCCAGGACTCGCCATTACTGGATATGGCATTATCCGTAGTGCAGCAGATATCCAACTGATCGAAGCGGGAGTCATTCGAGTCCGCAGAGATCAGCCGCTGGAAACTCGGCTTCAGGAACTTTACGCAGGAATCATGGAGTTATTTGAAACAGTCACGATTGACGAAGTCGCCGTCGAACAACTCTATTCGCATTTTGATCGACCGCGGACCGCAATCCTAATGGGGCACGCGCGTGGAGTCTTGTTTCTGGCTGCAGCCAACGCAGGAAAAGCGGTACACTCGTACGCATCGACCAAAGTAAAGAGTTTGCTAACCGGCAATGGTCGAGCCCCCAAATCACAAATGCAGCTTGCGATCCAGCAGCAATTGATGCTAAAGGAAGTGCCTGATCCACCTGACGTTGCGGACGCGCTAGCTATCGCACTGTGTCATCATTTCGCAACTGGCCCCATCGTTGAGCTACTCAAGAAATCTAGGAAACCACTTTGATCACCAAAGTCACTGGACAGCTGTTGTCACTGGCGGACGATTGCGCCACTTTGAACGTTCCTCCGTTCGAGTATGAAGTGGCGATCCCCGAATACACGCGTAGGCATCTGCAAGCGGAAATTGGCAAGAGCATCTCGCTGCATACGATCCACTACATCGATGGAAATGCGGCGCAAGGTGGGCGATTGATGCCAAAACTGGTGGGCTTCTTGACGACCATAGAGCGGGACTTCTTCGAACTGTTTTGCTCCGTGGATGGTGTGGGAGTTAAAAAGGCGCTGCGCGCAATGGTCCGTCCCGTTCAGGACACTGCGGTTATGATCGAACAACAGGACGCCAAAGCACTCTCAACTTTACCCGGTGTAGGTCCCGCAACCGCAGAGAAGATCATTGCAACCCTTCGTCGCAAGATGCCTCGTTTTGCGCTCTTAGTCCGCCGCGAATTGCCCGGTGCTGAGGTCCAAAAACCTGGCGTGGTCGATGAAACGTTTCAGGCACTGTTGGTGCTCGGTCATAACGAAGCGGATGCGCGACGACTGATCGAACAAGCGCTCGTGGGATCCAAGAAGTTCAAGGACACGGAATCCATGATTCAAGCGATTTATCAACGCCAGGCGACTGGCGGTGCGTAAACCGTTCCTGACATCGGTTTGAAAGTGGACAAGGGAATTGCTGCCCATGTTGCTTGTGTCTCAAACGCCCAATGCCTTCGTGCCGAGTTGAAATCGTCGCAACCGAGTCTAGACATCCGTAAGCACCGGTTCGATGACACGTTTGGTTTGCCAACCACCATGCAGGTATCGCAACGTAAAGATGGTCGCTAACATCACGACCCAAACAAATATCACCCACCACCAATAGTACAGGCCATCCCAGCCAGTCCAGAGGTTGACCCCAATTCCACCGATGACCGTCGTCCCTCCTGCAAAAACATGCCCTCCGAGAACAAATCGCGTGTCGCCTGCTCCTTTGAGTGCACCAACGAATACCGTTTGGAAAGCATCAAATACGCAATAGCCAGCGATGAAGTACAGCAAGGGACGCAGCATGGGACGCATTTTTTCGAATCGATCTGGATCGGTATCGATTGCGTAGACCGTCATGATCCAATCTGGAAATCCTCCATAGAGCACGACAAAGATCATGCTGTACGCAATGCCGATGATCAACCCACTAAAGACCATTCGTTTCGCCGTTTCGATCTGCTCTCGCACAAGATACTTGGCGACCAACACACCCACCGCGGTACCAAGCCCAACCAACGGAATGAAAGCGATAAGGTTAACGCCCAATGCCAAGGTTGTCGCGTCCGCTTCCTCTTCCCCCAAACGCCCAACGATCATCATGATCGAGGTAAAACAAAGCGCTTCTGCCACAACGGAGACACCTGCCGGCCATCCAAAGTGAATCAGTCTTTTCATAAGCGGAAAATCCCATTGCAGTAGTTCTTTGATCCCTGCCCGATTTGAACCCAGCGTTTCTGGATCGACATAAACCCCTGCAACTTTGTTTTTTAGTTGGAAGTCTTTTCTGGCCACAAACGCCAGAATAACCAGCTTCAAGATCAATGCGACACTGCTGGCAATAGCAGCACCGCGAACCCCGAGTACAGGACAACCCAGCAATCCAAAGATCAAGATGTAATCAAGAACCGCATTAACAATGGTGACTACCATGTCCGTGTAGAGCAGGATCATCGATCGGCCGCTTCCTGAAAAGAGTCCGACCAGCGAGGATGCCACGATGGTCGCCCAGGTTCCTGGAATCAACCACACAAAGTACTCTGCCTCTTGGACGGCGAGATTTTTCGAGTGCCCCATGAATGAGAAAAGGGTCTCCGCATTGAATCCAATCAATGCCAGAATGGGGCCTATGCAGAGTGCCAACAGAATACCTTGCCAGACCACTTGCAATGCTCTGGTCGGCCTTTTTGCAGAGAGATATTGAGCCACAAAGGTATTGGTGTAACCGCAAATTCCCATCGGCAAGCAATTGATTGTCCACAGAACGGTACCAGCGCCCATTGCCGCTGCCGCACTCGATGCCGAAAAACGAAACAATAGCATTCGATCGACGAACAACGTCAACGAAAAGAGACCTGTCGACAACATGAGAGGCCAAGCAGTGGAGAGGACCTCTGCCAAGTCATTACGCAATCGGGAACTCATGAGCGGTGAAATTGGTGACCCGTCTTGGCAATGAACACATCCTCAAGACTGGGGCGTCCAACCATAACGCTGGTGGCCAGTAATTTTGTCCGGTCAATGATGGACAAAAGAGACGATACCGCTTCAGGGGCCGTAATACGCACTTGTTGATCAAAGACTCTGCAGTTCATCTGCAAATCCTCCTTGAGAATCCTCGCAACGGCAACCGGATCATTAGTGGCAATGCAAACCACGACTTCGCCTGTCTCTGATCGCAGGTGCTCTGGCCGATCGCAAGCTACCATTGCACCCGCGTTCAATATAGCGACGCCATCGCATTTGTCAGCCTCGTCAAGCAGGTGCGTGGTTAGGATGATACTGGTTCCATGCCTGTCTCGCAGTTCCGTTAACGCTTGCCAAAGATCCAATCGCGCCGCGGGATCCAAACCCGTACTTGGCTCGTCGAGCAAAAGCACTTTCGGTCGATGAAGTAGCCCTTTGGCCAGTTCGACTCTTCTTTTCTGCCCGCCCGAGAGCCTTTCGCATCGCACATGTAGCTTGTCGATAAGCCCAAGCATCTCGACGTATTCTTGAATCCGTTGGTCGCGTTCTGTACCCAATAGACCGTACAACGCTGCTTGGCAGCGGATGTTCTCCAGGACAGTTAGTTTGCGATCGAGCGATGGCGACTGAAAGACCACGCCAAGCTGTTGTCTCACTTCGTTAGTATTGGCTTGCGTGGACCAGCCAAGGACGTGAATGGAACCGCTTTGAACGCTATTAAGGGTTGCCACAAGTCGAAAAAGTGTCGACTTACCGCTACCATTGGGTCCCAAAATGGCAAAAATTTGACCTGCAGTGACGTCAAACGACAATTCATTGATTGCCAAAACATCCTTGTATCGATGTGTGATGTTTCGGATCGACAATGCGAGATGGCTATTAGCTTGACGCGAAATCACTCCATACCCCATCGGACTACGACCAGAAACATGATTGCTGGCAAATAAAGAAGGGAACTATGCAAAAGCTTCCTTGCTGTCTGGTTATTTCGGTCTCTAAGGAAACGCATCGATGCACCGGCTTGTCCCAAGCAGGATGCTGCCCCAAGTAGGGCTACGAACCATGTCGTGGTTGAGATGGGATGAAGTACAGCGATTGAAAGCGGAATCAATAAACAGGCGGGAACGATTGCGTGCCAACCAGCTGCAACTCCAGTGGGTTCCTCTCTGGTCAGCATGCGAAATCCAGCTAATGCGTATTGGTCTCGGTAAAGCCAAGCAATGGCCATAAAATGCGGGAACTGCCAAAGCACAACGATTGCCGTCAGCGCCCACCCATCGACATCCCATAGCGATCCGCCAGCCGCAGTCCAGCCGATCATGACAGGCAAGGCGCCTGGGATCGTCCCCACGGCGGTATTCCACCAAGATACCGTCTTCATCGGAGTATAAATCCAACAATAAATCGCCCAAGTCGCTACTCCACATAGCATGGCTTCCGCGTTGGCACCTAGCCAAAGGTACAGGCTGCCAACGACGAACAGTGTCCAACCGAAGATCGCCGCTTCGATAGCCGTCAAGCGACCGCTCGGTAAAGGCCTCTTTTGAGTTCTGGGCATCATCGCATCCCGCTCGCGTTCAAACCACTGATTTAGCGTGCTCGCACTGCCCGCGATCATGCTCGTTGCAATAAGTGTGTTGAGCCATACAGTCCAAGAAACAATCGTGCCATTGATTTGCTTGGCAGCCAACATTGCTACTCCGACAGTCAGCAAGATCATTACAGTGATTCGAGGTTTAGTGAGCGCTAGATAGTCACTCCACCAGTTAATAACAGCAACGTTTTCATGTGCCGACGACACCGCGGACGGCTCTACTGTGGTCGCGTTTGGGTTTGGGAACGAGGGGCTCATTCAATGCCTACACTGACGGATTCAGGCTGGAAATCTCTTCGGACATACTCAACGGATTCTGGTTTGCCGGCTTTTGCTTTATCTATAGCAGAATCTCTTCGATACGATCGGCAAGCCATCCAGAGTGAGCAAAGGATCAATAGTGAACCAGTTGCTTGATGTCCAGTAATGATCATCGACTCCCAATACCCTTTACCTTGCACGGTGTAACGAGCAAGCCACGGGGTGAGTTCGATCCAAGGGGTTGCATAGTTTGCAATCCACGTCGCGAAACCGAGTAGAATCTGCACGACGGCAATTGCGAGTAACGCGTTCGCAGGGCTCTGAAGTTCCGGAAAAGGGCGATTTGCACGCGATCGAACCATCGCTGACAGCAGTACGATTGATGACAGAATCAAAGCCGCCATCAAGAGGTGCGTGTGGACCAGAGACATGAAAAAGGCTGGTAGCCAGGTTGGAAGTGAATGTCTCAAATGAGCCCCTACGAACAACTGTGCAACTGAGAGTACCAGTAGCAATATAGCAACTAGACCAAGTCGATTGGCATCTGATTTGCGAACGGACTGTTGCCAACGCGGGGAGGATGCCATTGCGATGAAGCCACCGAGCGCAAAAACCAATGGTCCTGAGCAACCATGGATCATGGCTAAAGTGCGCGCATCGAATAGCACGCGGACTCCCCCCAACACGCCTTGTCCGATGATCGCAGCAAGGAATAGAAAGCAAGTGGTCGTCAACCAGCGTCGTCGTTCGTTTCGATAAGCGACTACGCATAATACGATTGCAAAGAGCCCCACGACGGAAGCGAGCAATCGGTGCCCATGTTCGACAAAGAGATCGAAGGGACCATAAAGCCAAGTGGAAATCGGGTACAGGAAAAGATTGTAGCCAAACGTGCCCGGCCAATCCGGCACCGCCATACCCGCATCATGTGTTGTCACCAACCCGCCAAGCCAAATCAATGGAAAGGTTAGCACCGTAACTGCCATCGCCCAGCGATAAACCCATCGCGAGCTCGCGTTAATTGGATTGTGCATGGCTCACCCCTTTGCTCTTAGCTTCTCCGAGCGAATGCTCTAGACCGGCGAGGGAACAAACATACTCCACTAAATCCTGGATCCCTTCGTCGGTGATGCCAGGATTGCCGTTGTCTTTTCTCGCGATGGCGGGCATCGGACTTCCTTCGATTCCCAAAACGATGCGAAGGTAGATATCCTCGCGCGTCGCACCGCCTCTCAATGCCCCGAAAGTTAAATTGCGGGCACTGTCAATTGCGGGTTTGAGAGCCCCGTACTTTTTCATCGGTTTCCATTCTGCTTTTTTTGTAGGGTCGATTCCCGCTCGGATGGTCCAGTCCTTGGTCCAATCGTCGAAGTCTACCGATGTCCCTTTGCCATCTCCAGCTTTTCCGTGACACTTGGAACAGGCCGTGAGTTCGCTCACGAAAACCAACTTGCCCCGTTCGATGGATTCGGTGCGTTGTTGTTCCGTTGTATGGACATTGAATTTAGGTGGCCTAACAGCATACGAATCGGCCGCGATCCAACTGTCGGTAACCTTCGATGTGATTTGTAGGGGAGTGTCGCTTGCGAGTTCTTCGTTGATAATTGCCGAAAGGATTTTCCGTTCGACTTCGCCGCGAATCGAGAGGAAACGAACGAAGTGCGCTAATGCGTCAACGTCATGCTCAAATTCTTTTGATAGATTCAGAGTCGCAAAAGCGGGCATCGCCGTTCCAGGAAGGCCATTCTCAAGGGTCCGAACCAAATCCGAGTGAGTTGGTTTCTTTCCTATCGGTGTTGATTTGAATTTAAAGGACCCACGTCGGAAGTCGCGAGGGTAGGGAGCAAGCAAGGCAGAAGCCGGTCCCATTCCATCTCCGGTAGTACCGTGGCATTGAATGCAATGCTTGCGGTAAAGACCTCGCTCCACTTTGGCTTCATTTCGACCTACAGGTCCTGCCGCTCTTTCTACCTTTCCCATGTCCACGGGTGCCGTGATCGCGCTGGGCCATTTCGGTATATCCGGAGTTCCGAAAAGCTCGGCGACGAGCTTCTGAGCACTCTCCGCAAAGTCTTCGATTTGTTGTTCCGTCGATTCCTGGGAAAGACTTGCGGCATGAAGTTCGTTCGAGCGATACTCCATTTCTTGGGGCGCACACCCACTTGTGCAGAATACGCAGAGAAAAACTGCGCCCCAAAGCGGGTACCGTTTTGAAAAATTAAAGGGATGAGAGCTTTTGTTGTTCAAAAACATTCGAATTTGTTTCACCTCACCGTTTGTGGAATGGGAGGTAACCGGGTTTCGCCTACGAAATGCAACTGAAGAAGTTTCCCATAAATCGTGAGAAAACGAAGAGCCAAATCGCCGCAGAAGAGCGAATAATCCGATCGTGACTGGGGGCAAGTGCTCTGTCTAGATTAGAAATTGGGGTTGATGGTTTTGTCTCGTAGCGAAAGTCGCCAAGACTTTCGGCGATTTGCACATGCCAAAACTGTCCAAGAGTTTCGCTACCCCAAAAATCTTGTTTGGACAGGGCAATGGTCTTTAGCCGCAACGTTGTTTTGGATTTTGTTGGCCTGCCACAACAAGGGTGCAGGCGTTTGCCAATTGCGGTTTATCCCGGCGGCCATTTCAGCTGACGGCCACCTAAAACGTGATAATGAATATGCCCGACCGACTGACCACCGTTTCGACCGCAATTCATTACGACCCTGTACCCCGTTTCGTGAATGTCGAGAATCCGAGCAACCTTCTGAACGACAATCTGCAAATGGCCCAAAAGACTGGCGTCTTCCGCAGTTGCTGCCTCCAGCGAATCGATTTGTCGTTTCGGAATGACCAACACATGGACCGGGGCTTGAGCTTGAAGGTCATGAAAAGCAAGGCTCAAATCGTCTTCGTACACGATCTTAGCAGGGATCTCTTTTCGGACGATTTTAGAAAAAACAGTTTCAGGCATTCTGGACTTACTTCTGAACGATGGTGAGCAACTTGTTTGCGGGTATGGCAGTAAAGACTTCCTCTTTCCCATCGGACCATTGTACCTTGATCTTTGGGACAACGCTTGTTGGACCCAGCCCAAATGAAAGACGTTGTCCATAGCTGCTTTGGTATCCGCGTCCACTATGCACTTCGTCGGTCAGTGTCTTATCGTCAAGGAAGACCTGGACTTTGGTCCCCGTCGCGTCGCGGCAAGCGGTTCTTCCGTGCAACTGGATTTGAAGCCACTGGTTGGATGTGAGGGTGTCGTTCTTGATTGCTGTCGCAATGGTTAGCGAATTATGCACGACTAGATCGATGTCGCCATCGTTGTCAAGATCGTCAGCAATGTTACCGCGGCTGCTTTCGACAGGCAGCAATCCACTTCCAGCGGTCGCCGATACGTCTTTGAATTTTCCATCGACGTTGAGCAACAAAACATTAGCAACTTTCCAAGCCGTGTTATAGGCCCACAGTTGTACATTGGGATCGACATGCCCATTGGCTACGAAAAGATCTTTATCCCCATCATTCTCGATATCAAGGAACGAGGTTCCCCAGTTGGCATGCGGTTTCATTTTCCCGCCCGCACCGGTCGCAAGCGTGACGTCGCTGAAGCTGCCTGCACCGTCATTTCGATACAAGACCGGGAACTCGTTGCTAAAGGTCGTGGTATAGAGGTCCATGGAGCCGTTATTGTCATAATCGGCAGCATCAATCCCCATGTTGCCGTTGCGTCGTCCGTCGAAAGAAAAGGCAATGCCACGCTGGATGCCCACTTCTGTGAATTTCCCTTTCCCGTCGTTCTCCCAAAGCAGGTTTCTATCGAGGTCGTTGACCACCACGATATCGCTATCTCCATCACTGTCGAAATCGGTTGCAATGATCCCCATCGAGGTAGTTGCGATATCTGCTATGCCGCTAGGGCTGCTAATGTCAACGAAGCTACCGTCCCCTTCGTTGTGAAACAAGAAGTCTCGTTCGGGCTCGAAATCGAGCGGACCTGGGTATCTCGCGTTGCCATCGGTTGTTCGCTTAACGTTTTTTTCGATGGGTGACTTGACGTAGTTGGCTACGTATAGATCGAGCAGCGAATCCCCATCCACATCGACGAAGCAAGCGCCAGCTCCCAATTCCGTTCGGCTGACTTGGGCCGTTTCCGTAACATCGGTAAAAGTCCCATCCCCATTATTGCAGTACAGTCGGTCCGGCCCCAAGTTGTTAACGAATATGTCGGGGAATCCATCATTGTTGTAGTCCGCAACGGCAACGCCTGTACTAAAGTTGCGATCATCGGTTCCACTGAAGTCGGTCACATTTGCAAACTTGAAGTTACCGAGATTGCGATAAAGCGCATTGGGAGGCGATTCGCCTACTTGGGTACCCAGGGAAGCCCCGTTCAGAAAATAGATGTCTAGCAGACCGTCGCCATCGAAATCGATGGATGCGATTCCTCCCCCCAACGCTTCGACAATGTACTTTTCGCCGTGACCGTCGTAGTGATGCTTGAAATCTAGTTGCGACTCAGAACTATAATCCGTCAACATGATACGTGTTTTTATGTCCACAACAGGATCAGGCAAAGGTGGCGTGGACGGAACCGTATTGGTTGAGTGCGGACTTATGGCGGGTGTTGTTGTTGCAGTGGGCGCTTGTTTGGGGACAGACGGATCGCTCATCGATTGACCGCAACCGCACATCATAACAACTGGTATCCAACCTAGGCGAAACCAAATGTTGGTTCGATTGCATAATAGTCGCATTGGAAAAGTTCCTACTTCGGTGCGGACAATCGGGCGAATGCCTCGCGAAACTCTTGATTGTTGGGTTCTAACCGCAACGCTTCCGTAAGTTCCTTTTTCGCTTCGGCAAGGTTCTCTGTATGGTACAAAGCAGTCGCAAGAATGAAGTGATTGCTCGCGATCGGCGCAAGACCAACGGCTCGCTTGGCTGTTTCTACTGCCAACGGTCTATCTTTGGTTCGGGTCATTTGGATTTGCGCAAGCAACGCATAACTATCGGATTGTTGAGGGGCTAACGCGATCGCTTTCTGGAGTGCTTCTTCAGCGATTTCGAGTTTCCGAACCTTCATGGAATAGACCGCCAAGTTCATCCAAGCTTCGAGCGATCCTGGCGATGTACTGCATCGCGATTTCAACACATCGATAGCTGTGTCATGGTTCCCCTGGCTGGTATAGATATTGACAAGTTGACGTCTCATTTGGTCCGATTCTGGCGCTAACTCAAGCCCCCTTTTTAATGTTGCACTCGCTGCAGTTACATCGCCCGCTTCTAACAGCAAATTGGAGGCAGATTGGCAAACGAAGGAGAAATACTCGAGCGACCTTTCATTATCGATATCCGCTTTGCCTCTTAAGCTTCTGGTTGGATCGGACAATTGTTCGGAGTATTTTCGAGCATTTGCCATGTCACCGGCACTGCGATAAGCGGTTTGCAAACCGAGGATTGCTTCCCACGAATCCTTATCGACCTGTAAGGCTTTGGAGTATTCCTCGATTGCATTCGAGAATTGACCAAGTTGTTGGTAAGCGACCCCGAGCTTGCAAATAGCTGAAACATTGGTTGGGTTTCGCTTCAGTAAGAGATTGAATTGCTCGACAGCGTCAACTAATTTGCCTTGGTCAAGAAGTACTTTTCCAAGAGCAAAAAGTCCCTCGGTCGGATCCTTGGAGCACTTCGCTGCGTTACGAAAATGTTGTTCTGCACTTTCTTGTTCGCCTAAAAGAAGGACCGCATTGCCAAGGTCCAACCAGGCATCGCCGAAATTTGCGTCGACGGCCAATGCATATTCCCATATGCGTTTTGCAACTTCCGTATTGCCGCTTCGCAAATGAAGCTTTCCAAGCAGGCAAAGAGCACCAGGATTATCTTTTAAGCGTTTGACAACTCCCTCGACCACACTGAACGCTTCCGAGCGAAGTTCGTTGAAGTCGCTCGCGGCTTTTGAATCTGGACTAGGTTGCGAGGGACGTTCTGGGATTACAAATACAGATCGCGTTTGTGCTGGATTGCCTTCCACGCCACGAATCGCGGTCGGATCCGGGCGTCGACTTGATACTGTCCGAGCGCGGAAGACTGCGAACGCAACGATACCCCCAAAATTCAACAATAGAACGGCGAAAATGAGGCGATTGGTTTTCAATTTTTAAAGTTGAGATGCAGTCAATGGGGGGAGGGATCGAAAAGCGTTTCGATGGAGCACTATCCTAAACAATGGTTCGGTGAGCGGAGAGGTGTGCCATGAAAATCTTGCAAGAATGAGGGATGAAACGTTATCTAGCTGTCCAGCCGCCGTCGACTGTCAACAGACTTCCGGTGCAATAGCTACTCGCTTGACCAGCCAAGAAAACAACAGCCCCTTGGATTTCTTCCAGCATCCCCCATCGTTCAAGCGCCGTAGCACCTAGGATATTCCGCTTTGCGTCTTCGGTGTCCGCAATCGGTTCGTTCATGGGGGTAAGAAACGGTCCTGGACATATTGCGTTGACTGTGATGCCGTCTTTGGCCAATTCAATCGCTAGGGAGCGGGTCATCTGGACTACGGCCCCTTTGCTGCTGGCGTAGGGGGTTCGATTTGCTAGTCCGACCGTTCCCAAAGTACTAGAGATATTGATGATGCGACCATACCGTTGGCGTTTCATTAAAGGGACAAGTAGTTTGGTCAAGTACCAAACACCGGTCACATTGACATCGTAGACTTGTCGGAACTCATCGAGCGTCAATGTATCGATCGGGCCACGAATATTGATGCCTGCGTTATTGACAAGGATGTCGATTCCGCCAAGTTTTTCTATCGCTTTTTCTACATGTCGAGGCATTCCATCCGTGTCTGACATCTCCAATGCCATCCCATAAACGTTTTTGTTCGTAGCCTCCGCAATCGAATCCGCAACGCGTTCCGCATCGTGGCCTTTCCTGGCGGTAATCAGAACAGATGCCCCGCAGCTTGCTAACGCTGTGGCCATTGCGGTTCCTAACCCTCGTGAGCCGCCTGAAACGATTGCCCGGCGACCTGAAAGATCAAACATCCGAGTGCCTAAAAGCCAAGAATTAGGGATCAATGACATGAACAATTGCCGTGCAAGGGGAAAGAAGGGGTGGAGACTGTGGGCTGGGGACTTGGGTTGCACTTCCGAAGGAAGCAATCTGGACTAGAATTCAACCTCCCATAGATTAGCGTTGGATCGATTTTATTGCGACTAATGCCAATACGAAAAACTGATTACCAGAAAGAAGATTCCCAGCGATGCGTGACTATGACGTTTGCGGCCTAGGAAATGCCATCGTCGATATTTTCGTCGAATTGGATGAACCAGAGTTTGCTTCCCTTGCCTTCGAACGTGGAACGATGAGGCTTGTAGAGGCCGCAGATCAACGCGAATTGCTCCACCAATTTGCGGAAGGAAAACACGAACTACAATTGGTAAGTGGTGGTTCGGTTGCAAATTCTGTGATCGGGCTATCTCAACTGGGGGGCCGATCAGCCTTCATAGGTTGTGTCGGCGATGACCGATACGGATTGCATTACGCGGAGGAGTTCAATGACCTGAAGATCGCTATTGGAAACCCGATAATGGTCGGCGAAATCACAGGTACTTGTGTCGCAATCATAACGCCGGATGCAGAGCGGACTATGCGGACATGTTTGGCCGTCTCCAGCCACTTGGCAGCGAAGCACGTCGACGCCCAGCGTATCGCTAGCTCCACTTGGTTGTTTATCGAAGGATACGTTTTCGCCAACCCTGCGACCGGGCAAACAGCGATTCGAGAAGCTATCCGGATTGCCAAACACGCGGGCACCAAGGTCGCATTAACCTGTTCCGACGCTTTTATTCCAGAAGTGTTCGGAGATGCGTTTCTCGCTGCACTTGCCGAAAGCGATTTGCTATTTTGCAATGCACCGGAATCGCTCGCTATCACCAAATGCACCACAAGCGAAGAGGCCTTCGCGGCGCTCAAATCGGTTGTTCCGAATTGTATCGTGACCGATGGCCCACACGGAGCCTTTGTTCGGTTCGACGGTGACGAATCACATGTACCTGCATTCGCCTGTCATCCTAAGGATCTAACGGGCGCAGGCGATATGTTTGCCGGCGCTTTTCTCTACGGTATCACTCATGGCTACTCACCTGCAATCGCCGCCCGAGGCGCAAACTTTATGTGCATGAACGTTATTACCCAGGTTGGCGCTCGATTGCAAAAGGACGCGAAAACTCTTTGGGAAGATGGGATAGAAGATTTCCGAGCCGACGATGTTGGTGGATGATCTGATGCAAGCCCCATTTGTTAAAGTCGGCAACGGTTCTGCCCGTAGCGAAAGTCGACTACGGTTTTACCCGCAGCGAAAGTCGTCAAGACTTTCGGTGTTTTTGCAAGGCGAGCCGAAACTTTTGACGAGTTGCGGTACCCAAAAATCTAAGCTGGATGTAGTACTAATTGGAATGAAGCACTAATTCCAATACCTCTTCGAGCTGAATCTGGCCTTCGTAGAGGGACCGGCCGATGATAGCGCCGGCGGTTTTTGTTTGGATCAATTCTCTCACATCCTGCAAGGTTGTGACCCCGCCTGAACAGATGACTGGAAATGGGCTCGTCGCCTGAATTTCCGCGAGTGACTTGAAGTTTGGACCTGACATCATTCCGTCTTTGGCAATATCTGTATAGACGACAGCGACGCAGGCATTGGTGTGCTCGGCCACGCGTAGAATCAGCTCGCTCGCGGAGGTTGTCGATTTTTCTAGCCAACCTTCGGTTGCGACCATTCCATTGAACGCATCCAATCCGAGCACAAGATGTCCGGGGTATTTTTCACACATCTTGCCAAACCAAGCTGGATCCTTCAGTGCAGCGGTTCCTACGACCAAACGCGATAAGCCCAGCTTTAACAAACGCTCGATAGTGGCTTCGTTTCGGACCCCACCACCCAGTTGAACCGTGCGTTTTCCTGCCTCGGCGACGATACTCAGAATTGCTTGTTCGTTCGCAATACTTCCGGACTTGGCTCCGTCTAAATCCACACAATGGAGAAACTGCGAACCGGCCGCAAACCATCTTGCGGCTACTTCCCCAGGCTTATCACTAAAAACAGTATTCCGGTTGTAATCACCTTGCTGTAATCGAACGCAGTTACCACCGAGCAAATCAATCGCGGGCCAAATTTCCACTTTGAACTTTCAAAACGACGAGCAATCTAGTTAAGAGCAGCCTTCGAAGGCACTCAATGGCACAGCAATTGCCTCACAGGTTGTATGTTTATGGCTTCGAACGCGACGCTTTCTGGCAGCTCAGACTTTCATCGCTTGCGAGCTGGGGCTGCCGAGCGGTTCTGCGGCAATTTACCATTGACAACTTCTTTTTGCGTCACGTGCCGACCATGTTGAGGCGGAACCATGCGGTGAAGAATAACAGGAATTGGATTCGTGTGAACCACAACTTCTCGCCCATTGACAATTTGTTTGTGCTGTTCTGCGTTTGCAAGGCCCGACAAACTAAAAATGACAGTGGCGGCAATGAATTGGGTTGCAATGTTTCTGGCGATTATTTTGATTTTCATGGTGTTTGGGTCCAGGAAATAGGTTTTGGCAGATCCCCTGCAAGCATACCCGATGAATTCGGACTGTCCGATTGATTTATGAAGAAACGCAGTGATTGCAGGAAGAATGGCACTTATGCCGGCTACGTCGTTGGACGTCTACAGAATTAGCAGTTTCCGGCTTGTCCTCGCTTGAGTTTTTTGACGGTTTGGATGAATCTAGGGTCTGCATCTGTTTCAGCATTGTTCCCGCTCACTTTAGAATCGCACCCGTTACTTGAGGAAAACTATGCACTCCGGTTGGCTAGTTGAAATGGCAGGTTTGTGGGGCTTCCACGGGGCGACTCTCGTCGCAGAGCACGTCGCGTTACCGGCTGAAGCAATCAATGAATATTGGCTTCGAAGCCGCATTCGCTTTGACAGTTGGAATGCGATGCTAAGCAATCTTAGAGGACTATGCAAATCGGAGAGCATAGCGAGACGCGTTCGTGCTTGGCATCGGATGCGATGTGTTATTGAGGAGATATTGCTTGCAGAACCCCTTACAAGGGTCTGCGTGGCTGTGGCGGCACAACTCGAGGAGCGTCAGATTGATGACGATTCGCGTTGTATCCTGCATAACGTATTGGCGACCCATTGCGAAGTACGAAATCGATGTCTCAAAGTCATTCTAGAAGGCGTTGAGAGAGGGGTCGCCGAAGCGGAGGAACTGAATCGATTGAGGCATTACCTGGAGCACTGGACGGATATGCTGCTTGGCTATTTTGCCAACTCCTCGTTAGGTGGGCAATACTCCTTTTCCGTTTCGAGAATGGAGGGATTTGCTGAGGACTATAGCCAACGAATGCTAGGGCCCCAATCTAAAATGGTGTGGACGCTGTTGCAGGCTAGCTGTCGTGCGTGGCTCGACAAACACTGTATTCACTCCCCCGTTTCTCCCAACATGAATCAACGGATTTGCGAGGCAGCACTCGGCATGATCCATCCTCACCTTTTTGACTCGTTTGGCTGCATGCGAACTCGCTTGATTCAATCCATCGAATACGGAATCGATCATGCGGATGAAACCGTTTCGAGCTTGGAAAACGGTTCTTGGGAATCGCTGTCGCACGTTCTTGCGTCGTCCTCCAAGTCGCCCCCCCTTCGGTTTTCTGTGTAGTGGTCATCGGAATCCGAACGCAAACGCAACCCGTTAGTCCAAACGATCTGCCCAATCAGCACAATCAGACCAGTCAATCCAAACCTGGAAACAGGGCAAATTATCTCAATCCTCAAGTTGGATACACTTTGGTATTTCAGCTTTGCTCTCCATCTGCAGCTGAAACGCACGTGCCGTTTTTCCGAACTAGTATTCCGTCGCTGATCGCGTTTAGGTCATCGAGTCAGATGAGCGCATTCGGCGTATTCTAACTCGGCTAAAACAACGATCTTGATTCCCACAAACATTGACGCAACCATCGCAAATCAGAGTTCTGTAGCGAATAGCGTTGTCGAAAACAGCGAATGCTGTCTGGTACAAATTTACCCAACCCACATCGTGGACGGTTTGATGCGGCTTGGGGATGATCCGTTCACGATCGGACGAGAACAGTCCAACGACTTAACTTTGGTAGACGTTAGTGTTTCAAGATTTCACGCCAAATTAGATCGTACCAATGATGGGTATCTGCTCCGAGATCTTGGGAGCACGAATGGTACGATCGTCGACGACGAATTGGTTGCAGAACGCAAGCTGATCGGTGGTGAGACGATTCGATTTGGCAGTTTCATATTCAAGTTTCTTCGCGCCAGTGGCATCGAAGCGCAATACCACGCAACGGTTTACAATGCGATGACCCGCGATGGCCTAACGGGCGCGTTCAATAAGAGCTACCTTCTCGATTCGCTAACTCAGGAAATTGCCAGAAGCCATCGATGCAAACGTCCGTTGTCCGTGTTGTTGATGGATATTGATTTTTTCAAAAAAATAAACGACACATTTGGGCATTTGGTCGGGGACGAGGTGCTTCGCGAGTTCAGTCAACGAATCTCGTTCGCCAAACGCGCTGATGATCTTCTCTGCAGATACGGCGGCGAAGAATTCACTCTAATTCTTGCCGAAACAAACATCGAAGATGCCGTTGCCATTGCAAAGAAGTGCAATCTTGCGATCGGATCACAGGATTTCGAAACGTCCGCTGGGGATATTTCGGTCAGAGTGAGCATCGGCGCCGCGGAACTGCCAATGAACAACTCTGCCATGGAGGCAGTTGACTTGTTAGGGTGTGCCGACATCCAGTTGTATCGTGCTAAAGAGTCCGGAAGAGATCGTGTTTGTTCGTAAACTCGTTTGATGTGATGGCTAAACAGGTCGCGGCGAACCGCTCTCGCAGTCTTCGAGCCCCGATTTCGAAGTAATTTTGGACTTCACTTGCTTTTTGCGCCATTCCATTCGAAACTCATGGTGATGGTTCGATTTAAGAATGGGGTAGGAGCAAGCTATCATGACGAATTGGATTTGGTTTCTCGCCGCGATGGCATTTGTTGGCAACCCTTCCGACCGTTTGATCATCCACTTTAGTTCAACGAATTGTCCGGCCTGCAGGAAGATTCAGCCGCTCATTGATCAGCTCTCCAGGGAAGGCTGGTCGATTCAATCGGTCGACAGTCTAAAGGATCCTGCCACGGCGGATCGCTGGCGTGTCCAGTTGATCCCAACGGTTATCGTCCTCCAAAACGGTCGCGAAGTTGATCGCGTCGTCGGCAGCCTGGAGCATGCCGAGCTAAAGAGGCGTTTGACAGCAAGTGAATTGCCGACGGGTTCAAGCAAGTTATCCGGATATACCAACGGCAGTTTGGCCAATGCTACCGTCAGTACTTTTTACGGCCCCAATCATCGGATGGGCCGAGCCAATCTTTCATCCAATTATGGACCAAATCACCCGCTCTACAAAGCTAGCTCCTCATCTCCAAAGGACCTGACTGCATCGGTAGGTATCAATCATCCGTATTACTCTCACTACAAAAAATCTTCTATCGCGTCGAATGGCCTAGGGAGCACCAAGGGTCAACCTAGTCGTGCGGCCCGCCGCCCGCCGGACGGTTCTGCAATCCCGGAGTTGCCAGAAAGCATAAACGCTACGGTCCGCATTCGGATCAAATACCAACGGAATGAATCGGTTGGAACAGGGACGATTATTGACTGTATTGATGATGAAGCGCTAGTGCTTACCTGTGGTCACCTTTTCCGAGATATCCATGAAAAAACACCCATAAGTGTCGAGGTTTTCCACCGTGGGGAAATTCTGCGAATTCCAGCAGCTCTTTTCGATTACCGCAACGATGAAGTTGATTTGGGGCTTATCAAGTTTCGTACGCCGAGTCCGGTAAATAAAGTCCCACTCCTTCCGAAAGGACAGATACTGCAAGAAGATGAATTCGTTTTCAGCATCGGCTGCGATGGAGGCGATGCCCCTTCGCGAAGGGATACTTTCATTACAAAGCTGAATCGTTTTGTAGGACCCTCCAATGTCGAAGTTGCTGGAGCACCAGTTCAAGGGAGGAGTGGCGGCGGACTGTTCGATATTCGCGGACGACTGATAGGGGTTTGCATTGCGGCCGACGACGATCTCGATGAAGGCTTGTTTGTCGGGCCAGAAGCAATCTATGCTCAACTAAAAAAGCACAATTTGAACCGGCTCTTTGAGTAAACACGATCCCTCAAATTGAGTATATGCGCGGCGAACAACGTGGCTGAGCCGATTGGGAGATTCCGACTCGCAAATCCAGCGACTGCTACCACAACAGCGTTACTTCAAAACGTTTTTGGAAAAGACTTTGGATTCGCGAAGTCTGCGACTCGTAGCGGCAAATTCAGCGTTCGCATCTAGTGCAAGATGGGGCAGACGTCGAACCAGTTTCTGCCTTGCGCATGCATCCATTCGGTGCATTGTTCCGGACCCCACATGCCTGGCTCGTACGGATTAAGTGTCGGAGCGGCTGGGCTTTTCCAGGCCGAGATGATCGGGTCGATGATCCGCCATGCTTGTTCGACTTCGTCGCTCCTAGCGAACAATCCAGGGTCGCCAATCAATGCGTCCAACAGGAGACGCTGGTAAGCATCGGGCAACTCTTTGCCACTGGTGTCGAATTTGAAATCCAGCTCGCTCAATCGGAGCTTCATATCCGAGTCCGGGACCTTTGACTGGAAGTACAACTGCAAGCCTTCTGCCGGTTGGATTTGAATGACTATCTTGTTGGCTTCTGGGCGAAACGATTTTCTTTCGCCGAAGAGCATATGCGGGGGTTCACGGAATTGAATCACGATTTGCGTCGATCGGCAACTCATCCCTTTGCCGCTTCGCAGATAGAACGGTACACCCTTCCACCGCCAATTGTCTATGTAGAGTTTGAGGGCCGCAAAGGTCTCTGTTTGGCTATCGTCAGGGATTCCTTGCTCTTCGCAGTAACCGGTGTATTGGCCTCGAACACCGAACTCGGCAAAGTCGCTTCCTTTGTAGGGACGGACGCTTTGAAGCACTTTAACTTTTTCGTCGCGAACCATTTCTCCCGTATAACGCACCGGGGCTTCCATGGCCGTAACCATCATCAACTGCAGAATATGGTTTTGGAACATATCGCGTAAAATGCCGGCTTTGTCGTAATAGTCTCCTCTGCGTCCCACTTTGACTTCTTCGGCAACCGTGATTTGAACGTGATCGACGTAATTCCGATTCCATAGCGGTTCAAAAATGGTGTTGCCGAATCGAAACACTAAGATATTCTGAACAGTTTCCTTGCCCAAATAGTGGTCGATGCGATAGATTTGGTCTTCGCGGAAGGTCTGGTGAATCGATTCGTTCAGCGCCATTGCAGATGCGAGGTCGGTGCCGAACGGTTTTTCAATGACGACACGTCGGTGACCATTTTTTTCCGTATTCAGTCCCGCCTTTCCCAACTGAGCGATAGCCGATGCATAGAGCTGGGGCATCGTAGAGAGATAGTAAACTCGGTCGGTAGTTTGTGACCCCTCAACTTCATTGAGGAACACTCCCAGCTTGTGAAAGTCATCCTCGCTTCCGATGTCCCCGGGGTGGTAAAAAATGGTTTGCGAAAACGCTTGCCATGTTTCGCTATGGAAGTCCGACTTGACGTATTTTTCAGTCGTCTCAGCGAGTTGCGTTCGCCATTGTTCCGAAGTGAATACGCTTCGTGAGACGCCAACGATTCGCGTTGGACTGGGCAGTCGTCCACGTTGAAATTGTCGATAAAGAGCCGGAATGAGCTTGCGGCTGGTCAAGTCACCTGAAGCTCCAAAAATCACCATTGTGTGCGACATGAATTCTAATCCCTTTGAATTGTCGCCCAAGGCGAGTTCTTAAACAACGAAACGAACGATCTCAATCGATTGCAACACCGAGCTATTCACCTCGGAAGCCGATTTGCTTTTGCAGGTTTTGGAACCAAGGCTGGAGTGCACGATCGCTTTCCAATTGTGAGACAGTGGAAACACCTTCGAAGGGTGCTGACGCAAACTTCTCGAAAAGAGCGTTGACATCCGGGGTCAGTTCCACGACTTGCACGACATAGTAGACGGTCTTGTTACTATCTGAGGCTACAACGGTATCATTGGGCCTGCATGCGAAGACTGCTTCCATGAACGAATCGTCTACAGGTTGCAAGAGTTCAACATTGCTCAACTGAAGGTTGCTTTCGCGCCTGGCAAACATCGGATTGAACCAAGTAAAATTAGCAGGCTCTAGGACAAGTGTCTTTTCTTCAGGGGTCGTGAGTGCATCTTTAAGCGAGGACGAACCCACTTTGGTGGCCAGTTCGCGTGCTTTGGATTCGGCTAGTTTGAATGCTTGCTGTTTTTTCCAAACTTCTACAATCTGATCTCGCACGCCGTCGACCGATGGAGTCATCGGTTGCGTTTCCTTGATCTTCCAAGAGAGATATCGTTTGTTGCCGCCCTGAAATCCGAGAGAGGTTACGGGTGTGAAAAGCTCTCCATAACCTGAAGATTCGTTGACCAACATCGCGAACGAGAAAGGCTGATTCCGCTGTCCTAGCATCACAAAGGATGTACCAATCGGAGTGCCTTGGATCGACTCTTGATCAACCAATCCAGTACTTCCGTATTCGAACCCGAGATCTTTGCCGAGTTTCTCTAAATCGATCGGATCGGGAGCCTTGTTGTTCTTGATTTTCTGAGCCATCGCGTCTTGATAAGCTCGTATTTCGGACTGATAGATGCTCATCGTTCCTACCATCTCTCCGATGCGATCTTCGACGACTTTGTAAGCTAGCGCAGTTGCTTGCTCTCTCGCAATTTGTTCTCTGACTTCCTCAAAAGTCTTGGTTCGCATAGGCGTGCTGTCAGCGACGTCGGGTTTCTGCAATGGCAAACCTGGACTCAATTCGCTCGCCTTGGGTGGAGACACTTCAATGGAAGCGTTTGGCTCGCTCTGCGGACTTGTCTCAGGTAAAGTTGCAGCAGATGTTGGAGTTGCAGCAGATGCCGGAGACGTTTCGTTCGACTGCACCGTTTCTGTAGATTTCGGTTCTGTAGATTTCGGTGTTTCGGCTGTCGTAGAGGCAGCCCCCTTTTCTTCTTGAAAGGATACCAGCTTGATAGTGCCCGTCTTGCTTTGGAATGAAGCGTTCTCCTTGGGGTCTGCCAATGCGGGCGGAAGGGCTGGGTTGTCCTGTGAGTCGACCGAAGGCTTCGCATCGACTGGTGGGTTTTCAGTTGGCAAAGCTGGTTGAGCTCCTTGCTTTGTTGGCTCCGATCCTTCGTTTGCTGGCTTCGCTTCCTCAGATGGCGTTTCCAGTCCAGGCGCGGTTGGCGTGCTCGTCGCCTCCTGAGCGATAGGAACGCGGAACTGCTTTTCTTTGACTCTTCGTTCGTATTCGGTTCGGAGAGTTTCTTCAGGAACCAAAGGCATTTGTTCCGTGATAATTTTTTCGACGTCTAGCGCCAAGTATTCGAATTCCGCAGTCTTGGCCCGCATGAAAGCAGGTTGCGTTGCGATCGTCCGTCTCGAGCGCGTGATTCCTTTTCCCTCGTTGTAAATGTCTTGGATTTCTTTTTCCGTGGGTTTGTTTTTGACTTGCGGTTCAAAGTCATTCACAAAAACAGGGAACGCTTGGATTTTTGCTGCGCGGTTGAATTTAAGGAAATCTTGCCAGTTTTTTCCTGGAGTGGTCAATGCTGGTCGCGAAAGAGTTCGAGACTCTCTTCGATCTTCGAACCTAATTCCAGTACCTGCTAGACGTAGCACTTCATTCTTGGCCAATTCCTCACGCATCAGTCGATTGAAATCGAACAGGTTCATTTGTGCATCGGTTGCCACCTTTAATGTTTTGTTGATTTGATCGCCGTCCATTTTTCCGTCGACGAATCGCTTCAAAAATATTTTGACCGACTCGTCGTCAAAGTGAATTCCCATGCGATTGGCTTCAGCGACCAAAACTTTTCGTTCGATAATTCTTTCTTGCGAATCGCTATCGCTTGTGATGCCGACCAAGCTCAAATCGGGAGCAAACTCAGGGACGTTGGGCATTCCGCCCTTTTCGCGCACTTCAATCGCTAGTTTTCGAAGGAAAGCGTTGGCCATCCGAACTTGTTGCCATTCACGGCTAAGCTCGTCCAATCGAATGGAACCGCCATTCCAGGAGGCGAGAACGGGGTTGATTCCTCCGTTCCTGGTCCTTCGACCGCCGCGAGAGCCGGAAAAATACTCGATCATGGGTGAAATGACGAACGCAACGATTGCAATGAAAACGGCTCCAGCCATCCAAAGCTTCTGGTTTTTTCGAAAAATAGCAAATGGGCTGGACATTGGGAAAATCAATCCTTGGTAGTCGACATTCGAGTAAATTGGCCCAATAAATAGGCACTCAAACATGGATTGTAGGATTTCCGCTGTTTGACGCAATTCCATTGCAAGCGCACTTCACAGGGCTTGACAAACGACCGACGTTGCGGTGACAACCCTTGTGCGTGAGGTAGATTACCACATTCACGGAAGAGTCAATCGCGTTTCCCGTATTTCGCTTGCCAACCCAAAATTTTTATGAGTGAGAAAAAATCCCTCGTCATCGTCGAATCTCCTGCAAAAGCGAGAACGATTTCGAAATATTTGGGGAGTGGATTTCAAGTTGAAGCCTCGATTGGCCACATTCGAGATTTGCCTGGCGGAGCAAAAGAGGTTCCGGCGGAGTTCAAGGCGGAATCGTGGGGCTACCTCGGCGTCAACGTCGACAATGGTTTTGAACCGCTCTACATCATCCCTCCCGACAAAAAAAAGCATGTTTCTTTTTTGAAAGCAGCACTCAAGGATGCAAAAGACCTCTATTTGGCAACGGACGAGGATCGGGAGGGGGAAGCGATATCCTGGCATTTACAAGAAGTGCTGAAGCCGAAGGTGCCTGTACACCGGATGGTTTTCCACGAGATCACCAAAGAAGCGATCCAGAATGCCCTTCAAAACACCCGTCAAATCGACCAAGGTTTAGTAAAAGCTCAGGAAACACGAAGGATTTTGGATCGGCTTTACGGATATGACATTTCGCCACTGCTTTGGAAAAAGGTCAGACCAAAGTTATCAGCAGGACGTGTTCAGAGCGTTGCCGTCCGGTTGATCGTGCAACGCGAACGCGAACGAATGGCTTTCCATTCCGCAACCTATTTTGATTTGGATGTCGAGCTAGAAACCAACAGCAAAGAGAAATTTGCAGCGTCTCTAGTTAGTGTCGACAATCGAAAAATTCCATCAGGCAAGGATTTTGATACCGCTACCGGTCTTCTCAAGGATCCCAATCTGCTTCAACTGGATGCCGATTCCGCCAACGCCTTGAAAACGAGGTTAACTAAGGCCTCGTTCAAAGTAATCAGTGTTGAGGTGAAACCCTACACCGAGCGTCCCAAAGCCCCGTTCACGACCAGTACGTTGCAACAAGAGGCAAATCGAAAATTAGGAATGACGGCAAAGGATGCGATGCGGGTTGCGCAAAGCCTCTATGAAAACGGTTACATCACCTACATGCGAACCGACTCAACTACCCTTTCCAAAGAGGCCGTCGATGCAGCTCGCGAATTGGTCCGTTCGCAATATGGGGACCAGTTCCTTTACGCGACCCCGCGCACATATGCTGCCAAGGTCAAAAATGCACAAGAGGCACACGAAGCGATTCGTCCCGCAGGTAGTCCTTTTCAGTTGCCGGAAAAAATCAAAGGCGAACTGAACTACGACCAGTTTCGTTTATTTGAGTTGATTTGGAAGCGGACCATCGCGTCGCAAATGGCCGATGCGAAGAAGCAAAGAGTTGTGGTCGCGATCCAAGCGGACGATGCGATATTTCAAGCGACGGGAACATCGATCGAGTTCGAAGGCTTTTTGCGCGCCTATGTTGAAGGGAGTGATGATCCCGCAGCGGAGTTAGCCGAAAAAGAAAAACTCCTTCCAGATGTGAAACCATTTGAGCCTCTCAAGGCGTTAGCGTTGGATTCGATTTCTCACACAACTCAGCCACCCGCTCGATTCACAGAAGCATCGCTAACGCAAGGATTAGAAGAACGGGGCATTGGCCGTCCAAGTACTTATGCTTCCATCATCGATACAATTCTCAAGCGAGACTACGTCTTCAAGAAAGGGAACGCACTTGTTCCGAGTTGGACTGCATTCGCGGTAATTCGCCTTTTAGAAGAGCATTTCGCGTCGCTTGTAGATTACAAATTCACTGCGGAAATGGAAGACTATCTGGACCAGATCAGTCGCAACGAGCGCGAGAACTTGGACTACCTTCAGGAGTTTTACTTTGGTGACGAAAAGGTTGTCGAAAACGCTGCTCCAGGAGGCATCGGCCTCAAGCCACTGCTTGCATTGAAAGTTTCCGAAATCGACCCGCGGACAGCATGTTCGTACCCACTCGGATTCTTGGACGGAAACCCAGATTTGCCGGTGTCGGTACGAGTTGGACGTTATGGTCCCTACGTTGAACAGGGCGAACGACGAGCGAGTATTTCAGAGGAAATGCCCCCTGATGAAATGAATCTTGCAATGGCGGTCGAGTTGCTTGCCAAGCAAGAACTTGGAGACGAGCCGATGGGACATCATCCCGAAACCAACAAGCCCATCTTCATCAAGCAGGGACGATTTGGACCTTACGTTCAGATGGGTGAATCCGATGATGAAGAAAAGAAGAACGCCTCCTTGCTCAAAGGCATGACAACTGAGACGCTGGATCTAGCGACTGCTATCCAATTGTTGTCACTACCTAAGACTTTGGGCCTTAATCCAGCCAACGGCGAACCGATCATCGCCACCCAAGGACGCTTTGGTCCGTTTATCAAGAATGGGACGGATTCTCGATCGCTTAACGCAACTCAGAGCATATTAGATTTGACACTCGAGCAGGCGTTGGAGTTATTGGCTCAACCGAAAGCTCAAGGTCGAGGTCGGGGTGCTGCCGCACCTCCGCTCAAGGAGTTTGCCGCTTCGCCAGTGACAGGGACCAACATCACGCTTCGGGATGGTCGTTTCGGACTCTATGTTACTGATGGTGAGACCAACGCTTCATTGCCTAAAGACTTAGGTGCGGACGATTTGACTTTCGAACAGGCCATCGATCTTCTTGCCGTGCGTGCAGCGGCCGGCGGCTCGAAAAAGAAAAAGACGTCGAATCGGACAGGTGCAAAGAAAGCATCCAAGGCAAAGAAAAAGACAACAAAAAAGGGGGCAGGCGTTGAAGCTGAAATCGAATTCGATATCGATGCGGATTCCAGCGACGCTCCGGTAACCAAGAAAACGACCAAGGCAACGAAAGCAGTCAAAAAGATAGGCAAAAAAGCGGCTAAAAAAGCAGTCAAGAAAAAGAGCTCTTAGAGACGCATGCCACAGACTTTTTGAAGATCCTCCTGAGTGAATGGCTGCCGTGCGCGATTCACCGCGTGCTCTATTGCGTTAGCTGGGGAACGCGTAATAGGAGCATATGCTCCTTGTATGTGACCTTCAATTCGGTCCATAGACTAACGCTTTATCCAACTTCAATTTTGGGGTAGCGAAACTCGTCAAGAGTTTCGGAAAATGTAAATCGTCGTACTTCTTGACGAACGTCTTGACGACTTTCGCTACGGCAAACTTAAGCCAACCCAGAAACCAAATCTGGACGGAGCACAAAAAGTCATTCTAACGCTGAACGTTACGCCAATTGCTAAGCGGATCAAAGAATTAAGATGTCGAATTCGTCTACGTGCCTCTTCGATTTCCAAACCAATAGATATGTGAGCGATCGCACATTCGAAAGTTGTGATCTCGACACCATGTTGTCAACCAAGAGGATTGCAATCTCAAATCCCCTGCGGTCGTCCCACGCGGCATCATCATCACGCGGTCGCGGTCCCATTCTCCCAGCTCTTGCAGGTACTCGAGAACTTCCTCGGCGTCTAAAATGGAACCGACGACGAACTTGAGTTGGTATTCACCTTGGCCCATCAATCCACGGACAACTTTGGGCCGAACCCGTCGCTCATCGTGTTTCTTCACCCACTCCTCCGATGCAAAACCGATGGGCGTTGAATTACTCAGCTTTGGGCTGATGGACCAAAGATCACACTTGAGTTCGCGATGAATGGTACCAGCCGTTTCAATCGTAATATGCCTGGCTTGTTTATGAAGTTGCTCGCAGAGCTCTACAATGTCATCAAAAATCATGGGCTCGCCGCCAGTGATCACAACGTGCGGTGTTGGCCATTTGGTAGCAGCAGAAACAATGGAGTCAACATCCATCGAATCCCCTTCTGGTTCCCATGAGGCGTACCGAGTATCACAAAACCAGCATCGTAAATTGCATCCGCTCGTTCTAATAAAGATGCTGGGTGTACCCGTAAATCGGCCCTCTCCCTGTACACTTTGGAAAATTTCTGAGATCCGTATCATGCAGGCCTCGAATTCGCTTCGTTTGACCAATCAATCTGCCTTCCCAACGGCAAAATGCACTGTTCTTCTAGTGCCGAATCATCAGAATACACAAAATCCAATTCGTCGCGTACCCTGACTTGCCGATATCCCTAGGAGAATTCCTGTGCCAGGCACACCGTTCCAAGATCAACTCGAGTGTTTCGACAACTCCTTCCCGGATCGAGAATACCACATCGAGATCGAATGTCCTGAGTTCACATCCATGTGTCCAAAGACCGGACAGCCCGATTTTGGTACGCTTGTTTTTCGTTATGTCCCGGATGCCAAATGCGTTGAGTTAAAGAGTCTGAAGTTGTATTTGCAGAAGTTCCGCAACGAAGGCATCTTCTACGAAAACGTGACAAATCGCATCCTCGACGATTTTGTGACCATCGTGAAACCATGTCGAGTGACGCTCGAGAGCCGTTGGGGTGCCCGCGGTGGGATCACTTCGGTGATTACCGTTACCCACGAAAAGGGAAAGTAAAATGTCCATTGAGATACCAACGTATGCAATGAAACCTGTATTGCTAAGTGGTTTTGCAGACGAGGCTGCAAATCAAAAAACGGCAGAACAGCAATTTTGCGCCTTTGCGGCTTTGGGCCTGCGCTACTATACGCTTCGGTTTATCGATGCAGGAGAAGGCATTCAAAATGCAATGCTGCTATCTCCTGAGTCCATCGCACGTATCTTGACGCTGCAATCGGAATATGGACTTAGTGTTTCTTCCTTGGGATCACCCATTGGAAAAGTGAAGTTGATTGATACCGAGGACGGTACTGCGAATCGATACGTACCATTCGCGGAATATTTAAAAAAGGATGTTCAAAGGGCTTGTGATCTCGCTAACAACTTTGGCAGCAGATTGATCCGTGGCTTTTCTTTTTACCACCCACGAGGAACGGATCCTGAAAGCCACCTCAGCCAAGCCATCGATCACCTCGGACAAATCGCAAGACTATGCGATTCCAATGGGTTGACTTTCGGACTTGAGGTGGAAGCCAACTTGATCGGTCAAACGGGAATGCTATTGAAGAAGCTCTACGATGGTGTTGCGGATCCGGCGATGCTTCTTATCTTCGATGGAGCCAATCTTGTTTGCCAGGGGATGACGACCGAACAGGTCTATGATGAATACTTGGCTATGAAGGATGGGATGGGATGGATGCACATTAAGGATTACCAACGTCCATCGTCTCGCTCAAACCATGTAGACGAAGAATCGCTCAAAGGATTTGTGCCATCCGACCAAGGTGATTCAGGACACGAAGCGATCTTCCGTGACGTTAAGAGAGATTATTCCCACTTGCTTGCAAAGTTGAGCAAGCGAGGTATTCCTGGATTGTTCATGGACCTGGAACCACACGTTAAGGGTGGAGGGCAGTTCGGTGGTTTTAGTGGTCCGGATGGGTTCGGCGTCGCAATGCGAGGCTTATGTCGCGTTTTGGATTATGTCGGTTTGCCCTACGACCTGCGGACATTTCAAGATATTAAGAATAGCGTTGTTGCCGCAAAGGCGGGCACCTAGTTGCGGATGAACTCAACCTCGGTGGCAAAGACTTGGCGCGATGAATACCCTTTTGAGTCCCGTTTTTTGGAACTCGATTCTGGGGTACGTATGCACTACATCGATGAAGGGCCAAGGGACAACTCTGCGCCAACAATACTTTGTGTACATGGAAATCCGACATGGTCCTTTTATTATCGAAAGATTGTTTCGCAGTTTCGCGATACGCATCGCGTTGTTGCTCTAGACCATATTGGCTGCGGATTGAGCGACAAGCCACCGCATTACCAATACACACTCGCAAAGCACACTTCGAATCTTATTCGATTGATCGACGCATTGGATTTGCAGCAGGTAACTCTCGTTGTTCATGACTGGGGAGGAGCCATTGGGTTAGGAGCGGCAGTCGAACGCCTTGAGCGGATCAAGAATCTGCTTGTCCTCAATACGGCTGCCTTCCCTCCACCCTACATACCTCGACGCATTGCCGCATGTCGAATACCGCTTTTGGGGTCCTGGGCCATTCGGTATTGCAACGCGTTTGCGCAAGCGGCGATCTACATGGCGATCGATCGATTGCCTCGGCTTGATCGCAACGCTCGCGAGGGGTTGCTCGCGCCGTATGACTCGCCACGGAATCGCATAGCTATTGACGGGTTTGTGCGAGACATCCCCATGTCCGAGACTCACCCAACATGGGATGTCCTGACGAAACTGGAGAGCAATCTGCCCAAGTTAAGTACACTTCCGATCCAATTTGTATGGGGAATGAAAGATTGGTGTTTCCGGCCAGAATGCATGGAACGAATGAATTTGGCATGGCCCAACGCAAAACGTCGCGAGCTTTCCGACGTGGGTCACTACGTGATGGAAGAAGCTGCCAAAGAAGTTCTGGCCGAGCTTCAAAACATGGTGAACAGCAATGTCGATCGGAAATAAGGTTCGCGTCGCAATCGAAACGGAATGCTCAGCGATCAAGGCGGGTAATGTGCACCCAAAGGCCCCCTTTCGGGATATGAATCACCAGAGTTTCGTCCATGCAGCCACAGAGATTGGCAAAGCGGTCGATCACTTTATTGGGCAATCGGTTGGTACCGTTGCTCTCAACTCAGTGAAAGCCATGATGAATGCGGTCGGAACCAATACCAGCCTTGGCACGATCTTGCTCTTTGCACCTTTGATCGTATCGGAACATAGAGCTCAATCCGGCAGTTTTTCTGTTCCTAAATTCCGATGCGAGCTTAAGGAGACGCTCGCGAGTTTAACGCCAGAGGATTCGAAAGACATTTACGAAGCGATCCAGATTGCAAAACCTGGTGGATTAGGTGACTCAACATCGATGGATGTTCGAGGTGCCGCACCAAGCAACATTTTAGAAGCCATGCGACTGGCATCAAAATGGGACGACATTGCTCTCCAATACGTGACGTCGTTCGATTTGGTGTTTTTAATTGCCGAACGGCTAGAAACCAAAACCACGGTTGGCCTTTCGTTGTTCGATGCAGTTCGTTGCCTGCAAGTTGAGTTGCTTGCGGAACGGATCGACAGCCTGATTGCGAGAAAGCAAGGAATGGAGTTTGCAAACCGGGTTCGGCAGCAGGCGAAACACGTGGTCGCAGTCGGTCCGTTCGGGTGCGACGCATATGAAGCGGCGTGGCATCGATTTGACAGTAGTTTGAGGGATGAAGAACATCGCGGCAATCCAGGGACCATCGCCGACTTAATTGCCGCAGCGTTATTCGTTTGCTGCAGAAGTTAAGGTTTGGGAACGAGGGACGATGGAATCTATGTGCAACGAAACTGATCAATCCGTTCGTATTTCAACGAAGCTCCAGTTCCTGAACCGCCAGTCAAACTGACGACCCCTTTTTTCACTTGGACACCTTCTGCTGGCGAATCGGCTAGCAACACCGCGCCATCAAGATCGGCATAGTCCATTAGTGGCATCAACTGAGCTGCCCCGCTGATTCCGATTGCGCTCTCAACCATACAACCCACCATGGTCTTCATCCCTAACTGCTTTGCTTCGCGAAGCATCTTCAGCGCAGGCGTTAGCCCACCACATTTGCATATTTTGACATTGATTCCGTGATACAGACCATGGCACTTAGAAACATCCGATTCGATCTGACAATCCTCGTCTGCGATGATCGGTAAAGCGGATTCTTGATATACCCTTTGCTTTTCCGATGTTGCAATGTCAATCGAAAATGGTTGTTCTATGAATTCAACGCCAAGCTCTTTCAAGGGAAGAGAATTTGCAATCGTTTGCTGTGCGCTCCATCCGCAATTGGCGTCTACACGAAATACCGCGTTGGTATGCTTACGCAACTCGGCCACCACTGCGAAATCGTTCGAAGCTCCAAGCTTAATTTTGTAAATACCCCAACCTGGTTGTTCCTGCAGTTTGGCCACCATCGTCGGAATCGTATCGATACCGATGGTAAAACTCGATTGTGGGTTACCAGTCCATTCCAGCCCCCAGTCCTTCCATGTTGGAATTCCCAACCGATTTCCGTGAAAATCGTGGGCCGCAATATCGAGCGCCGATAGTGCGAACATGTCGCCGTCCAAGGCTTCTCGCATCGTTGTCCAATGGTCGATCGGCGAGCCTTCAATATATGGATCGAGAAGTCCAGCAACTTTACTGAGCGATGAAACGATTGACTGCAAGGTATGTCCGTAAAAACTATTCTCGGTCACTTCCCCGAATCCACGCACCCCATCGTGCTCCAATTCCAGCAGCAGGGACCCCTGCGTAGATATGGATTCTCTCGCTATCGTGAATGGATGAGCAAGTGGCAGGTTGACGCGAATCAAAGTCATTTTCATCTTGACACTAACTCCTGTCGCAATGCGACGCATGCCTTTACCAATTTGTCTGCGCCCGTTCGATAGACGTCACATGCCGGCAACCCATATGTCACTTCAGCTTGTGCGATCTCGGCTAATGCCTCAGCCTCGTTCATCGTGCGTGTGTTGATCGCGATGCCGATGATTTTGCAAGGGTGGCGAAGGTTTGCCATCACCTCGCAGGCCCGCATCTGGTCTTGCGTGGGTGGTATATCTATATTGTCGAATCCTTTGACCTGTTTACGACCTGCTTCGTAACAAAAGATCAAGCCCTCGGGAGCGCATCCATGTAGCAATCCCAATGTCACACCTGAGTAAGCGGGATGCGATATGCTCCCTTGACCTTCGACGAGTAAGTAGTCGTGTTGTTCGTTCTGAACTACTAATTCCTCGGCAGCTCCATTGACGAAGTCAGCGATCACGCAATCGATTGGGACCCCTTCGCCGGAGATCATGATACCGGTTTGACCTGTCGCCAGAAATTTTGCATCATGCCCCAACGCCGTTAGTCCCATTTGGACTTCCAAGGAGGCAACCATTTTGCCAATACTGCAATCGTTTCCTACCGCATGAATGCGGACGTTCCCTTTTCGGAATAAGTGCCGTTTTGCGGTCTCTTTGAATTGATTGCGACGTACGTCGATCAATTGTGCGCCGCTTTGCTGCGCGAGCTCCAAATAGACTTTGTCGTCTACAAGGAAATCGTGTAGCCCCGAGACAATGTCGATCTTGCGTCGGATGCAATTTTGTATCAACAATCGCCATTCCCCAGGTAGTTTACCCCCTGGTGGGGCAATCCCGATGTAGACGGCATCGACGTTGGACGAATCGAACTTCGAATCGAAGAGACTCGCAATGACCGGCGTATCGCCACCTGCTCCGAACAGTTCTTGAGCCGTTTTTCCTGCGGCTTGGCGATCGATTACGGCAGCGATATCGGTCGTTCGGTATCGAAGCATACTTATCGCGGTTTTTGAGAGAAAAGGGGTTGAGTAGCCATCGGTGAGCAACGCAATACGTCGATGTGATAACAGTGCCGAATGAGAAAGCACGCAATTTTCCTTTTCATTGAAAAACTAGACGAAATAAAAAACAGCCTGCTGCATCTGGCAATCGATTTAAGGCAGCGCTCGAGCCGCCTGTTGCCGATCGTCAAGGTGCCATGCCCTTGCAAGTTTCACTGTTCGCTAGCATCCAGCGGAGCAACAGCAAGGGCCGCAATCCCCGAATAGAAATATAACGGTTTTTTTGCAATTTGGCAGCACGCTTTTGATTCTTGGGGCCAATGGGTTTGGTTGCTGATTTTGAGTACAATGTTGGCACTTGTCGTTCTTCTTACTAACTCGTAGAACTTTTTATCGCGACCAGAAAAATGCACAGAGTTGTCTTCTTATCGATAGTTGCACTTTTTGCGTCCTTTGCCGATGGCGGTGAACACAATGAAGTGCTGAAGATCGGGGACATGGCACCGGCCTGGAGCGACTTGCCGGGAACGGACGGAAATAAGCACTCGCTTGTAGAACTTCGGAACAAGAAAGTGGTCGTAGTTGTCTTCACTTGCAACAGTTGTCCAGTAGCGAAGGACTACGAGGATCGTATCATCGAACTTGCAAACCAGAGCAAAGATGTTGCTGTCGTCGCTATCAACGTAAACCGCGTAGCCGAGGACTCGATGGAGAAGATGACGGAACGGGCCAAGAGCAAAGGCTACCCATTTCCATATCTTTACGACGAGACCCAGCAAATCGCTAAGCAGTATGGCGCGAATTTCACACCCGAATTCTTTGTTTTGGATCAGGACCGAAAGGTGGTCTACATGGGTGGCTTGGACGACAGCACCATTCCCAAGCAAGTGAAACGCACGTACGTTAACAGCGCCATACAATCGCTGCTTGCGGGTACCAAGCCAGAGGTCACGGAGACGCTTGCGCGAGGCTGTCGCATCCGTTTCGCTCGTGAGCCTAGGAAATAGTCGGATGCTCAATCGGTACAGATGTCATTTTGGCGGATTCGGACGCCTGCTAAATATTGTTTTGTTGGGTTACCATTTTTTGTAGGAACGTCAGATGTTTGATCGGGTCACGCGGACGGAGCACCAAGGGTTCTTTTCTCGCATCGCCGGTTCTGTTGTCGGGGTACTCATAGGGTTCTTGATGGTGCCCGGTTCCTGTCTGTTGATCGCGTGGAACGAATACCGGACCATCCATCGCACTCAAGGGCTCATACAAGCGGAAAAAGTAGTTGTTGAGGTGGCAAGTCCATTTGAGATAGTGCCCGAACAGCAGGATCGCCTTGTGCACGTGAATGGCACGGCGACAACAGACGAACTGCTTCAAGACGGGCACTTCGAAATCGGACGGAAGGTTCTGCGCTTGGAGCGTCTGGTCGACATGTTCCAGTGGGTTGAACGAAAGGAGAGCAAGACACGCGACAAAATCGGTGGCGGCAAAGAGACAATTACTACTTATGACTACCAGAAAAAGTGGCACAGCGATCGAGTGAATAGCGATCAGTTCGAACAGCCCAGCGGTCATGCGAATCCCCAGCCTCACTACGAGTCTAAGTCGATCGTTACAAAGGAAGCAACATTGGGCGCGTTTCGTTTGCGACCGACACTCGTTACGAACTTGAACGCGTGGAAGGATGTTCCGCTGGAGGAGTCGGTTGTTCTCGGTAAGTTAGCGGAAGCGGATCGAGCTCATCACAAGATCGAAGGTGGATATCTTTATTATGGAAACGAAACGCCATCTACAACGGATCCTAAGGTAGGCGACCAACGTATTCAGTTCCGAATGGTAGAACCGATGTCGGTCAGTCTTCTATCACAG
This sequence comes from Pirellula sp., assembly GCA_031374515.1. GTDB lineage: Bacteria > Planctomycetota > Planctomycetia > Pirellulales > Pirellulaceae > JBKCUI01. The sequence continues at coordinate 193,550 of JANMGH010000139.1, read as the reverse complement.
CAGAAAGGTACAGGATTTGAGCCGTTCAAAACCAATAATGGCGAGACGATCGAAAGCATCGTGGCTGGCGATGTTTCGGCTGTTAAGATGTTTGATGAGCTCCGATTTGAAAACACGACACTGGCAACAATTCTGCGCGTGGTCGGATGGCTATTGTCGTGCATCGGGTTCTGCCTGATCGCAGGACCGTTGCATGCGTTAGCGAATTTCGTCCCTCTCCTGGGCAAGATGGTCGGAACCGCGACCCTTCTAATTGGCTTCATCCTCGGAAGTGTTCTTGCACTTGTTACGATTAGTTTCGCTTGGGTGGCAGTGCGACCCTTATTCAGTTTGTCCTTGATTGCAGTTGCCGGAGTTGGAATCTATTTCATGCTTCGCAAGAAGAAAGCAGTAGAACCACCGTTGGCTGTGTTGGTCGAATAGCCGTTTTGGTTTGGGATTTCGTTCGCGAATCCTGTTTGTTAACAAGACTAAAGACTAATCCTGCGATAACTGTCGACTGAGCGATTCGATCAACTCGCTGGAGAAGACTTCGCCTCGCATTAGAAAATCGCAATCACCGATCAAGTTATTCTTCAATTCGCGTCGCCCTTGGACTGGGTTCCCTTCGAATCCGATTGAGAAGACGCTGCGGTCCTCTGTGGTTTCGAATTTCTTTTCTAGAGCTGAGCCGGGCGACACCTTGTTTTGGATGCCGTCGATCATCGCCATCAACACAGCCGAGTAAACCAAATACGGATTGCAACCGGCAGGCGCGCCGCAAAATTCTATGGCTCGATCACGTGGATTGTTGGACGCGATGATCACGCGGCAAACAGATTCAGAAACGTCGCTTGAACAGAGTTTTAACCAAGGTGAACGGCAAACGTCAGGGGCATTGGCGAATGCAACTGCAAAAAGAGTGTCTGCGTGTTTCAAGACACCGCCGATCGCGTGCAAACCGGTTTCGCTGAGTCCTCGGAAGTGCGAGCCGACAAAGATCGATTCCCCTTGACGTGAAATTGTCCATTGGCTCGGTAAACCAAGATTGTTCGAGCTGACGGATTCGCGGTTTCGCCGAGCATTTTGGCTGACTACATAGCTCAGCATCAGGATATCGTCGCAGCACTCCACTAAGCTTGACGGTTTCAATACCATTTCGGAGCTTGAATGGGGGCCGCTGAAGTGACGCTCGATGAGCAGTCCCGCTTCGGAAGCAATTTCAGCAGCTTCGCAGCGCAAATGAAAATCAGGGTCGGCTGGTCCACATGCAAGGTGCGTATTGTCGGTTGCGTTTGACTGCAAACCCGAGTTTGGAATCCGGTCGATTCGAAATTGGCAGCGCGCGCGCACGGCGACTCCGTCACCTATCGTCGACGACTCAAGGTATTGCATGGCTTGCACCGCGACTTGCCGAGAATCAAGCGCGCTATTCTCCCTCAACAAAGCATCTTGAACGCTGGCTAGCAGCACCAACGTTGGCTGGTGGGTAAAAGGATCCAAATAGTTTGCAGCCCCTTGCGGGACCAAAATAGCATGGCTTGGCGTGGGGGCTGAAAAGGGATCCAACACAATGTCATGACCGAATCCTTCGTCAAAGCATGCTTCTGTAAGAGAGGACACGGGAAATGTGACGTGCCTCCATGAGCCAAGAACATCCACGAAGCGCAAGTCAAAGGCTTTGATCCCTTTTTCTCGACAGTAAGCCAACACAGCCTTTGGTTTCACCTGCCATTACCTCGTTGTATATTTTCTTGAATGGATGTCCGATCCCAAAATGGCGGGACGGCTACTTTGCTACTTCGATAAAGATGTCATCAAAGCGGGCAATGCCAACAGATCCGAACAATCCAATAGATACGATAACCTCGCGAGTCGCCGCAGGAACGGGCAAGACTTTATCCTCTTTCTTCCATTTCCTGCTTCCGTGAAATCCGCCAATATAGTTATAGCCAATTCGATTGCGATTTCCGTCGAAGAACTGGATCGCGATGGACGGGGATTGCTCTTTGGATTTGCCGATGGTCACGTTCTCGGTTTCAATCCAACCGCCCAATTTGATGCGTTTCACCTGCGAACCATCGATCGCTAATCCCTGCAACAACATACTCGGCGACTTGCTGTCGGTACTCCTGAATTCAATCACTTGTTGGCCCTTGGGCGCGCTCGTGTCTTGCACGGCAACGCATCCAAACTGGTAATACCAACCTGGTATTCGCGAGCCATTGATGAGTGGCAACTCAAAGGTTCCATTCACTAGTTTTGGGTTCTTGGGGTCGGGCGCAATCTCTCGGGCATCTTCAGCAGCACCCGTCATCGGGACAAACAAGGTGGGTTGCAGCGCTTCGCGTTCGAGTTTCCCATCCACCTTGCGCATCAGGAAAAGCATCTGTTGATATCGCTCACCCACAGGTACGATCATCATGCCACCTTCCTTAAGCTGTTCCACGAGCGGATCTGGAACTTTCTCAGGCGAACAGGTTACGATGATTTTGTCAAAAGGAGCGTGCTCTTTCCAGCCTTTGAATCCGTCGCCAATCAAGCAATGAACGTTCGTGTAATGCATGTCGGCAAGAAACTGTTTAGTATGCTGTCCGAGTTCTTCGACGATTTCGATCGTATAAACGTCCTTGACCAACGGGCTCAAAATTGCCGCTTGATATCCGCTTCCGGTACCAATTTCGAGAACTCTGTCGGTTGGCTTGGGGTCGAGCGATTGGGTCATCAACGAAACGATGAATGGGCTGCTAATCGTTTGCGATTCGCCGATGGGGATTGCAATATCTTGATAGGCTTGATGTGCGTACTGCTTGGGTACGAATTCATGCCGAGGTGTCGAAGCAACAGATTTTAAGACGCGAGGATCGTGGATTCCGTTTGGAACTAAAACATTCTTGATCAATTGTTCGCGAAGGACTTCGTAGCTCTCCTGACTATTCGGTTGCTGCGACACAGAGCGAGACATTCCCGAAAGAGACCAAAACGAAACCAAACAAACGGTACATAACATCCGCGAACGAAGCATACTTTCACCCAATTTGCCCGATGTCTGCAGCTACCAGCGATTCACAGTCTGCCAAAGACATCATGGATTTCGATTGAACAAACACGGTTACACAACTAAAGCTTACACACTGGGTGAGACCATGTGTTAGTCCATGCTAACGCGTTCGACATAGACCCCGTTGCGAGTATCGACCTTTATGATGTTGCCTTCTTTGATGAATCCAGGGACATTGAATTCGGCGCCCGTTTCAACTTTCGCGGGTTTGGTCACGTTCGTTGCGGTGTCACCCTTGGTCCCCGGATCGGTTTCAACAACTTTAAGCGTTACGTGCGATGGAGGGGAAATCGTAATCGGATTTCCATTGAACAAGACCATGTCGACAGGCATATTTTCCTTGAGATACTTCCAATTCTCGTCGACTTGTTCGGCGGACAATTCGTACTGCTCGAACGATTCTTTGTCCATGAATACAAAGGTCCCGTTCTGGCTGTAAAGGAACTGTGTTTCGAGTTCCTCGACGTCCGCTGCTTCCAATTCGTCCCCACCTTTGAGAGTCCTGTCGAGCATGGTGTTGCGAACCAGGTTCTTCATTTTGCAACGATAAAGGGCGTTACCCTTGCCTGGCTTGAAAAAATCAACGTCGGTAAGTAAGTAAGGTTCGCCGTCGATTTGAATCTTGAGTCCTCTGCGCAGGTCGCTGGTTTTGTAGGATGCCACAGCTATTAGTTCTCTTTAACGAAGAAGAAATGGGGGTTAGTTTTTAGTTTGGAAAGTGGCAGTTTAAACAAAAACTGAAACTCTGTCGCCTCCCCAAACGAACGAACGCCTATCAGGCGATTTTGACAGTGCATATTTTGTGTTCCACCATCCATTCCAGCCAGACCTCCTGATCTTCGGATAGTTCGATTTCGGCGACGGATTCTGCATCCAAGGGCGAAACCAGGGAAAAGTAACCATCATCGAGCCATTTTTCGGCTTCTTCTGCGCGAATCCAATACTCGTCTTTTCCTAGTATTGGCGCACCGACGCCTTCTGCCGGAGACATGAAGTATACGATTTCCTTTCGGAAACGATCCGGCATCTTCAGTGGAGCAACGCTTGGCTTGTCGATTGGAATCACGTGGACCATAGGAAACTGTTTTTGACTTGAAAGGTTTTGTTGAAGTGTCCAGTGAATGTAGCGTAGTCACAATCTAGTTTGCAAATGACTAAAGGAAGATGTACCCCTCTTCGCCATGTTGTTGCACGTCGAGACCCTGTCGTTCGTCCGATGCGGAGACCCTGAGTCCGATGGTCCAATCGACGATCTTGAGCAAGACCAAACTGGTCAGGCAGGAGTACAGAATCACAACACCCGTCGCGGCCATTTGTCCCTGCAGCAATGTCCCGCCTTCGATCCAACCAAGGGTTCGTCCGTTTCCTACATTGTTGCAGGCTCGCGTTGCAAACAAACCTGTCAGGATGGATCCGATGATTCCTGAAACACCGTGAATGCCGAAGGCATCTAGCGAATCATCGTATCCAGCCCAGTGTTTGCATAAACTGCAAGCATAGTAACATCCGATTCCGGCTGCAAAGCCGAACAAAAGCGATGGCATGGGTTGAACATATCCGGCAGCAGGTGTTATGCAGACCAGTCCGGCAACAAGACCTGAACTCACCCCTAACACCGTAGGTTTGCCTCGCGAACGCCATTCAAGCAACCACCATCCAATTGCACCGGCAGCGGCTGCTAGATGCGTTGACGCGAATGCATTGGTCGCAATTTCGTTGGCCGACATCGCGCTGCCGGCATTGAATCCAAACCAACCGAACCAAAGCATTGCTGCGCCTACAGCGGTGTACGTCAGGTTGTGTGGTGGCATTGGGTCTTTTCCAAACCCTAATCGTGGGCCGAGCACGATTGCGGCAACAAGAGCCGATACACCTGCACTGATGTGAACGACGGCTCCACCTGCGAAGTCGAGACTTCCTCCGAGAATGCCTTCGGGGTAACTGAGCATTCCTCCTCCCCAAATCCAGTGGGCTACGGGGCAATAAACAAAGGTTCCCCACAATATAGAAAATGCAACCATACCGTGAAACTTGACTCTTTCGGCCAATGCGCCGCACATAATGACTGGCGAGATACAGAAGAACATCCCTTGGAAGATCATGTGCGAAAACTTCGAGGCAATGTTCTCCATTCCCTGGGAAGACCACATCGGGGTCATTGTCGATTGCGTGGCTTGGTTCCAACTGCTCGAAACACCGATCAAAAAAACATGGTCCAAGCCTCCGATCCACGGGTTCAGGTCATTCCCGAATGAGAACGCTAGCGAATATCCATACAAGGCCCACACGACGGACATAACTGAGGTCAAGAAAAGACACTGTATGAAAACACTCAGAACATTTTTCTTGCGCACCAATCCGGAGTAGAACAAAGCCAATCCTGGCGCAATCATGAAAAATACTAAAGCCGAACAAGTCAGAATCCAAGCGTTGTTTGCGTGAACCGATGCAGCCTTGGCCTCTTTCGCAACCTTGGAAAGGGATGTCATCCACTGCTCTGGTCCGTTGAGCAGCGGACCGACCGATAATCCATCTATTTCTTGGTCCGTGCCGATTTGTACCGAAGCGTACTTTTTCAATGCGTCTTGTTCGCAAGCGTCGGCTGTACAAACAGCTATGCTCAAACCAACAAGTAATCCAATGATTTGTGGGAAAGTGCAAAACATGATAGTGCGATCAACTGAAAACGAGAAGAAACGCTTTCGATGAAAGGACTCTGTCCCCAAAGCATTCATGACGGGAGGGGTCATGGATTTGCCTCAATCGGATTGGTGTAATGTTGAAATCTGTGTTGGTATGACATCAGATCATGGCACCTACTGCCGGTTTTGTCACCCTCGATATCGTAATTAACAGACCAATTACACTATTGAGGAAAGCTGGCTTGAACCCTATACTGGTCTGTTTCCACCGTACCTCTCGCACGCCAGTCTTTTGCCGGCATGAAGCTATGAAAAGCGAACGAAAACAGATACAAGAATCAAATCTGCTTGCCGACAAAATCGAAGAGTTAGCAGTCAAACTCAAGAAGGCGTTGCCAACTATCCTCGCGGTAACTGCAGTCGTTGTTGTCGGATTGCTGGCTTATGGATTCTACACTTCGGTAAAAGAAACGGAGTCTGCCAAAGGCTGGACAGCACTCTATTTTGCAGACACAGATACAGCCGACCTGACCGCAATTTCAAGTGATTTCAAGGGGACGACAGCCGGTCTTTGGGCCAAACAAACGGCAGCGGATGCGAACATGTCCCGCGCTCTGGAAAAAGTCTATCTCGACCGTGACTTGGCCGAAAAATTCTATAACGAAGCCATAGACGACTATCGATTCGTCTCGGAAAAAAGTAGTGACCCGTTTCAAATTGGTCGTGCTCATTTTGGACTTGCCCAAGCGTCCGAAGGCTTAGGGGACACCACCCAAGCTCTTTCGTTTTACAGAAAAGTGATAACCAACAAAGCCATGGGCGTCGATTTAATCAGCGAGGCAACGAAACGGGTCGCGTGGCTTGAGAGCAAAGCAGGCGAAGAGTTTTATACTTGGTTCAAAAAAGCCAGAGCGTCGGCACCCGTACTCAATGCAAATCCTGCCAGCAATACCCCACTGCCTAGCACACCCAACTTCTCCTTTCCGAACAAGCCTGTTGGCGAACCAAACACGGCACCTGACGCAGTGCCAGCTGTTTCGCCAACAACAGCAAATTCAACAACAAATGTAACACCGACCGATGTGAAATCGCCAGAAACAGTCGCACCCGAAGGCGGATCGGAAGTGCCCAAGGGCAACGAAGTTCCAAATGCCGCAGAAGTGAAGCCCTGATCTTTACACTCATTCATTCTGCGTTTCCGTCTCGAGAAATGATATAGGTCAATGGCAAACGTGGATTCGTTAGATGACCTACCGCTGGACGAAACCGAAACAATACCAGCGCCAATGGACTTGGATTCATCGGATTCTGACGAGGAGCCTCGTAACGTTGAATTCGTCGTAACCGAAGAGCACTCGGGCAAACGAGTCGACTTAGTACTCGCTCTCCTTCTAGACAACTACAGTCGAGTTTTCTTGCGACGAATTGTCATGGAAGACAAAGTGTGCGTTAACGGTAAACCGGTGAAGCCCGCATTCAAAGTTTTCGCAGGCCATGTCGTCACAGTCAATCTACTGCCACCACCTCCAAAAGATGGGCCGATTCCAGAGAACATTCCTTTGGATGTTCTGTTTGAAGATGACTGTTTTGTCATCATCAATAAGTTTGCGGGCATGGTCGTTCACCCGGCAAAGGGGCATTGGTCTGGGACTCTAACAGCAGCCCTGGCTTATCACTTTCAACAACTCAGCGACGCCGGTGGTCTCACTCGGCCCGGCATTGTGCATCGACTTGACCGAGACACAAGTGGAGTCATTGTTATTGCTAAGACCAATGAAGTTCACTTTAAATTATGTGCGCAATTTGAGTCTCGCGAAGTGAATAAAACGTACATGGCGATTGTCGCTGGCACGTTAGACCGCGATCGCGACAGGATTATCCAGCCTATCGGCAACCATCCCTATCAAAGGGATAAGATGGCGATTCGTGCGGGGCATCATTCCAGCCGCGATGCCGAAACCTACTTTGAGGTAATCAAACGGTTTCCTGGTTATGCTTTTTTGAAGGTGCAACCAAAAACAGGTCGAACGCACCAAATCCGATTGCATTTGGCTCACATCGGTTGTCCTGTTTTGTGCGACCGGCTTTACGGTGGGCATGCGTCCATCCTGCGTTCTCAGTTACAGCGTAGGCAAGTTCGTGGCCTTCCTCCTTTAGATACGGATTCCGAAATCGTTCTGACACGCCAAGCATTGCATGCTGCAAAACTGGAATTCGACCATCCGAAAACGGGCCAGCGAGTGAGTTTTGAAGCCCCCTTGCCAGCAGATATGCAGCACACTCTGGACATCCTGGCTTCCAGCTAAACGAGCTTGAGCAGTTGACTTCAATCCAGCTTCGCGTTCCCAATTCCAAACGCATTGCTCTCCATGTCGAGTGGGCGTATTAACATTCGTCAAAATCGACTCTCACTATTGAAAGTCACACTCCCTCTGAGAGAATGGGCCGTTGGCCGGAGAAGGTGAACTGATTTTCACAATTGCCACAATGACTTCCTCCTCGTTTCGCTCGACCCTCCCAGTAGGAGGGATACTAAGTCTAACGGTCTCCTAAGCTGATATACTGAACAATCCGCACATTACTTCCTCCCCTACCCTACGAGGTAATTATGAGTCGTCCGTCACGTCGTCATTTTTTGGAACAGACGATGCTCGCTACTGCGGCGTCAATGGCAATTCATTCACGATTTGCGAACCACACTCTCGCCGATGATGGCAAGTCGCCAAGTGTTGGGCCAAACGATACGATCCGAGTCGCGGTCGTTGGTGCAGGAGGTCGCGGGCAATCGCATATCGGTGGATTTGCAGGCCAGCGTGGAACCGAAGTAACGCACATCTGCGACTGCGATGAGCAAGCCGGCCAGAACTCCTGCGAAGTTGCAGGCGAAAAGCAAAATGGACGCAAACCGGTGTGGGTAAAAGACGTGCGTATGCTTCTGGAAAACAATGCGATCGATGCCGTGAGCATTGCAACTCCGAATCATTGGCACTCGCTAGGAGCAATCTGGGCTGTGCAAGCGGGCAAGGATGTCTATGTCGAGAAACCCGTTTCGCACAACGTATCCGAGGGCCGTCGGCTCGTTCAAGCGGCACGGAAGCACAATCGTATCGTCCAAACAGGCACTCAAAGTCGCTCCAACCCTGGCATGCGCGACGCTATGGAATTTATTCATTCCGGGGGCATTGGCGACGTTAAAGTGGCTCGAGGGCTTTGCTACAAGCGTCGCGACTCCATTGGCGAAAAAGGTATTTTCAATGCACCGGCAAACGTTGATTATGACCTTTGGTCTGGCCCAGCACCTATTCTTCCCATAACTCGCAAGCGGTTTCACTACGATTGGCATTGGCAATGGGCTTATGGCAATGGCGATCTCGGCAACCAAGGCATCCATCAAATGGATCTTTGCCGCTGGGCACTCAATGAAAAGCAGGTCTGCGATAGAACCTTTTCGCTAGGGGGCCGTTTGAGTTATGTAGACGCTGGCGAGACAGCGAATACACAAATCGTAATGCACGAATTTGGCTCAAAACAGTTGGTCTTCGAAGTTCGTGGACTTCCAACCGAAAACTACAAGGGGGCCACGGTAGGCATCATCGTCGAGGGTTCCAAAGGCTACCTCGTTATGACCACCTACGATTCCGGAACGGTTTTTGATCTTGAAGGAAAGGCGGTCAAGCAATTTTCGGGTGGAGGGGACCATCACCACTACCACAATTTTCAAGATGCAGTGCGTAAACGAGACCACAAGATTCTTAATGCGGATGTTGAAGACGGGCATCTTTCCAGCGCACTTTGCCATATTGCCAACATTTCGTTGCGATTGGGGACCTTTGTCGACGCAGAGGACGTTCCAGGTGAAGTCAAAGGAATTCAAGGGCCGGCGAACTTCCCTGAATGTTGGCAGCGAACTGCAGTTCATTTGGCAAATAACAAAGTCGAGGGATATAAAATTCAAGTTGGACCAAAGCTCACTTTGGACCCTGTCTCAGAAACCTTTCCAGGAAACGCGAAAGCAAACGATATGTTGACACGCGATTACCGCGCTGGCTACCGAATCCCCAGCGAAGACGCGGTTTAGTAAGGATCGCCATGCTTAGACAACAGAAGCAAGCCCCCAGTGGCACCATTATTCTTGACCATCCAAGCAATCGCAACGCACTTTCGCGCGCTATGGTTGCGCAACTTATCCAAGCGTTCGCAGACTTCCATCGCGAAAAATCGGTGCGGGCAATTATCCTTACAAGCTCGGGTGAAGTCTTTTGTTCCGGAGTAGACTTGAAGGAATGGGGTGACATTGCAAAGGAGAACGAACCCTACGAGCAGTGGCAGGAAGTCGCATCGGAACTGCAGGATCTCGTGGAGGTTATGTTGCGATTCCCAAAGCCAATTATTGCGGCGCTCGATGGCCCAGTTTTTGGAATGGGGATGGCGTTGGTGTTGGCAAGCGATTTGGTCATTGCTAGCCCCAATTGTCGTTTCGAATTACCCAGTGCTAAACATGGCCAGATCTCCGGATTGGTTGCGCCACTCCTCTCATTTCGATGTGGGGCAGGTGTTGCGTCCCGAATGCTGCTTGGCGGCGAGAGACTGGATGTAACCGAATCGCACCGACTCGGCATCGTCCATCATATTGTTGCGTCCGAGTTTATCTGGGCCAAGGCAAACGGACTGGCAAACGAAATCGCAAACGGAGCGGCGGAGTCCATTCAGTTGAGCAAGCGATTGCTGAATGAGATGATTGGGGAGTCGTTGTTCTCGCAATTGTACAGCGGCGCGGCCATGATGGCGACTGCTTGCAGCACAGAGGCTTCCAAAGAGGGGCTACTTGCATTTGCCGAAAAGAGAGTCCCTAAATTCTTGTAAAGGCGATGATAACGTCTGTTCAAAATGCGGAAGACTAATAACTCGGTAGGTAAGCGAGCGTTTTGATCACTGCGGCTTGGCAGTATTGTCCGAGATTGCTGGCCCATTATCCGCTGGCATCGAAGCGTTCCAGGATAATACGGTTTTCAATAGTCTTGCAACAATTGCGGGCTGTGTAGCCGCCTGATTTGAGATCTCTGATCGGTCGTTTGTTAAGTTGTACAGTTGTGGTCGGCTGCCGTTGTAATCGCAAAGTAGTTTCCATTCTCCATCGCGAATCGCAAGATCTGGAAGTAGTTCACTTGTTTGCATCGTTTTTCGATCAGGGGGGCGTCGCCAGCACAAGGTCGCGGTCCGAGAATTCGTGCCCTGGCCAAGCAGCGTGGAGGACATATTCTCTCCATCGAATTGGACATTGTCTGGCGTAGGAACTTGAGCGATTGAAAGCAGGGATGGAACCAGATCGAACGCGGCGAAAACCGAGGATTCGTTGAGTGCGCCAATCTTGGTTCTGTTCATCAATCCCGGACACCATACGATGAGCGGGGAGCGAATCCCTCCTTCGTAGAGCGTAGCTTTAGTGCCTCGGAATGGGCCAGCACTGCCAGCACCAGGTTCGGGGCCGTTGTCGGAGCAGACGAGGATTAACGTGTTGTCTCTCAACGCCGGGGTTGAACGAACATGATCTACAAGTTTGCCAAGTTGGCGATCCATTTCCTTTAGCACGGAAAGGTACTGGCCTCGTTTGCTATCCGTCCACTTGTCGATCGGCGGCCAAAATGGACTATGGACGTCGTCAGGAAATAGATTTACGTAGAACGGTTTGCCCGCCTTTGCAGCTTGATCGATAAAAGGAATCGCGGCGTCCACAAAGCCACCTGTGATTCTCGAACGCTGCATCCAGACAACCCCCTTGCCGAGCCGTTCTGCGTCGGCCCATATTCGGCCAGGATCTTTCTCGCCCGGTTTCAAGGTGAGCGGCAGCAGCTTTGGCCCCATACCTTCAAAGTTAGTCAAAGATTCGTCGAAACCATATTCCCGAATCGAGGGCGCATCGTCGACATCGCGTTGTCCACCAAGATGCCACTTCCCGAAATGGCCTGTCGCATACCCCGATTGCTGTAGCAATCTCGGCAAAGTCGGAGCGTTAGGGTCGAGCCAATTCGCAACACCTCTTCGCTCGTTATCTTTCCTATTGTTCAAGTAGGATGTAATTCTCCATCTCTGGGGATATTGGCCAGTGCATAGTGCGCATCGGGACGGTGAGCAGATCGGCGAGTTCACATAGAATTGCGAGAAACGCAAGCCTTCATTTGCTAGTCGGTCTACATGCGGAGTTGCAACTTCTTGGTTTCCAAAACACGAAAAGTCACCCCACCCCATGTCGTCGATGAAGATGATGATAATGTTCGGGCGCGGGGACTCGGACCGAACTACGTCGCTCAACGAGAAAAGCAAGATGGCTAGACTTAGGCAAATAGAGTTCAATCGCATGATCTACCGGCTCGTTGAAGGATATCCTTGATAATATTCATGGAATACGACTTTTCCAATTAGCCGCCTCTCAACTCCGTCTATGAAGCCAAGGTGCCACCAGCACTTCATCCAACTTCAATTCTCGGGTACCGAAACGCGTCAAGAGTTTCGGTAAGTCCGCAAATCGCAGAAAGTCTTAACGACTTTCGCAACGGGCAAACTTATGCCGACCCTACAGTTTCGGATAGTCAATGCACAAGTTGAAGCAACGCAGAGTCTAGCAGGACAGTGGGCTTAATGAAACATTACCTCGACGCTAGATCATGAGCATGGAAAAACTCGTCAACAGAAACCCGATGAAAAAAATTGCCGTTGTGGTTGAATCCGTCAATTTGCTTGCGTGGTCCCACCTAGAACTAGGCTTTTTTTTGCCTAAACTAGGCTTCGATAAATCAACTTATCAGAAGTATAGCTAAGCTGACAGCATGGATAACTGCGAGTACATTGGCTATCAACTGCTTCTTTTTTCGAGGATTCGCTTGGATGGCACCATTCCCTTTTCTCCCTCATCGTAAACACAAGCTTCGGTCATATCTCCCGAGAATCGAGCGACTAGAGAGTCGGCTCGCGTTGGACGCAACCGCGTGGTCTAGTTTCGGTGGTAATTCGCAGCATACTTCTGTTTCATCTGTCCCATCGCAAGCGTTGGAGGCGGTTCATTGGTCGACCAAAGTCGATAACTTTCCAACGTCGCGCGCTGCTCACTACGGCGGCCCGGTCATCACGGTCAATAACACAGTCATCTATCCCTACAAGACAGGAAACACTCAAGCAGCCAACACTCCGGACTACCATATTGTCGCGCGCAACGGAGTCGATGGCGCTTTGGTATGGGATATCACGACCCCGTACATCCCGGCATCCTACTCTTGGTACCCTTTGAATCAGCCCGTTCTGGCCACGGCGACCAATCGCGTCTACTTTGCTGGAAAGGGAGGAACGATCTATTATCGAGAGAATCCGGACTCGTCCAACGGAGCCGTAACGCAATTGGCCTTCTTTGGCAGCATGGCTCACTATCAAGCCAACCAAGCAGCTTATGACAATAACGTTTTCATCGAGACACCGCTAACGGCAGACAATGCTGGCAACATCTACTTTGGGTTTCGGGTCACCGGCGCAAACCCCATGGGGCTTGTTAGTGGTATCGGGCGAATCTCGGTCAACGGAACGATCAGCCAAGCCGCAGGAAGCTGGGTATCAGCCTTTCAAGCCGCAGGTGGCGCGGATAACCAAATCGGATCCGTGCAACAAAATGCTGCACCGGCGCTGAGCAACGATGGCACTACTTTGTATATCGTCGTGAAGGAATCTGGCGACTGGGTCTACCACGGCCGACTGTTGGGATTAAACACAAACACTCTCGCAACCAAGTACAACTCGGGGGTGCTCAAGGATCCACGCGGGGCCGATGCTGCGATCCTCAACCTCAGCACCTCTTCGCCCATGGTCGCGCCCGACGGCCGCGTCTTCCTAGGCGTATTCGGTAATCCGTACAACGGTTCGCGCGGTTGGATGCTGCAATTCTCCGGCGATCTGCAAACCAAGTACACACCCGGTGGATTCGGATGGGATACAACTCCTTCGATCGTTCCAGCATCTCTTCTCGGTTCGCAGTACACTGGAACTTCGTCGTATCTCATCTTCACCAAGTACAACAATTACTATTTCTCTGGCGGTGGCAATGATGGTGGTAACGGTTCCAATGGGATCGCGATCCTAGATCCAAACGCAACCGAAGTAGAGTACCATCGGCCCGAACAAAACACCTTGGTCATGAAACGGGTCTTGTACAAACTCGGCCCGACTCCAGATTGGGATTATCCCACCGTTCCAACAGCGGTGCGAGAGTGGTGCATCAACTATGGAGCAGTCGATCCCGCGACGAGCAGTGTCATCGTCAACAGTTCCGACGGAAAATTTTATAGATGGCATTTGCCCACCAATTCACTGGTTGAACCTCTGGTCCTGACCAGCGGCATTGGCCAGCCTTACACGCCCACTGTAATCGGTGTCGATGGTTCGCTCTACGGTATCCAAAACGGGAGCCTGTTTGCCATGGGCCAAAAGCCCCGTATGTCGATCGGTGATATTGTGATCACGGAGGGAACCGGAGGGGCAACCACTGCGACACTGGTAGTTTCGTTAAACTATCCAAGAACCGAAGCGATCACAGTGCATTGGGCCACTCAAGCGGGTACCGCATCCCAAGGTGCCGACTACACCGCTGGCTCAGGAACGTTGACATTCAATCCTGGCGTCATGTCGAAGACCATCACGGTCCCCATCAGTCCAGACGCATTGAATGAAGCGCAAGAAGCGTTCTACGTCAATCTCGATAGTCCTTCCAATGCGGTGCTACTGAAGAGCCAAGCCGTCGTGGCCATCAACGACGATGACCCCATCCCGAAACTCTCGATCAGCGACGCAGCTCTCAGCGAAGGCAATAGCGGCAGCAATCCCTTTACCCTCGTCTCATTTGTGATTGGTTTGTCGGCGCCGAGCGGTCGAGATGTCACGGTCCAGGCCACCACACAGGATGTCACCGCCTCGAGCCTGCTCAATGGGACGCGAGACTATGTTGCATGGAACGGAATCGTCACTTTCGCACCGGGCGAAACAAGCAAACTCGTGACGGTTCAAGTGATCGGCGATACGACGTTTGAAAACAATGAGACCTTTCAAGTTCGGCTGGCTGCCAGTACCAACGCGACCATCGACGACGATATTGGACTGGGGACGATCATCAACGATGACGGTGTTCCCTCGCTGTCGGTCGCCAATCAGACCTTTGCAGAGGGTGCGAGTCAATCCTTTACTGTTTCGCTTTCCAACCCGAGCGATGTGACTATAACCGTCGTCTATGCAACCGCGCATGGCACAGCCACTAAAGGGGACTATGTCGCTAAGTCCGGAGTCCTGACTTTCGAGCCAGGAATGGTGAGGCGAACAATCACCATGCGTACACTCGAGGATGAACTCGACGAAATCGACGAGAGCTTTTTCATCGATTTGAGCCAGCCAGTAAACGCGTTTATCACTTCCGGTAGAGGCAGAGGTACGATCCTAGACAACGATCCGACTCCAAGCGTAACAATCCTAGAAAAGGCAGCTAACGAAGGCCTAAATGGCTTAACAATATTTACATTCGATGTCGTGTTAAAGACGGTAAGTGGGCGAGATGTTTTCGTAAGCTATTCGACTTCAGACGGCAGCGCCCGGGTCATTGAGGGCGACTATCAAGCAGCGTCGGGAACGGTTTATTTTCCGCCCGGTATGCAATCTCAGACGTTTAGTGTTGCGATCATTGGAGATAGTATCAACGAGCCAAACGAAGCGTTTTTCGTGCAGCTTACCAATGCGGATGGAGCTGTTATCAAAGATGCTCTAGTTAAAGGTTCCATCTTGAATGATGACGCATTGATATTTGGCATTAACGATGCCTCCGTTGTCGAAGGTGACAGTGGTTCCAAAGTTCTCGTTTTCACTGTAACGCTGAGCACCCCTAGTAGCCAAACGGTCACGATCGACTTTGCAACGATGGATGGAACTGCGAAGCAGAGCGACGGTGATTATCAGCTTGCAAGTGGAAAGCTGACCTTTGCGCCTGGAGAGACGCAAAAGTCGATTTCAGTAACTGTTACCGGCGACTTACGCAATGAATCGAATGAAACGCTTTTCGTCAATTTGACGAATCCTTTCGGAGGGACCATCGGTGACCCTCAAGGCCAAGGGACAATACTCAATGACGATGCAGTCCCGGCCCTTTCGGTTGGAGATGTTAGCGTTCCCGAGATGGACTATAACACTGGGACAGTGAACCTCTACGTTCAACTATCTGCTGTGAGCGGTCAGACCGTGACCGTCGACTTCCGGACCGAAAATGGAACCGCGACATCAACCTCGAACATCAAAGACTATATCGACACGTTCGGGACGATCACATTCCTGCCGGGACAGACGGTTCAGAGTATCCAGGTCTCTATTGTCGGCGACCTGCGCGATGAACCGAACGAGACTGTACGACTCTTGCTTTCCAACCCAACCAATGCAACCATTGCCGACGATCTCGCTATCATCACGATATTAGACGATGACATTGCTTTGGTGACGATCACTGGTGCGAGCGTTACCGAAGGAAACACTGGATTCACGATTGCACAAGTGGATGTCAGTCTATCCAACCCGAGCGATAGCCGAATTACTATCGACTTTCAGTCAGCGAACGGCACGGCGACGCCAGGCTTCGATTATGTCAGCCGTTCTGGAACGATCGTTTTCGAACCTGGTGAAATGAACAAAAAAATCCCTTATCAGATCATTGGAGATCTCTTTGATGAATCCGACGAGAGCTTTGAAGTAATCCTTTCCAACGGAACGGGTGGCGTCTTTTTACCGGCTTATAGCGAAACCGACGTCGACATCATTGACGACGATCCGGCTCAAGCAGGGGGCGATAGATTCCTGTTGGTCCAAGGTGAAAAATCCAATTTAGATCTGCTTGTGAACGATGTTGCCGTCGGCACTCCATTGGATCGGAGTTCGATTCAGTTTAGCGATGGCCCACGGCATGGTTCTGTCCTGTTGGCTAACGATGGGACTGTCGATTGGGTGCCGGATACGGATTACTATGGTCCCGACAGTTTTTCCTATCGCGTAGCCGATCAAGAGGGTCTATTCACTCAATGGACTTCGGTGGCGCTCGACATCGACGGGCGACCCGTCGCCCAGGATGATGAGGTTTTCCTAGGCCACAATGGAATCGCTATCGTTGACGTTCTCGGCAACGATAGCGATCCGGATGAATCCATGAACTCTGTTTCTATCGAGATCGTTTCATCGACCGACCCATCGATTGGACAAATCGAAGTGATTGGCGGCAAGAGCATCCGATTTGTTGCAGGCTCGAGTTTTCAAGCCTCCTGGAGTGTTCGGTATCGCATCGTCGACGGACGTAACGTGCCGTCCAATTTCGCTACTTTGATCATCGGAGTTTATAATCAGAATCCATTTCATCCGCTCGACGTGGACCAGGATTTCGTAGTGAGTCCATTGGATGTTCTTCAAACGATCAACTCGTTAAACGAAGAAAATGTACGTCGGATCGCGCCCGGCAACGGGGTGGCGCCGTTCTACGATGTCGATGCGGATGGCTCGATAAGTCCACTCGATGTGCTTATGATCATAAACTATTTGAATTCCCGATCTGAAGGGAATCTTCCCGCGGGTGAAGGTGGCGGTTCTTCCACTTTGGGCTCAAAGAGCAAGGAGTTGCCGCCAGAGGCAGTTGTCCCAGGTTGGCTCGCTGAAGACGTTTTTTTTGCGGATCTGGATTCGTTCAAGCAAAAGGCTATCGGTAAACGCTGGAAGACGCTGAGCATCTAGAGCGTTGTCCGTTTAAGTAAAGAAAAATCCTCTGTGCAACCGTTCGGGCACCAGCACTCCAGCGCGGGCTTCCGGGGTTTAGCTCTTCTAGACACAGCCGACAAAAGTCAAAGTAGCAGGCACATTCCATGTGCCGTCCGCCTGAAAACCCAGCCAATAGACGCAAGCATACGGCACGGCGGAGCGTGCCTTCTACTTTTGTCGGCTGTGTCCTTCTAGCAAAGTGCTAGCAATCTCATCAAGATCATCACCGCGTTGTCTGAACGGATTGTGTGCAATCTGGCTTTATAAACTGGCCATTGGGAGCCGGTCTCTTTGGGAACCTGTCTGTTCCCAATGATGTTCGAACGGAATCGTGCCGATAACGATCGTATCGATTATCGGATTTGTGCGGCGTGTTCACACGGAGACAGGAAATGACTAGCATTCCATCGACCCTTCCTACTTCTGAGTCGAATTTACAGTCGCTCGTACCGCAACTCGCGAAGGCAGACAACAGCTATGATGAGGTTCCGTATGGAAGCTACCCGATTGCTGCGAGTCATCCCGACCGACTGCATGCGGTTAGCAAGCTGTTTGGTTTGAATCCGGTCCCTCCCGAAAACGCTCGTATTTTGGAATTAGGGTGTGCTGGGGGAGGTAACCTCTTGCCCATCGCAAGTCAGTTCCCAAATGCTATTTGCATGGGAATAGAACTTTCGGAGGTACAGTGCGAAGCAGCAAATACGGCGATCGATTTTGTTGGCCTGAAAAACATCAAGATCAAGCAAGGAAGTATTGCGGATATCACTCCGGAGCTTGGTAAGTTCGACTATATTCTATGTCACGGTGTGTTTTCTTGGGTGCCGGAATCGGTAAGGGAAGCGATTCTGAGAGTCTCCGCGGAAAATCTTTCGTCGGACGGCGTTGTCTATATCAGTTACAACACGATGCCAGGTTGGTATCTTCGCGGTATGGTCCGCGACATGATGCTTCGGCATGTTGAGGGGATCCAAGATAGCGCATCCAAGATCGCTCAAGCGCGCGCAATGCTCAGTTTCCTTGTGAAGTCATCACAAGCAAATAAAACACCTTACGCAGAGTACTTGCGTGCAGAAGCTGCTTTTTTGGACAAGCAACCGGACTTGTACCTCTTCCATGATCACCTCGAAGAGTACAACAAGCCATATTTTTTTCAGGACTTCATTCGGTTCGCATCGAGGTTTGGACTACAGTTCCTCGGAGAATCCAACTTAGCCACGATGTGGATTGGAAATCTCTCAACGGAAACAAGTCAAAAACTGGCAACGATACAAGACGGAGTCGTGAGTGGCCACTACATGGACTGCATCGTTGGAAGATCCTTTCGAGAGACTTTGCTAGTGCATTCCGGCAAGCCGATTTCAAGGAATCTAGCCCCAGACCGATTCGATGACATTCGGTTTTGTGGCCGTTTCCAAGAAGAACCGTCTATCGAACTGAACGATCGCAAGGAATACAAGACTCAAAATGGTCAAACGATCTTTGCATCGGAGAAACCAACTCAGTTGGCATTAGAAGCGCTTAGCGCGGCTTTTCCGGGCTCATTAACGTTGGAGCAAGTCAGCACGGCCATGGAAGCGGGTCTTGATTCATCGCGTTCGACGGCGACGGTTAACAAGCAACAGATGTCAACAACGCTGATGCAGTGGTCGTTAGCGGGATACATCGACTTCCGGTTTCAAGAGGATCGATTCCAAGTTCGCGGTTTCGAAAAGCCAAAGATATCTTCCTGGACACGATGTCAAGCAAGAGCTGGACGGCATGTCACGAATCTTCGCCATGAGTTGCTATTCATTACAGATGTCCAACGCCACATACTGTTGCTTTTAGATGGTACACGTGACATTCATGCGATTGCTAGCGCGATCGGTGCGATGATTGAAAATGGGACAATCAAGGTTACCGAGGGACAGCCGCTCGGCAGAAAAGCCAGGGAGTTCCCACTTCGTATCGCTGAGCAGACAGTTGAGGAATTCGGCAAACGTGGACTATTCTTGCCCTCTCGGTAAAATTTTAAGCTGTTGCCGATCAAGGTGACTTTAGGGAGCGCAGCCCGATAGAGTGCACCGTGAACGGTTCATTTTGTTGATCGATGCTTGCATCGAGTGAATGAGCTCAATATGCTTGAAGGGACTTGTCTTCAGAATTTTGCATCTTGTGGCGATGCGTTCGAACAACTCCTACTTTTCTGAGCTCCAATCATGACTTCACGAACGGGAGCTTCACTGATTGAACTACTGGTCGTTGTTGCGATTATCGGTACGCTGCTCGGGCTACTTTTGCCCGCCGTACAAATGGCTCGGGAACGAGCACGGGAAACGGTCTGCAAGAATCATGTATACCAAATCAATTTTGCTGTCGTGCAGCATATGGAAGTTTACAAGAAACTGCCTCGCCCGGGTCGCATCGGAAAGATTGGGGGATGGATCATCGACATACTTCCTTTCATCGAACAACAGAATCTACACGCCAACATCAAAACTGGCGTGGATGTCGCCAATGCGCCAGAGGGTCTTTATCTACCGCCCCCTATCTTTAGATGTCCGAAGAGCTCAGATAGCGACTCTACGCCGACCGATCCCATGTCACGAGGGCACTATACGCTGGTTACTCTCGATAATCGCAAGCGATATGCGGGCGTTTACGACTCGCCGATAGATCTCCATGTCGCCTGGGGGACAGGACCCGAGATGGACTACCATCAAATACGGCAAGCAAAAGGTCCGCATCACGATGGATTTCATTTCTCCAGTGGTTCTCAGCAGGGAGTTGGATTTACGGTCAAGGGCGAAGATGTTTATTGATCGTACTGAGATGACACCCCTGGTCAATGATCTATTTCTTTGCGTTTTGGAAAGTTCTTTGGCCTAGCGCAGTTCTATTTTGCTTCTAGTGCTGTTTCCAACTTAGAAATTGGAGTTGATGCTATTGTCTCGTAGCGAAAGTCGTCAAGACTTTCGGCGATTTGCACATGCCGAAACTCTCGACGAGTTTCGCTACCCAAAAAAAATCTAATGTGGAAAGAGCACTAGCTTCGTTGGCTTTGGTCCCACCAAAGCAACAAAGCGCCAGCGAGAACTCGGTAAATTGCAAAGGGCGTGAACCCACGTTTGCGGACCCAGGACATGAACCATGCGATGACAACAAGCGCCACAAGGAAACTGGTTGCGAAGCCTACAGCGAGGGCCATCCATCGTTCGCTTGTCGGCGCACTCTCGGTCAACAGATGCTTTAACAATTTGTAGCCCGCGGCTGCAAACATGACTGGAATCGACAGGAAAAAGCTGAATTCCAATGCCGCAGTTCGTGTGAGCCCCATTAACTGTCCGCCTGCAATCGTGGCCATCGATCGACTCGTGCCGGGAAAGGCTGCGGCCAGAATCTGTGCCAATCCAATTGCGATCGCTTGCGGTAAACTGATTTCCTCGAGACTCCCTGTTTTTGCCCGTTTGTTGCAAATCAAATCGACAACGTACATCGCTATCCCGCCCACGATCAAGGCGATAGCAATCATTCGCAGGCTCTCAAGGTTTTCACCAATCAACTTGTCGATGAGGAAGCACGGTACTGCAGTCACGACGAAGCTTATCAAGACCAATATTAGTGGATGTTGGTACCAAGAATTGGATCTCGTTCTTTCTTCACCGTTCTTGTTGGAACCAAACCCAGGAAATGAGGCTAGAAAGCCAGCAAGTCGTTTCCAAAAATAGGCAACAACGGCAAGGATGGCTCCGAGCTGGATGAAAACTGTAAACATCTTCCAAAAACTGTCCGTTCGATCCATCCCCAAGAACTCTTGGGTGATGACAATATGTGCGGTCGAGCTTACCGGCAAAAACTCGGTTAGGCCTTCGACGATTCCTTGAATGATTGCTTTAACGAAATCGGTCATTTACTGGCACACTTGGTGTTGAGAAATCGAGTGTTTTGCGGCTACTCAAGGGGCAAAGGTTTGCGATAGCATCAAAGCACTAGCACGCCAACCTGCGAAACGAATGGATTCCTTTCTCGAATTGTCAAAAGCGGATTGAATTCAAATGCATTTAGCCAAATCGTAGGACTAGTAACGGTTGTAGCGGCGATTTCGCACGCGAAACCGGCGACCACCCGTTTTAGAATTGAGGGAGCAAGTAAAACGCTTCCTTTCAGAAAGATCTAGCGCAGGGCTTTTCGAACCGCTAAAATAAAGCAGTCCTTGAGAGACGATTACCATTCCACGATTGATTTCATTCGAATTGATGAATCTTCTAGCCAGATTACTATTAGTCGCTTTTGCCGGACAGTTCTTCGTTGAGCCAGATAACTCCGATAGCCCGGAGCCTCACCCTCGTAGCGATTCAGAGCGGATTCGCGAAAGCCTGAAAGAGCAGTATCAAACCCTTTGGGATGGAATGTCGGCAGACGCCAAGGCCGGTTATCACCACTTGGTGGAAAACGTCTATCTGCCTTCAGATTTTGATGAGCGAGCACTCGCCGAATTAGACGGTTTGGAACACTCTTGGAATCTGTCCGATTTTCCGATCACGTCCAAGTCGCGGTCCAACACCTGGACCGCTTATGGTCTTGCTCCGCGACCTGACGACCCCAGCAAACCATTACAATACGTGGTGACAGAAGGCAAACAGTATGTAATGAATTGCTTCGCCTGTCACGGTGGTAATCTTCATGGCACCACGTATCCGGGGGCCCCGAATACCACCTATGCTCTTGAGACGCTCACGGAGCAAGTAAGAAAAGTAAAACTTTCTCTCAAACAACCATTAACCCACATGGATGTTGGTTCAATGTTCATGCCGCTGGGTAAGACCGTTGGCTCGAGCAATGCGGTGATGTTTGGTGTCGCATTAATGAATTTCCGCGACAAGGATCTCAATGTTCACCTGGATCGTTCGCCTGACGAAATGGTGCACCACGATATGGATGCGCCCCCTTGGTGGCACTTCCATCGCAAGCAACACATTTATATTGACGGCTTCGCGGAAAAAGGGCACAGGGGGCTCATGCAATTTATGCTCGTCCGCCAAAACGGACCAGAAAAATTCATCAATTGGGAAAATGACTTTCGACAAGTTTATGAGTTCATTTCCGAATTGCGTCCTCCAAAGTACCCACTTGCAATTGACCTGGGTATGGCTGAACGTGGCGAAAGAGTGTTTCAGGACAATTGTTCGAATTGCCACGGAACCTACGGCACGGGCCCAAGTTATCCGGAGTTGCGAATCCCAATCGACGAAATTGGAACCGATCGAGTGAGACTCGATGCGCTAAGCCCCATCCATCGCAAGCATTACGGAGACAGTTGGTTCGCGAATCATGGTGGACAAGACACCATCGCAAACGTGGACGGATATGTCGCGCCCCCGCTAGACGGTGTTTGGGCTTCCGCACCCTATTTGCATAACGGCAGCGTCCCGACATTATGGCATATGCTTCACCCTGAGCAGCGTCCGACCGTATGGCGTCGAACGAAACTTGGACTTGATGTTGCTAAGATGGGGCTGAGCGTGGAAACGTTGAGTGATGTTCCAAAGAAATTGAAGCCGAATGATCGGCGATGGTACTTTGACACGACTCAGTTCGGAAAGTCGTCTGCGGGTCATGATTATCCGAACGCGTTAAACGAAGAAGAAAAATCGGATCTGCTCGAGTATCTGAAGACGTTATAAGCAGTAAGTTGATTTAACGTTGGCTCAACTGGCACGGCCTGTGGCGAACTCGACTTGACACATGACATTACTGAATTTGCCAATCATTTTTTTCCAAATGCCTTCTCGAAAAGTTGTTGCTGCATCGCCGCGTTGGAAAGTTCCAGTTCGCTTTGCTGGATCTGACCCCGAATCGTTTTTACAACCAGTTCCTTTGCAGCCAATTCGGATTGAACGGATGTTCGTTTGGATTGCGAGGCAGCGATCATGGCTTGAATTGTCGCTAATTGCTGCTCAAGCTTTACAATCTCGCTGCTTGTTTCTTCCATTTGTAACCTTGCGGATTTTGCATTGTTTTCTGCAGCTGCGACTTGATCGGTTGATGCAGCAATAGCTTGTTCAATGGACTGCTTTTTCGAGGCAATCTCAAGCGGCAAAGCAACGTACCTAGCGATGTCCGCTTGAAGGCGATCTACTTCCTGCTGTATCGTTGCCACTTTCGCGATAGCCGCGTCGGTATTTGGTTTGGTGGCAGCGACCGCTTCGGCGGAATTTTTTAACTCAGTCGTAGCCGACTCAAGCATCTTTTCTGCGGCTGATTGGGTCGCAATCCACTCTTGCACTCTGGTCGCAGCCAAAACAAACTCGGCGTTCTTTTTTTGAAAAGCAGCTTTTAGCTCGGTGTTTTGTTTTTCGCAAACGACGACCTGAGAATCGATCGCTTGCAATTCGGATTCAAACTTGGTTGCAGAGGTCGTTTGAGCTTGCGATTGAACTGACTGCGAGGAGATTTGAGTATCAATTGATACCAGATCCGCACCTTGCATCGTACGCTGAGACTGCAGTGTAGCGATTGCTTCGCCTGCAGCCTTAGCCGCATCTTTTGCCGAATCCAACTGACCGCTCTTTTCGCTCTTCGAAGCCTGCAAGGTTGCTAACTCACCGGCTTTGGCCGCAAGTTGAGACACGATGGCAGCAGACTGTGATTTGAGTTCTGCCGATTGCGTTGACACGGTTTGCAATTCAGCAGTCGCCGCCGCAATCTGCACTTGAACTTCAGAGAGTCTCTTTTGCGCTGCCGCATTTTTCGATTGGGTTGCAGCTAGTTCCTCATGCGACTTTTGAGACTCGGCTTGGGCTTGTTTCAATCGCTCTTGCGCCCTAGCAACGGAAAGTTCTAACGGAATCGGATTGGCAGAAAGAGATTTTTCGTTGGTTGGCGTCGCACGTTGCCAAAGTCTGACATTCCCAACCCAATCCCCTGCAACAACTTGTTTGCTATCCACGGTAATCGCGACCTCATGTCCCGCTTCGACAAGAGCAGGCATTTCTCCCGCAGCATTCCCCGACGTATCCCACACCTTTACTTTGTTGTCGCGGCCAGTAGAAGCGATCATCCCGTCATTGCTGATGGCAACCGCTCCAACGCCGCCGCCATGCGCATCCCAGGATTTCGTGAGCTTACCCTCATTCATATCCCACATTTTGAGTGTCCCATCGAATGAACCACTTACCAACGCTAGGGAATCCGGTCGCCAAGCTACCGCTCGGATTTCTCCTTTGTGGCCAGAGAACTCTTGAAAGAGCCGTCCGGTTTGCGATTCCCAAACGACCAGGCTGTTGGCGCGATCTGCCGTCGCGAGAAGCAAACCGTCCGGGCTGAATCGAACGCAGTAGATCCAGTCAGTGTGCTTTTTCTGTTCGTACTTCAGACTACCGGATAAGGTCTCAAAAACCCGAACCAACTTTTGCGGTCCAGCCAATGCGATCAGTTGATTGTCGTCGCTTATATCCGCTGCAAAAACGATATCAAGCTCATCGCCAACTTTGGTCAAGCGATTTCCCGTCGCGATATCATGTAGCACCGCGCACCCATAGGTACTGTGCCGGCCACCAGCGATCAAAATGAGTTGACCATCTCGAGAAAAAGTGATCGACTGCGGTTCGCCTTCGGGGAACGGAATAATTCCCTGAAGTTCCCCGGTCTCACTGTGATAGAGGGAAACCTGCAATTGACCGCCGACTGCCACTAGCGGTGACCAAGGGCTGGCCGCAAGGGCCGAGATGGTTGCTGCCCGCGGCGTATAGAAAGGTGTCTGCTTGATCATCGAGATCGGCATCGGTGGTGCGCCCTCAGGCCTTGCTGCCGAGACCATCCCGATTGCAGCTGCGTTGGCCCTGGGCTTGACGATCAAAGAGCCGCCATTCTCGGGCATTCCTTGCTCGATCCACGTCTTTAAAAGTTCCAGTTTCACTTTTGGGATCATGTCCTGCTTTGGGGGCATGTACGGCTGCTCTTTGTGCGCGGTAAGGCCGTATAGTCGTGATGATTCCAAGTCCCCTGCGACTAGGGCTTCTCCGCCACTACCACCTGCTAATGTCGCTTGATAGCTATCCAATGCCAATCCGCTCTTCTTGTCATTCGAATTGTGGCATGAGGTGCAGTGCTCGCGAAAGATTGGCTTGATGTGGTCTTCGTAGGTGATCTTCGTCGGCTCGTCTGCAGCTGAGGCAAATCGAACACATGCAGACAATCCGTTTTCTAAAACGAGAATCGCAAACACAAAAAAAGCAATGCGTTGCCCACGAGTTAAAAGCACTTCGAGATTATTCATCTGGGTTCGTTCAATGGTTGAATATAAATTCTCGGCTGTTCAAGATTGCCCAGAAAACATCGTGTATTCCTTGCTCTTCGTTTGCCGACTCTGCGATCAACTTGGTCAGACTGGCCCTTTCCGATTCCGTGGGCTTTCGACTCAAACAACGAATGTAGAGTCGTTCGATGATTGCGTCTTTGCTAAGGCCCGCCTCTTTCCACTTCTTTAGGATCGCTCCTTGGCTAATCTTGCCGCTGGTCGCATTTCCGTTGATCAAATGTAACGCTTGTGAAAGTGAAGGATCCGTGGTTGCTTCATCGGCGCAAACCGTTGTTCTTGCACTTCGGCCAAAGGACGTTAAGAAATAATTGCTAGTTGCCCCATCAGCGATTTGGACCGCTCTGGCGCCTATAGGTAAACCGCGAAATTTGTCCTTGGTCTCCGTGACCTGTGAGATGCAATCGAGCATGCTTTCCGATGGAATCCTACGAACACTTGCGTGCGAATAATTGCGGTCGTCTTGCAAGTTTTGTTCATTAGGGGTGCAGGATCGCTGATATGTCCTGGAATTGCAAATGTCTCGCACCAATCGCTTGGTGTCAAATTGGTATTCGACGAGCCGCTTTGCAAGTTCTTCAAGCAGCTCAGGATTGCTTGGTGGATTGCTTGCACGGAAGTCATCCACCGGGCTGACAATTCCAACTCCAGTGAAGTGTGCCCAAATTCGATTGGAAATACTCTTTGCAAAGTAAGGATTGTCGGTGCTGGTGATCCAGTTTGCTAAGACTTCTCTGCGATCCTTGCCCGTCACATCGGGCGTTGGACCACCTAAGAACTTCGGTTGAACGACGGCTCCACCCACCGGATGCTTTACATCGCCATTACCACTGTTAAATACCAAAAGCTGCCGATAGTCCTCGCTCTGCTTGCGACCGATCTGCGAAAAGAACGCGTTGAATCCGTAGTAGTCGTTCATCGTCCAACGATCAAACGGGTGGTTATGGCATTGGGCGCATTGCGTTCGGATCCCCATAAACGTTTGTGCCACGTTTTCAGCAAGCTTCAACCTATCCAACTCCACTTGATAAAAATTGGTTGCTGGGTTTTGGAATGTCCCACCGGTTGCGGTCAGCAACTCACGAACGATCCTGTCGATCGGAGTATTGGACGCTATCTTGTTGGTGAGCCAGTTATTGTAAAGATAGGCAGCCTTGTAGCTAACGTCATTTTTGCTTTTGATCATAAGCAAGTCGGCCCATTTCATAGCCCAGATCTCGCTAAACTCTTTGCGCTCGAGCAAGCTATCAATTAACTTCGATCGCTTTCCGGATTTGTTGTTCGCTATGAATGCCGCAGATTCATCTTCGGTTGGCAATAAACCGATGATATCGATCGTCGATCGCCTCACAAACTCTTCGTCGGAGCACATTCCGCTTACAGGCAATCGCAGTTTTTGCAATTTTGCATGGACGAGCGAATCCACGTAGTTCTCGCTCCCCTCGGATTCCTTGATGCGAACTTGCGAGGGTAAAGCGAGGACTTGTGTTCCCACCGTGAAAGTATCAAATCGCGCCATAACGAAAGCCTCGCCCCGCACCCCGCTTGTCACTTGACCATCCAGGGCAACCGCAGCGGATCGCTCGTTATTGGTCGCGAAGGAAGCTAAGTCCCAAACATCCCTTTGCGAGCCGTCTGTATAGGTAGCTACTGTTACGAGGCGTTGTTTCGATGCTTCGCCTTCCATAACCGCTTGCCTAGGGTAGATACCAACCGACGCGACGCCAGGGGGTTTTGTTGTGTCGCTCGGCGCTCCCGATTGCAACCATGTCAAAAGTGTCTCATAGTGCTTGCTACCACTTTCGATTTTCTTACCACCGGTATGCTGCACGGAGCCGGTTGCTTTGAGAAGTATCAGGCTTTGATCTGGTACCGCCAGATTGATGCGACGAATTCCAATCTCGCGAGTGATTCGTTGGTAGTCGCCGGCTGGATCGTAACCGAATAGGCTCAATCGAAATCCATCCTTGCCTCGCGCTGCCCCATGACAAGAACCAGTGTTGCATCCGACTTTTGTTAGGATCGGCATCACGTCTCGTTCGAAACTCACGGTACGAACCAATTGCGAATTGGTGACTTGGAGTGGTACGCTCGATGCAAGCCCTTGCCATTGGACATCGAGAGATGTGTTGCCGTCCGCCTTGGGGGATAGTACGTTCTCTTCGACTTGCGCCAAATCCGTGTTGGCGATTTTCCAACTCGCATGTTCGGTCACATCTTGAGTGATCCCGTCTGAGCGGGTTGCTATGGCAATCACATGTTGGCTGTCCGACTTAGCCCCAAGCTTGATTTCGAGTGGGTAGATCGCTAGCGATGTCCATTCGGTTTTCAATGCGGACTCATTTACATCGTCGAAGCTAGATGCAAACTTCCCAAACAAAACGCAAAGTGTCGCGATTGCAACCGATGCCAGAAATGAAATCTTATTCACTGTTTGCCTCGTTGTTGCTTTAGAAGTTCTAGTCGTGTCAAAGGCTTGGCCGCCGCATCAGTTGGCGCTACAGCTACTGGCGCTACAGCCGCAGCGGTTGCTGCGGAAGGCAAAGCGATAGGAACATCGATTTGCACTTCGCCGTTTCCATTGGTTTGTGTAATCATCCCTAGACCACTCGCAACAGTTGCTCGGCAGACGATGGTTTTATAATTCCCGGCTCTCGTATCTGGCGGAATTTCCAAGGCATAGGCAACTTGAGTGCCGTCAGCCGCAAAAGGCACTTTCGGTGTTTCCACTTTCGTACCTGGAGGAAGGCCAAGGATTTCGATTTCAACGACACCGTCGATTGGCCGCTTTTGTTTGGTAGCGACGACGATTTTTGCAGTTTTTCCCTGCTCTGCCATAGTCTTAACAAATTTGAATTCGAAGAGCGCCTCGTGCACGTCAACGAAAACGAACTCGGATGCAACATGAATCGGGCCACTACCACTATCGGCAGTCGCCATTACGACCAGTGGCCATTTCCGAATTGCGGCGCCATTGTTTGCTGTAAGCGGAAGGCCGATGGAAGACTGATCCCCTGGAATCGTGACGGCTGAGAACCCCATTCCTGCCGGTGCGCTAAGCAATCGCAAATTGATTGGCTTGTCGAATCCGGCAGTTCGCTTTGCATTGACCGTCAACGTCATCGATCCATTTCGCACTAAGGGGACTTGTGGTTGGACAATCTCAATATCAAAGGGAGCCGGCTCAACAATCGCGACCGCGAGCTTGTTCTCAAGCCTACCCCAGACATCCACGTTATTCTGGCCTCGCACCAGTTGGGTTCGCTGCAGGAGAGGGCCAGAGATACTCGCATCCGGGGATGTTGCAATGGTCGCCAATAGGTCGACTAGTTTTCCCGTAAGTGGGGCATTCACTTCAGCTCGAAATAGCATCGGCATGACACTGAGATCCGCAACGCAAACCGTTTCAGAGTGGGTCATTCCAGCGGGCAGTTCTGGTGCAGCAATGCGAGCCTCGCCCCCAATGAATTTCCTTACTACGTTCGTCTCAATTGCCATTCGAGAGCCGCGAGGAACATTGACTACCTGCGACACATATCGGGTTTGGTCATTTACGGTTGTACCAACTTCTGGTGTTTGCAACAAAACCTCAGCACGATAGACGAAGTGCTTTCCGTAGCGATCCAAGTGGTCGGAAACGCACAAAGCGTATTTGCCATCCTCAGGGACTTTGAATTGTAGAAAGCAATCAGGGCTATTGTTGGAGTCGTCGTTTGCGGCAAGTTGTCCTCCCCCGACTTTGAGGATCTGCAAGACGGGGTCGACCTGGGAACGCATCGGCTTTCGCGATTGAACACGTACCTCGAGTTGCTGGTCTTTCTTTGCCTCAAAAACCCAGTAATCGCGGTCTTTTTCTTTTTCGAGTATTCCATTGAATGTGACGGGTACTGAATACGATGTAGCAATTGCATTGTGATCGTCGTTTGGCTCCGACTCCAACACATTCGGCGTTGCATTTACGGAAAGATAGTTTGGCGAAGGCGAGCACTGTCCGTCCCTCTTTGACCAGACTCGAAACGAAGAGGTTGCTGCGACGGGCATTTGAAATGTCTCTTGCCATTGATTGCCAAGTAAATCAATACAGTTAGCAACAAGTGGTTGCCCCGGTGGTCCGCCGCTTGGCACTATCGCAACTGGGCGAGGAAAACTCCCGACATGGAGTCGATACCGAGCGCGTTCGTTACCACCGAAACTGCTCTCGCGAACCTCGATGATGTATCTTCCGTCTGCTGGCGCAATCATTGAGCAAAGGCAATCTTGTTGCAGAATCACGGAGTCGTCGCTGGCCGTTATTTCGAATCGCTTGGCGTCGTATATAGCAACATACGGATCGAAGAAGTCATTCAGATAAGAGTGACGCAGTCCTTCGAGTTCGACATTCATCTGCTGACCTTGTTTGAGTTCGACCGAATAATAGTCAACATCCTCATTGAGCACGACCCCGTCGATCGTGCAATTGAAGTCGATCTGCTGTGCAGATTGGAATTCACTGTTGGGCTCCTTCTCCGCTGCGGATGGCAAGGCCGATACATTTAGCAAACGCATATTGCTGATTCCAGTGCTAGTAACCACCCGAAACGGATGCAGATCGCACTCGGCCTCCGCAGACGCGGTGATGGTCGCTTTGATGCTCTTGTCGTCTACCTTGGTTACATGCGTTGCTGTCAGTCCCGGCGTGTAGAAAAGTAGTGAGTGGGCGTCTCCGAGCCGATTTCCCGAAATGGTTATCTCTGCGGAGGTGCCTCGCTGCAGTCCTACCAAGGAAAGCGAGTTGGCTTCAGGATCTGAAGCGATCGCCATGGACGCTAAGCCCAGAGTTAGAAACACGAATGTCCATGGTATGCAACGGTTCTTGGTATTTACAAACATGGTGTTTTCGTCAATGTTTTCGTTGTGGTTTGCTGAAAGGACAATGTCAACAACCGACCTAAGCTAAGATCGAATGGATCAACTTGCCACCGTCGCAAATTTCGATCGGACGATCGCCCGGTGACATCAATTCTTTGTCTGCAACAATACCGAGCAAGTGATACATGGTGGTGGCCAAATCTTCGGGTGATACCGAATCGAATTCGGGTTCTGTCGCAGTCGCATCGGACGCGCCGTATACCAACCCGCCCTTGACGCCGCCTCCCGCCAACATGACCGAGAAAACTTTTGGCCAGTGGTCACGACCAGCATCGTTGTTGATCTTAGGAGTGCGCCCAAACTCACTGCTCACCATCACGAGTGTCTTTGCGAGCAAGCCTCGAGTTTCTAGATCTTCAATCAATGCTGCCAGGGCTTGGTCCAGCGGAGGCATATCGCGTCGCATTGCTCCTGCAATACCTGCATGCATGTCCCAACCGCCGTAGGTAACGGTAACGAATCGAACTCCCGACTCCACGAGTCGTCGCGCCATAAGCAACCGTTGACCAGCTGTGTTTCGTCCATACTTGTCTCGGAGCCCGTTGTCCTCCGCATCGATGTTGAATGCTTCTCTCGCTTTATCGCTGCTGATTAAGGAGTATGCTCGCTGATAGAAGGTGTCCATTGCGGCGATGTTGTCCGACTTCTGTTTGTCCGCGAAGTACGCGTTGACAGCGTCCAACGCTGATCGGCGTCGCTCAAAGCGGACCGCATCGACACCGCCGCCAAGATTGAGGTCCTGCACTTTAAATCCCTTGTTCGCAGGGTCTGCTCCGAGACTGAAAGGCCCAAACGATGAACTTAAATAGCCTGTTCCAGCAAACTCGTTCGGTGAGTTTGGCACTGCAACATAAGGAGGTAAATTGTTGCGAGGCCCATACTCGTGACTGACCACCGATCCAAAGCTAGGGAACACGAGCGCCGGTGATGGTTTGTAGCCCGTGAACATGTTGTGTGTGCCGCGTTCGTGGGCTGCTTCGCCATGCGTCATTGCGCGGAGAATCGTCAGCCTGTCCGAGATGGCTGCTAGTTTTGGTACCGTTTCAGAAAAAATGTCTCCAGTTTTTGTTTTGATGGTTGCAAGCTCGCCTCGGTACTCCAGAGGACTATAGGGCTTGGGATCAAAGGTCTCCTGATGGGCGATCCCACCAGGCAAGAAGATGTGAATCACGCTTTCCGCTTTGGCTTCGATGAAGTCGTATTTTTTTTGGTCGGCTAGTGCTTGACGCGATCGGAACAAATCGCTCATCGAAAGACCAAGGCCGCTGAGGGCGCCGACTGTCATGAAACCGCGTCGCCCAATGGGATTACCTAGACACTTCATGTTTGAAAATGCTCCGATAGTGGAAACGACAAAGCTCTCGAAATTGGAAAACTCTGTTAATAGGCGGGAAAGTTTGCGTCGGCATACCAGGTACAGGTGTGCCGGGAGGGGAATCACAAGTATAGTGCAGCGTTTCCCGAGATAGTACCCACAACATTGGAACTTACTGGGATTTCAATTACCGAATAGTAATTCAACGTGCGAAAAGCGATACATATGTCTTCAATTCGATTCGTTCAGTTGTCGTCAATGCGACACCGTGGCAAGCTCAGCCCTGTTGGAGCTCACATGATCGGAATTGCCTTGTCTACGATGTCGAAAGAAGGCGTATAAACAACATGGACCAACGCAAAGCTGCTATTGCATTTATCCTCGTAACAGTGCTGCTGGATGTACTGTCGCTCGGGCTTGTCATCCCCGTATTATCACCGCTGATAAAAAAGCTAGTAAATGGAGACGAGCCTCTCACGCTTTGGTACATAGGATTATTTGGAACTATATGGGCGTTTATGCAGTTTATCTGCTCGCCGATCATGGGCGCTCTCTCCGACCGGTTTGGCAGGCGGCCAATCCTGTTGACATCCGCGTTTGGATTGGGATTTGACTACATCCTTTTGGCGCTTGCCCCAAATCTTAGTTGGCTGATTTTGGGACGTGTCATTACCGGAATAACCGCAGCTAGTTTTTCGACAGCGCAGGCTTACCTGGCAGACATTACAACACCCGAAAATCGATCCGCTGCATATGGCATGTTCGGCGCCGCGTTCGGTCTTGGATTTGTACTCGGACCGTTAACGGGCGGATTGCTAGCTGAAATTGACCTGAGATTTCCGTTTTGGGTTTCCGCCGCTCTTACGCTGACCAACGCTTGCTACGGATACTTCATTTTGCCGGAATCCTTGCCGCCCGAAAAGCGAATGAAATTCTCTTGGGCTCGTGCCAACCCATTCGGCTCTTTGAGATTACTGCTGTCGAAAACTGGCCTATTGCCGATGGCAATGACGCTCTTCCTGTACCAATTGTCACATCAAGTTTTTCAGACTTTCTTCGTTATCTACACGATTAACCGTTTTGAATGGAAGATGTGGATGGTTGGCGGTTCATTGGCCGTCGTGGGCATATTGAATGCCTTTGTTCAAGGCGGATTGATTCGGCCGGCAAAGAAGCGTTATGGAGAACGCGTCCTTGTTCTCGTCGGCTTGAGCGGCGCGATCGTTGGGTTCGTACTGTATTCGTTCGCATGGACGGGTGGGATTTTTTTTGCCTGTACTTTTGTCTTTGCGTTGATGGGATTTTTCAATGCGTCGATAACCGGGATCATGTCCAAGCAACTTGGCCCAAGCGAGCAAGGCCAACTTTCCGGGGCCAATAGTTCGCTCAACGGAATAGCTGGAATGATCGGCCCTTCCCTATTCACTGGCGTTGCGTCATGGACCAGCTTACCAAACCGTCCGACCTACTTCCCAGGTGCCCCTTTTGCGTTGGCTGCGGCGATACTCGTCGTCGCTCTGACCTTGGCGATTAAATTTGTACCAAATGCCCAGGCTCACGCCCAAGAAGGGGTGCGCTGAATAAAAGTAGCTGTCAATTTTACAGAATGGCGACCTTCATAGTCGAGCTTCGATTGCGGCGACATTTTCTGGCTGGGGGGACGGCCTAGCCACCAAAAGGCACAAACTCCACAAATAATTTGAAGGCTCGATTCAACAGATCATCCGGCTTGTGGTTAGTAAACAGTTAAAGGCGTGTGCAGCGCGTGATTGATAGAGATCGTGATTGGTAGACATTCCATTTTGTAATTTGCGCTACTCAATCAGATTCGGGCAAGCAACTCGGTTTTTTTGGATGCAAACTCTTCTTCCGTGATCGCTCCCGAGTCGCGTAGTTTTGCAAGCCGTTCGATCGTCGAGAAAACATCTTCGTTTGGATTCTTGATCGCATCAACCTGAGTGTGTGTCATAGGTTGTTTCGATGCGTCCGGGCCTGCCATGATAGGCGGAACCGGTGCCACAACATGAATTTGGTCTTGGTTTGACACCGTCGATGGAATGGAGACTCCAACGTTTATTCCACTAATCAATGGTAGTGAGCGCAAGTCCACGTTCCCGTACTGGCTTGTAAAACCAACCCCAGCCACACCGCCTTGCTGTTGAGAAACACCGCCGATACTGTGATCGAGGGTGTCGTAGACGGTAATGTTCTGTCCGTCCGAAATTGCAAGCCTTCGCAAGCCCGCAAAATAGGCATATCGATACTGGTTCTGGCTCCCACTAGTATTAGGCACTCCCAATTCACTTGGCCACCATTGGCCCCATTGAGGTGCAGACTGTCCAGGATGGCCACTACCTGGTTTTAGTGGTGGCGGTGGTGGAACGACCTGTATATTTTGGTCTAAGATCGCGTTCGATAGATCGCCACAAATGCCATCGACTTTTGATTTCAGTTGGTAATTGAACATATCGCCAACCATCGTCATTCCACCTCGCATCCATTGACCGCCGCCCCCTAGTTCGTAGATATTAAACTGGGCCATCGTACCGTTTCCTCGCAGGATCGATTCGAGCATGAGCGAGACCGCCTCGTAACTTGTTCCGTATCTTTGCGCTATATCATTAACCAGCTTTTCGCCCTGTTCGGTCCACTGCGACATTTGAATTTTCCGATAATATCGAATTTTGAATTGGGATTGTGATTTGAACTATAAGCGAAAATAGCAAGCAGTAGAAGCGTTCGCGAACTCGCTCAATGACCACATATCGCTTCTGTGAATGCAGGCAAATGTACGCAATGTCGCGATTGTTCTCAACAATCAGGATATTCCGGCGTATTCTGATCCTGAAAAAGCCCGTTCTTGTTGAGTCTTTGCAACACTACCTAAACTAATGGCGTAAAGTTTGTCGGTCGAAGTGATTATCAATCCCAGCAGGGTGAAGACATGTGCGGAATAGTTGGATACGTGGGCAAGGTAGAAGCGACCCCTTTTCTAGTGGGCGGATTGCGTCGACTTGAGTATCGCGGATATGACAGCTCCGGAATAGCCACACTTCCTACGAACGGCGGTGCCTTTCAACTGAATCGAGCGGTTGGAAAGATTGATCGATTAGCGGAATTGCTCTCCGCTTCTCCGATGACAGGCTTTACAGGAATCGGCCATACGCGTTGGGCCACACACGGTCCAGCAACGACAGAAAACGCGCATCCACATCTTGGCGGGCGTGGCTTGGTGGCCGTTGTCCACAACGGCGTCATCGAAAACTATCAAGTGCTCAAGGAAGCTCTGATCGAAAAGGGCTACATGTTTCAGTCTGCGACCGACACGGAGGTCATCTCCCACTTGATCGCCGATAATCTCAAAAGTCTCCTCGATTCACCAGCCAGTATCGATAAGCCATCGACGCAAGCCAACGAAGGGCCAAACGCAGTTTTTGTAGAAGCCGTTCGCGCCGCATTGCCACTATTGCGTGGAACCTATGGCATTGTCGTCATGTTTCGCGACCGTCCCGAACTGTTGGTTGCTGCCCGTTGCGGTAGTCCACTCGTCTTAGGCGTCGGACGTGGCGAGCAGTTCATTGCAAGCGATAGCTCGGCGCTAGTCGGACACACCGAGCGTATCATCTACTTAGCAGACCATCAAATTGCCGTCGTCACTCGTGATTCCATCCAGGTTGTCCACCGAGACCAAGGGCGAGTTAGACCTGAAGTGCGTGTATTGGAGAATCGGGAGCAAGAGGTTTCTACCGATGGCTATGAACATTACATGCTCAAAGAAATACACGAGCAACCAACCTCGCTTAGAAACGCCATGCGAGGACGACTTGATCGAGAAAGCGCTACGGCCAAGTTTGGGGGCCTAAACTTAACACCAGCGCAGTTGAGAGGTGTGAATCGACTTATTTTGACTGCCTGCGGAACTTCGTGGCATTCATCGCTGGTGGGCGAGTATCTCATCGAAGAATTTGCGAGAATGCCCGTAGAAGTTGAATACGCAAGTGAATTGAGATATCGCAACCCACCCGTTGCGCACGATACCCTCATATTTGGTATTACCCAGAGCGGTGAGACTGCGGACACTCTTGCAGCACTGCGCGAGATGAAACGAAAAGGACACCACACGCTTGCGATTTGCAACGTCATAGGCAGCAGTATTGCTCAAGAGGCTGACGGAGGCATCTATTTACACGCCGGCCCCGAGGTTGGCGTGGCCTCGACCAAAGCATTTACTTCTCAACTGTGTGTGCTATCGATGTTGGCCCTATATTTCGGCCGACTCAGGCACCTGAGCTTCGAAGCTGGTCTGCGAATCATCGATCAGCTGGAAAACTTGCCAACCGCTGTTGAGCATGCTCTCGGTTGTGACTCGCAGGTAAAGCGCATCGCTGAGAAGTATAAGGACGCAACTAATTTCCTGTACCTTGGCCGCAATTACAATTTCCCAACCGCATTGGAAGGGGCGCTCAAGCTGAAAGAAATAAGTTATATCCACGCCGAGGGATATCCCTCAGCAGAAATGAAGCACGGGCCCATCGCGCTGATCGACGAACACACACCCTCCGTTTTCCTCTTGCCGCGTTCCAGCGTGTATGACAAAACGATGAGCAACCTCCAGGAGGTCAAAGCACGTCGCGGCCCAGTGATTGCCGTTGTAGATCAAGTGGATAACAAGCTAGATGGATTGGTAGACGATATTATCGAGATCCCCTATGTCGAGGATTTTTTGCAACCCATTGTTGCTTCAATTCCATTGCAACTTCTTGCCTATCACATCGCAGTGCTTCGCGGATGCGACGTCGACAAGCCGCGAAACTTGGCAAAGAGCGTTACCGTCGAATAACCGTTATCTAGACGCTGGCGCTAGCCGCGTGAACAACGTATACGAACGCGGCTAGCGCCCGCGGCAAAAGCCTGGATGCCACAAAATGAAAAAAGACGATTTGAGTTTGTCCTATAGCGCTCGCAAAGCACTAACCGTTCATTTGGGTGAGAGCGCAGGAAACGAAATTGCCACACTCCTGCAAAAGATGGCTGCCCAAATAGAAGAGCTAAAGCGAAGCAAGGTCAGTGTTACTCAGGTTGTTCCCAACCAAAGTAAGACCGACCCCACGCTGCAAGCTCTAGAGAGCGAAACCTTCTAATGCGTTTTAGTCCATCCAAGCTTCGTCGGCAAAGAGTGAATCGAGGGAGTGCTGGGACTTCTTGTGCTTGGTAGCCAATCCTGCAAGATAGCCTTCAAGCGACTCGTCGGATTCATCGAAATCGGTGGTTGCAAACGACGGTCCATAAGGAATGGACAGATCTGCTGCTTGCGAAACAACGAAATCGATTTGCCCCTCAGCACTGGCAAGGTACTCGGAATGTTTGATGGAGGACATAATTTCATCTCGAGTTGGTGTCCTCACAATCTCTTGGCTATAACCCAGCGCGGCCATCGAGCCTTCGCCCTCTCCTGCGCCTGAGTTTCCTCGAGCGTTGATGAAATTAATGACAGCCAACACGTCGAGAGGACCAATTTCCCCGTCGCCCGTTGGATCCAAGTAGGGTGGGGTTGGAAGCGTCGATGGGAGTGCCCTTGCTCCGCGGAAATTGATGTCGTTGACCAAAATCAAGACGTCAATCGGTGAAACAAAACCGTCCGCGTCCACGTCTAAGTTATTGACCGGATTCTGGTGGATTGAACCACCTACCACGATCGTAACCGTGGCAACATTGCTCGCCAGCCCATCGTTGTCCAACACGGTGTATTGCAGTGTCGCAGTACCATTGAAGTTCGTCGTTGGAGTGTACAGGATCGTGCCACCCGCCTGAACTGCTGCTGACCCAACGTCCGGACCGTTTGCAATCGAAACAGAGTTCACGTTGAGCGTGCCATCCGGATCGGAGTCGTTTCGCAATACCTCAATAACGATCGGTGTATTGGCTCTCGTTCTGGTAAAATCCGCCACAGCAACTGGCGACGTATTGATATCGATGGTCACCTTGGCTTCGTTGGAGAGAGCTCCCAGCGAGTCACGAACGCGATAGGTAAACGTATCGATTCCTTTGAAACCCGGATTCGGACGATATTCAACGCGACCAGTTGGTTGTGCAATCGCCGTCCCGTTCCCTGCAAGTTGACCAATTTCAACAGTGCGTGGATCGATTGAGGTGTCTGGGTCTTTGTCGTTTGCGAGTACGTTGAGCAGTTGGGTGATGCCAAAAGGAACACTGAAATTATCGTCGAAGGCAACCGGCACATCATTGTTGCCCGAAACGGATATCGTCACCGTCGCAAGATTGCTAGTCAGTCCAGCAGCGTCGCGAAGAGTGTAAGTAAACGTATCAAGACCCGTGTCACCAGTCACAAGTTTCTGCACTTGAACGGCATTGCGTGAATCGTATGTGAATTGACCATTGGGCGAGACGCTCACAATCGCACCCAACGTGCTTGTCGTTTGGAACGTAGATACGGAAATGGTATCGTTCGGCAAATCGACGTCGCGATCATTCGAAACCAAGCCGGGTGCATTGATCGTTAGCACCGTGTCTTCGCCCGTCGAATATCGGTCGTTCACCGCGACTGGTGCATCGTTGTTCGGTCGCAACGTGATGGTGAAAGTCTTGGGTGCCGACTCATTGATGTTTGGAGGTGTGTTCGCTCCATTGTCGCGAGCTACGACACTTACAATTGCAGTACCAAAGGCATCCTGGGCTGGAACAAACTCAAGCACACCACTGGCGCTGATCGTAGGCTGCACCGAGAAAAGACTGGTATTGTTGTTCGAAGTCAAGATTGTAACGCTTTGTCCGACTTCGTCTGTTCCGGTCGGCGGAGAACTGTTCATACCCTCGGCCGGAACCACGGACGCAATGGCAGGTCCGCTATAACGACTCGAATCTTCATCGACAGTCACATTTCCGAGAATCGTAAAGCCTGGGGCATCGTTTACAGGCGTTGCAACAATGGTCAATTTAGCAACGCTCGACTGATTGATGTTCGGCAAAACTCCCGATCCACTATCGATCGCAGTCACGTCAACGATAGCCCTGCCATTTGCGTCCTTGGCCAACGTAAATGTGAGTATTCCAGTCGAGCTAATTGCCGGCAACACAGAGAACAACGAATTGTTGTTAGTGGAAATGCCGAATCGCACGGTCTGAGGTTGGATGTTGGGTGGCAATCCGTTGATCTCGTCGATCGCGCTACCTGGTCCAGCCAAAATTCCTGTAGCCCATGGAGCAGAGTACGCAAGTGCGTCTTCATTGACGGTCACTGTTCCGCCTGCAATAAACTGGGGTGGGTCGTTGATCGGCGACAACTGGATGGTAATGGTGCCGGTCGCACTCTGTTGAGGCGATCCATCATCTGTTATTACATATCGAATTAGGTCGTCACCCGCGAAATTAAGCGGTGGATTGTATTCGAAACTGATAACCTGGTCCGCCAACGGACCGGTTCCGAAGATCGGTGTAACAACACCCCCACGGTCCGTCGTACGTTCGATTTGCGTCATGCGAATGCCCTGGGCTTGTTCATCCTTTGGTCCCGGCGCATCCCCAAGCTCTGGTGCAGCAGGATTAAGGATACTGGATGCCGTGAAGCTAATCTTCGTGTCTTCAATCGCCGACCGAATGTGGACACTCGGAATAGGTGGATCGTTGACCGGAGTTATGTTGATCGTAAAGGTCTGCTCGGAGGACTGATTGATATTCGGACTTATCGAGGAACCGTTGTCTTTTAGGGAAACAAAAACACGCCTGCTGAGCAAAACACCATTCGCGTCGCGAGAATCATTGTTGATGTCTTTGGCTGTTTGGAACACGAGTGTTCCATCTGGTTGCATAGCAGGTTGCACTGCGAACACCGATGGGTTTTCTGCCCGAACGGTGAATGTCAACTCTTGTGTGCTCTCGTCAACCGCGGTTGCGGGCCCTGGTCGCACGCCGGTCGCAAATCCTGGAACAGATACAACTCCTTGATCTTCATTGACGGTCGTTTGGGACGGTAAAGTAAACTCAGGCGCGTCATTCACCGCTCGGATAACGATGGTGAACGTCGCTGTTGGGCCAAGGTTGGTATTTGGTGACGGACCAGCAACACCATTGTCTGTCAATCGCATTACAAATAAGGATGATCCGCTTCGGTCAGGCGCCGTATGGAAGACCAAGTTGCCGGTCGCAATGTCTATAGTTGGTTGCTTCGAAAACAACGAAGGGTTTGAAGCAACGATCGTAGCAAAGTCCAGTCCTTGTGCGACTACCGACTCTAAGCCATTCTCATCGCGAGCGGTGTCCGGTCCTCGTCTTAGGTTTTGAATGAAGTTCGGTATGATTGTGTCGGCGGTTGACTGAATCGTTTCTTCGTCTTCGCTAACCGAAACCGTAGTGGAGCTCAACGTAAAATTAGGTGCATCATTGATTGCAGCGGCGTTGATCGTCAACGTTTTGACTGCTGTCGCATTTGGCGAACCGTCGTCGGTCACCGTGACCAAGATATTCAAACTACCTGAAAACAGGCTGTTAACATCCGGGCCAAGTTGAAATTCCAAATCGCCCGTCCCCGACAACGTCGGCTGAACCGAAAACAGAGATGGATTGGCAGCAGCAATCGAAACCGTCGCCTTTTGATTGACCGTTTCATCGATCGCGGTCGCTGGACCAACGAGCACTGCAGACAGGAAGTTCGCAATGGTCGTTTTCGCTGCATCTTCTATAGTGTTGAGCGTAGACGGTGTAATCGTAAACGTCGGAGGGTCGTTCACTTGAGTCACGTTGATCGTCACGGTTTGCTTTGCTGAAAGCGGTCCGTTCGGAAACGTCCCAGGTCCGCCTTGATCATCGGCTTGGAGCTCAACCAAGATCGGCCCAGAATTCACATTGTTTACATCTGGAGCAAGCGTAAAGGTAAAGGTGCCGTTGTTTCCGCTTACAATCGATGCGGGTGTGACAGCAGGTTGAACCGCAAAACGACTTGGATCGAGTGCACGCACGCGGAAGGTAACGGTTTGACTTGCGAGCTCATCGTTTGCAGCCGGTGGTCCGGCTGCAATTCCGGTTATGAAGTTTGCGAGACTTTGTGGTCCCGGATCTTCAACAAGGTTGATCGTAGGCGTTGGGAGTGTAAAGAACGGTGCATCGTTGACTGCAACAATGTCAAAGGCAAACGTATTTGCGACGACGCTAGTATCCACGCCACCAATTGCCACCCCTCCGTTGTCCCGGACTCGGAACGTAAACGATCCTTTATTTACGCCGTTCAGGTCCGCAACGGGCGTAAACGTCAAGGTTGGAATCGACCCTACCGGAATCGCTTGTCCTGCGGTGACATTCGCTACTCCAAGCCTCAGAACTCCGTCGGTCGCAGGTGGCAACGTCAGGATCAAAACCTCTAACAAGGCGTTGCTCGCGGGTACGTCGGTTGGGTCGTTAAATCCAAAGCTTGCTGCAGAAAAAGTAAACGGCGAACCGTCATTGTCTTCGTTGATAACCTGACGCTTGTTCGTTCCAAAGGGTGCATCGTTTACCGGTGTCACCGTGATCGTTACCGTCGCGGGTTGATTGCTGACCAATCGCGGATCTGTGACTTGGTAAACGAAAGTATCCGTACCGAAGAAGTTTGGATTCGGCGAATAGGTAAATGACCCGTCTGTATTCAGCGTGAGCGTTCCGTTCTGGGGTGCAACCAACGGCTGTACACCAGGCAGATTCACATTGCTATCCACTACCGTGAATGGATCCGCATCCGAGTCATTGTCATTCGCAAGCACGCCGGCAGCGGCTACATTCAATACTGCGTCTTCGTTCACTTGATAGTTGTCGTTCACCGCTGTTGGTGGCGTGCCACGCAAGATTTCAATCAAATGATCTTCGACCTCTCCCCCGATCGCCATACCGGTCGTGAATAGTCCGCCAGTTGCACTCAAACGGAAGCGAGCAGTCGTGTAACCAGAAAGGGCTGAGAGGGGTGTTACAACCGAGAAGGAATTGTTCCCAGCGTTGACGGACTCCGATCGAAGAATTTGTTCGCTAGCATCATCAAAATCATTATCCTGATTCCAATCGATCCAAGCATCCAAGTAGCCGGTATCGGTCGACGTGACATTGACGGATACCGAGGGTGTCCTAGCATTGAACTGTCCTACAAACGTCACACCGTCGTCGTCATCTGCGTTAACACTAATCGTGCTGTTCGCCAAGGTTGCCAGTGGTAA
This sequence comes from Pirellula sp., assembly GCA_031374515.1. Classification (GTDB taxonomy): domain Bacteria; phylum Planctomycetota; class Planctomycetia; order Pirellulales; family Pirellulaceae; genus JBKCUI01. Next base: position 151,348 of record JANMGH010000139.1, on the reverse strand, counting down.
TCGCAATCGTCCCGCAGTGATCGAGCCATTGATGGCCGAAAGAACCGCATTTGCAAAACTAGACTGTGTTTGAACACCAGGTGTCAAATCCAGGTTGATAGCAATGTTTCCGGCAATAACGGATGTTGGCGCTGCGGAGTTAATAATTTGGAACGTGACGGAGTTGCCCGATCCGTCTTGGATGGTAAACGTCTGACCCGCAGCGAGTCCTGAGACGCTTGCGGGAACAGCCAATCCAACCGCACCACTTGGTTGCCTTTGAACGAAACCACCACTATTGCTCAAATCAAAATCATGCGCAGAGGTACCGCCGACCGCTACAACATCTCCATCGAGAATGGAATAGATTCCGGTGATGGCTCCAGTAAAAATCGATTTGGTTAGAATGGTGTCCTGTAGCTTTGCGGCGGCTCCTGCTGCAGTCGTGATGCCGAACAGATTGACCGCAATGTTGGTTCCAGTTGCAGCCGCAGTGTTGGTAAACTCGTAAGTGACTGTTTTGCCAACTGCATCGGTGATTTTGATCGTCTTGCCAAGGATGGCAGGGAAAACCGGCGTCGAAACCACGAGTCTGGCTGGACCTTTGGACGACAAGGACAGCGGTAAGCCTGTTGAAAATGCGAACGAAGAACCAAAATCATCGCCATCTGCTGCAACACTTGGTTTGCCATCTACATCGGCATCCGCGAACTGGCCCAAAGCAAGAACCGGTACGTCCTCTGGGTAAAGGGCGTGACGAACTCCGTTGTTAATTTGACGCGTGCTACTCGTCGATCCCGTTCCACTTCGTTCAATCGCGTCGCCATAATCGACACCCATTTCAGGCATTACAATCGTGAACTGCGTTAGCGAGTTCGACCGATTGGGCTGTAGCGAGTTTCCGGCCAAATCGGTAATCGGAGCGATTTGTGTCACACCGATACCAGTTGCGGATGCAACTCCCTCAACAAGAACCGTTCCAGAACCAAGCGTAAAGACTCTCACACCCAGACCGATGCTATTGAGTGCCTTTACAATTTGAGCTGACATCATCGTGCTCGTGAAACTTGCGTTCGCTGTATATGGTATGGCAATTGCGCCACCCGAGACCCCACTCACAGTGAGGCCTGAGGTCAATACATTGAACTGCGTTCCACGCGGCTCTTGCAACCGAATCGTGGCGCCTAAGGTCGAAGGAGTAAGACCAAGAGTAGAGCCAGCTATCGAGGCAGAAATCGCAGTCGCAACCGTATTGGCCGAGTCCGCATCCGCGATCACAATCGCACGATTGCCAGGTGTCACTGAAGCATTCTTATCAAACTCAAAAACGACTGTTTGTCCTGCCGAATTTCGGATCGAAAACGTTGCGCCGTCAGCTATGCCGGTCCCACCTGCTGCTGGCACCGTCACCACCAGCGAACCCGTCACCGGAGGCGAACCAACCGCATCAAACTCGAGTGTTACAGGTATACCGCTGGCAGTCAACAAATCGATCTTCGAGCCATCAAGAGTGTTTGCACCGTTCGACGCATCGATTCGGACTGTTGGCTTGTTGATCAGCGTCATTTCATAGACACTGTCGTTTCGCCAGAAACCTGCGATTGGAGTCAAACGAATCGTTCTACTATTCGCACTAAATCCAAATGTGTAGTCTACTCCCTCGATCAACGTCCTCCCGTTTTCGGTGAGGATGAGAGAGTTTCTTGTGATTGTGTTCGGGTCCGTTCCTGTACCCGTTCGTTCGTCCAAAAGAACTTCAAAGAAGTCATAGCTACCTGGACGCAGTCTCAAGTATGTATCTGTTGAGTCGCGATCCACGCCCTGGGCATCGTTATCCAGAGGTCGCTGAATAACTGCAATGGGACCGACAAAGTCCACACGATCGATGGCACCTCGGTCAATGAAGACGTTCTGTCCTTGTCCCGCAGGTGTGTTCACAAGCGGATCGTCACCGCGTCGTAGTCCGTTCACATCAAAGCTTGGGGCAATGATGGGACTCTTAGGGATTCCGATCGCTTCTGTGACCTGCTCAATACTCGAGCGATTTTCAAGAGACGCAAGTGATGAATCGATCGCTTGAGACTGTGCTGCAAGATAGAACCTACCGAGCGCACTATCGACAAACAATGGATCGGATGCCAAGAGATTTATTTCGAAGGACTGAGTCAGGCCGGCTGGGTTGGTATTGGCACCATTTTGCTTGTAGAGATTTCCACCGATTTCTGTGGATGCTCCACCTGGCACCGGCGTGACCGATATGCCGGTCTGGAAATTGGAAACGATGTTGTTCAACAATGTGGGAGCAGCACCTTCGTTCACGTTGATTCCAACACCAGATGCGCCTCGACCAAAAAGAGTGTTGTTGACAACTCTTGCAACACTGAAAGGGGCGTTGCCATTTGTGTTGGTCGTATCGCCGCTGATATTGATCCCGCCGGAACCATTGCTCGTGATGACGTTGTTCGTTACCACCACACCAGGTGTGACGTTCGAGGAATTCAAAGTAACCAAGTTGCGCACTACCCCTGGGTAGGGGCGATTCCCAGAAAATCTGGTCGCACCCGCTTGGGCCTGCGCGGCTGCATCGATATTGAGCCCAAAGCCCGACGAATTCGAAATCGAGCTCGATGAAATGATCAATTGACCTTGTTGTCGTGTTACGTTCTCATCGCCGATATCTTCTCCAAAATTAGTCCCAAGGGGAGAAAGATCCTGCCCAAATTCAATCAGCGTAAGGGGAACGCCATTTCCCGAAAAGCCAGTCCCGCCGATCGTATCTGCAGCCACTTGCCCATTGAGATGGATGGTGATGGCCCGAGCGCCCGTCAAATCACCCAATCCGGCATCCATATCGCCGCTCGTCGATGCGGTGATTTTGATTTTCGCTTGAGATGTACCGCTATTGATTGCATCTCGAATCGCTCTCGCAATTTCAACACTTGTCGCATTTGCAAGAACGGATACAGGGATGTTGCCAGTTACGATCCCTGTTCGCCTATCGGCTGCAGAGGTCGTCACATCGAATTCGAAAACGGCCGTGTTTACTCCATCGCTCAATGTAAACGTGGAACCATCCTTCACTTGACTAGCTGCATCGAAAACAAGAGCAAAAGTCCTCGAAAGTCGATCGTTGGTATCGTAGGTTCTGCCCAATTGGATTGGGGGGAACGGTAGAGTCTCTAGTCGCAACTCACCATTTCGAGTTGTACCGTAATCTGCGGACGTTCGTATTTCCAATTGGTAGGTGCCGGTTTCATTTTCTTGAGCACCCGTGCCTCCGATTCCTCCAATGTTTTCATATTCGAATGACGCATTAAACGTATTCGCACCTGCGGTTGTACCCGTTATCATCTCGCCACGTTCGGCGAAACCAATGACGATATCATCGAGTCGCAGCAAAGTGGTCAAGTTGGTTTGCGTCCGCAACCCGGCTCGCAAAAATGCCGCTGTGCTAAAGGCCCCGGAACCATCCCTACCACCAAAAAAGTCACCTACTCGCGATGTGGTCGCACCGAATGGACCTTGGTCGTCGATCGACTCCCCGTGCAATACGATTACGTTTCCACGCACGTGGTAGATTGCAGTGTTGTTGACCTGGGCTGCAATATTGAGGCCACGAGCCAGTGAAATTCGAATTTGGTCTCGAACTTGTGTCGCGGTCATGGCGTTCGTAACGTTGACAGCAACGTTGGTTCCAGCAACTCCGGGAAGTCCGATGATGATTGCTGGATCGGCGCCGGAAATCGAGTATGCACCCGCAGCATTCAATCCAGAAATATTCAAAACATTAGGCGTCAATGTGCTTGTGGTTACTGCGCGTCCAGCAGCGACCAAGGTGGTTCGAACTTTGGTCGCGAGTTGCTCAGGCGTCTCGGATTTGTCGAACGGAATATCGGTCGCAAGGGTCGGCGCCAATCGGAAGGTGAAATTTGTTCCATCGATTCGAATTTGGTCACCATCGGCGATGCTTTCGCCGCTTGGAATGTTCAGAACCAATCCTAGGTCGATTTCGAAGGTGGTACCGCTGATAACAAATGTGCTTCCATCTGTTAATCGCTCACCTGGGATCGCGACGAGTTCTTGCCCGCCACGCAGCGAATCGCCTGTTCGGAAGTCACCACTCGTACTGAACTCAAATCGGATTCTCACGTCCCTTTTGCCAGCCAAGGGGGCGAGGTTGACTCGGGCTTGTCTCCAGCCTTGTCCGTCAAATAGCTCTGAAGAAATATAGCTTTGACCGAAAATATCTTCATTGCCGGATACAGGCGAGTCGAATTCATCGGGCTGGCCAGAGCCTGTATAGTTCCCCGCAGTACGAGCGGAGTTGTTGGTCCCTAACAGTACCCATTGTCCATCTTCACCAGCGCCATAGACGCGAAACGCATCCAGTGCAGCCCGGCTATCCCCTGCAGCGCTACCGCTTGCGTTATCATTGGCTGCCGCATTTTGGTTGATCGTCGAATAGTTAAAGTACAACACAGGCTGATCGTTAGCCGAGTACTGACGCAGATCGATCAGATCGCTTTCCAACGCGCCCATGGCACCACCTGGCAACGCGGTGTTATCATAAAAGCCGGCGACGTCGTAAATGCCATTCCAAATACCGATTTGTCTGTCCGCTCCTGACGGATTGGAGAATCCAAACTTCAAACTGCGATCACCGCCTGTTGTGTCACGCGAGTTATTAAAGTTCGTTGGACGACCATGTCCAGCGGTGCCGCTGTCCTGTGTTGTTGAGTGCCAGAGGTTTACGTCGAGCGACGAGAAATCAATACCCGCGATGGTACCAAGGCCCGCACTTTGAACAAAGGACTGCCCACGGGCAAAGATGGGCTGCAGTACGCCAGCCGTCGTAAAAGCATAAATACGGCCAGCTGTCGAGATACCAAAAAGCAGATTGGCGAAGCGACCATTTTCGACATTCCGTGGCCCCGCGGTCATGCCAGTGAAGTTGATGGGAGCGCCAGAGGTTGGATCATTGATGACGACTCTGCCACCATTGAGCGTTACTAATTCCCCTTGGTTGGTTACTCCAAAGAACGTTTGATTGATAGTGGCAAGACCGTTGACGGTACCGATAGCGGCACTGAATCGACCTAGCTCAATTTTCTGAGTGCCGGCGCCGTTTGCCAATCCGTTGCCAGTCCGATCAGGGAGTGTTGTATCCGCGCTGAGTGCGGCGCCGGTAGCGGGATCCAGTCGATAAACAATATTCCTTGTGTTCGGCTGTGGAAGGATAGCCGGAGGTGTCTCGTTGAATCCACCTGTTCCATTTCTCGTGGCGACACCCCAGAATGTTACGGTGTTTCCGTTCGGATTGAAGTCCGAGAATGTCAATCCTGTGAAAACCATCCCGTCGCCGATGGCGGCCGCTGCGGCGTCTTGAGACTTTCGAACGACGATTCCTGGCGGCGTAGCCGTATCAAAGAACCTCGCATAAGTTTGAAGACCGGAGCCAGTACTTGCGGCGACCGGAGCACCTGCGTCGCCGATATTAATTCCAAAGAACGTTCCTTGATTCGCGTCGTCAATTCTCCCACCTGCGGCTGGCGATACTCCAAAGGCAGCACCTGCCGGTGAAACGGCAATGTCGTTGACTCCAACGGCTGTGTTCAAGTTGATTGGGTTCGTGCCGTCAGTGCTCGCTTCGGCTTCTTTCGCACCGGTCAATGCATTGGCGTATTGCATTCGCGAAGTGCCGCCTGCATTCGTTGCAACAAACAGCGTGACGTCAGACAGATTGAACGGCACCGCGTTTGGCAAACCGACGTTGCCTGAATTCGGGACCGCTGTTGTCATGCTGGTGTCGGTTTCCCTACCAAAAGCCGTCTGCACTGGGCCAGCGTTCGTTGTGACTCGTCCCAGAAAATCGAATCGATCTTCTGAAATCCGTTGCACCGAATCTAGCGGTTCGAATCGGACCGCGCTTTGAGTTGTCGTTGAATTCGTGAATTGCTCCTGGGCCATATGACTCAGCGAAGCGTTCGATAGGGCAACAGTGTAATTGCCAACCGGTAACTCAATCGGGCCAATGTACGCGTCGCGGGTTCCCTTGGAGCCTCGGAGCAAGTCAGAAACTTCACCCCCTAACAAGGCCGCAGGTTGATCGTCCTGAATATTCGAGTTGTCTGCAGTAGCGACCAATGTCAATCCGGTTGCCGTCCGCTGGAAAATCCAAAGACGCGTGTTTGCTCGACCAAACCCGTCTGCATAATCGATGTCAAATGTCACCGATTGATGAGGTCCGTTCGTAGTACTCACCGACTGAATCGAGTCTCGCAAAATCGAGAAATCATACCAATCGATATCGCCCGCATTTCCGAGACTTCCAGCTATCGAGGCTGCACCGCGGTCGTTGCTCAAGATATTGCCAATGTTGATCGTCGACGCGGGAGCCGCGTTCGTCTCATTTTGGTTGGCCTCTCCAAACTCGCCCAAAAGCTGCGAATGCAATGGTTGGCCGAGCGCGTCGATACCCACTGTTGCAAAACGAATATCGGCGAAACGGACCGTCGAACCGGAAACCTCTTGCTGTTGTTGCAGTCGTAAGTGAAGTTTGTATTCGCCCACAGTGATACCTTCACGCACCAACGCAGGATTCGTCAATCTAGCGGTGTTCGAACGGTCTCCATTTGGGCCGGGAACCGGCGACACATTGCTACTTCGCACGCGAACGTAGTAATTGTTCAAACTGCCTGCTGAACCAGGCAGGACGATACGGAATCCAGCATCCAGTGGATTCACGCTCAAAAAATCTACCTGAGTGCCATCGAGCAAATTCCGCTTGGCCGTTGCGATTTGATCCATTGGCCAGACGCGACCAGCTGGAATCAATGCAGGATCCGAAAAAGCGACACCGAATGCGGACTCGTCGATTGAGTTGTTGCTCAAGGCGATAATCTGACCATTTGCGTCAACGAGTTCAACCACCGAATCGAGCGACCCAGAGGTCTGATCGATATCCAGCCAAACGGTCGTTCCGGCGGTCCCTACGAATCGATAAACATCGATGTCGCTCGGCGAAGCGATCGAACCGGTTAAGGTCATGCCAAGCCGAATGTTCTCGTCCCCACCATTTAGTTTGTTTGCAATCGTCCCTGCGTCCTGAGCATCCGCCGGGAAATCGTTTACACCTTTGTCAGCAATTTCATCGGACTCGCGTTCGAAGAGCTGATCGACATTACGATCGTTACTAAACGGCTCAAATCGTACCGAGCGCCACGAACCAGGTGTGCCAGTCGATGGACCATTGTTATTCGTATCAAAAAGGGATCCACCAAGGAAATCGAATCCGGCACCGATCGAATCGTCTGACAAACTGGTGAGTACGACTGGGAAGCCAGGTGAACCAAGGAATTGGAGTGAACCACCAATGCGATCCTTAATGTCCAATGGACGCCCAGTTGCAGTAAAGCCTGCACTTGCGCCACTCAACTTCACGACTAGGCTCTCATCGGATTTACTGGTTAATCGCAGGCCGCCATAAGTATGGAAGTCGGGCACTACTATTTCGCTCTGCAATACGTGCACGATGTCCGTGTCATCCCAGATACTCTCCGTCGTCAAGGTCGCACCGCGAACAGCCAAGCCGTTGATCGCATTCCGACCAAGTTGATTGTTGTTGACGAGTGGCCCAAAGTTGCCAATGCCGACATTTTCTCGCAAGTTGAAACCAGTCGATCGGCCGTAATCCCGAACTCGGTCCGAGTTGAGGGAATTCGCGTCGATGCTAATAGCAGCCGTGTCCGTGGCCGTGTTATTGCGAATAACGTTATTGAGAATGACGGGCTGGCTGCCTAGAACGAAAATGGCGGCTTCATCGTTGACACCTCGAGCATCGCGGTTGGTAAGTCCCGGCGTCCCTGTACCAGACGCATTGTTTTCGATCAGCGAGTTTGCAATTCGAGCAATCGATTGGTGTACTTCGATCGCATTGAATGAAGCAAATCCCCCAGGCACTCGTGAATTTCCACCGCCAAATGTAATGATCGCATTGTCAATGCTCAATTCGCCGAGGTGTCTTGCGAGAATGCCTGCCCAATTTCCGGCGGCAGGAGATGCAGCGTTTCCATCATTGTTCGTATCAAAGTTGCCCGCGGCACCATAACGATCATCGAGCCTCGATGTGAAAACAATTGGCTTCGATTCCGTACCTTCCGCGAGCATGGTCGAGCTTACGCCCAACTCAATACGTCCGCCCAAACTCTTGATCACCAAACCGGGATCGATCACCAAACTCGCGTCGCGTCGGGCTCGTTGAACTTCCACCAATCCTTGTGTCTGGAGTGAGCCAGTCAATGTTATCCCATTGTCAACAAACGTGGTGTCGTCGCGATTTGTTGCGCCGGCCAACACGAACGCACCGGTGTTGTTAACCTGACGCCAAATTTTTCTGGAAACGTAGTCCAAGGTAGCGGTCGGCAATTGCCCCAACTGAATCGCTTGTCCGGCCGTCACGATGGTCGACTTCTGAGCGCTGGGCAAACTCTCCTGCCCAAAACGATCCACATAGGTGATCAAGTAGTTCAAGGAGACACTGGATGTGAACCCGGTACCACTTGTCGGTGCAACTTGAGTCAGCGTTACAAGGGAGGTGTTGGGACCTACCTGTTCGCGCAGTGCTCCTCCAGGAGTTCCTTCGATAATTAGGTTTTCACCCAACACGATCGTGATTTCAGAATCGTTGATGCGGGCTGGGACACTCAACGGTTTGAGCCCTTGCCCCGCCAATGTGTCGATCCTTACGAACAGACCATTGATCGAATTATTCAGTAGTGTATTCGACCGAATGTCTGGACCAATTCGGGAGTAGTCGGCAATGAATGCTCCACCGTTTTGATACCGAGTTTCGGTGAAAAGGGTCTCTTCGAAACTGTTGGGGTCCGCACTGATCGCGGAATCGCCGCTTCGGCTGATTCGATTGCCGATAATCAGTGGTCTGGCTTCTGATAGATCGATCGGGCTTACCACTTTAGACAGTGCCCCGACTCCAACTTGACCACCACCCCAACGCATGTCCGCATTGGAGATTGTATTTAGGAAAATGCCTTCGCGTTCTCTGTCTAGTCTGCCCTGGGCACGATCGAAATCGTTCCGAATTTCGATGCCGCCCCATTGCCCTGGCGTGGCAGTGGTAACGAGTGGATTACCGTCTCTGCCAAGTGACTCATCTTGGAAACTAGTGAAGTAGACTGGAGTTGATGGCGTTCCTAAAACCTGAATCGCAGAGCTGCTTCGATCGGTCGTACTATCGTTGCTACCGACTAGAATACTGCTTCCTCCAAATTTCACGATGGCACCAGCATCGATCATCAGCGTGACGCCGCGAGGGACATTTAGGGTTGCCCCATCCGAAAGCGTGCCAACCGATCCGCCCCCTTCGCCAATTTCAAACGGAATGTCGTCCGTCAAGCTGGCTGTACGGGTATCGCCGACCAATCGAATAATGTCACCTGGCCTGGCAACTTGGGTCGCTTCGACAATCCTATTAAACGGGTTTGCAAGTGAACCGTTGCGGGTTGTTCCGCCAAAGGCTTTGTCAACGAACAAAGTGCGAACGGCGGGATTGCCAGCCGTGGTAAAAGGAGTCGCCGCGCGAAACCAAAATTCAAAGTTCCCACCAGCCAATCCATCCCCGTCACCGTCAAGCGCACTGCCAACGATAGTAGAACCACTACGCTCTTCAGCTAGTTGGCTTGCGGCTGTGCTCTTGAAATCCACACGTAATTGGTAGCGACCTTGACTGACTGCGCCACTCCCCGAGTTGACTGTAAGCGGATTGTTGTCCTCGTTGCCTTTGCCTGTAACGGATATGTAGTATTCGCCTGGCTCCAAATTCACATTGAGGAACGAATCGTCACTAAAGTAATTATTGTTTGCAGCAACAATGCTAAGCGTTCCGTTGGCTTCCTTCTTCAATAAGGTCAAATACGTATCCAAGTTGCTCGAGTCGTTCAGTCTTTCTGCTATCGTTTCCGCTCGCAACTCACCCTTTGCACCTGCTTGCACAACGAATTTGTAAAGATCGACATCTCTATTGTCTGGACGGAATATGAACTGCCCATGGACGACATCATTGTCGCCTGGGAAAACCTGCTCCAACGGATTGGCTGCTCGGCCAAGTAGTTGCTCAGCACCTTGGATAGTGCCGGGAGGCAGTTCGTACGCATGTCCGAAACCGAGCAAGTGACCTATTTCGTGAAGAGTTGTTTCGAAAAAACTAATGGTATTGGGAATTCTGGAGCCATATCCAAACGTGTTGTCCCACGCTTCTGCACCATCCATGATCGCAAGTTCACCACCGACCATTGCGACCCCTAACACCCCAAGCGGGCCACTCACTGCACCGTTTGGCGCCAAGTCACCCACAACGATTTTCTTGATGCCATCGTTCGTAAACGTCGGCCCCAAATGCTCTACAAAGTCGACCCCAAGTTGCGCAGAATAGAACTCGAAGATTTCGCGGACTCGGGCCTTTTGCTCTGGAGTGATCGAACTAAACAATGCCCGCCCGTCTGTGGCGACACCATACGATTGGTTATCCATGAAACTATAAAAGACAGTTGCCGTTTCAACATTGTCGTCTGCAGTTGCACCGAGATGATTCTCGTCCTGTATGTCACGATGACCTGGTTCAAAACCCGAGCCTGGGAAATCGGCTACAAGTGGGTTGCTTACAACTCGTATCTCCTCGGAGAGTACTGTTGAAAACGATGCGGAAAGTGTGCCTAAGTCTTGAGCCCCGGACAGAAACCCAGCAGGATCGGCGTTGACAGCTATCGGCGTTGGGACGATGTTGACTAATGAATTTGCGACGGCAGCATTCGAACCAATTCTCAATCGGAACGTGCCAGCCCCTTTGATCACAGGCAATTGTTCGATGTCTTGCGCAAAGGTTAGTGTCGCTCGCTTCAATACCGGATCGTATGCAATCGAGTTCGGGCGGAAAACTTCATCGTCATTTGGACTGATCGTGTCCTTTGTATGAATCAAGTTGTAATACTGCGGATCGACGACTTTCGGATTCGTTGAACCCGGACCTAAGGAGCCAGTCGAAACGACTTGATTATAGAGTTCCGCATCGTTGAAGTAGACTTCGATGTCTTTGCTGCGCTGAGTCAGGACGCCGCTCGCGCTTCGATCGATCGGCTGCGGCACGATCGCGATGATCTTTGTTCCAAGTTCCAAGTTAAAGTCATACGTGTCGCGGTCGGTTCCTGCGCGGCGCGGTTTCAACGCCAATCCGGCCGTATCCCGAATCGAAGTCGTTGGTGGCGACGCAATATCAACACCAAAGATCTCAACGCGGTAAAGGTCATCGAGCAGGGGCTGCGCAAAACGGGCCACCACCACTCGTTGATTTTGCGAGTCTGGGAAATTCAAATACGCGGGTGGAACAGTGATATCGGCTGACGGCGATGCTACGCCAAAGGTGGCGTCTCCCCCCGCTCGAGTGATTCGAATCCCATTGTTGAGTGATGTAGGATTGATCGCCGCATCAAAACGAAAAACGAATTCGCGCGGCGACTCAATTAAATTGTTCGCGCTCGTAGTCGAGAAAATCTCGCCCGAGTTGGGGGCAATCGACAGGAGACGTGGCCCGTCAGCGGCCATAAGGTCTCGACGTTCGAGGTTTTCGCAAAGTAGCGATCGAAACAGCTTCCTCCGAACCTTGATCGAGGAGCCGTTTCGGTCTGCAGATCTTGATGCGTCAATTCCCATGTTGGATGAACCTTGGAGACTTTACAGATTTGAAAAATAAATGGGGTTGATTCTGTGATAGTTGGACCAATCGCCCCTGTCGAGGCGATTGTCGTTTTAATTGGTTATCTAGCTTCCGAAGACGTCCGCAAAGAACGAGTCTAACGATTTGTGGTCGTCAGCTGCGAGCGAATCCGAAGCCAAAAATGCTAGGTTTTCGACCTCGTCATCGTCTGTTGCGAAGCTTGAAAGGTAATCAGCAAGGCTCTCTGGCGTTGGTTTTGAACCGACCCCAAATGGCTGTGCTGCATTTGCCATGCGGCCATCCGTGGAAACTGGCCTCATAGTTGCGACCGTATTGACCGTCTCCCGCATCACATCGGCAGTCCAGGTCAGCGGAGCAGATACGTTTGCAGTTACCGCAGAAACCCCGACAGCTGTACCTTCGCCTTCGCCTTCGCCTCCGCCGCTGTTCCCTCGGGCATTGATGAAGTTGATGATCTCGAGAACGTCCAGTGGATCGATGACATTATTTCCATTAACGTCACGGTACGGTGGTGGTGCAGGTAGGCCCACAACCGAAACCGAGTTCCCATTGAAGTTGATAAAGTTAATGACCAACAGCACATCGATCGGCGATACGAATCCGTCCGCGTCCACGTCCAATCTTTGAATCGGGTTTTGGTGTTGCGACGGCAGCGGGTTGCCAATCGTAACCGAGACCGTTGCCTCACTGCTCACGGCACCCAATGAGTCGACAGCTTCGTACTTGAAGGAGTCGACAGCTCCCTTGAGCGTGGACGCTCTTGGAATGTAACTGAAGGTCCCATCCGCATTCAGTGTAACCGTTCCGAGAGTCGGGGCTACTTTGATCCTTGCGGTAAACGTATTGCCTTCGACGTCGCTGTCGTTGGCCAGCACCCCGTTGTCGTTCAAAGTCGTCGTCAGTGTTCCTGTCGCATCGGTGGTCCGTAGTTCGGAACCCTGCGGCGTCGTGTAGAACAAATCGTTTACAACTTTCGGAGCATCGTTAACCGGCGAAACCGAAATGTCAAAACTATCTTCTAAGACGTTGCCAGTACTATCCTGTACCTTGACCGTAATGGTTGCAAGGCCTGACGCATTCGGAACCAAAACCAATCGCAACCGTCCGTTAACCACCGAAGCGGTTACCACATCCGAATTCGAATTGGTCACGCTGTAAACCAGCGTGTCCCCTTGGTCTGGATCAAAGAAGTAGGTAGGCGAGAGGACGGTTTCTGGAATGATCGCGTCTTCAGCCACGCTAAGGTTTGGCAGTGGCGAAGCCAATCTCGGTGAATCACTTACAGGGGTTACATTGACAGTCAACGTATTTTGAACCTTGTTGCCTGCACGATCGCTAGCCTCGAATACAATGATCGCCTGACCATTCTGGTCGGGCTTTGGCCTAACGAAAATATCGTTCGGTCCGATCGTTGGCTCGACAAGCGATGGATTGCTGTTCGATACAACGCGATAGGTCAATCGATCGTCGTTCGGTACGACATCAGGATCGAAGAAGTAAGTCGCTAGCGGCAATGCACGCTCAGCGGCATCCTCGTCCATGGTGATCGTTCCCAACGGAGTTATTGCCCGCGGAGCATCGTCTACGGCATTAACTGTGACCGTTACCGTGCCACGCGTCGTGAGTGGATTCGATGGATCGGAGTCTGTCACTAAGTAGAAGAATCGATCCTCTCCGTTAAAATCGGGAGCCGAGCGGTAGGTCACTAACCCATTTGCAAACGAAACACTCCCGCCCTTTTCGCTTTGCGGAACCACTCCTGAGAAGGACAACGTTTGTCCTTGACCAGTCGGAGGAGGCAAAGTCTCAGATGGAGGCCCAGCTGAGTCCCCATCGGTAAAGAACGAAACTGGGAACGAGTTTCGCGAATCAACGATATCCTCCGCAACAGTAATCGATTTCGATGTTGTCGTCGGAGCGTCGTTCGCATCTCGGACTGTAACTGTCACGGTTCGAGTTACGGACAACGGATTTGGCAATGAACCGGTCAGTCCGTCGTCTGTCAACGTGAAGGAGAATGTGTCCAGACCGCTGAAGTCCAGCTTGGGTGTGTACACCAAGTTATTACCAATTAGATTCAAGCTGCCCCCTTGGGCGGAAACAAAATTCGGCAACGAAACGCGTAGCGTCTGGCCCGATTCATTTGCTGGACCAGTGGTCGCTTGGCTTAAAATGATGATGTTTTGCTCTGTCAATACGAGCTGAGTATCTTCTGCCACCGACTGGTCAAAGTTATTTGCTGTCGGTGCATCGTTGACCGGACGAACGTTGATCGTCACAGTCGTCAAGCTGAGAGACTCGATTAATTCGCCTTCGCTAACATCCAAGTTTACGTAGCTTGCATACACAAAAGTGTCTTGGCCGAAGAAGTCTGGTCGAGGCTGATAGCTAAAGGTGCCGTCAAAGCTCCACACAAAAGAGCCGGTGTTCGCGATGTTCGACGGTGGTGTCACCAAACGGGCAAACAGTGGTCGTCCATCGAGACTGATGTCATTTGCCAAGACCCCATCATCGACCTTGAAGCTCGGTGTGACATTCCCTGTCGGATCGGTGGTTACCAAGCCCCCCTGTTGATCCTCGCTCATCGAATACGTGTCTGAAACTCCGACCGGCGGAATGCCCGGGACAATTCGTACCAAATAGTCTTCCACTTCGCCATCCAATGCCAAGCCGGTAGGCAATGATTGACCAGCGCTGGTCGCACGGAAGCGAGCAAAGGAATTGACACCAGCCGCGGGAATCGGTGCGGTCGAAGGTACTCGAATCTGGAACTGTCGAGACAATGCTCCCCCGACAAACTCGACACTATTCAGTACGTTTTCGCCCGGATCGGTCCAGTCGCCGTCCCCATTGAAGTCAATCCAACCATCGACGAAGCCTGGTTCCGAAAGCGTGACCGTGATCGTAGTGTCGACATTCCGATTGAAAATGGGTTTGGCTAATCCTTGGAATTGGAACGTAACTCCATCGTCACCCGCATCGCCATCAGCACGTGGAGTTGGAGTTCCGTCTACTTCGGAGCTGACCGTCGAACCTAGTTTGAGTCCATCCGAATAGGCAACGTGTCGTGCGCCGTCAAACGCGAACAAGGTTGGGTATCGGCCTGGTGTCGTTGTAACAGGATCTGGCGCATCACCGAAATCCAATTTCACGCCTGGCATCAGAATCGTGAACTCAGTTTCATTGTTGACGCGATTTGGCTTCAAATCATTTCCTGCCAAATCTTCAACAGCTCGCAAGAAGAAATTCGGAATCTCCGGCGAAATCGAGGTGGCGTTCTCGACAAACAACGTGTTTCCACCTCGGATCTTAGCTCGGAGCGGTGTATTGGATGCACCATTGATGGCGCGAATAATCGACTGAGCAACTTGCTCCGTGGTAAACGACACATCTTGCGTGAATTGGATTGCCGTAGCACCTCCAGGAACGCCAGTGCGGTTCAAACTAGGTGCGTTGCTAAAGTCATAGACAAACTTGGGTGTATCCAACAACCTCAACGAAGAGGGTCCCAAAACCGTGGTTGCGAGTCCCAGTCCGGCACCTTCGATCGCGACTTTCATTGCCGTGATAACATCTGCTCGCGTGCTCGCATTGGTAAACAGGATTGGAATACGTCCTGCAACTGCCCCGCCACCCAAGCTCACGTTCACAAACTCGAATGTTGCTTTGGTTGTCCCATTGCTAATTGAGAAGAACTCGCTGTCGGCTACGTTGCCGCGTTGTTTGATCAACCCCGAAGTCCCAACATCGACTTGATTATCCGCAAGAAGCCCCAGGTCGATAAGCCCACTGCCAATCGCTCTGGAATTAATATTGAGTCCCGCTCCATTGATCGCTGCAACCATGCTGTTGACGATCTCATTAGCCGTGCTTGCCACGGTAAAGGAGACGACCACGTTGCCAGCAGCGCTAGGACCGGAGAAGTTTCGATCGAACTCAAAGACCACAGTACGGTTGTTTGCAGTAATCGTGAATGTCTTGTTGTCGGCAATGTCGATGCCGCCACGTCCTGGCACTTGCAAAACCAAGGATCCCGTGATGTCGAGCGTGGTTGTCGAGGAAACGCCGGGTGAGCCAAAAAGACCAATCGAAGGAGCATTTTGCACAGAGATCGAATGTTGTGCCGTTCCGCCGATCGAAATGTTGCCATCTCGAACATGCACGGGAGTTAGTCCAATGCCAGCAGATTGGATGATGCCCGCTGTTCTCACCCCGAGTGTCTCTTGGGTGTCAGTTAGTAGCAGTGGAATCGCAATGTTGCCAGCGGCTACCGAATTGTTATCGTCAAACTCAAACACTTTGGTTACGGAACCAAACTGAATGCTGATGGTTTGCCCGTCGGAAACGCTTCGGGAGACACCAACAATTCCAAGGTTCGATGTCAAAGTTGCTACAGCGCCCGATGGCGACAGTCCGAGATGAACTGTGTCTGTACCAATCAGTCGAGGACTGAGTTGCAGGATACTCGAGACAATTGCAGTCTCAATCGCTTTGGCGATGTCTGTGACCGACGCTGCGTTTGCAATGTTGATTCTCGCATTTCCTCGAACAACCGCAGAGTCCGTATCGAACTCGAATATCACGGTAGCCAAACCATCGCTAACCGAGAAGAACTGTCCATCTCGAATTGCGCCCAACGATGGCACAAGCAATCCTAAGGTTGACTTCGCCTGTTCCAAACGCGAGAAAGTCGTCGAGACCTTGGTCCCTGATTTCGATCCTAGATAGACAACACCCTCTGGGAACAGTCGTGCCGAAACATTTAAGCCCGAGGTTGCAATTGCATTTTGGATGGACTGAGCAATGCTCTGTTGAGTGCTATTGGCAGCAAAAACAATCGGAATGTTTCCCGCGAGAAAATTCGAGTTTCGATCCAACTCAAAGGTCACGGTCGTTGTGCCGTCGTTGATCGAGAACCGATCGCCATCGACAACTCCACCCGCACCCGCACCAGCGCTCGGAACTTCGATCGTCAATCCTTGTGGCAACTGCAGACGATAGCCACTGTCAAATTCGAAGGAAACAACACCGCCGTTTGCATCGGTGATCGTAAACGAGTCCCCATCCGAGATCTGTTCGCCGCTTGGAGCCGTGATAGCAAAACGATCTTTGTTATTGATGGTGATCTCATAAACCCTGCCGTTCTTCCAAACACCTGCCAACGGAGTGAGGATGATTTCATCGCGTGTTGCGTTGTAAGTGAATCGATAGTCGATCCCTTCAGTCAGTACCTTGCCATCTTCAAATAAGACAACCGAAGCACCAGTGACCCTCAAATTATCGATCACCGAATTCGTGACGGAGTTGTCATCGATTCCAATACCCTTGAGTGGGTTGGTCGATTCATTCCCGTCCTTCAATTGGATTCGGAATTCCGGATACACTCCGCCAGTAAGCTGTACAACGGAAACCGAACCGTCTTGGTCGACTCCCAATGCATCGTTATCGACGGGGTTCAATAGAATTGCGGCCGGACCGATGAAGTCAGCTCGATCAAATGCACCTCGATCTTTGAATACGTTTTGCCCAAGACCGCCAGGAGGAGATACTGCCGGATCGTCTGCTCTCAGCTGACCGACCAAGTCATAATCGGGTGCCACGATCGGATAATTTGCGAGCCCCATCGCATTCCTAACAGCGGCCAGACTACTGCGTTCGGCCAAGCTGTCAATCGAGCTATCGATAACAGGCGATCCCGGAGCAGGCAGGTATAGTCCAGCTTGAGCATTGACGAAGAGACGAACCGAGTTGCCTACGTCGATGTTTTGGTCCGCTGCGGTGTTTGGTATGTTCGTCGGAGACGTTTCGATACCTGTTCCAAAGCGTGCGGAGTTAGATGCCTTTTCGTAGTATTGGTATACCGACCCCCCTAAAACCACGTCGCCTGGTTTGCTTATGATATTTGGGTTGGTTGTTCCATACGGAGCGGCAACACCTGTGTTCTGGTTAACTCGCGATTCCTGGTTGACAACCGGAGTCTGCACGTTGAAAAACACGTTGTTAAGAATGGTCGGACTGGCGCCCCGCGTCGCCAAAATCCCCGTTTCAGGCAGAAGTTGATCGAGATTGTTGGATTCGTTCACGTCGGGATCGACAATGATCTGATTGTTGCCATCAATCCAAGCTGCGTTCTTGACGACAATAAATTTCTCGCTCGTACCATCACCCAACGATGTATAGGAAATTGGATTGGTCTGTTCTCGATCGTGTCCAATTCCCAAGTTGCTGAGGCTGGTCACATTCAGGAATGTTCCTATTCCAGCCAATTGGGTTGTTGTAAATAAAATGATCCCGTCGAAGCGGCGTGTAAATAGCTCAAGCCCTTGGTTTACCTCGGTGAACGGCCCACGGATCTGTTGTTGGATTTCGAGCGCGCTGACCTTGTTCTTGCCATCTGGACCGACTGCCTCCAGTTGATTGAGCAGGATATCCTTGTCCCCCTCAAGTCCCCTGAACGGCGAGTCGATAATCGCTCCGATGCCTCCAAGAGCACGAGCATGTACTGGAGGAAGCGGACTAGCAAAACCCAAAGTTCCGTTTGGTAGCTGTTGGAAGTTGCTTACAGCTGGACCACCGCTGAGTCCTTCGTTGATAGCTCTGGTAATCGCTTGTGCAACGTCCGGAAATCGCCAATTGGTATCAAGATGAATTGGGATGTTACCGGGTTGAACCGCACTAAACGCTCCGAAGGTAAATTCAAATGTTCGGCCGCTTGAGCCTGTGCCATCAATATCAGGCACACCGAAAATGGTGAACGTGTCGCCATCGGTATACGCCGTTGCATCTTGAGCCGTGATGACGAAATCTTGAAGATGTCGTGCACTGATGGTAATCCGGTACGCTCCAGTCGTCTTGGCAGGCTGACGATTTGCTGATGAAACCGGATCGTAGGTGGTGTTTCCGACAGAGCTAACGGCGGCATAGTAAACGCCAGGTGTTGTCGCTGTAAAATCACCGTACGAATCCAACGAACTCTGCTCGCCCGGTGCAGCATCGTTGTCGCTTGCCAGCATCTTTACCCCGCTCGCATTCGCAAACTGCTGCGGTACCCCACGGCTATCAAAAATCTGCAGCACGGAATCGAGCCCCGAATCCGCTGAATCGACATCGATAATTGCCCGCTCACCTACCCCCAATTTGAATTGATAGATATCGACATCGGTATTCCCAACGGAGGCGTCCAAACCAGCTTGTAAAACAAACAACGATTTGGCTACGTTAAGTCGAGCACCAGTGACAGATGTTTTGTCCAATTGAGGGAGCGGGTCCGCACCGAGCAGAATCGCTGCTTTTATCTTGGCAACGCTCGAACCTGGGACAGCTCCGGCAAGCAATGCAACGGCTCCGGCCACGTGTGGCGAAGCCATCGATGTACCGCTGTTGAGTCCGTAACCACCACCCAATGTGGTACTCAAAACGTCTACGCCAGGGGCAGCAATGTCAACAGTTGTTCGACCAAACTGAGAGAAGCCTGCCAGACGATCGTTGTGATCGGTTGCTTCGACTGCAATGATGCCATCCAAATTGTAACCGTTTGGATAGGACGCAATCAAATCGTTGTCGGTGCCCGAATTGCCAGATGCCGCAACGAATGGAATTCCAACGTTGATACTCACCTGAATCGCATCATAAAACGCTTGAGAGTATCCACCACCGCCGTAGCTGTTATTGCTAACGACAATGTTGATGCCATACTTGGTCTTCATCGTGACCATGTAGTTGACGGCCTCAATGATACCGGCGGTCGTGCCGCCAGCCAAACCAAGGCCCTTCAGAGCCATGATCTTGGAACTCCAACTAACTCCCGTTACGCCAATACCATTATTGCCTACCGCAGCAGTGGTCCCGGCTACGTGTGTTCCATGCCCATCATCGTCGAGCGGGTTAGAGTCGTTGTTTGCCGTGTCGATTCCGTAGATGTCGTCAATGTAGCCATTGCCATCATTGTCGATCCTGTCACCAGCAATTTCGCCAGGATTGACCCACATGTTGGCGCGCAGGTCTGGGTGATTGTAGTCAACGCCTGTATCGATCACCGCGATAACCGTTTGACTTGAACCGGTAAAAGTATCCCAGGCTTCCGGCGCATCAATGTCGGCATCGATGGTCCCGCCTGTTTGGCCTTGGTTGTCATAATGCCACTGTTGTGGGAATTGCGTATCGTTAGGAACTCGCGATGTTTGGTACGTGTAGTCAGGCTCGGCAAAACGAACCTCCGGCATGGCACGCAATTGGTCGATCTGAGCCAACAACTGTCCATTACCGACTGGAGGCGTTCCGACCAACAGCGTCTTGATGAAATCAAATCGCTTGAGCACCACCAAGCCTTGATTGGCGAGAATCTGCGTCTGACTTTCGGTGCTCACGCCGTCATTAAATCGGAGCAAGAACCGATCGTTGCTGAAGCTTGTGACACCACCATTCCCTCCCGGCCCGCTGCTACCACCAGAGCTTGCAACACTCGTTTGCGAGTTATTTCCAATGATTCCGACGTCACTGTAGAATAGCGGATTGTGCGAAGTCCCTTGCCATGTTTGCGTCGCTGTGGCAAGCGTGTCATTCGACTCGACTGCAGCCGATCCACCGTTAAAGCTTGCTCGACCATCCGTACCAACAATCGTGTTGTTGACTATGCGGGCCTGTGGTTGTGGAGCTTCACCGAGATCCAACTGGCGAATGTCAAACGGATTCGAATTTCCGTTGGGGCCATCTTGCCATTGCAAATTGGCGACACCCTCGAGGTAGAGAGCTGGACGATTGAAGTACTCTGGATATCCAAAATTCGCGGTCGTGTTCGTTGGAGCTGCCAACGGATCCGGTCCAAGAAGGCTCTCAGCAACCGTTGCCCTTGCGATTTGGGTCGTCCCGTTACTAACCAAAATGCTGCTGTTGATCGAATCTCTAAACGCGTGGATGGTCTCAATTGCGGACGTTGCGAACGGAGTGCAGTTCGTGCACGTCAAACGCTGGTAGAAGGCTCCGCCGGTGTCTCGGTAGTAGGCAAGCGAGCTATCTGGCGCTACGCCATTCCCCTGGACGACACCACTACCTGCTACTGGATTGGCGGTCGCACCGCCAGCAAGATCGTCAAACTCCAAACGAATCCGTGTTCGGTCTGCATCGATAACCAACGTGTCTTGCTCATCGATGTAGAATCCAAAGTGGGTGGGAGGATTCGTGCCATTTACAAACGGAGAGTAGTCCGCATTGTATCGGGTCGGATCCGTACCGGTGATGGCAAAAGGCACCAAAGCAGGCGTAAGCATCCAAATCGGTGTTTCACCTTGGATTACGATCCCGCCAAGTCCACCTTCTTCGAGAAGATTGTTCTGAACAACGATCCCTGGAACCAGTCCTCCCTGAACGCCATTGTTTGGTTGCAGAAGATTTCGAACGGCTTGAGTCCCGACCAAGTTCGGCTTTTCTTGCATGAGAGTCCGAGTGAAGAAATCGATCTGGTCGCGAGGGTCCTGTAGGCGAGCCGGCGCTTCGCTCCAGATACCGTAATCGCGTGACTCGCGGAAGTAGCTGTTTTGAATGATTACTTCGGATTGTTCGCGTCGAGCATTCTGATCCGACTTGCCCTGGTGGAAAATGACCTGCACGGCTCCGGCTGGATTAGTTGCCCTAACGCTATTGAAGTAGGCGGATCCATGCAAATTGATGCGTGTATCCCGCCCTACCGTTCCGCTGTCAAAACCGCTGGATGTCGCAGCTCGAATATTTCCCTGGAACTGCGATTGCACACCGGAGGAATTGACAGCATCCCGAATAGCGCGAGCGATCACAAACCTTGCGTCCGTAGCGCTAAATGGAACAGGTACATTGGACAACCCAACTGCCGCATCGCTCGTGAATTCAAACGTGAGGGTTCGACCACCATCGGATAATGTAAATCGATCTCCATCGGTCAGCGCGGAGCCCGCTGGAGCAATCAATGTAATCTGCTCCGCGAGTCGATCATTGGTATCAAACGACTTCGTTAGAACAGGGGCGCCGAAACTCTGCGATTCGAAGAACTCATCCCCTAATCGTATTTCTAATTGATAGTTGCCGGTGGTCACCACCGTGGATGAAACGTTAACGGGAGTATAGGTTGAATTCGGTTCGCCTGCTCCAACTCTCGCTCCATCCGCAAGTTGAATCACCACATTGGAAATCCGTGTTCGCGACGGATTGTCGTTGCGTGCGCGGAACTCAACGCGAAGCTGGCTGCGCCCAGAGAACCGACTGATATCGAGAACCGCAGATTGGGGCGATCCGGTTGTCAACAAAGTCACGTTTTGTGGTCGGTTCGCTGCAACGGTTGTCCCAAGCCATTGCTGCTGACCAGACTGATCATCTACGATCCAAACGTCCAATTGGCCATTGAATACTTCGTAATCGAATGCAACTTGAGGTGCATCGAAAAATGCATCGTAGGTGACCAATGAGAATTGACGAGTGCTAACGACGCTACCCGGAGCAAACGGAGGTGCAGGATCACCGCTGGGCGCGAAGATGAATCCATTCGCCAAAAGGATCGGTTCGTCAGCTACGCCAACCAACTCACCACGTTCCGCAAAGCCGATAATAACATTATCGATACTCGTCGTTGCTTGAGTGCTGCGGAACACTAAGGACAATCCATCTTGACCCGCAAAATTTTTAGTTGTCACTCCACCTGCAGCTGGACGGCTCAAAATGGAATTGAGAGGAATTTTGAGCGTGTTCGTACCCGTTTGCAATCGAAGCAAACTCAGGTCAGACGTGCTAGCCACTGCGAATTCCGCACCGCTAGCTTCTCGCACGAACACTTCGAAGTTCCCACCGCCAGGGAACGAGTAGTCCAAATAGAGTGCAGGTAGATCGGAAGCTGCATAACCGCCGAGATCAAACGATTTGAGCGAGACCAATTCCCCAGTAGGCCCAATATTCCGATTGGTTGGCAAAAAGTTCTGAACGACGGGAGCAACCGCGCTGGTAACGCCCTGGTTGAACGCCTCGTCCACAATACGGCGAATCGAGCTGATCGGCTTGACCGTCGACGGATTGATGACCCTGGTTCTAGGTTGGTAAGCAGAAGAGGACACGCCGACCAAATAGTTACCTTCTGGTAATGCAATAGGTCCGATGTAAGCATCCCCCTTGCCGGTCGATCCTCGGCTGAGTTGTTCGACGTCGGTTATCGATAAAGGTCGACCTTGATCGTCCGAAATGTTGCTCGAGTCACTGGAATAGATCAGTCGATACTGCGTTCCGAATTGAGAAAACTCCTCTCGGAAAATGTTCAACGATGTATCGGGGCGGTTGAGTCCGTCGGCATAATCCATATCGAATACTACCGAGGCATTGCCGCCATTCAAACTGCCTACGATGTCTTTTTGTGAGATCTCCAAGGCATAGAAATCGACGTCCCGGTTGGAGCTGAGATTTCCAGCGATACTGATCGCACCCTTGGCTGTCGAGAGCAAGTTCCCAACGTACTGAGGTCGATTACCAATTTGCTTGTCAACATTTGCAAAACTAAAGAACGAGTTGCTGACACCGTTTCCGGTCGCGACCCCGTTGTTGGAATAGATGCTTCCGTTGCGAACGTTTTCATCTTCGCCGGCTTCGCCGATCAAAGGCGACTCGCCTGGCAGACCTCGAAGATGAACTGCATTGGTCGCATAACGAATGTCGGCATAGTTAACGGTCGAGCCAGCCCATTCCTGAGCCTCTCGCAATCGAACTTGCAACTGATAAGCTCCGGAAGTCAACCCAGCTCCAGAAGCATCCGCATTGGTGCTCGAACTTCGAATACGGAGGAAGTAGCTGCTAGCGTTGCCCGACGCACCTGGCAAACGAATGCGAAGTCCTGGGTCCATCGGGTTCGTTGTACCACCCTCTTTGACCACACCTCCGCTGGTGAGTTTCGTTCCGACGGTCCGAGTCGCTAGTGGATTGACAGCGCTGCGATCAATCAAATTCGAAACGAAGATTAGCGATGGATTGGCTGCCTCGGTCGTGCTGTTGTCGCTGCGCGCAAGCAGCTCACCATTCGCATTGAGGAGTTCAAGGACTAAGTCCAGATTGTTCTTGGTGTAATCGATATCTAACCAAACTTCTGCGCCGGAAACCCCCGTGAAGCTATAGACATCGACATCTTCACTTTGACTGAGAGTCCCTTCGACTACGAAACCAAGCCTGCGTGTTTCGTCGCCTGCATTGGAGTTAGCTGCCAAAGTCCCGAGGACTTGAGCACTGGAAGCCAAACCGTTCGGACCGGGCGCACCAGCCGCAAAGTCCTCTGTTTCTAAAACGAGCGCGACGTTTCGGTCGTTGGAATATTGATCTAATAAAATTCCTCGCCAATCTGCAGACTGTGGAACCGAACCAATGCCGTCATTGTTGGTGTCGGACTGAGGCTTACCGTCCGGTTGCAAACCGGCACCAACGGTATCATCAGCTAGACTCGTCAAGATTACTGGGAAGCCGGGTTGCCCAACGAGGTGCAATGAGCCACCCACACGATCCGTTGCGGATGTAAGCTGGCCATTGGCTGTCAAACCTGCGCCCAGGTTTCGATTGAAGTTAGAACCATAGCCATCAAACTTGACAACTAGGGATTCCGTTGCGGAGCTCTGCAGGCGCAAACCCGCTTCGTGATGGACGTTTTCCGTATAAATCTCGTCGTACACCACATGCACGATGTCAGTGTCATCCCAAACACTTGCAGTTGTCAGCGTATCACCGCGGATTTGGAGTCCATTGAGGCCGTTGTTGACGAATCGGTTGCCTCGCACCAAAGGCCCTCGATTGACTAGATAGTTCGGGTTGCGATTCGAGTCACCCGTTTGTCTTCCCGTGTCTGGAAGCAACTGGTCGGTCATGCTGTTGACGTCTATCGTGATCGCACTGCTGGCATTACTTCTGAAAACATTGTCGATGATTGTGGGTTGAGCGCCACGAACGAAGATCGTTGCTCGATCGTTGCTTAGTCGCCCAAATCGCGTTCCCGGCCCCTGACCACCAAAACCATCGCCATTATTTTCAAATAATGTGTGGGCTATTCTCGCATCCGCTTGATTGATCTCGATGGTATTAAACGCTCGAAATGTGCTATCAAGTGGCGTAACTCC
This sequence comes from Pirellula sp., assembly GCA_031374515.1. GTDB lineage: Bacteria > Planctomycetota > Planctomycetia > Pirellulales > Pirellulaceae > JBKCUI01. The sequence goes on along the minus strand of JANMGH010000139.1, from coordinate 126,520 downwards.
GCCTGCATATGCAAACCGCGTATAGTCCAAGCTCAGTCGCGACGTGGGGCTTGCGTAGATTCCACCCCAATTCTTGGGAGCTGCTACCGAGGCGTTTCGATTGTTGTTGGTGTCAAATGTTCCACCAGCGCCGACCGTATCATCCAATCGGCTAGTGAAAACGACCGGTTGTCCATCTGTACCTTCGGCGATCAAACTCGCTCCAAACGTCAATTCAATTCGTGCGGCTTCCAATTTGATCACGGAACCTGGATCAATCACCAGGGATCCACTCAAACGCGGACGCTTGACACCCAATGTCTCAGCCGACAACAAGGTCCCAAGCGATGCGCCAGTATCTACAAATGTGGTTGTATTTGCATTGCTCGTATCCAGCAGTTCGCCCACGAGTTGATAGGGAGATGTTCCCCCATTAAAACTGCGATAAATTCGTCGACCGACGTAACCTTCTAACGTTCTAGGCAAGTTGCTCACTTGTACGGAGCCGGTTGCGTTCAGAACAATGTCCGACGTTGGATTGGATACCAATCCTTCGCGTCCGCCCGCATCCACCATAACGATTCGATAGTTCAACCTATCGCCGTTGGGGAGAGTTCCACCAGCCAAGCTAGAAAGCGTAATTCCCGAGACGTCTACTCGATCTCGACCGAGTGTTCCACCGGACACTTTTCCAATATCCAGGTAAGTCGAAGTGCTACGATCTAGGAGGGTAACCAAATCATAAGGACCACTCCCATTGCCCTGGCTTCGGTATAGCTTTCTTTGGACAAAATCTCCGCTTGCACTCGGTAAACCTGCTAGGGAAATCGCAGTTTGTTGTGCACCTTGCAAATTGATACTAACGGATGCATTTGAAGGAATGCTCTCGTATCCATTTCGATCGACAAAAGTAACTTTATAGTTATAGATACCCGGTAACAAGTTGCCGCCAACGTTTGGCCCTGTGGAAATCAATGCTGCTGGGGGAGTGGTGCTATCTAGCAGTGCACCACCCGAGGAACCATTGATAATCAAGTTGTTAGTTAAGACGTGAACAATATCGATATCATCGAAGCGTCCTGGCACTACCAATCCTTGCGCATCGACTCGTATGAACAGTCCGTTGATAGAATTGTTTAGAAGTGTGTTGCGATGGATTTCCGGTCCAACACGATCGTAGTCGCTGGTGAAAGAACCATTGACTTGGAATCTCGGCTCATTGAAATTCGTTTCCTCAAAGCTGCTCGGAGCAGCACTGATCGCTGCGCCCGCGCTACGGGTAATGATATTATCCGTAATCGTTGGCCTCGAGCCCACAAATTCGATTGGATTGACCGCTTGCGATACCGATTCGACCGTTACTGTCCCGCCTCCGTAGCGAACGTCAGCATGGCTGATGTAGTTCAAGAAGATACCCTGATCCTCGAGATCTTGCCGTCCTGCAGAACTATCGACATCTCGTCGCAACGAGATTCCACCCCAGTTGCCTGGAGCTGGAGTGGTTGTTGGCGAGTAAGTGTCAAAACCAATGGTCTCATCCAGCCAAGAAGTGAAGAAAACCCGTCCTTCCGCGTTGTTTCCGTTGGTGTTTCGAATCGCGTTGCCATTGGCATCCAACAGGAGCGGCGACCCCAAAACCTGCAACGCGCCACCCGAACGATCGATATTTAGATTGGAGCTGCCAACGCCGATCCTCGCATTCCGAAGCTTGAATACCGCACCCGCGTCGATCATGGTCGTTACACCCATAGGGACATCTATTGTCGCTCCGTCGGACAATACGGAACCGGGCAGTAGACCTGCACCTATTTCGTATGCGAAGTTGTCTCCTACGGTCGCCAAATTCCCGTCCGCCCCACCATTACCCACGATGCGAACTATATCACCGGGATGTGTTGCTCCAAATGCATTTGGTACCCCAGGCGATGCGATGTTATTAAACGGTCTAAGTAGGCTTCCGTCGGCATTCGGGCCCGCCGACTTGTCGACAAAAATAGTCTTGCCATTGACATCGATCAAATTCAAAAGTGGATCGATGACAATCGATCGTTCTCCAGTGAGTCGAATATTAGCGCCAGCTGCGATGGCGACGACCCCGAGTTGAACTCGTGAATTGATCGCTGCTGCCAATGCAGTAGCCAACTGCGATGGTGTGCTGGTATTGGAATAGGCAATCCGGATACGACCAGCCGAGATGGTTAGATCGCTACTGAATTCAAACGTTTGAACCGAACCGTTGGCCCCTGTAACGGTAACGATACGTCCTTCCAAAGCTGAGCTTCCACCAGCATTGAAACTGATTGAACGGTCAATCGCACGTGTTTGAAACCAGAAATCATGCGTTCCGCCTGGCGTTCCATCGCTATCGCCATCTAACCCAATTGACGTTTCGTTGCTACCTGCTAGATCTTGTATCGTATCCGAACTATCAACCGCCGATCGGAAGTTTAACCGCAATTCATAATTGCCTTGCGATTGGCCACCAAACCCTGTGCCAGCTATCGAAGCGTTGTAGTCGTTGTTTCCACTGGCACTCACACCGATGTAGTAGATACCAGTAGTGAGCGATCGAGTCATCAGCGAGTCTTGGCTGAAGTAGTCATCGTTCTGCGAAATCAACTCAATCTTGCCACCGGAAAGCACCACTGGATTCTGAGTCAAAACATTGTTTCCGACTTTCGTGCTTGCGGCGCCCTTGGTTAGGCTCACTCGAACTAATGAGCTAGCTGCAGGTGAAGTTTGGAGGACATCCAAGATGTCCTGTACCGTGCTCTCAGATCCAGCCGTCGCGTTCAAATCAATGCTAATTGCATTGGGGAACGTAAGCACAGTCGGTTTGGACGCATCCCCACGTTCTGTCTGTGTAAAGAAGATTTGCAGTTGATTGCCCTGTGCACCCGACCTAACAGCTTCAAATCGCAGTCCGAGTGGAACATTCGCTCCCAAATTGGTGCTCGCGCTCGCTTGCGTTTGACGGTAAAGCTGCAGGTTTGTGTTGAGAGCGCTGCTGTTCGTTAATCGTTGCGCATAGGTTTCTGCCGTTAAAATTCCTGAGCGACCTGAATTTCTCAAATCCACTTCAAATCGATAAAGATCGATATCCGATCCGTCTGGTCGATGTAGGTATTGAGCATGCAAGACATCTTGATTGCCAGGAATGACAGGCTCATATCGCTCGTCGTTGGCCGTCAACTGAATATCGTTGATATCGGTCAATGGTCCAGAGCCCGCCAAAAACGTCGGATCCAATCGAAGAAGCGTGGTTTCCGGCAAATCCCCAGCGTGTTGGAGCCCTAGCGCCATCCCTACGGCAGCCGCAATCGTTCGAGTGTAACTGGCTCCGTATTCGGTGCCCCAGCTGTTTGTAGCCGATAGTACTACAAGCGAGTTCTGGAATGTCTTGTCAATGCGAACGCCAAATTCTCCTTCGTTTTGGAATTGCGTTCCTCCCACCGGTCGCAAGCCTGACACAGGGCCGGCGGCAAAGGTCATTCCCAAATCCGCTGTCTCAACAAACTGAACGCCGATGTACTTAGCCCAAAGTGAAAGTACTTCCCGAGCTCGGACCTTTTGATCTTGACTGATAGCGTTGGTTAGAGCCGCACCGGTGTTGGTAAACGCGTACGTAGATCTAAAATTGTAGTAAATGGTCGTTATTCCATCCGTCGCATCCGCACCGAAAGTCGGATTGACGTGATCTTCAAACCCACCCACGAGATTTTGAGCCAAGTTGCGATGACCTGCATCATCGCTTGCGCCAGGCAGATCCAATACATACTTCTCTGGATCGATCGATGACGAAAGAACGAGACTTGTCTGCGAAGTGAACGCAGAGCCTATCGCACCCAAATTCGCTGCGGTATCGAACGAACTCCCCAAACCTAAAAGCGTTAAAGGTGAATACGAAAGCGTACGATTTCCGACGATCGTTGAGGGATTGCTGCCGGGTTCGAATTCGACACTTACCAATGCCGCTGACGCAGGTGTTACCCGGATCGCGTCGAAGACTTGCTGTGCGGTCACCGCAGGGCCTCCGATATTGACGGTGATGACCCTGCCCGAAGCAGTTACCGAAGGGCCAGCAACGCCAGAATTCGTAAAGGCCACTTGAATACCGCTGCCACCCTCGCCTATTTCCTTCGACGTAAGTCGCAGCTTGACTGCCCCCTCCGTGTTCAAGTCCGAAATAACGGTCGCGGCAGCTTCTCGTCGAACGGGCTGCGTCGGCGCGCTTTCACGCGTCCCAATTCGCAGCCTAAATGTAGCTGGTCCAACATTGGAACCGGCCAAGTCGTTTATGTCGCCATTAAAACGCAACGTAGCCGTATTCGCCGCAGCATTGTAAACCACGGTCGAAGGTGTAAAGAACAAGTCATCCGTATTCCGAACCGTGTCGGCGGTGAAGATCAAACGGTAATACTCTGGATTTTCTACCGAACGATTGGTTGGCTTGCCAACGGCATCATTCTCAATTAGCAATTTGTCGCTGTCGAAATGCACCACGATCGTATCGCGTTGCTGTTGCAATTGACCATTGACTCTGCTGGTCGGCTGCGGAACAACTGCAAGCACCTGTGGCCCAAGATCCAGCCTGAAATCTATGGTATCCTGACGCGTTCTCGCGTCGGTCGGCTTGAACAATTCGCCAACTCCGCCCGTTTGCGAAACGTTTCGCAGACCGACGATTCCCAACCCTGGATCGTCAAAGCCAAAAATCTCAACGCGATAATGGTCGTCAGTCAAATTTTCGGCGAACCGAACCGTGACCTCGTTCTCATCGGGACTCTGACCAACCAAAACAGCTCCCGGAACGACCACCACATCGTTCACCTTGTTGAGTTGCAATGGTGAATAGCCGGATACCGCATTGGTTCCGATTCGGGTTGAACCAAGTCCGCCATTGAGCTTCGCCGTTACCGCACCCGAGGTGTTACCATTGATTGCGCTTACCAACTGATCTGCAGTTGTTGGAGAGCTAGGGTTGCTGTTCAAAACAATCGACAATACTCCGCCGGACACCGCGACCTGAGGTGCCGCACCGGTGGCCAATACCGACTGCGAAACCTGAACGCTGTATGCTTTTCCAAGTTCGGAAGCTGTCAACTGCACGTTCGCTCGTCCATTGCTGCCGAAGTCGCTCTGTACCGTGGCGAGTCCAAATGAACCGTCTCCTCCCGAACGCGTGATGCGAATGCCATTCAACGTCGCTTGATCGATAACCTGAACATCATCGAAGCGAAAACGTAGCTCCCTTGGGGATTGAACCAATGTTTCGCCGTTCTCTAAGAGATCGCTGTTGTTAGGCTGAACGCCAATCAACTGCGGCCCTACCGCCATCAACTGCCTAGGCTCCAGCATCTCCAGCAAATAGCGACGAAGTTTGCCGCGTTTCCGTTCGCTGCTCTTGGCCTGTGCGCGTGGATTGGATTGAATAGAAGAATTCTTGTTGCGAAACCAGCGGATGGTCATCACCAACCCTCAGTGCAAAGGTAGCCAGGAACCCTTGCGAGAAACAAAATCTCGCAAGACTATGAAAATCGTTTCTCGCGACAACGCTGTCTAATGGCAGCATAAACCACCTTAGAAGCTTCGAGGTCACGAGGAGACCCGTTTTCGAGTATAATTGCGTAGGATATGGATGCAAACCTGCGCGGCTTCCATCGCGAAACAATAGCCCTAAAAGCGGCGTAAACCACCCTAAAGGATGGGTCGCGCCGGCTTATTCGCCACGAAAAAAGCTGCAGAATTTGCGAAATCCAAGCACCTACTAATGTCATCAACCTCAGAACAGGACGGTTTTGCGGTCTTTGACGACCTTTTGGATGCGAAAACCCCCGAAAGGTTCCGAAAGGCCTCTGCGGAAATCAAACTCTTAAAGAATTCGGAAAATATTCGGTGACTTTTCGATTTGTCGTCCTTCACCATACGATCCCCGCCGCAGCGTCAAGAGCTAGCCATTGGGACTTGATGCTCGAAGCACCTGCTCCATCGAATCAAATTGACTTCGTACCAGGGTTGTGGACCTTTGAAGTCTCAATCCCGCCCGAGCGATGGCTGCTGGTTCCCTCGACGCTTGTTCAGCGACTCCCCAACCACAGAGAAATGTACCTGAACTACGAAGGGATTGTTTCAGGCGGCAGAGGCAACGTTGTTCGTGTTCTGAAAGGGACCATAGATTGGCAAGTGATGGAATCAGAATTGTTGATCCTGGATCTGAAATCCGACGCCGAAACGAAAAATTCGTTGCGAGGTATTCTCCAGCTCAAGTTACGGACTATCCCGCTCAATAGCCAGCAATGGCACATGGAACTAATCCCGCATCAGAAGAGGCCAGGCTTATGAGAACATTTGATACTGTCCAATGGCATCAAACGCGTTTTCATAGTGTCGAAAAAAGGGGCGGTGCGGTACTGAGCCGAGAACGATTTCGATGACATCCGCTCTACCTGAGGAGTCCAGAAGCCGATGCCTTTTCATGTAAATCAATGCCGTTTTGGAGATTTTTTCTTGTTTCACGAGGTCCACCGCATCGCTTGGTCCGCCACTGTTTTCTCGGATTGTCGCCCAGGTTTTGACTTCTACAAAAACCACAACGCGCCTTTGCCAGACGGCGATTACATCGATTTCGCCAGACTTTTGGCGATAGGACCTTTCTAAAATAAAATAGCCTTGCCGCTCTAAAAACAATGCTGCTAATCGTTCTCCAAAGGCTCCGATCGACTCACCCGGATTCCGTTTTGGATAAGGTCGAGACAGACTCCATTTCACCCACTTTTCCCAAACTGCAACCGAAACCCGGCTGCAAAAATCGCTTGCGGTGCGGAGCATTCTGTTCCTCAAATCTTCGTTGCCACAAGGGCAAGTGCTGAAAGTCTTGCCCTTTTTCTCGCTGATATTCTCGCTCATATGGACGATTGGAACTAGACATCCGAGTTCGAAGCTCGATTTTCCTTGTTGTCTCTGTCATCGTCAACATCCTTGTAATTCACAGGTGAAATCGCTTTTCGCAACATCTTAACCATGACGTCCACGGGAGGTTCCAGGCTCGTAAACAAACGGTACTGGTATGCCGCTTGTCGTACAAACATCTGCAATCCAGTGATAACTGGGCAAAGAGATGCTCTTGCCCCTTTGATGAAGAGAGTTTGCTCCGGATTGTAAATGGTGTCAAAAACGAGTGTATTTCCGTGCAAATTACTTGTTTGAAACGGGGTTTCGTCCATTTCCGGAAACATTCCGACCGGTGTACCGTTTACCAGAATCCTAGGTTCAATCGAGTGCCGTTCCTGCCAATCTATCCATCTGCAATTGAGGTGTTTCGCCAACGTTTCGGACGCGGCCCGGTTCCGGCTCGTAATCGTGATCGAAGCACGGCGCTGAGCAAGTCCGTAGCCGATGGCTCGCGACACGCCTCCAGCACCCAGAATCAGAACGGATTCCCGCTCAAAGGGATCTTGGTTTCCCGTCCATTTGGCCATCGCTTCAGAAAGGCAGTCCATTGCCGCTCGATAATCGGTATTGTAACCGATCATTTCTTTGTCTTCGTTGTTCGCAAAAACTACAGTGTTGCAAGCTCCAATCCCCTGGGCAGCCGATTCCGCTTGATTGAGCAATGGCATTACGGTTTGCTTATGTGGAATTGTTACGCTTAATCCTCCAATCTTTTCTTCCTTGCACCACTCCAAGAATAACTCCAATTCAGCAGGTGGCACTCGAAACGGCATGTATCGAAAGTTAAGACGATTGGCAAAAAAAGAAGCATTGTGTATTAGAGGGCTATAGGAATGCGATACCGGATCGGCAACGACTCCAAAGAGTCGCGTTTCCTCATCGATGGAATCGGCTCTGTAAATGTTCGTCATTTGGTCGTAACTTAATTGGCCGGGCGCAACTTTTCTTTCCGTGTCAAACACGCAAAAAGTAAAAGGGGCCCCATATCTTGTAGCCAAGATGCGAGTGGGTGTCCCATAGTCCCCCATACTGATACCGATAGTCGGCACGGCTGCGAACTTCATGAGGTGCAACATTCGAATCGTATCGCTAAACGAATTCGCTTGAGCTGCTATCTTGACGATGTCCGCATCCAATTTTGCTAACCCCGAGTGCAGGGATTGCAGATCCTCGGGTGTCCCTTCAAAGTTATGGAGGCTGACAATCCGTTTCGTCTTGCCATAGCGAGGTATCTTGGCCGCAACATCCTCCTCCAGATCGACGTATTCGACCCCCATTGCGATCGCAGAACGCAAGAGCATTAACCGTTCTTCCTCGGTCCTTTCCCAGCGGCCACCATCCTCCTTGCGTCGGCAAGTCAATACGACCGCAGTGGGACGGTTTTTTAACAAACGGGTTAAGTCGATACTCCGTCCAATGTAGTCCAACCGTAACTCGACTAGCTTTGCTCCAAGCTCGGCAACCTGCTGGTGTTCCGCGATTGTGTGCCGGTGTCGTGTTCTCGCAATCGTAACGCAAAGCATATCAAACGAATTAGTCTACGAGAAAGAGTATAGGTGCCCCACGTTTTGGCGAAGGACGGAAACATTGAAACGATGTGTTGTAAACGCAGCTATCATGCTGGCAATTCAGCTTGACGGCCAGTCCAAGTCAGAAATCTCTCCAGCAACTTCGGTCCCGGCTCCGTCAAAAAACTCTCGGGATGAAACTGCCATCCTTCGATCGCGTATTCTCGATGGCGGACCCCCATGATAATCCTATTTCCGTTTGGATCGTGTACCCAGGCGGAAACCTGCAAGCAATTCGGTAAGCTTTCCGGCGAAATAACCAAGGAATGATACCGAGTCGCTACAAACGGGTTTTCAAGCCCAGAAAACATCCCGCGACCGTCATGGATGATGCGATCCGTCTTTCCATGCATCAATTGCCTAGCACGAACAATTGTCCCGCCGAATGCCTGCCCAATCGATTGGTGCCCCAAACACACCCCTAGGATCGGAAACTCGGTGTGCAATTGCTGGAGTAATGGGACACAAATACCTGCCTCATTGGGCGTGCAAGGACCTGGCGAAAGGATGATCCGTTCCGGTCGCATTTCTCGAATCTGGTCGATTGATAACTCGTCGTTGCGAAAGATCTGAACATCCAGGGCTGCATCGATCTCACCAAGTCTCTGAACCAAGTTGTACGTAAAGGAATCGTAGTTATCGACAATGAGAATCATAGAATTGGGATCGCTACGTCGGTTTTCTAACGGTGGTTCTAAGCCCGGTCGCTCCGATGATACGCTGGGAGAGAAATCCTGTCCAATTAGTCGTTGGGCTTGAGAATCGCCGCGCTTGTCGATAAGTTGCTTTCCTTGGAATTGACCCACATTCGACACGATTTCTCTCACCATTCGACAATTTAATGCACGCATACCGTACACACCATTGCGCACAACTTCGCAAAGAGGCAGTGGGGGAAAATGTTCGACTTTCCGGTTGGGTCTATCGCAAAAGAGACTTTGGCAACCTTTTGTTCATCGATTTGCGGGACCATTACGGGGTTTCTCAAATCGTTGTTGAACGCGATAGCGCTGCCTTCCCCTTGGCCGAGTCCCTTCGTAGCGAATCGGTCATACGAGTTGACGGGCGTGTCAACGCGAGAGCGGCAGACGCAACCAATCCCAATTTGGTGACGGGAGAAATCGAGGTTCGAGCAACATCCATCGAATTGCTTTCTGAGGCTGCAGACCTACCGTTGCCCGTTTTTGGGAACGCAGAATATCCGGAAGAGATCCGGCTTCGCAATCGGTTCCTAGACTTGCGGCGAGAAAAACTTCACGCAAATATCGTCCTGCGAAGCAATGTGATCGCCAGTTTGCGTCGCCGGATGATCGAACAGGGTTTTACCGAATTCCAAACTCCGATCTTGACCGCATCCAGTCCAGAAGGGGCCAGAGATTTCCTGGTTCCATCCCGCATCCATCCGGGCAAATTCTATGCTCTGCCTCAAGCTCCTCAAATGTTCAAACAATTGCTGATGGTTGCAGGTTTTGATCGCTATTTTCAGATCGCTCCCTGTTTTCGTGACGAAGATGCTCGCGCTGACCGTTCGCCCGGCGAATTCTATCAGCTCGACTTTGAAATGAGCTTCGTAACGCAAGATGACGTTTTTGCTGCGATTGAACCTGTGCTATTTGGTGTTTTCGACGAATTTGCTGGCGAACGCTCCGTCACGCGACCTCCATTCCCACGGATCTCCTACAAGGATTCGATGCTGAAATATGGCAGCGACAAACCAGACCTTCGCAACCCGATCGAGATTGCGGACGTCACCGATGTCTTCCGAGGAGCGGGTTTCGCGGTTTTTGCCAAAGCGATCGAAGAAGGATCGGTGGTTCGCGCTATTCCCGCACCGGGTGCTGGCGTTCGAGCACGCAGTTTCTTCGACGGAACCAATCAATGGGCCAAAGACGAAGGGTTCGCGGGACTGGGTTATATCAACTTCAAAGCGGGCGAAGGCGGGGGCGGCATTGCCAAGAATCTAGGGCCAGAAAAGGTAGGACTGATAGTCAAACAAATGGGGCTGGGCCCTGACGACGGTGTTTTCTTTTCATGTGGAAAGCCACTTGTTGCTGCAAAGCTCGCTGGTTTGGCTCGCACACGCGTCGGTACCGAACTCGATCTGATCGAAAAAAACACCTTTAAGTTCTGCTGGATCGTTGACTTTCCAATGTACGAGTTTGATGAAGTCGAACAGAAGATCATTTTTAGTCACAACCCATTCTCGATGCCACAAGGCGAGATGGATGCGCTTATGACCATGAACCCACTCGACATATTGGCTTATCAATACGACATTGTTTGCAATGGAATCGAACTCTCGTCGGGTGCCATTAGAAACCACAAGCCCGACATCATGTACAAAGCATTTGAGTTGGCGGGCTACGAACGGAGTTTGGTTGACGAGAAATTCCGAGGCATGATCAATGCCTTTAAATTCGGAGCACCTCCACACGGTGGCTCCGCGCCAGGCGTTGACCGAATCGTGATGCTACTGGCAGACGAGCCCAATATTCGCGAAGTGATATTGTTCCCGATGAATCAAAAGGCAGAGGACTTGATGATGGGCGCACCCTCGGAAGTTTCTACCAAACAGTTGCGAGAACTCGGGATCAAGTTCACGATCGATGGGCCAAAAACTTAGGATCGATGGACCAAACGCTTAGGATAACATCAAGCATTTTTGGCTCGCACTAAATCCCCATTTCTTTTAACAGATGCGTTGCTTGGTATACAACGCCAGTGATCCAAAGCACATAACGAATATCGACTCCGATCGAGCGGCTGTAGCTTTCGTTCCACGCAAAGTCGTTAATCGTCGCTTCAAACGTTCGATCAAAATTCACCCCAACCAGTTCTCCTTTCGAGTTGAAAACAGGACTCCCTGAATTGCCACCGGTGGTATCGGTGTTGTACAAAATGGCGACAGGAACTTGCCCAAGTTTGGGATGCACGAAGCGGCCAAAGTCCTTTGCGTTGTAGCGATCGACGACCTCTTTAGGTGTAATAAACGGTTCGACGCCAGTCGTCTTGTCGATCACTCCTTGGAGCGTAGAAACAGGCGTCTTTTGGATTGCGTCGGCGGGTGAATAGCCTCGCACGCGCCCATAAGTGATTCGAAGTGTCGCGTTGGCGTCTGGAACAAATTGCGTTGGATCAAATGCTTGTTTGCCTTCCATTAATGTGCCATACAATTGACCAAGTCTGCCGTCTCGCGCCTTGTCCAAATCGCGCAGTGCGCGGTAGGTTGGATACAGCTTTAACATCGATTTAAGAATCGGGTCTTTCGTCGATTCGAGTTCTGTCGCCGTTTTCTTCAGACACTCTTCCACGAAAGCAATATCACCTAAGCCAGTCGATCCGATCATCGACTCAGCCCGTCTTGTGAAAGTCATGTTATTGTCCGTCAAAACGGATAATGGTTCAATGCTGCGTACACTATTGATTTTGCTCAAACGTTCAAGCATCCCTGCCAACATGATCGAATCCGTTGGTGCATGCCAATCGGCAACATCCATTTTTAATTGCTGCACGGTAAGGTCCCAATTTCGATTCATGTAGGGTGTTTCACGCTCCAGGTCTTCCTTGGCACGTTCGACAGCAGCGTCCACAATGGTAAAGGCGAACGACAATGCGCGACACGCTGTTCTCAACTCTCGCAAGTGGATTTCGAGCGGTCCCTGGACAGTCATCTCATCGTAAACCTTGGTAATATCCGCAAGTAAGGATCCGTACTTTCCCACGCGACCCGCGTCCGCCGACACGAAAGCGTTGAATCCAGCTTCGGCCTTTTCTCGCGTGGCAACAACGTTCACCCGGCGCAGACCGAGCAACTGCCCTCGCGACCGCTTCTCAACATTCGCAAGCCCCTTCGTTCGAGTCGCATGCTTGATCGCAACGGCACGGTCTGTTGCTCCTGCCTTGTCCATTTCCGCAATTTGCCAAGCATAGAGTTCCACAATAGCTGGTAAGCGGACATCCTGTTCGTATCGGAAGAAACTCGCCGTTTTTTGACGAACCGTTCTCCCCGGATAGCCTAGCAAGAATACGAAGTCCTCTTCGTTTGCCCCCTGCGGTGCAACGCGAATCACTCGCTTGGGGTGATACGGAATATTGTTGGGCGAGTAATCCGCCGAAGATCCGTCGGGTGCCGTGTAAGCTCGCATAAAAGAAAAGTCACCGGTATGGCGAGGCCACTCCCAATTGTCGGCTTCGCCGCCAAAAGCGCCTATGGATGCGGGCGGCGCAAACACCAACCGAATATCTTTTAGGTACGTATACAAAAACAAAACGTACGTTTTGCCGGCAAACATTTCGGCTACTTCCACACGTAAGCCTTTGTTCTCCTTTTCGCTAGCCAACTCGATCTCTTTGCGTCGTTTATCAATGGCTTTGGTTCTCTCCAGAAACGTCATGTCATTGGTCACTACCGATAGGACTTGATCCGACACATCTTTGTACCCCTCGGTGATGCGAACGGTGTAGTTGGGAGCGGGGACCTCTTTGCTTTGCTCTTTTGCAATGAAACCGTCCGTTAATAAATCGCGCTCCGACGTACTTGCTTTTTGGATCGCATCGAACGCGCAGTGATGATTGGTTATGATCAAGCCGTCTCTCGAAACGAATGAACCTGTGCATCCGTTGACTCGGCAGATTCCATCTACCAAGGAAACCTGTCCCGGGTTGAAGAGCTGGGCGGACGTGAGCTCCATCCCTTTTTCCTTCAAGTTGAGGCGTTCCAACTCGCTGATTGGAAACATCCCTTCATCGCTCCAAACGCGATTGCAAATAAGGTGGCAGACTATGGCAACGAGTGCTATCGACCAACGAACCATGGGAAACCTATGGATGTCAAAAGGGGATTGATAAAGAATCTACTAACAGCAGTATAGCAACCCAGGATTTCCCCGTTGCTGAACCGATTGCAGATCGCGTCGGCGTCAAGCACCTTTCTGGCTGCTAGCCCCCGATTGACTGGCCGATATTGGAGGCCGCGGACGGTTTTTGCATCAATTGCCGGAGTTAAAGTTCGGTTCACACCCCTCGCTGTTTATTCATCCGAGTCCTTGAGCAAGAAACACTTGTCAGCTCTCCACGAGTGCTTTGCAACTCGCTTGATGAGCGCTCGAAGGCGACCGGCCGAATCGATCGCAGCCGCAAAGTCTCCATCCGGAGGTGGCGCAAAGTTCAACTCCGATTGATTCACCTGTTTCCCTTGCTCGAAATGCACAATCGCTTCGTCGTTTGGAGTCGCTTGTGGCCAATGTTGGATCCCCGTCCGAGCCGAGACAAGATTCATTTCGATTTCCTCTCGCGTTGTCAGCGACTCTAAGCCGCAACTGCTCCCGAGTTCAAAGGGACCGATAGCATTGCGTACCAAATTGGTCATAACCGCGTCAGAGCCAAGACTCCTAGCAATGTCTCGACCGAGCGATCGAACATACGTCCCTGTTCCGCAGGTCATTTTCAATTGGAAAAAAGGGTACTCAAAAGAGGTCACCTCGAGCGATTCAATCAAAACCTGGCGCGATGGCATGTCAAAATCCTTCCCTTCGCGTGCAAGTTCGTGTGCGCGCTTGCCACCTATCCAGATGGCGGAGTATTTTGGGGGAGATTGATCGATGATTCCGATGAAACCTGGAAGTTGCTTGACGAGGTCTTGCTGCTCCAACAATGGTGCGGACTCGACTGGAATCAGGGGCGTTTCGCAATCCGTCGAATCGCTTGTGACCCCTAGCTGAAAGGTTCCAACGTACTGCTTAGGCAGAGTATGTACAGCGTCTGTCAAACGAACCGCTTGTCCTACCAGCAAAAGCAACACGCCACTAGCCAATGGATCCAATGTCCCAGCATGCCCAACTTTTTCGGGACGCAACAATCGCTGGATGGAGTTCACACAATCGCGACTGGTTGGCCCCGATGGCTTGCGCAAATTCAAAATGCCGAACATGGAGAAACTGCGTTGAGTTTGCGGATTGTGTTGTCAATGTACTGCTCACAAAATCTTCCCAGCGGTTTTGCTACCTTTTTGCCGAAGATATGAGGTGGAGCATTGTAACCATTAGAGCCTTCAAAAGTAGCGTGCAATGGAAATTCAACGGTCTGTACGATGGGATGTCGCAGCAGTTGTGATGTTTTCAGCCTCGGCCTTGTTGTGGCTATCGCTTTTGACACACGACGGTTCAGATAACCTCGGTGAGATTTCGGGCGTGATCGGAGAAGTCTACCGGCCAATGCCTCCAGCTTATAAAGATCCGCCAAATCAAAAAATTCAGAACGCTTGTGGCTACTTGGGTGCTTTAACGAGCGATGTCTTATTGCAAGCGACCGGTATAGGCAGCTATTTGATTGCCATGCTCCTGTGCCTTTCGGGAGTTGTAATGCTCAAGCAAGAACCTTGGGCATCTCCGTTGGGGCGAAGCGTGGGTTGGACGCTCATCTTGGTTGCGGTTTGCTGCATGCCATCTCGATTCGGGATCGTTCCTCGAATCCCTGTTCCCATTGGAGCGGGTGGCTATTTAGGTGCACTTTGTAATACATGGATGGACAACCACTTGGCTCACGTTGGCGCATCGATCCTTGTCCTGAGTGTGTTTGTGGGTGGACTACTTTTGAGCACCGAATACGCTTTGCTACGGTATTTTGGTTTTGCTGCAAGCGGTGGGCTGATCGCGATCAAGTACTTTCGGGTACCCACCTGGACGCTTAGAGGTCGCAACGAATTGACGTCAGGCACTTTTTCACCCTCCCGATCCGACTTGCCCAAGAGCGTCACACTCAGACAGAACCCGACGTCGATCACATCGAGCAACCTCGGCCAGTTCGGTTCGCAAACCGCCTATCCGTCGTCGGTGGTTCATGCGGCACCAATGGTGGGAATTTCGGCTGCCGATGGACCATTGACTCATACGAGTGGAACTGGCCCTGCGATACGCATTGGGCGACGCGCCGAGACCAGTTTGACGGCCCAAGATCTAGCTTCACAATCGCGAGCCGTCGGCCGAACGGACCTCACGTTCCCGAAAGCAAAGAGTCCATCAACACTCGCGTCGATCGCAGGCGCGTTCTTTGGGACCAAAAAGCCCAATCCCAGTGTTGACGACGAGTTGTTGGATACCGAATTCAGCGATGAGGTGCAAGAGCCAAGGACTCCGTCCAGTTCTCGCAACCGTGTTGTGCCAGTCGAATCGCACCTAGACGACGAATACGACGAGGAATCAGAGGACTCGTACGAGACCGATGGTGAAGACGCGATGGATTCTCGCTATGACGATGAGGACGACATTCATTCGGCAGAAGATGAGCAGCAGGTTGAGGCTGAGAAACCCAAAGTGCCTTCCAAGGGGCGATCAAGAACCGTCCGTTCCGATGCGCCCAACATCGAAGAAGACAAAGGTCCGCGCGTCCAAACCCGGAAATCGAAACAAGAGCAATTGGTCCAAGAGCCAGAACCAACAGCTCAAGACTCGTTGGCTCATCTCGACGATACCAAACTCCCTGAAGGGAGCGAAGAGTATGTTTTGCCGGGACTCGATCTGTTGACCGAGTCGGATGAGATTTCCTACGACGAGCAAACAGAAGAGGTAAAGAAAAAAGCCAAGGTCCTCGAGCAAACGTTTGCCAACTTCGGCTTCAATATCAAAGTGGTCGAAATCGAGACCGGACCTGTCATTGCTCAATACGAAATCGAACTCGAAGCTGGATTGAGACTTAGCAAGATTGCAGGTCTCGCAGATGATTTGGCTATCGCCCTACGTGTACCCAGCGTTCGGATCGTGGCCCCGATACCTGGAAAGAACAGCGTTGGAATCGAGGTGCCAAACGAACAGCGTCAAATCGTTCGCATGCGAGAGGTGATCGAAGAGAGCGGCGCCCAAATCCGAAAACAAAAGATCCCTTTATTTCTTGGCAAAGACGTCTCCGGCAAGGCTCTAACCGTCGACTTGGCAAGCTTACCGCACTTGCTCATTGCCGGTCGAACTGGTACGGGCAAAAGCGTGTGCCTCAACTCCATTATCTCGTCTATCCTAATGACGCGACGACCCGATGAAGTACGCATGCTGATGATCGACCCGAAAATGGTGGAACTCAGCTGTTATGCACGCTTGCCACATCTGATGCACCCGGTTGTGATCGACATGCGCAAGGCCGAAGCGATTTTGGCTTGGGCGGTCGACAAGATGGAAGAACGTTATGCGCTTTTGGCTCGCGCTGGCGTTCGGCACTTGACGAACTACAACCAGCTTGGACGAGAGGAATTGCTCGAACGCCTCAAGCCAGAAAACGAGGAGGATGCAGAACTTATTCCCGATCACCTGCCATTCATTGTGATTGTGGTGGATGAGATGGCCGACCTGATGATGACCTCGGGCAAGGAGGTGGAAGCGCACATTATTCGACTTGCCCAGAAGAGCCGAGCCGTCGGTATCCACCTAATCCTAGCCACGCAAAAGCCGACGGTCGATGTGATCACAGGTTTGATCAAAAGCAATTTACCAGCAAGAATCAGCTTTCAAGTTGCGAGCAAGACCGACTCTCGAGTGGTTCTCGATGCAATGGGTGCGGACAAACTTCTTGGAAACGGTGACATGCTCTTCCTATGGCCAGGCACTAGCGCATTAGTCCGCGGCCAAGGCACCTATTTGAGCGACGATGAAATCAATTCAGTCGTCGATCATTGCAGTTTGGGTGAGCAGAATTTTGTCCAGGAGCTGGTGCAGCTCAAAGTGGAGAAGGGGGATGACGAAGCTATCAAACCAGGCTCGTTCAAGAAACGCGATGATCTATACGAAGCAGCGGTTGATATCGTCGTTCGCGAAGGACGAGGTAGTTGCTCGTTGTTGCAACGTGCCCTCGGCATCGGATATGGGCGCGCCGCGCGACTTATCGATTTCATGTCCGAGGACGGCATCGTCGGTCAATACAACGGTTCCCAAGCTCGTGAGGTGGCAATCACATTATCGCAATGGGAGATGATGCGATCGGGCGCCGAGGATGTGGTCGAACCGGCTGCTACCAAGCCCAAGAGTCGCTCCAATAAAATTCGTCGGGATGATAGCTGGGAAGAAACACCGAAAGCCCCGAAGGTTAAAAAGAAGAAGAAGTCCGAAGACGAACAAGCGTATGTGGCTGCAGCCGAATCAGACGAACAGGATGAAGAAAACCACTGGACCGATGACGAAGACTGATGGGATCGTTCGCAAGAGGTCGTTTTCTGCACCTGCGTTGAGTTGTAACGTAGTTGCTTGGGGTAGCCATAAGAAAGCCGCGCGTTCCCAAAATTTAATCGTGTGGAACGCCTCAGATAGAACGCCTCAGAGCGTTCGCTCTGGCCGCTCGCGAGATTACCTATTCGAATCGCACCTTGAATTCCGATTGTATCAACAAAAAGCTCAACTCTACGACCGCATCATGCCGATTGTAACGAACGATCGCAGAAGCGAAGGAAATTCGATTTAACCGGGGGGTTTATAATGGTCCGCAAGGCCTTTTTGATTGCCGCACTAGCAATTGTCGCTGGTCTGGCATCTTACGACGACGCTCAAGCCCAGCAGGCTCAGCCTCAGGCGCAAGCATACGGTAGAGCATGGGGTGGTGCAGCTAGCAATCGCGACTACGAGCGATTCAATCACTATCCCTACGTTTACTATCCGCAGAACTTTTATGGTAACGAGTATTTTCGCAGCAGCGACAGTCTCTACCATCGTTATCCTGCTGAAATGCAGATCCCAGTTTACAATCGTAAGTGGTACAATTATTATCCAACCGCTCAACGATATCATTGGGGGCATCATTTCTTGACCGACGTATTCTAAACGTCTGCTGAGAAGATCGCCTAATTTCCGCAACACTGCGTTGGTCAACCGACCACGCAGTGTTTTTTCGTTTACTTCGGAGTAGATAATGGATGACCCAAACCGCTCCATTGCAAAACGGCAGATCGCAAGGTTGCTCGGAAGTTCATCCATCCCGTTTTGCGTCCTATCCGAAGACGATCAACTTGTGTTTGCCAACGAATCCATGGGGCTCTTTGTTGGCCGGTCGTCCGATAGCCTTTTGGGCTTGAGATGCAATGCGGAAATCCCAGCTGACGGCAGCATGGATGCGTCGCTGTCGGCCTTTTTTGCACTACCGATTCACTGGTCACGAAGTGTCTTAAAACTAATCCCTGAATCCGGTAGGCCCCTGAGCGGCTTGGATGCAAAAACCGAACGGGTTGATCAGGCATTCGACGCAACCTCTCCCACATCCAAGTGGTTCCGATGTTTAATTCCCTTGGAGCAACAAGGTAGCGTTCTGTGCGTATTCTGCCCAACGACGCAATTAGCCCTCCAGGAGGTCGTCGACGAGCAATCAGCGATCACTCACCGAATGATGCGAACGAATCGGTCCAAGTACACGTACTTAGATAACCTATGGTATTTGCAAGGCCCTTCGCCAGGTGCACGTCGAGCGCTCGATCAAGTGCAACTGGCGATTGCAAATCCATCGTCACTGACCGTCTTCGGACAATTTGGGTCCGGGCGATCATGGTTGGCGCAATCCATTCAATCTCAGCGTCGAAAGATCAATTCTGAAGGCAAGTTTTCAATCAACGACTCCATGATTCGTATCGACTGCAAGTTGATGGACAATGAATTGCTCACGAGCATGTTAGAGTCGATCGTTGAAAGCCAAAACAGCGAAAGGACTGTCACTACCATTTTGCTCGATAACCTCGAAGGCCTGTCGGACGAATGTGTTTGTCCTGTCCTCTCGTTCCTTATCGCACAAGATCAAATCATTTGTCTAGCAACGTGTGACCCATCGGCGGTCTCAACACGCATACAAAACCATGCGTTGTGGGGCGAACTGTTTTCTCGAACAGGCATTCTGCGTGTCGATTTGCCATCGCTTGCGGACCGATTGGAGGACATTCCAATTTTAGTGAGCGCCTGGTTTGCGTCGCGACCGAAACCGAGTGTAGCATCCTGCGAAATAAGCGATACGTTTCTAGATGCTTTAGCCGCATATTCGTGGCCCGGAGGCATCGAAGAGTTTTCCGATTCGCTTGATCATGCATTCAAAAACGCGGATGGCATGCAGCTCGCGGACAAGGATCTGCCGGTGAACATACGGACGTACGTATCACACGTCGAACAATCTCAAGCGGATGAATCTGTCGACCTGGACGCAATTCTGGAGGACGTTGAGAGAACGATGATCATGAGGGCGCTCGAACGATTTCCGCAGAACAAGTCATCGGCCGCTAAGATTCTGAATATTTCTCGGGCAAGACTGCTAAGGAGACTGCAACAATGGGGGATCCAATCGGAAAGCGGAAGCGTGGAGAGTGACGATGACACGCCGGACTTCAACGAGGTGAAATGACATCTCCTGCATGCGAAACGTTTTGTTTTTCACCGCCGGTGATAAGTCTCGCGGTTCGGTTTCGAGTGACGTAATTCCAAAACCACTGAAACAGTACCAGTATTCTGTTTTCAAACCGTGCAAGGTACATGATGTGTATGAATAGCCATGCAAGCCATGCGAGCCTGCCAGTCATGCGAATCCGCCCCGCTTCGACAATAGCATGCGATCTTCCAATCGTCGCCATGTTTCCCTTGTCCCAATATTGGAAACCGGTTGACGGTCTGCCAAGTCGTACGGATCTAGCAATCAACTTTCCAACGAAGTCGCCCTGTTGAACTGCCACCGGCGCAACGCCGGGCAAAGTCTTACCGTCGGGTAGACTAAAGGCAGCCATGTCACCAGTTACGAAGATGTTCGGATGTCCCGCAAGAGCGCATTGCGAGTCGACAGCAATTCGGCCAGAACGATCTATTTGCTCCGGCTTCTGAATCGCTTCGGCTAGTTTCTTTCCAAGCATGGACGCTTTGACTCCGGCAGCCCATAGGACAGTATTCGTGTCTAGTCGCTTCGGGATGCCGGATTGGCTGACAACGACATGATCGTGATGGATTTCTACGAGTCGTGTTTCGTTCCAGATTTCCGCCCCCAGCCCTTTCAAATCGCGAGCTGCGGATTGCGATAACGACAGATGGTATCTATCCAAAATCAACTTGCTGTTCTCGATTAAGATAACTCTCGCGGAGGCTGGGTCTATGGTGCGAAAGTCATGTTTCATCGATTGATGCGCTAGCTCGCAAATCGAGCCTGCCATTTCAACTCCGGTAGGCCCACCCCCAACGACAACAAAAGTAAGCAGTGCTGTGCGCTTAGCGAGATCCTCGGTTCTCTCGGCCAATTCAAAAGCGCTCAGAATTCGGCGACGAATCTCGGTCGCGTCCTCAATCGTTTTTAGCCCCGGTGCCAACGGCTCCCATTCCGCATCTCGGCCAAAGTAGTGATGAGTCGACCCTGTCGCAACCACCAAATAATCGAATGGGATTGCGCCCCCTTCCTCTAACACAATGCTGCGCTGGTCAATATCGAAGTCCGCTACGGCACCCAAAAGAACCTGGACATTCTTTTGCCGTCGAAAGATGCTGCGAAGGGGTGCGGCAATGTTTGCTGGAGAAAGTCCGCCCGATGCCACTTGATATAAAAGCGGTTGGAATAAGTGGAAATTGCGACGATCGATTAGTTTGATCTCAACGTCCGCTCGTCGCAACGCTCGTGTGCAGGCCATGCCCGCGAAACCGCCTCCGATCACAACTACTTGAGGTTTGGTAGAATGCTGCATGTTCCTGGTTTCGGGCAAATAGTAATCGTTGCTTTCTCGCACCCTTACGTGACGCTGAATTGTACGGTTTTCGCTTCGCAACGAACCAACCCCAACACTATTCTCCGATTTTAAAGTCCTTTCTAAACACATTTCCAAACAAAACGCAAAGAATGATCGACGAAAATATTCTTAAAAACAAACACGTGGTTGTCACGGGCGGGGCGACCGGAATCGGATTTGCGATTGCACATCAGTTTGCGAATAGCGGTGCGAAAGTCGCGATTGGCTCACGTCGCGAAGGAGCAATTGCCGAAGCGATCAAACTTTCTGGCATGAAGCTCGTCGGGCACACAGTCGACGTTGCAAATCGATCCAGCGTAAACGAATTCTTTTCCTGGGTAGAGCAAACGATTGGCCAGGTCGATATTTTAGTTAACGCTGCTGGCGTCAATATACGGGAGCGTTCGTTCAAGAGCATGGCACCCGAACAGTGGGACCAAGTGATGGCTACGAACGCTACGGGCGCCTACAACTGCATCTATTGCATTTTGCCTCAAATGCGAACACGACAAAACGGTATGATCATCAATATTTCCAGTGTTGCTGGCAAGCGCGCGATCGCCCTAGGTGGATCAGCCTACGCCGCGAGTAAGTTCGCAATGACCGCTTTAGGGACATGCCTCTCCAACGAAGTAGCGTCCGAGAATGTTCGGATCATGAATGTTTATCCTGGCGAAGTCGACACCCCTTTGATTGAACATCGGCCAACACCAGTCTCGGAGGAACACCGACAAACCATGCTGCGGCCTGAAGATGTTGCGAATGTCGTAGTGGGACTTGCTAGTTTGCCAGATCGCGTGCATGTTCCTGAGATCGTAATCAAACCCGTTAACCAACAGTATTGCTAAGGGATAACGGATTGAAAGTCTCTATTTTGGTTCCCGCGTTCAACGAGGAAAAAACAATTGAACGTGTACTGCTGAAACTGCTTGCACTGCCGATTGCCGACAAGGAGATCATCGTGGTAGATGACGGGTCCACGGATAACACGGGGGTGATTATGACGCGACTGGCGGCGGAAAATGCGTTGGTTCGTTTTTGTTCGCAACCCAAAAATCGCGGCAAGACTGCGGCAATTGCGCGTGCAATTTCCGAAAGTACTGGAGAAATCCTGATCGTTCAGGATGCAGACTTGGAATACGACCCCAATGAAATCCCTGGTGTCATATCGCCCATCGTGGAGGGAGTTGCCGATGTCGTTTACGGTAGTCGATTCCTGGTTAAGCGGGCTTCGCGGGTCCTTTACTACTATCACTACTTGGCCAACAAGGCTTTGACATGCCTTAGCAATGTCCTTACCAATCGAAACATGTCAGACATCGAGACTTGCTACAAGGCATTTCATCGCGACGTGATCAAACCGCTCAAAATGAAAAGCAGCGGATTTGGAATGGAAGTCGAGATTACCGCGATGGTCTGTAAGACACACGCTCGCACCTACGAAGTCCCGATCTCGTACTATGGACGAACGTATCAAGAGGGTAAAAAAATTGGGACATGGGATGGCTTAGCTGCGATTTGGTACATCCTCTATTTCAATTTGTTCTACGCGTTTACCAAAGCAGGGAGGCTGTACATCAAGACGGTAAACACATCACTCGAAGAAAGGCATTCGTGATTAAGGTCTTCAAGACGTCTTCGAGACTCTCCACTGGCCCCGATGATTCCTTGCCTGATGGTGAATCGTAGGAACTTGCGTCCAGTGATTCCAACGACTATCTTGCA
Organism: Pirellula sp.; assembly: GCA_031374515.1. Taxonomy (GTDB): domain Bacteria; phylum Planctomycetota; class Planctomycetia; order Pirellulales; family Pirellulaceae; genus JBKCUI01. The sequence goes on along the minus strand of JANMGH010000139.1, from coordinate 103,591 downwards.
TTCGTAGTTGTAGGCGTTGAACTCGATTTGTTTCAGAGTGTTTTCCCAGCAGCATAGGATTTAACATGCCCCAAGGTAAAGCAGTTTTCATTGGATTGAATCAAACTGGATTGATTGCATTTGTTTTGTTGTTGTTTTTGTGTTTGCCGCTTTGCTGGATCCCGTTCTTGATCGACTCCTGCAAAGGCGTAGAGTAATCGCAGTGTCACGCCACAAAGCGAGTCGATAGATGGGGTTACGCAGTGTGAATAAGGTCGCTAGCGTCGTGCAACACTTGATTTGCATTTGGCACGGAATGCTTCGGTGTTGCGCGATTGCAATGATTGCGACATATGGTGTGTGGCAAGTCTATTGGCTGAGTCGTGGGCAATTGCCGCCCGCCATTTTGCTTGCTGCCACCGGGTTGCCAGCCCCGACGACGGGAGGAACTCGCAGTTTGGTTTGTCTCATCCAAGGCGATCTTGTTGGGTCGTTGCAACACAATGCGATGACCATTCCGATTATTTTTATGGCCTTCGGTTCCGTCGCGTGGGTGACGGGGCAAGCAATGCGGGGCAACCGAGCTCGATTGCCGAACCGCATTGGGCTCGCTTGGTTTGTTCTTTTGTTACTTGCTTGGTCGTTGAAACTCCTTCCGGTCATGACGGGCCCTTGAGGTTGGCTAGTATGTGTGCGGCACAAAGCAGGAGGTCAAATGGGGATTTTCAGCCCCCGGCAGTTTTTTCGAACCTAAATGCTCAGCTTTCCCTAAACGGGTGTCATCTGCTATACTCTTGAAGCATTCGAGGACAGCAATTCATGCTCTCCCAATTATTTCTTTTATGACCCGCGGCTTCGCGAAAAGACTTTCGATATGTCGGACCATTGGAACAGTATTGCAAACCTTCTAAAAACTCCCTCCTTAGGTCCAACACCAAAGAAATCCGAAGGCGCCAGTAAACCCCCTAAAGCATCGTTTCCTGCAGAGCAAATACCGGAAACTGCGCCGGTCGAACCACCCCAGGATGTTCCTAAACCAAAAGCAGAGCCTTCGAGACTTCGAAGTTCTTGGGACGCTGTTGCCACGTTTTTTGGGGTAGCTGCCCCTGAACCCGTGGACGAATCATCGGAAAAATCGACCGAGAATGCAAATTCGTCCGCACTGCCGGCTTCATCAAAGCCTGGTGTTTTAGGCGGCAAAAAAGCAAAACCTAGTATGTGGGGCGACATTGTGGAGCAGCCCGCATCACAAACTCCAGAACCTAAACCATCCACACGCTTCCCTGAGACTACAGAAGAAACTCGGTCCGAGACACCTCGACGCAGTGCCGAAGGTCATGATCGGGAACGTTCCCAAAGTAAGGACAGAGGGGCTCGGCCAGATGTTGCGGGTCGTGCGGCACCTCGCCCAATCCATCAGAGGGATGAAGAAAGCAGTTCCTCTGCACCAGAAAGACGATCCCAAAGGCAACAGCCTCGCCGAGGCCGTCAGGCCGATGTTCGTGCAAATGCCGAGTTTGGGACCCAATTGGAATCGGAGTTGAACGAAGAAATACCAATCCTAGACGACGATATTGTGGACCGAGACGCATCGCCTCTCGCCGATCCCGATCGCAGTCCTCGCGACCGAGGTCGCAGAAATTCCGGAGACGTTCGACCTGAGCGTGCGCCTCGATCTGATCGCGATATCCGTCCGGTACGCGGAGAGCGTACGATCCAGCCTGCACGCCAGGACGCCGATAAGCCCGTCATCGATCGTGGCGAGAGACCTCCGCGTGTTGAAGGGTCTGATCGTGTAGACAGACAACCACGAACTCCTAGACCGGATCGTAGTGAATCACCTACAAGGCAAGATCGATCCGAAAAGGCTCCAAGGGGAGATACCACTGATCGCGTTGAACAACGACCTAGAACTGAACGCGTGGAAAGACCAGAGCGAGCAAATCGCCCAGAACGAGCGGATAGACCAGAACGTTCAGTCAGACCAGAGCGTGCGGTCAGGCCGGAGCGTGCGGATAGGCCAGAACGTGCAGTCAGACCAGAGCGTGCAGACAGACCAGAGCGTGCGGTTAGACCAGAGCGTTCAGACCGGCCGGAACGCGCAGATAGGCCGGAACGCGCACCTAGAGCAGAGGGAGGAGAACGAACGACTTCTCGCGATAGGCCACCACGAACGGAACGACCCGCATCGCCGCGTGGTGAACGAGGAATCGATCGTATATCGAGCTCAGAAAGGCGTCCAGCAGCTTCGGATCTCCCTATTGCGAAGAAAGCATCTGGATTTGGGGCGGGGATTCATGACGACGATCCACTCGGGTTTGTCGACGACACGCTTGAAATTGTCCACGAATTCGAAGCAGTAGACGATTTCGTCGAAATGGATTCTGACATCGAGGTCGTTGAAGATTTCAGCGAACGGGAATCACGTCCTAGACGACGACGTGGTCGAGGGAAGCGTTCTGAACCTAAAGGACTAGACGGTGCCGAGGCTTCTGTTAACGGACGGGAGTTTGTCGAAGATCGCGATAGCGAAGATGATGATTCCAGCGAGTTTATTAGCCGGAATAGCAGGATTCCGTCGTGGCAAGATACCATTGGAACTCTCGTTGCTGTCAATATGGAGAACCATCAACGAAATCAATCGAGCAATCGCCCTCCCCGAGGACGCGGGCCACGAAGGGACCGCTAAACCTGAATCGCTGACGCATTTCGATTTTTCCACACGACAACCCATATCAAAACGCACAGGATCCCAATCCATCGCGTCCAGCCACCTTGGAACACGATTGCGCCGTTGATCGCAATAAAAACGAGGAAGCATTTGACGATGTAGAAATAGGCTTGCGGCAGCTTGTGATAGCGTCTCGGCGCAACGATGCAGATCATCGCGTCGATGAGCCACACCATCACAAAGGCATAGTTGACAAAAAGCCCCTCCCCTATGCGAATCCCAATTAAGTCCTGTGTTTGCTGAGCCGTGGATCGAAATGCCGTAATTTGGCTTCCATGATGAAAAGTTGCAAGTGCTCCAGCGCTGTGGCAAAACGAAAGAATGGCACCCACGAGCCATGTGGAAGCCAGCAAAACGTCTGTCTTCATTCTTCCGGCAGCTTCGGCGACCAGGACGACAACCATAAAAAAGAGCGAGACGCGTATTGCCCATAGAGACGCGGATTCGGCTATGGTCGTGGCGATTCGATTTGATGCGACAAAGAAATAGTAATGAATTTGGATTTTGCCCCCCTTCTTTTAAATCGTCGTTGCCGCTTGAAATGATCAATTAAACCGAATGACTCATTTCAGCCATTCTTTTTCAGGGCTTCCAGCCCCAATCGCTGGCATGTATAAATCGTTCCTGCACAACAGTTTCCTTGAACTACTTTGATTTCGAAAGGCCCGTTGAGAGATGACGGAATCGACCAAACGAACCGAAGACGTATTCGATATCGATCGTATTCGAAAGTTGATCGAGCTCATGAAGGAGCATGAACTCGGCGAAATCGATCTTCGTCAGGACAATCAGCGTATTCGTTTGTGTGGCGCTGGTCATGGGCATCCGGTCCTTTCGGCGGGCATGATACAAACTCCACTTGCAGCTCCTGCACCAATGGCGACGACTGCCGCATCGTCAAGTTTGCCATCCGATATAGATGGTCCTCACATAACCTATATCAAGTCACCCATGGTCGGGACTTTTTACTGCCGAGCAAACCCCAATGCGAAGAACTTTGTTGACTCTGGATCCGCGGTCCAGAGCGATACGATTGTCTGCATAATCGAAGCCATGAAGGTGTTTAACGAGATCCCTGCTGAGGTTCGCGGCAAAGTTGTTCAGGTACTTGTAAAAAATGAGGAAGCAGTTGATTTCGGCAAGCCGCTTTTCAAGATCGACACCAGGGGCTAGCTATGTTTAGTCGTGTGCTTGTCGCCAATCGAGGCGAGATCGCTCTACGCATCATCAGAGCGTGCAAAGAGTTGGGTATTGAAACCGTTGCTATTTTCAGCGAGGCCGATCGGGGCGCTCAGTATTTGGATCTGGCCGACCAAACGATTTGTGTTGGACCAGCCAAGTCGATGGATAGTTATCTGCGGGTAGATCGCGTTATTGCGGCAGCCGAAGTTGGCAACGTGGATGCCATCCATCCTGGTTATGGGTTTTTGGCCGAAAATTCGAGTTTCAACGAAGTCTGTCGGAGTTGCAATTTTACGTTTATTGGTCCGTCCCCAGAAGCGATGGAAAAGCTAGGCGATAAGAATACGGCAAGAGAAATGGCTGTCGCAGCAGGCGTTCCTGTTGTTCCAGGCAGCGATGGACTTCTTGAATCGGAAGACGAAGCGTTAACAGCGGCTCGAAAAATTGGTTTTCCCGTTTTAATCAAAGCCACGGCTGGGGGTGGGGGCAAGGGAATGCGGGTGGCAATGGATGAAGCTTCGTTGCAAACTTCTGTCTCGCAAGCGCAGACGGAAGCGAAAGCGGCTTTCGGAAATGGGGGTGTTTACCTCGAGAAGTACATTGATCGGCCAAGGCACGTTGAGGTCCAAATCATTGCGGACCAACATGGCAACATTGTGCACTTGCACGAACGCGATTGTTCGGTCCAACGTCGACACCAAAAGCTCATCGAAGAAAGCCCTTCTCCTCGATTGCCTGTCGCGACCCGGAAGGCAATGTGTGATGCTGCCGTGCGGATGATCAAACAAGCGAATTATTACAATGCAGCCACCGTTGAGTTTATCGTAGACCAAAACGATCAGTTTTACTTCATCGAAGTCAACGCCCGAATACAGGTCGAGCATCCAGTCAGCGAAATGATTTCCGGAATTGATTTGATCAAGTCGCAACTCTTAGTTGCCTCGGGCCAGCCACTTCCGTTTACGCAAGCCGATATCAAGCCAACGGGAGCTGCAATCGAGTGTCGAATCAACGCAGAAGATCCAGACAAGAACTTTCAACCTTGTCCCGGACGTATTGAAAAGATGTTTTTCCCTGGCGGACTGGGAGTGCGGGTCGATTCCCATGCGCACGCTGGTTATTCAGTACCACCCTACTACGATTCGATGATTGCAAAACTCATTGTGCACCGTCCGAACCGAGAACAGGCTATTGAATGCATGTTGAGAAGTTTGAGCGAACTCAGAATCACCGGAATCAAAACGACCGCCAGCTTTCATGCGACGGTTCTCAGGCAAAAGGAGTTTTGCGAAGGGACAGTTGATACCAAATGGGTTGAGCGCGAATTGTTGCCACGGCTTAAGAAATAGCGGGTTTTCCGTGTAGCACCACCAAATAGAACCACCTGACGAAAAAAAATGGGGAGCAATACTGCTTAGTTGGAACCCCCGAAGCGCAACATGGAGGGGCGCCAGGCGACACTTGGCCGTCTTAGCACGATACCCCAATCGGGGTTTAGCAGGGACAATTTAGCGAGAAACAAGTTTCACAGGCAGTAGGCATAACTTTTTGGCACCTAAATTGCCCTCAATTGGGTACATGGTTTGACAGCGGGGATGTCCGGTATTTTAATCAATGCTTCTCGGTAGAGATTTTTGAGGAAAATGAGGACCGCTTGCAATTTTGCACCGCAAACCGAATCTTCCGTTCGTCCCACCTTTGGAGAGTCGTCTCGCATGAAAAGTTTATTTTTTGTCTGTGCTGTCGCTTTGATGGCAACTGTATACTCTCGCCCCGCGCTGGCGACCAAGGAATTCAGTGATCATTTTAAGAAGTTTTACGTTGAAGATAGCAAAAACGAGGAATTCAAAAAGCTCGTCGCAGAGGCAAAATGTTTTGTATGCCACGTAGGCGAAACCAAGAAACCCCAAAATGTCTACGGCTTAGCGCTTAAAGAGGCAGGACTGCTTAAAAAAACCTACGCGGACATGATCAAAAAGGAGCCTGACAAGGCTCGCAAGGCGATCGAAGAAATCTTCAAAAAGACGGAGGATAAAAAAGCCGACGCGAAAAGTGAGTCCTTTGGAGCGAGAATTAAGGCGGGCCTGCTGCCCGGTGGCGATGTCAAGGGGAAGCAATCGACAGAAAAGCTAACTTCCTTTACCGGTCCCACAGAGGAGTTCGTTTCTCTGTTTGATGGAAAGAGCACAGAAGGTTGGAAGATCAACGAGAATCCAAAAAGCTGGGCGGTAGAAGACGGTTGCATCGTCTGCCAAGGTGAACGGAGCCATATCTTCTACGTCGGGGACAAGAAGCCATTCAAGAATTTCCACTTTAAGGCAGACGTAAAGACGATGCCCAACAGCAACGCTGGCATCTATTTTCATACGGCGTTTCAGGATGAGGGATGGCCGAAAAAGGGCTTCGAATGCCAAGTTAATCTTTCGTACAAAGGGGATCCAATGCGCACGAGCAGCTTGTATTCCGTCAAGGATGTTCTCGAGCCTGCAGCCAAGGATAACGAATGGTATACGCAAGAGATCATCGTTCAGGGTAAGCAGATTACGCTTAAGGTAAATGGCAAAACTTTGGTTGAATACACTGAACCAAAAGATCAAGAACCAGGTAAAGATTTTGAGCGTAAGATTGGCGAAGGTACGTTTGCTCTGCAGGCCCACGATCCAGGCAGCAAGGTATACTTTAGAAACCTAATGGTAAAGCGTCTCGATTAAGAACTTTGTGTCAATTTGTTCGATTCCAATCAAAGCCAAATCGATCTTCGGTATGACGATCACACTGGCAAATCAATAGAGTGCTCTCTTCGGAGAGCATTCTTTTTTGCCAAAGCTGTAGTCTGTCTGGGCAATTCTAGGATGTTCGTGGCTTTTCTTGGCCTTTTCGCCGGATTCTTTTCCGTTGAGTTGGGTGAGAGTTCGTGTAGAGCCCAAGGGAGTTTCGATCCCGATACGATACAAATCCGTGCGGACATTGGCCTTGGTGGATTTTGGAAAGTGGGCTTCCCCACACGAACAGTTATCGAGGTAACATCCGGAAATCGAAATTTAGTTGGTTTTGTAGAGCTGCAAACCGTCGACGGGGATGGTGATCCTGTCACCTATCAATGCGATTCTTGGAAACTCGATCTTGCTCCTAGGTCGACCACTAGTGTTGAGGTAGTTGCAAAGCATGGTCGGAGCAATCGCCCGATCGTTGTCCGGGTCGTCGGCAGAGACGGCGTAACACTTTTTGAACGACCGCTGCATGCTGAAGAGAGAGGAACCGCTTTACCGACCAGTCAGCCCTGGGTTGTAGGTATCGGGTCCAACAGGTTGAACTTAAGTCAAGGTTCGATGAAGTCAACGCGTGGAGCATTGCCAGAAATTTCTACCGTCCCGCTAACCACCATTGATCAGTTGCCCACTTCCTCAGCTTGCTATGGTGGTGTCGATCTCTTGGTGGTGTCTTCTGGAAATGCAGAACTCAATCGGAGCATGACTTCCGACCGAGCCAGCGCGATCCAAAATTGGGTTGCTCAGGGGGGGAGATGCCTGTTGTCTTTAGGCGAGAATGTTGAGTCGTGGCTTCAATTACCACAGTTCGCTTCGCTGGTGCCAGGTGAATTCAAGGGCGTTGCGTTGGAATGCGACCCAGGGCCGCTCGAATCTCATTTGGGTTCACAGAGTCGGCTATCCAATTTAACGTGTGGTCATTTCAATGTGAATTCAGGCACAATCGATCTTAAGTCAAAGACAAAGGGCCGAACAGACTTTCCGTTGATTGCACGGTGGGTGCATGGAGCAGGGAAAACAACGTTGCTCGCGACGGAACTGGATGGACAGCAGATACTGGATTGGGAAAGTCGTCCCGCCTTGTTGAAAAACCTACTCGATGACCAATGGGAAAAGAAAGAGGCTCGAACCGACAAACGGGTCTATCTTGGATACGACGACATCGCCGGCCAGTTAAACGCCTCGTTGGATAATTTTCCCGAATTGACGTTAGGGAATCTGGTATTGATTGCTGTCTTTGCTGGATTGTTTTGCTTGGTTATTGGACCATTGGATTATTTCCTCGTCTCACGTAGCTGGAAACGCCCAGGCGCGACTTGGATAACGTTGCTGCTTTGTTCGATCGGAGGTTGTATATTCATTGCGGATCTTACGCGTCGCTGGAAACCAGAAATCCCCACGATCAATAGTTTAGAGATGCTAGAGATCGACTACCAAACACAGACATTGCGAGGACGCGCGTTTGCACACTGCTACGGTGGCAAACGCGGCGAGTTTGATTTTACTGCTCAGCGTCGGAATCAAGGCTTGAATGCAAAAGCAATCGATTCAAACCGGTCTGTTCAAATTGACTGGTTCGGTCAACCCGGTAAAGGACTTGGTGGCTTTGAATCAACCGTTGCTACAGACCGAGGCATGCCAAGCTACAAAATTCGCGTAAACGGTAATCGTTCGGGTGTACCGTCCGACGAAAAAAAGAAAAAGGAGTTGCCTGTCGAAAGCGTTTTCGGGCTCCAAGGTGTAGGGATTCCCGCGGCGGGCACGAAGGCACTGTGTGCAACATGGGAGGAAAGCATATCGCTTCCGAAAGAAACCAATAGCTTGTCGATGGTCCTCGGTTCCAAGGATTTACTCGAGGGCAGTTTCGAGAATCCTTTGGGTGTAGACCTCTTGGATGCGTTGTTGATCTATCGAGGCCGAGCATATGCGCTCGATACCAGAATTCAAGTTGGCCAAAGTGTCTCCTTTTCTGCATCAACGGTTCCCAAAGATATAACGCGTCGACTACAACGTCGTCAGAACGTTGGAGGGGAGGAACGCAGTACGCCGTGGAATCCGGCAGACGTAAATAAACTCGACAGATTAATGGAGCTCATCAGTTTTCATGAGGCAGCAGGCAGTAGCAAATACACGGGGCTATACAACCGATACTTGAGCGAGTTGGATTGTTCGGACGTGATTCGTTTGGATCGAGCCATTTTGATTTGCGAATTCAAAGACTCCTCGCTTGTTTGGTCCATGCGAAGGAATTCATTGCCCATCCAAGCGACTGAAGGCCAGCGGAAAACGTTCCTGCGTTTGATCATCCCTGTAAGCAAATTCAAAAACGAAACACTCACATCGGGTGCGGAAATCACAGCAGCAATCGGTCCAAAATCGTGATCAAAACATCGCAGTTAACCAAAAAATACGACGATATGTATGCGATTCGAGACATCGATCTCGACCTAGGTCAGGGTGACTTATTCGGTTTCATCGGGCCGAACGGCGCAGGCAAGACGACTACCATGCGCATCATTGCAACTTTGCTTACGCCGACTTACGGTGAAGCATACGTGTGTGGGTATTCCATTTACACGCACCCCAAGGAAATACGACGACTTGTCGGCTATATGCCCGATTTTTTCGGGGTCTATGATGATATGACAGTAATTGAGTATCTCGATTTTTTTGCTGCCGCGTATCGCATTGCGCCCCAAGCTCGTCGAAAACGTTGCGATGAAATGTTGGAAGTCGTGGACCTGGAATTCAAACGGGATGCATATGCAAACACACTTTCGCGTGGGCAAACCCAAAGGCTCGGATTGGCTCGGGTTCTTCTGCATGATCCTGCAGTTTTGCTGTTAGACGAACCATTGAGCGGACTTGACCCTCGAGCGAGAATTGAAATGCGTGCATTGATGAGACGATTAGGATCGATGGGAAAAACGGTCATCGTAAGCAGTCACATTTTGCCAGAGTTGGCTGACGTCTGCAACAAAGTTGGGATCATCGATTCGGGCAAGATGATTGCAAGTGACGACGTCGCATCGATGATTCGCCAAGTCCGCCCGAATATGGCTATTTTGGTGGAGCCTGGCCAGCAAGTTCAGTTGGAGGCTGCCGCCAAACTGTTAAGCAACCATGCAATTGTGCAAAGTGTGGATATCGTTGGGCTGTCCATCAAGGCGACATTGAAGGTCGATGCTGGAGACTATTCGGAATTGGCGAGTTTGTTGGTAAGCAACGGAATTGCAATCAAGAGATTCGCAGAGGAAGAGATCAATCTTGAGTCCGCGTTCATGGCATTCACCAAAGGTGCTGGAGCCAAAATTTGATGTTGACTGCAACTCCATTTGCAAGGGCGAAATGATGCTAAAGTTACCAACGATACGTGGCGTTATCGAAAGACGTATCTTGGCTAACTACCACATTGACCCGGACGTTATGCAATCGAATTTGCCACCGCCATTTCGTCCCAAACTTGTTAACGGCTATGGTTTAGCGGGTATCTGCTTAATCCGTCTCAAATCGATTAGGCCGCGTTTCTTTCCGTTTCCGTGGGGACTTGGTTCTGAAAATGCGGCCCATCGATTCGCGGTCGAGTGGGATGCGCAGGGCAGACGCCACGAAGGGGTGTTTGTTCCTCGACGCGATACCAACTCCTGGCTCAATGTACTTGCTGGTGGACGCATATTTCCTGGAGTCCATCATCGAGCGGCGTTCGTAGTTAGCGAGTCGAACGAGCAGTTTTCGGTCTCGCTAAAAAGTATAGATGGCCAGACAAGCCTCTCCGTCGCTGGCTCTGTGTCGGAATCCGAACACCTCTCCGACACTTCCGTCTTCCCCTCGATCTCGGCTGCGTCCGATTTTTTTCAAACTGGATCGTTGGGCTACTCAGCGACCAACACACCCGGACGCTATGACGGTTTGGAACTGTGCTGCAGTCAATGGAAGGTTGAATCGATGAAGATCGACAAGATCCAGTCAAGTTTTTTTGAGGACCAATCGCGATTTCCGCGAGGGTCGGTCGCGTTTGATTGTGCTCTCCTCATGCGAGACATAAAGCACGAATGGAGAGGCAGAGAGGACCTTTGTTGTTGATACATGACAATTACACGTGACTCGAAGAATTCGAAAGTTCAATTTGGCATCGGGCGATTGATGTTGCTTACATCCGTTGTGGCCGTCATTATGACGATCGCGATACGAATCAACGCCCCCAAGATCGCACAGGGGCTCTTTGCCGGCTACCTCGTTTTCTTTGGTTTTTGGATAGTCATCCGAGGCCCAAGAGTATTTGCGGAACTGATGGATGTGAATGCGCGACGACGACAACTGAAGCAGCGTCGCACCGATATGGAACGAGAACTGAATCAACTCAGGCAGATCAGGTATGCAAGCGACATTAAAAGAAAATCCAACGACGACGAGCCGCTAATTTGAATACGAGTCTTCCTTTAGAGAAACCACCGACCATTACTTTTCTTGGCGCGGCGCACAGTGTATCAGGTTCCATCCACCTCATCGAATCAGATCACCATCGATTTCTCCTAGACTGCGGTTTGTTTCGAGGGCCTCGAGAAGAAGCGAGAAGTCGAAATAGTTTTTTCGCTTTTGATCCCATTAAGATCGATGCTATTTTCCTCAGTCACGCGCACATGGATCATTGTGGGAATATCCCAAACCTCGTGCGGCAAGGGTTCGAAGGTCCGATCTATTGCACCAACGCAACCCGCGACTTGATCGCAGTCATGCTCGAAGACTCGGCCCGCATTCACGAAAAGGAAAACGGGAACGGGGCGAGATCGCGTTCGCAAAGAGAATTACATCCTCCTCTATTCGATCTCGATGATATCAAGAAAACGTTGGAATTGTGTGTCGGTGTAGAATACGCAGAAACAGTGGAAGTGAATCAAGACGTGCAGATCCGTTTCATCGACTCGGGGCACATATTGGGTAGCGCCATGATTGCTATTAAACTGATGCAACGCGGGCAAGAGTACACCATCACGTTTACGGGGGATTTAGGAAGGCGAGGAGTTCCCTATGTCGCGGAACCATCACCTGTCCCGGCCGCAGATCTCATCATTTGTGAAAGTACTTACGGCGGTAAACTGCACGATTCGCTCGAAACCATGGCAGAGAAAATGTCGATGCTCGTCATGAAGACGTTCCAACGAGGCGGGAAGGTTTTAATCCCAGCCTTTAGCCTCGGGCGAACACATCTCGTTCTCCATTATGTACGGTGCTGGATGGCAAGGGGGCTATTGCCACGTATGCCGATCTATATAGACAGCCCATTAGCTCAAAAGATCGATGTGGTGTTTGGAAAATATCAAAGTGGTCTTCTCTCTGATGAACATGGTATTCCTTGTGAATGGCTTGAATCTGAGGAAGACGCTTGGTTTCGCACGACTCAACGCGAACCATGCATTATCATTGCTTCCGGTGGCATGTGCGAAGGGGGACGAATCGTTCCGCATCTTAAGGAACACATTGACGACCCTCGTTCGACAGTCGTCCTCGTCAGTTACCAAGCCGCCAATTCTTTGGGCGCCCAACTTCTATCTCCTGTACCTACCGTACGTTTCCATGGCAGAACTTGGAACAAATGGATCGAAGTTGCTGAGGTCAAGGGTTTTTCAGGGCATGCGGACAAAGAGGATTTCGAGTCACTGCTGCGTGCAGCAGTTGGAGCGACAGGAAAAGTCAGGCTCGTCCATGGAGAACCCGCACAAATGCACGCTCTTTCAGATCAGCTTCGTGAACTGGGCTTCGCAGACGTTGCAGCGCCAAAACGCGGAGAAAAGGTGCCTTTGCGATCACAGACCCATTGAGTTGTTGACCTGAATCACAACCGTCCCGAGCATACCGACCGTCGGGAAACTTTCGTTCGCACTGCCAAGGTTACCTGGAAGTGGAAACGTTAAATGTTTTTTGTTCCGAGCCTCTCTGAATGCGAACTTCGACGGACTGGCCGACAGGTACTTTGTTCATGGCATAGACCAATAGATCGGTTTCCCGAAGCAGATCGGTACGACCATCGTACGCAACGACAACATCCCCTTTTAGAATGCCAGCCTTCTTTGCTCGATCGTGCGGAGCGTAGGCTCCGACACCATGTACGACCAAGGCCATTTGGCCGTCTTGAATCCCTAATTCTTTGCGCTCGCTTTCTGTCGATGGTTTGACTGCCATCCCGCCAAGTCCCATCTGTCTAAGGCTCCACGATGAGGCACGCCACGCAATGTCTTCCTTGGATCTCCAATGGTTTGGCAGATTTAGTGTGATTTGGATGCGTTGATCGCCGCGTTGGACCCCAGCATCGAGGCTCCCGCCGTCCGCAGAAACATGGTGAAGCGCCCACTGCATGTCTGCAATTGAGAGAATAGTCTGGCCTGCAAGGGAGTGGATACGATCGCCGACTTGGAAGCCATTCCTTTGGGCTTCGCTTCCCTCGGTTATTCCCTTGACCGTGGCGCATTGGGTTGGGTCCATAATCAGTCCAACCGTTTTAGGGTGTGGATAGGCAAAGAGCGCGGTTTCAGGAATTTTCCCTTGTTCCTTTCGAAAATTCGCTTTAAGGCCTTCGCCAATCATGTGGCAATGGATGCAACTCTTAACTGTGTCACCCTCGTAGTCGAGCTTACTGGTAAATCGAGAGGCCAGTGAAGGGATCTTTTCAGGCGAATCAAATAGTGGCTTGTCCGCTTGTTTTCCCAACAGACTCGCTCTGTTCGCGGGATATTCGCGATGCAATTCCAAAGCAGCTTCGAGAGCCTTCGCAAGCGCTTCGACGGAGACATCGTCTTCCCAATGCGTGCGATCGGAACGAGTACCGAAACGACCGTATAGAGTCCCGTCGGCATTGAATACAAAGGCAGCGAAGGACTGATCGGTATCAAATTGAAACTTGGTCAAGTCCAATCCGTTCGTGCCAACAACCCTGACTCTCACAAAGGACTTGAGGATTTTTTGAAGCTTTGGGTTCTCTTCGATAAGATCGTCATCGAGCTTAACACACTCCTCGCAAGGAATGCAACGAAGAACGACAAGAATCGGTTGATTGAGCCTACGGGCTGTTTCAAAGCCTTTCTCTAAGTCGTTGTAATACCATGCACCGTTTGCTTCGAATTTCAGTTTGTCATTCAATACTTTTTGTTGGCGTGTTTGAGCGGCCAAATCGGCTTGTGACATCAGCAGTAGCGGTAACGGCATCAAAAAATTCAAAACCCATGTGGAGATCTTCTGTGCATTCATGTCCAAGTCCTTGTGGTGGGAAAGAAAATACTAAGGTAACGTCCTCGGTATGGGTGTCTTTCCTTTTGCAAAGGAGATTGCACCTACAACCAAAAACTCCGCAATCAAGTTTGCAATGCGAAACGCAATTGCTGCGAACAAGGCGATTGGCTGCGGAACGATGCTGCTAAGGAGCCAGGTAATAACCAGTTCGCGAATAACCGCTCCGCCGGGCAACATGGATGCGAATCCAACGACTGCGCCGAGCGAGACAGCTGAAACGCATGCTGCCCACGCTTGAAATGTGGATAGGCCTGGTGTTGATTGTATGCCGGCCAGCACTAGCCAACCAGCTGTGCCGTGAATGAGCCACCCAAGGGCCATCCAGGAACATGTGCGAATCATCATATTCCTAGTAAAGGCGTCACTGACCGATCGGGGCATACGCCCGATCTTGCTCTTTGCCAATATCGCTAAGATTGCACGAAAGGTATGTGGCAGCAAAAGCAGCATTGAACATGGAATGCAGATTGCGGCCGCAAGTATCATCCACCTCGGTGGGAATTCAGGCGACAAAAACAGAAAGATACTGCCGACAATCGCGCCAACCGCGATACTTGTTAGCGTCTCTACAAAGATCGCGACTACGGTCGGTTTGATTTCGATACCTAGCGGGGCGAGTCGTCCGACTCGCAACACGATGACCATTGCTTTGCCCGGTACATACTTGCCTAGATGGCCCAAGAAGTAAGCGTGTAGGCCAACCCAAATCGGTACGGTTTGACCGAATCCTGCCAAAGTCTGTAGCCACGCGATCGCCGCTGGGAACATTCCAACCGCATACGCAAGGATTCCTGCGGCAAGCCACCGCCAGTCTATCGCGGAGAAATCAAGATGATCTCGATTCAGCAAGACGTCCGCATACGCTTTTCGTACCGTTAGCACAAGGAACACAAGCACAATGATGGCAATGCTCCACTTTGCTATGGGTTGATAACGAGAAAACGAATTGGATTCGTCCTTTTTCTTGTCGGGGCCGCTTTTTGTCATTGGATCAACTGTGTCAGACGAATATTAAAAATGGGATACTGTGGAGCACATCGCATTCATGCGATAAAATCACGATGGAAATACTGGCACAGAACCATACTTTGTCTAGGTCTTTCCAGGTGGATGTCATTCATTTGATGCCTTTTATCGGAAAACCGGCTTATGGCTCGATATATTTCTTTTGCCGTGTTGCTCGCGATCATAGTCGTCATCGGTGCATTATTTTACAAAGTCATGATTGGGTTCTTTGTGCCCGTTTTCTTGGCTGCCGTCTTGGTTGTAGTTTTTAGGCCGCTTCATCGGTGGGTATGTTCCAAAGTCAGGGACCGTGAACATATTGCGGCAGGAGCAACAACGACGCTGATCGTGCTCATAGTGCTGATCCCTGCCGGTCTAGTATTGAGCATGGCCGCCGTACAAGGTGCCAACCTGTACCGAAACTTTGACTCGTCTAGCATCAAGTTTGGATTGGCCAAACTTCGATCAAATCGAATGCTGAACCTAGACTTCCCATTTGCAAAGCAGGTCCAAGGGATCCAAGAAAAGGTCAACGATATCCAAGTTCAGGTTTCCAAGCAGCAACCTTACCAAGATTTGATCAGTGACAAAGGACTGCTGCGCAGCGACATCGATGAGTTGGGGACGATGCTTGACCAGCTCATTCCTAGTTTAATCGAATCAAGTCGCAATTCGCTTGCCGAGAAGTTGGTGCAGTCACGCGAGAAGAGTTTACCCAAACTCTCGCTCCTGCAAGAATTCGAAAATGAAATAACAGCCTACTTCGCGGAGGCAGCGGACGTGATGAGAGGGCAAACAGTCTCGACTGCCAATGAGCTCAAGGGACCGGAGGAACTGCTACAAAGCGACTCGGATCGCGAGTTGACTAAACCGGAAGCTCGCCTGAAGAGTTTGAATCAAGTTGAAATTGCAATGGCAATAGAAGCTCGAGTCGCTTTTATTTCCCGTGGACTTGAATGGAGCAAGGCCATCGGCGAATTGCGCACGCAATTGAACGCTTGTTATCCAAACGAAGAACCGACATTGGCCCAACTACAGCGTGCGGTCGATAGCATGGTGACGCAATGGCAGCGAACGCGTGAGACAATCGCCGGTGGTCCATGGTCAGCGGTGCTCAAGGACATCGCAAACCCGTCGGACGAAGACGTAGAACGGACGTACAAGAGTTTTTTCACATATATACAGCCACGTCTTGTGACATTTACCGGTGATTCGGCCGCATTCTTGCTCAAGTTCATGATCAGCAGCAGCATACTGTTGGTATCGCTCTATTTCTTCTTGTACGACGGGCCTGGCATGGTGCGAACACTGATGGAGTTGAGTCCATTGGATGATCGTTACGAGCTGGAGTTGCTCGCGCAGTTTGATAGAATCTCACGTGCGATCGTTTTGGCGACCGTGTTATCGGCGCTTTTACAGGGACTTGTCGCAGGGATCGGCTATTATTTTGCTGGCATGCCGTCGTTGATCCTGTTGACAGCGTTGACCGCGACCTGTGCGTTGGTTCCATTCGTCGGACCAGCTATCGTTTGGGTTCCTGTCTGCTTCTATCTTGCCTTCTATCAAGAGAATCTTCTTGCCGCTGGATTGCTCGCGCTTTGGGGGGTGTTGGTGGTGGGGACCGTCGACAACTTGGTCAAGGTGTTTGTATTGCACGGCCAAAGCCAATTGCATCCGCTGCTGGCTTTGCTCAGTGTTCTAGGTGGCATTCAATCACTAGGCCCAATCGGCATTCTTGTCGGACCGATGGTGGTCGTTTTGTTGCAAACTCTTTTAGGGATCCTGCGGACGGAACTTACGCAATTCAAGAAGGCGGAAGAAGCAGCCTTGGAAGCGGGGGTTCAGCCAGCCGAACCCAAGTCACTCAGCGGACTCATTCGCAAGGTAAAAGGATCCGTCATACAAGGTCCAGTCTCCGCTGAGTAAGACACAGGGAACGAAAGCAGAAACTATTCTTGAAATTGGACCGAAGTAGTAACCATGGCTTCGCGAACGTCCGTCACTGCGATAAACCATGTGTTCGCGTTCTTGGGTGGCTTGGATACCGTGACGGCTTCGCTGCTCACTTCGCATGGTATCGACCTCCACACTCGGTTTGAACGCAATCCCCTTTCCAATGTAAAGTGCATAGTTGCCGACTTCAACGGGATTGCACTTGTATATGGCAACTTGATTTGCTGGTCGACCTCATCTAACAGTCCAAGTTGAGGCAGTTGTTTTCCTTCCAAACAATAAGAGTCAATGAACCACCCAATCTCTTTTGGTGCCCATCCGGCGCTGTGTCCATGACGCATGTTGACTTCAATCCGAATCTGCTTTAGTCCTGGGACTGAGTCGTAGGTCTTTTGATAGCTGTCTAGCGGATAGTGGACATCGTTTGTACCATTGACGAACAGAATAGGTACTCGGCAATTGGCCAACCATTTGGAAGGATCGTAAGCACCGATCCAATCCTCTCGTCTATCCCCGAGTTTGTCGATCGACGGCTTTTGCACCGATTCTCCTTCGAAAAGAAAGCCGCAACCATAGACGGGCACGGCTGCTCGAAAGCGATCGTCGAGCGAAGCAACCAGACAAGTTGTGTATCCACCCCAGCTAATACCGGTCACGGCGGTTCGGTCCGCAATGACTTCCGATAGCGATCGTAGGAGTGAATGAGCTCGGATCCCATTAGCCACAGCGTGGTAAGGCCAATCATCGGAAACATCCGCGCCGATACTGTCAAATATCTGCGGATGTTCCAAGGCGGGACCTCCCTTGGGCAATCGTCTACGACCGTCTGGTTTGGCTGCTTGTTTTGAGATCGGAATTCCCGCTTCGTCATAGATAGGGTCGATGGGGCTATTACCAGACAGGTCCATTGCAATGGCCGCATAACCGCGTTTTGCCCACATCCAAGTCCAATCCGCAAAAGCAGTCCCACCACCGCCATGAATCAATACGACGCCTGGGAATTTGGAGTCGGATTTGGCATGACCCAAGGTCGACGGCGAGGCATAGAATGCGAACACTTCGGTAGGATGGCCGTCCATTTTTTCGCCTTCATATACCAATGAATGCACGGCACCTGTCTGATTCTCCCAATGCACATTGGGTGTCTTCTTTAGCTCTGTCAGGTTCCAATTGCCGATGACCTGCGGACGGATTTCTTGTGGGTCAGCAGCAGCAACATGCACTCTCGATACCACTGCGATCCAAACCAACAGGGACAGTATTTTCATTTTCGTGGCCACGCATTTTGGTCCTTTCAAGGGATTGTTCCGGCAGCGTATCCAATATGGAGATCGCTTCTCGCAAGTGGTTTTCTGCTTGCACCAGCGACTCCGCTGACGGCTCGTCTGAAATCGATGTTGCGTATTGTTGTAAAGTGGGCAATGCGACAAAGGCTGGCTTGATCGCTGCGATCGGTAAACTATCGCAAATTAATGTCTCGCTAGTGGGCAGCATTGTTGCTAAGGGACTTGTTTTTTAACTTCCCCGCTGTTCCGCATGTCGATCTAGAATGTCCCTGACTTTGGTTGCAAGCGATTCGGGTTGAAATGGCTTTTGTAGGAACTTCAAATTCCTGTCCGATAAGTGATTCCTAACATCGATCTCAGCGATGTACCCGGATATTAGCAAAGCGGGAGTTCCTGGGCAAAACTGCTCGATGTATTCGATCAATTCGACACCGCTCATTTCCGGCATCCGGTGATCCGTTAAGAGGAGATGTATTGATTTGGGGCGATCGAGCAATGCGAGAATTGCTTTTTTCGCATTTTCAGCTTCGATCACCGTGTAACCATACTCCGTCAATATGGACCGGGTTGCAAGACGGACCATGTCATCATCATCAACTAGGAGTATCGTTTCTGTACCGTTCAGTGTTCGAAACGACCTCGCTGGAGCGATTGCATTTCTCGCGTCGAGGGGTAGGGGAATGTAGATACGGAATGTTGTACCCTTACCAATGCTGCTCGATACTTCGACTGCACCGCCAGACCTGGAGACAATACTATGCACGATGGAGAGACCGAGTCCTGTACCCTTCGCAGTGGGTTTTGTCGAAAAGAATGGTTCAAAAATCCTCAACTGTGTGTCTGCACTCATACCGCAGCCGTTGTCGGAGACACTCAGCAACACATAGTTTCCAGGCCTAACGCTGAGTCTGCCCTCGGCGTCCGCTTTCTCCAAAATGATGTTTTGCGTTTGGATTTCGAGTCTACCGCCATCTGGCATTGCATCACGAGCATTAATGGACAGATTGATCAGGATCTGTGACAACTCGTTACGATCCATCCAGATCGTTTTCAGGTCTGGTTCGAGACCAAGTACGATCTCAACTTGTCGGCCAAGCGTTAACGCGAGAAGCTTTTTTGTTTCAACGATAACTTCATTCAGGTGAATGGCCTCGGGGGCTTGTATTTGTCCCCTACCAAATGAGAGCAATCTTCGAGTGAGATCCGCCGATCGTTCCGTTGCTTTGCCAATTTCATTAACAAAATACAATTCTTCTTGACCGAGCGAATCACTATTCAAAAGCAGAGAGGTATACGTGCTGATTACGGTAAGTAAATTGTTGAATTCATGGGAGATTCCGCCTGCCAATTGCCCAACTGCTTCCATCTTTTGCGATTGCTTTAGCTGATCTTCGGTAATGCGTCGAGCCGTTATATCCATGATTACGACGACAACGCTCGAAACGCATCCGTGCTCAATGACGGGCTCAAAGTTGACCAAAAGACAGGATTGTGCTTTCGGCGTTGGTAATCTTAGTTCGTATTCTAAGCGTTCGCCGGCGAATGCTTTTTTCAACCATTGTCGGACTTGTTCCTCGTAACCAACAGGCAGCAAATCTGGCAGCAGCCTTCCTGCGACATCGTCTGGACGAAGACCAAACAACTCCGCAAAAGCAGTGTTTGAAAAGACCAAACGATGCTCCGGATTAATAACGACGAAGCCAATGCGGGCAAAATGCGAGACGATACGCAAACAAGCCTCGCTTTGTTTCAAGGCAGTTTCGGCGTTCCTTCGTTCGATTCGCTGCCTCTGTTCTTCAATCGCTCTTTCAACCGCGGTTCCTAGACGGGAAAGTCTGTCCTTCATCAAGTAGTCTGCAGCACCTTGCTTTATGGATGTAACTGCCGCTTCTTCGCCTAATGTTCCCGAAATCAGGATGAATGGAATCTCTAAACTGCTTTTGTTCAGCAAGTGCAACGCTGTCAAACCATCAAACTGTGGAAGAGCGAAATCAGACAAGATTAGGTCAGGTAACGATTCCAGCCCCGCTAAAAACTCCGTCTCATTCACCGCGACGCGAAAACTGGTCTTAAAGCCCGCACGAGCCAGTTCTCGTATCACGAGTTCCACGTCATAGTTATTGTCTTCGACGTAAAGTATTTTTAGGTGCTTATTCACTAAGTGCACTTCTCATGCTTCGTGGGTTGCTTTATTTGTCAGTAACCAGTAATGTCCTAATTCGGCTACCGCTTCGGAAAACGAATCAAAGTCCAACGGTTTGACGACGTAGCTGTTGACCCCTAGCTTATAACTCGCGATCAGATCGCTCTGTTCTTGAGAAGACGTCATTACCACCACTGGCAGTAGGCTGGTTCGTGCGTCAGCACGAATAGCCTTTAACACCTCGAGTCCATCAATTTTGGGCAGTTTTAAATCCAACAGCACGAGTTTTGGCTGTTGATTTATATTGCGATGGTCGTACTCTCGCTCGCAAAAAAGCCAGTCCAAAGCCGCTTGGCCGTCCTTAACATGAAAGACTCGGTTCTTGATCTTGCGAATACCAAAAACCCGAAGGGCCATCTCCGCATCGCGAGGATTATCTTCTACCAAGAGGATTTCTACTTCCGCATGTGGACTCAATTGCTTGACCTTTCCTTTGTTGGCATTGTGAAATAAAAAGTAGCTCCGCAATTAGGTTTGCTTGTTGCCCATACCCTGCCTCCATGGCGCTGAACAATCCTTTGTACCAACGCTAAACCGATCCCAGTGCCTTCAAACTCTTCGTCACTATGCAACCTTTGGAAGACGCCAAAAAGCCTACTGCTATAGCGTTCATCAAATCCGACTCCGTTGTCCTTGACAAAGTACCTTACGCAGTCCGAGTCTTTTTCGAAACCAACCTCAACAATTGGCGCCGTTTGACTACGAGTGAATTTGAGGGCGTTGCTGATCAAATTGACAAAGACCTGCTGCAATAATGCTGGGTCCCCCAGCGAGGAAGGCAGGGACCTCAAATGGAACTGGACTGCCGCTTGTGGAATTCCGCTGAGGGCCATTTCAAAGGCGGTCTCAGCTAGCTGTCGCATGTCAACTTCGAGGTTCTCCAAGTGCTTGCGCCCCATTCGTGAAAATGCCAAAAGGTCATCGATCAAGCGTCCCATACGTTTGGTCTCACCCCGAACCACTTCAATCATCCGACACCCTTCAGAACCGAGTTTGTCGCCGAAGTCTTCTTGTAGCATTCGAGCATAGCCGTCGATTCCCCGCAGGGGAGCTCGAAGGTCATGTGAAACGGAATAGCTAAATGATTCTAGCTCTTTGTTAGCCGTTTCCAACTGCGAAGTACGTTCAAGAACCCGCTTCTCGAGTCCTGCATTGAGCCGATGGACACTTGCCTCAGCTTGCTTGAGCGAAGTTATGTCGAGCAAAGAGCCAATGATCTCCGTTGGGTTTCCTAATGTGTCCCTTAAAAGCCGACATTCGTCGTGCAACCAGCGGTAACCGCCATCCGCGTGCCGAAATCGATACTCAAGGGTATGTCCCTCTTTCCCGTCCAATTGATTCAAATGATTTAGAACGCGTTTTGCATCGTCTGGGTGGATGTTATCGGACCAGTAAGTGGCTTGATCCAAGAAGTCTCGCGGCTTATGGCCAAGTTGTTGTTGGACGTTGTCGGTGACATAGGTTGCACCGAAATCACGAGATGCCCGACATGTGTAAATCATCGCAGGCGTATTATTGAGGAGGAAATGGAGCCGCGCTTCACTTTGCTGGAGAGCCACTACCGAACGTTTACTTTGCGTTATGTCACGTGTGATACCAAGCATCTGGGTGATACTTCCATCAGCATTCGGAAGGGGTGCGGCATGCGTTTCAAGCCACAGATGCCTACCTTTTAGTCCTACGATCTCGAACTCCAAAAGACCTCTATTGCCACCGATTGCATCCGCGTGCAATTTCAGAAATGCGGCCCGATACTCCGGCTGGATAAAGCTAGTTATTCCAGCAGCCTGCACTTCCTTGATTGATTTCGCTTCCAGCATAGCAAGTCCAGCCGGATTCATCTCAAGAAGCTCTCCCTTTGCACTGACAAGCTTGACGCATTCGGGTTCTCCCGCAACAATCGCTCGGTATCGGCTTTCGCTATGAACCAATGCGGACTCAGCATTCTTTTGTCGCGTAATGTCGTCTATGACAGCTAAGCACTTGGCAGGCAGATCGCCCGCGAGTCCGAGAGCCGCCACCGTTAATCGAACCCAAACGATCTCTCCGTCCTTGCGCAAATAACGTTTCTCAATTGCGAAATACGGTATCTCGCCGGCGGCAAGTTTTTGCATTTCTCTCATGTCTAACGAAAGATCATCGGGATGGGTAAAGTCCACAAAGCTCATGTCCATTAGATCGGCAATCGAGTAGCCTACGATGTCAGCATACCGTTGGTTGACGCTGATGAATCGATTGCCTGCAAAATCACCTTCTGCAATCCCCAATGGAGCTTGCTCTACGATCGCCCGATAACGCGCTTCGCTGTCCCTCAACGCTGCGTCTGTTTTTTTTCGCTCAGATATATCGCGAAGGACGCAAATGAAGCGAGTCACCTGGTTCTGTGCGTCTCGTACAGGAGTGATCGTTAATTCGTTCCAAAAAGGTGTTTTGTCTTTTCGGTAATTAAGGACTTCACCTGAAAACTCTTTCTCGTCACGAATCGCAGTTCGAATAGAATCGATTGTTTGTGGATCGGTATTTGGCCCTTGGATAAACGTGCACTTTTTTCCGAGGAACTCAGATTCCTTGAATCCTGTCATTCGCCCGAATGCAGGGTTAGCCCAAAGGATTTTTTCATCCTGTGCTGTGATCACGACACCTTGCGAAATGGCATGCAGGGCTAGCTCGTTGATGCGAAGCGATTCCTCCTTTCGCTGTTTACTCATCGCGATGGAGGCGAGATACGTTGCCATTTTCATGACACGCAAATGGTCGTCGGTCGGCTTACAGGGAAAGGAGTAATAGTTGGCAAACGTTCCCAGGAGGTCGCCTTCTTCGTCTAAGATCGGGGTTGACCAACAAGCCCGTTGGTCGAATTGGAGGGCGTAATTGCGATAGTGCTCCCAAAGCGGATCGTAAGCAATATCCTCGACGATAACTTGCTTTCGAACGTAAGCCGCGGTTCCACATGAACCAGCTCGAGGGCCGATCGGAATTCCATCGATCATTCGATTGTATTGGTCCGGCATTCCTACCGCTGCGTAGTGACGTAAATGAAGTCCATCGTCTTCGACACGCAGGATGGTGCAAAGCATCCCGGGACAGAGTTCTTCAATCCTACTGATCAGCATGGTCATGGAGTTTTCAGCAGGAAGTCCCTGCGAGATCAATTCCAGTACGTCTGACTGACATTTGGCAAGTCCTTCTGCGCGTTTTCGCTTCAGGTCATCTTCGACCAACGAATCGAAGTAATTCGGCAAGCCTTTTAATTCTCGTACCAGGAGAAGTTCCGCTTGTTGTGTTTCGGTCACAACTCGCATTTCTTGCAATTCGAGCAGTAACTCGCGATATGCATCAGGAGTTAGATCCTGGAACAACGGCTCCTTTTCAATCGGTCGATCTGGCACCATGGCTCGCGTGTTCTACCCGCCGTCTCGGCTAAATATTTATGAAGTTAAGTCTTTAGAAATCGCTAGTTCCATCGTTTGCTCCAGACTCAAACTCAGACGAAATCATATCAAATTATGTCTGTGAATGTGGGATCCTAAAACGATCCGTTTCAACCATGTTGACTTCAGTGGCCAACTTTTTTTGTGAAAAAGTTATTTTCCTCGCCTGGAATGGCTTAAACTAGACACTAAGAGGGCGTGTCCTATTCGAAGGTGGCTATTTCGCTAAGAAAATCCCATGACTAACCCTTTGGAAAATACGGCGAGCCACGAGTATCATTCCGTTAGCGATGCGGAATTGCTTGCGCTATACCGCTATTCGCAGTCCACTCTAGCACTCAACGAAATCGTCCGCCGACACTCGCCTCTAGTCGCTTCGGTTATTCGAAGATTGATTTCCAACGCGCAAGACGCGGAGGATGCGTATCAAGCAACGTTTCTGGCGATGGTGTTGTCGGTCAATAGAATTCGAAAGCCAGACTCGCTAGGCTCGTGGCTTTATGGAGTAGCGTATCGAACTGCAAAACGAGTTCGTAGTTTAAGGCGAAAGTCAAGTCGAAGAGAATCGATCCAGTCAACGGTTGGTTTCGATCTCGACTCGTCAGTATCGGCGTGCGAGGATCCGCTTGCGATCATAGCGAGAGAATTGCAATTGGAGGCGATGGACGAGGAGTTGTCGCGACTGCCGAGCAACCTTCGCGACACACTCATTCAGCATTATCTTAGCGGCAACAGCGTCCCGGAGATCGCACGTTGTCTAAATCTCAGCGTATCCGCAGTGGAGAGCAGGCTAAAGCGAGGCCGCAAGGCGTTGCGAATGCGACTTGCCATGCGTGGTGTTAGCTTGACCGTTGTCATCACAGCATGCATTCGTTTCCAGCAGGATGTTATGGCTACAACTGCGGTTCCATGGACCAACCGATTCTTGGAATTGGTTGGTAACGCCGGCGTCGGAGGTCCGACTCTAGTAAATCTTGTAGAAACCAAAACAATCAGCTCTCAACTCTTCAAACTTGTCCAAGGAGAAATCGTCATGAAATCTTTTGCTCGTTCAATATTAGGTACCGCAGGTGGCCTGTTAGTACTGGGTGCGATCGGCGCGATTGGATTTGTATCTGCGATTGCCAACCAGCAGTCAGCCTCACTGAAGATGTCAGCTGTAGACGGTGGAAATCAACTTGCTTTGGCATTGCCAATTGCGGTTGCTGCGTCTCCAGAGGCGGATGCATTTGTGCTCGCGCAAGGTGGCATGGGTGGCGTGGGTGGCGGCGGCATGGGTGGCGTGGGTGGAATGGTTGGGGGGATGTTCGGAATGCCCACCGGAGCTGAACTGCCAAAAGAAGTAGTCATCAAGTGGGAGAAGCCGAATGGCCCCACCCCTTCTTGGCTTGATGGTCGCACTTTTGAAAACGAACGAGAGCTCAAGATGCGGGCCCAGCTTAACGAACGGCTCGACTTTGAGATGGTGGCAGCGCCCCTCTCTGCAGCGGTTGCTTACCTCAGCAAGACAGCGAATTTGCCGTTTATCCTCGACGAGAAGGCACTTGAAGAAGAAAGCATCACGCCTGACGAACCAATCACGTTGCGCATGAAAGACGCGAAGGTCAAGAATATTCTCACGATGATGCTTGAGCCGCTCCAACTCACCTACATCATTGAGTATGAGATGGTCAGGATCACCTCCAAAAAAACTAGTGCCAACGAATTGAGGTTCTATGACTTGAGCTATCTATTTCCCGATAGCAGTTTGACACTGGAGTTGCTATCAGGGATTGAATCCACGATTGCCCCTGATCAATGGCAAACAGCAGGAGGCAATAGCAATATTAGGACTGTCGGATCTATGATGTTGGTTAACGCAACGCAGGAGATTCATTTTGCCGTAGAACGATTTCTCTTTGAAGTGAGCAAGCAGTCACCCGCAAATTGCAAACCGAGATCGCTCGTCGAAAAGCCGACCGGCAAGTCCACTGAAGCGGATAAAAAGTAGGTCGTACATAGGCCTCGAGCGGTTAAACATCCGTAGCGGAATGCGTCAAGCATTTCGAATGCGGCTGATAGAGACGTGCGTCAGGTGACCTTCTTTGTGTCACGCGTGATGATCAATCCGAGGATCGCATCTGCAACCTTCGTACCAGTTAAGCCTAGGCATGGAATTGCTTCCAAACTTTTGGTCCGAATCAGTCGATGGACTAGCTTCGTAGGTGAACCTCGGCAAGGATGCTTGGGTAGCGAACTATTTTGAGTTGTCGCAGATCCCTACAATCAGATTAGATGGAGGGAGCCAAAAGAACGTACTATTCAGATTGACCGGAGATGAGCCATGTCAAAAAAAGAAGTTTTTCGGGTCGTAACGCGGGGGCAGGATGGTTCGCTTCGGATCCGCGATTTCCATAACGCGGAGTCAATCTTCAAAACCCACTCGCAAGTTGGAATCGACGACAGCAGCACGGACCTTGATTTGCGTGGGATGCCGATTTTCAAAGGGCTGATTGGACCGATTCCCGAGGGGAAAAATGTCGTTCGATACGAGAGCCCCGATGTTTTTGAAATCATGACCAAGGAGTGGGCCACGAACAAGCCGCGGCGTCGTCGTCGAGCCAAAGTTGTGGAAGAGGCGACCGTTGTCAGCGAGTGGGTTACGCCATCGCCAACTCCGTCGAATTAAGGCTAGTTGGTTAGCTTGAACGCTATTCGACTGGGGAGAATTTGGCTAAAGTAGTACA
Organism: Pirellula sp.; assembly: GCA_031374515.1. Taxonomy (GTDB): domain Bacteria; phylum Planctomycetota; class Planctomycetia; order Pirellulales; family Pirellulaceae; genus JBKCUI01. The sequence continues at coordinate 77,043 of JANMGH010000139.1, read as the reverse complement.
AGTGCTTTTCCTGTTCCACTGACTAGCCCAGCAGCTTATGCCGGATTTGATTGCTCAAGGGCCAAGCCCATCAGACCGTTGGCGGCGACCATTACCGAAAGATGCGTCGTTGCTACAACCCGTCGTCCTCGGTAGAACGTCTTCGGGTTGGGCTGTGCCGTGGGATGACCGCATTTCTCGAAACCATGTGCGGCTGGTTTGGAACGGCTCTCGCTTGGAAGTGTCCAAGCTCATCGATGCGCGCAATCCCATTTTCCATAAGGGATTGCGCCAGGACGATTTCAATATTGGTATCGGCGATCATTTCGTGATCGGTCAAACTACCTTCAGCTTGGTCGACCAGCGCGTTCGCATGGTGTCGCAATCGGATGAGATTCCCGCGTTGACAGAGCATTCGTATGCCCCGTCACAATTGCGCCAGGCAAGATACCGTGACGCGGATCGTAGAATTGAGGTGCTCAGCCGCGTGCCGGAGATCATTTCGAGCAGTAACACGGACGAGGAATTATGCGCTCGAGTGGTGAATGTTCTGATGCAGGGCATTCAACAAGCTAGCTTTGTGGCAATTGTTGGCAATCAGCCTTCGGGCGAGCCAGTCGATCCAAAGCCTAAAGTGAGTGTCAACAAGGGGCGAAGCTCGAGCGAGGTCAACGAGTTTGGGATTCGGTTATTGCATTGGGATTCTCGCAACCTATTAGGCCATCAGTTTTCGCCGTCGGCCCAACTCATACAGCAAGCCATCTCGACGCATGAAAGCGTATTGCATGTTTGGAGCCGCGGAATTGAATCAAGCCAATCGTATACTCAAAGTGAGAATGTCGATTGGGCCTTTTGTACCCCGATCAACAGCGAAGCCTGCCCAGGTTGGGCCATCTATGTGGCTGGTGACTTCGGTCACATGGTTCCGCAGAATGCAAGGGATGCGACCGCCGCTATCGCCATGGACCTGCAAGACGATCTGAAATTTGCCGAGCTGACAGCTACGACGCTTGGTTCTTTGCGTCAAACACGGTTGCTTCAACGGAGGCAGGATTCCTTGCGGCCTTTCTTTGCGCCCGTTGTTCAGAAGGCGCTGGCCACAAGAGATCCAGACGAAGTGCTAGCTCCGCGTGAGGCCAATGTATCCGTACTTTTTTGCGATCTTCGGGGTTTCTCTCGACAAAGCGAAGAATCGGGTGACAAATTGCTGGAGTTGCTTCGCCGCGTTAGCGATGCGCTTGGCGTGATGACGCACCACATTCTGGACCGCAATGGTGTGGTTGGTGATTTTCATGGAGATGCGGCCATGGGGTTTTGGGGCTGGCCGCTAGAACAGCAGAGCTCGGTATTGCAAGCGGCTCAAGCTGCACTTGCTATTCGCGCCGAGTTTGAAACAGCCGCGGCAATCGAAAAGCATGCGCTATCTGGGTTTCGTGCAGGGCTGGGAATCGCAACCGGGCGAGCTGTAGCCGGAAGAATCGGTACGGTTGATCAAGTCAAAGTGACTGTTTTCGGTCCCGTCGTGAATTTGGCTTCGCGACTCGAGAGCATGACTAAGCAGCTTCGGGCACCTATCTTGATGGACGAGACGACCGCGAATCGCGTTCGTACCGAAGTCTCACCCTCGATCGCTAGAACCAGGAGAGTTGCAAGGGTGTTGCCGGTTGGAATGACCACTCCCCTGATGGTCAGTGAATTGCTGCCGCCCGAAGGTCCTGATGTTTTGCTCAGCGATGCTCATATATCGGCCTACGAAAAGGCACTCGATGGGTTACAAGACGGGAACTGGGGTGAAGCGTTTAGGCTACTTCATCAAGTACCTGCTGAGGATCGCGTCAAAGACTTCCTAACGGTGTTTATTGCTCAGCACGGACGTTCGGCACCCCCAGATTGGCAAGGCTACATCCGCTTGCCAGAGAAATGACACAAGATAAAAACGCGAGAAATGACATCCGCCTGATCCCATGAACATGCCCTCTGTCGAATTAAAACGCGGTTGGTTTTTGCCAACTTTTTCTGTCTTACTGGTTGCCGTAGGATCACCCATCGCTGCGACAGCGTGGATTAGTGGCAAGTCGGCCGTCGAGAAAATGCTTACGTGTATGGTTCAGCCGTTGTTTGTGGCAGTTATTGCAGGCTTGATTGTCGGCATAATTCTGACTCGACGCAACGAACGTCGAATCGGCTGCTTCATGATCTTAGGAGCGGGTGCACTTTGGATTTTGAGCTCGGAAGCGTTTGTAGCGAGCTTATTTCGCCAATGGGAGAGTACAACCGCATCCGTGGAACCTCCCGACTCCGAACCGTTTGACTATTTGGTTGTGTTGGGTGGAGGAACGAGCGTTGCACCCAATGGTCGAGTTCAGTTTAACTTGGCCGGTGATCGCGTTGGGTACGCGGCAAGACTCTTCCTGGCTGGCAAGACCAAACACTTATTGACCACTGGGGATAATCTGGTTTTGACAGGTACGCTATCTAGCGGTTTTCAGACCGACGACGATCCGAGTCAACAAACCAAAAGAATCTGGATGGATCTTGGCATTCCAGCAGAAGCGATTTCTGAATTGCCTGGCGAAAACACGTCGTCGGAAATTGCTTCCTTGCGCGCGCGCCCCGAGTATTGGAAAGACAAACGCTGCGCGATTTTGACCAGTGCGTTGCACATGCCAAGAGCAATGCAGCTTGCAGCGCGAGCTGGTATCACCGTAATGCCTATCGCCGCAGACTATCGATCAGGGAGTGGACCGCTGACCGTCAACCAGTTCATTCCAGAAGCAGCAGAGTTGATGAAACTGCATTTGATGCTCAAGGAGTGGATTGGAATGCAATTCGGACGTTAACAACGGTTGGATCTATCCTATCCGATTGGCAATTGTCCGATCAAAAGTTGATTAGAACGGTGTATTGAAACTTAACGGTTCGCTCTTCGGCTGGCTTCAGTGAAAGCGACCACGTGAGTTCATTCCGTTTGTTCACGGTCCAAACCCCTTCTTCTCGCAATTCGATTTTTGGTGATTGGTCCCCTTTAACGTAATCACCAGAGAACTGCCTTTTGATGATCATTTTGGTCTCAGAGGGACGATGATTGCAAAGCCTCAGTTCGCCGTTGACAGTGACCTTTCGAAAACGCCGCCCGCCCAAATAGACTAGGTCACGCTCAGCCTGCCCTGGTTCTCCCATTTGGTTTTCGTATTCAACATGGCGAGCCCGAATACTCAACGCTTTGTTCACACGCAAAGTGACTTCTTCGTTCCTGTTCGTCCAAAGCACTTGGCATTGGCCACTAAACTTGCCAGCGGTAACAACCATTGCGGGGGCGCTGGTCATTGGAAACGGAAGTGCGTTTTTAAACTTCAGTGCGTCCCAGACGTCGTCTTGCAACGCTTCGCCGGTACTGGGATCGATCCGTCGATTGCTATTTGGAGTACCCCATTCGTCGCGATTGTCCGGGATACTCCATTCGACAACCCGTTCGTAGTCTACTTGCGCAGTGCCTGTCGTGAGTGTGAATGCATCCCCTTTTTTGAGCGTGCGTTTTCCTATGGAGTGATAGAAAAGGTCGATCGTATCGCCCGAGTTGGGTGCTATTGTTGGACTGGTGTCCCCGCCATGGATGCTGGCAATGTTGCTGGCGACATTGTATGCAGAGTTTTGCATTACGAAGGAATTGTTGAATGCATTCACGCTTTTTCTATTTCCAAGCTGTTGAAAGAAATGCGTCCAAGTTTGTGAGGCTGCGAGCGGGGAAACCACCTCGCCAAATTGCACGCTGGGGTAACCGCTGATCACTGAGATTTCGGTGTCGCTGAGATCTGCGAGTTCGTTTCTTATCGCGGCGTTTTGCTCAATCGTGAGTCGTTTGGCATCTGTTAAATCCACCTTGTAACTAGGCGCCCAAGAAAGGCCATGCGCTAGGTAACTAATCATAGCGTTGTCACCGGTCCCCTTTGCCGGCGCATCCAATAGGAGCACCGGCCGGCTTTCCATTTCGAGTTCTTTGGGTTGCGGTTTTCCTTCAGCCTCCAAGGAAACGATCTCGCCGATGTCAAAATACGAGATGCCTTTTTCCGTCTTTAAGAGCAGGAAACGACTTGCCGCGTGGGAAGTTGGGATGGAACTCGATCGGGACAGCAGGGACGAAGCTGCAGAATCGATCTCAGGCTTTGGGACGCCGATAACCGTTCCAACGATCGGCGATTTGGAAGTGCGTCCGTTGATCGTTACCTTGAGGCCTATCAGTTCATCTTGAAGATGGGTCCCTAATGGCGGTTGATTCCTAGCGAGGAATTTACGAACCTCGACTCTTGCCTCAACTGGACCATTGCTTTCCACCAGGAATGTCCCATGGACAGGTTCCGGTACGTCTTCAATTCGATAGATTCCCGCACCTTGTAGCGGTACCTGTCGTTTAATGACAGCGAGGCCGTTCTTAAAGAGAGCGACCGAGACGACCTTGCTCTCAACCCCTTTTTCTGTCGGTTTTGGCACGGATTGAGCCGTTGCATCAGCTGTGAAGGCATATGCCAACATCAAAATCATTAAGCCTAACATCCTCAAACGGAATCGATTAGGTCTTCGCAAAGGGGTGGTCATCATGGAACCTCCAAAAAATCGATTGGAAAGAAAGTGGTTGGTTGCAATGTACCATCTAGACTATCCAAAAAGCAGGTCCAGAATTGTAAAGAGATTGTAACAACCGGCGCACGCAATCGCCGACTTATACAGTTCTGAAAATGTGAGTCATGGCGATCAACTCACATGCACTTGGATGAGATGGCGATTTAACGAAAGGACTCTCGATAGATGCCGCGTTAGAAAACGAGTCGCCAGATAGCGCAATTTAATCCACAAACTATAGTGAAGATCAAAATCTCTTTGATCGTAAAATGCATTCCGCTGTGGAGGCGGTAGTGCCTGTGCAACCACTCGACCACGACGCTGATTGAAATGCCACTCGTCGTGATTGCAACGGGGACTACCCAATTGAATGAAGCGAAACTCAACGAAGCAACCGCAATAACAACAGTTGCGAAAAAAATGAGGAATACCAGGTCGTAGTCTCGGCTGAATGTCTTTGGTACAGTGTCTGGATTCATTGCTTTGAAGTCATCGAGTATTCGAAATGCCTCGCTTCGCTTCTCGAACGCTACGGATATTTCCGCGAACATCCGGGTCGATCGCATTTGAACGTCGATTTCATTCTCGCGAAGCAGCCTGAATAGTTCCGTTGCAGAGCTTTTGTTGTGATACTGGCAAAGTCGGACAAAATCTCCAGCTTGGAATCCAGGCCCGGCTTTTCGATGAGGATTTGAGCTCGCTAAACGTTGCAGTGTCGACGCAATCTTTAAATTTGGATTGGACTGCGAGGCTGCTTCCGTTTCATTTTCCATCGTTCAATTGCAATCGATAACTTAGGGCCGCGATCCTATCGCGATTTCAAAGTGTCGCGACTAAACGATCCCGAGATCTTTTTCGAGCCGAACTAGTCTAGTTTGCAAATCACCGACCGTCAATTTGAGGGATTCGAGCTCCTTTTCCATTTCTTGGATACGATTCGATGATTCTGCGTTCGGTACCGAATGAGCCGAAATGGATCGCTGGGGAGCATTCGCGGGCTCATCCAAATCATTGCTAGCCGACATACCAGCAACAACCGACTTGCGCAGTTGCTCCAGTTCCCATTCCGGATAGAGGTTGTGGGATACCATTTGCCCGCGTCCAGGTGCGCTTAACTCTACCACGAGGTTGCGGCGCTTTAATTCATTGAACAACTCCGACATATGTTGTAAGTCATTGATAGGCTCCATTCGCGCAGCCCGCGTTCGGAGTTCACCCAAAGTCTGCTCGCCTCGAAGAAGTAGTTCGGTCATCACGGCTGCTTCTGTTTTGCTGATCCCCAACCATTGGTAAGCGTAATGTCGGACTTTGGTATTGCGTCCGAGTCCTTGGACAATCGTGAGAGCACCAATCGCTCGCAGTTCATCCACAATCGTCTCTACTTGCTCACTGCTATAATTTGAAATGGGGGCCCGATTGGATTTTTGGTTGCAACCCGTGCAAAGTCCTGCAAATGTCATAGGGTAAGCGTCCGGAGTCGTCTTAGACTTCTCCATGAGTGTCCCAAGCACTCGGCGCTGTTTCGCCGTGATCGGTTTCCATTGCGGCAATGCAATCGGTGCCGTACCCGTCGGTCCAGATGCGGTTGGGCTTTCTTGAGTATCCGTATCGTCCGAGTCATCCACCATGTATTTTCCCTTTTGCGCTGCTCATGATTAATTGTGAGAAGGTCGTCAGGTACAAGATAACATCGATTGGGGTTGGACGAAACGCACGCTTGTCCGCCACAAGCAGCCATCTATTCCGGCCTAATTCGAGAAATTACTCGGGATTGCGTTGGCAATACGCTATTGTGAACAGGTTACTTAATTGTTCTTTTGCAAAACGAGAGCGAACGATGGCCCAAAGCAGTGCCGACATCAAACTGACGCAGTCAGTGATCAACAAACTGGCCATGAGAGGAATTCGCACTCCATGCAAAGTAACTGTCACCGTTGAAAAGGGGTTAGCGACGCTGACCGGTACCGTCACACAAGCTCACCAAAAAATCGCAGCGGCATCGGTTGCTTCGGGAACTTCGGGCATCAAAAGGGTACTAAACCAACTTGTGGTCAAAGCGGCGGAACGTGGAGCGAAGTAGTTGACGGGCGGGAGTCGAATCACTAAAATCCGACACACACGGTGGTAGTAGCTCAGTTGGTTAGAGCGGCGGATTGTGGTTCCGCAGGTCGGGGGTTCGAGCCCCCTCTATCACCCTGAGGTTTTAACACAGTGTTTTTCTTGGTCGGAACGCGTTAACCGCGTTACCGGGAATCTCTCCCGAGCGACCCTGCAATATCAAGAATCCTTGAGTTGAAGGGGGAGTTATGGGACGCACAAAAGCGTTGATACCCGAGCGGCGGTATCACGTATCTGGTCAATCTGTCGTCACAATCGACGGCAAGAATTTCTATCTTGGGCCACACGATGAAGCTCTGACGATCGCAAGGTACGCTTGTCTTATCCAAGCCTACCAAGCTAACGGCTACAGCTTGCCAAGCGAGTTTTCTATCGATGACGTTCGCAGGGCGGCCGATCATCAGTTTGGCGAATTGCTTGGCGATCACCACTCGGAGGAATCGGTTCGGGTGAAGCACCTCGCCGAAGCCTACAAATCCTACATCGAGAAGCGTTACGCAAACTCAAGGCAGGATCTTGAAAGGCGGTCGGAAATCATCGGATGGCTACTTGAGCATGACGCTGGCTTGCTGGTTGAACGGTTCGGGCCCCGCAAATTGCGAGAGTATCGCGACCGATTGGACAACGGTGCAAGATCGCGAAAGTATCTGAATCGTCTGACAAACGAGATCCGCAGCGTTTTTAAATGGGGCGTTGGGCAAGAACTTGTTCCGCCACACGTTCTAACGGGCTTGAAAGCGTTAAATCCGCTGGTTGCTGGTGAAGGCGGATTCGAACGAGCTAGAAGGAAACTGGTTCCAGTCGAGCACGTTAGAGAGACCGCCAAACACCTTTCTCCGATCGTTCGGGATATGCTCACGGTCCAGCTTGCTACAGGTATGAGGCCAAGCGAGGTATGTGCAATCAAGCCTTGCGACATCGAACGGAAAGGGGATGTCTGGCTGTTCATGCCAAACAAGCACAAGACCGCTTGGAAGGGTGTTGAACGCGAGATTCCATTGCTAGGCGAAGCTCGGGCCGTCATTGAGAACTACCTCAATCGAAAGCCCGATTCGTACTGCTTTTCACCAGCGGAAGCGATGGCATGGTTTCGAGCCAAGCAATCATCCGAAAGGAAGGGCTTTGGAAGCTACAAAAAAAAAGTTGCGATCCCAAAGGTTAAGCCCGGGGACTGCTACGAAGCTGGCTCTTTCCGTCAAGCAATTGCACGAGCTGCGAAGCTGGCCAATGTTCCGCATTGGACGCCGTACCAGATACGACACTTGGTTGGAACGACGGTTGCCGAGGCTCTACAGCTTGAAAGCTCGAAAGCCCTGCTTGGGCATCAGGATTTGCAGACAACGCAAATTTACTCGACTGCGACTAGGAAGATGGCCATCGAAGCAGCACGCAACGCCCCAACGATGCGAGGGGAAGTATGAGCCGCACAGAACTAACCAAAGCCCGCAAAGGGCTACAGGCATCGCGTACAGCAATTGAAAAGCTGCTTGATACAGTGGACGCAAACGACCATTTCGCAATGGCTAAGCTCGGCGGGATTCTTGCCGACTTGAAGACTGCACAAAACGAACTCAACCAACTCAATCAAGGAAACTAAGAACATGGCTTTTAACATTGGTTGTTACACAGACTTGACCGACGACACTCGAAAACTACTTCTGCAATTGGTGCGGAACATTCAACGCGCTTTGAAAAACGGAATGATTTACGACGCGAATTCCCTTGGTATTGCGGCCGCACATTTCCGCGAGATAGGTAGCTTCTTGGATGATGATGCAGCGGAGTATGAATGGGCTGAGAGGGACACACCCGAAGGCGACGAGCTTTCCGAGTTTCTCCAGAAAGTTCCAAAGTCATGGGGTGAGAATCCGTGGCCAGGAATCTTACATCCACGATCGACGTGCGGAGAGGTTGAATCAACCATCAAGATCGAATCTAAGATGGCGTGATCGACGCCGACAATTTAATCAACACAGGAAAAATCATGAAACGAACTTACGACAAAGAAGCACGAAACGCTATCGAGCAACTTTTACGAAACGCAATCAAGGCACTTCGAAACGGTTTTGTAAATGATCCAGGAGACCTTGGTGGAATCGCCGCGGCACTCAGAGAGCTTACGTTGGAAATTGCAGAAGAAAGCCACGACGAGGTTAATGATACTGAGGTTTGGTTTGACGAAGCGACTCCGTGTTTTGGATTGCAACAACAACTGGAAGATCAAACCGAAAAGCCTACTCAACCAAAAGTGAAGCTGGCATAATTGATCGACATTCGCCAGGGGAGTAGCTACCCCGCGTAACCCATTGCCGCTAGTCCTCATGCTAGCGGCGTGGGTTGCAGCGATTCTTACAACTCATGAGGTATCTGAAGTGATTGACGAACAGCACGTTTTCTATGTCCGCATTGGTCGATGGGAAGAGCAATCAGACTTCTACGAAATCCACAAAATCGGCGTCGATAGGTGGTTGAGTCCAATTCAGCAGTTGCTTGACCCACCGGATTACCGCACAAAAAGCTTAATCGAAACCATCGCGGCGTACATGGAATCGAACGAAGATTACAGCATGGCAACTCTGTTGCGATCCAGCGTTAGAAAGTTGCTTGCCGACGCCAGAACCCTTGCCGTCAAAGCCCTGCAAGAGTCCAAGAACAAAGCAGAGCTAACAAAGAGAATGCGTTTTTGTGAAGAGCTAGGGAAGATGCACAATGAATTGCAATCTCAACGCTTGGCGATTGCTGGAATGGTTGCGAGCTATCGAGATGAATATGAATCGTGGCAAGAAGAATTCGACGGAGCAGTAAACTACCTAAGAAAGATAGGAAACGAGGTCCCGGAATGCTCGCCTATCTCGCAAGGCAAGATCATCACAAAACAACAGCTTGCGAAGATGATCGGTAAGGAAGCCCAGACAATCAATGCTCACATGAATAAGGGTTTGGTGGCGTTGAATCCAGGCGGAAACCCAGTCACGTTCTCATTTGAAGTGGCTAAGGAATTCTACAAAACACGCGGTATTGACCTTCAATAATCTTCAATACCTTCAATAAGCTTCAATCGTAGATTTACCTTCTACAAAAAATCTCGCAAAATTCCCATAGTTCGTTGGTTGCATTCAATCGCATCAAACTTACATGGGAGTTTTTTTATGACCAAATCAGTCGACACGGCGTCGGTGGTTTCGAAGATTTTAACCGAGGACGTTTTAACGCTGACTCAAGCCCGGGCTGAGTTGGCCAATCTAACTGGCATCCGTCCAGACAAAGCCACAATGACCCGATGGATTCATCGCGGAGTTGGGGGCATCAAGCTCGAAGCGATCCGTTTAGGTGGTCGCAATATCTTCACGAGCATGCAAGCTCTGACCCGTTTTATCGAAGCTCGAACCAAGACGATGGGGCGTTAAGAATGATTCATTTCATGCACCAACAATTGTTCCAAGCAATGCCGGTTTTAGTCGGAGAAAGTGTGCAAAATTTTGCACAGTTGAACCCTCCGGTAAATTTGCCGGACGGTGAGCCATGCACCTGCGACTTATGCACAGAACCGAAGTGTTTTTGCCAGGATTGCCAGGCAGAACGAGCGGTTCACCAAAGAGAAACGCCAAAGTTCTAACCCTCTGGCGTTCTCAATTTCTTCATCGCGCAGCAAACGCGAATTCAGCAAACACGTTTAAGGGAATTTTAACATGGCACTGGCAGCCAATCAAGACTCGCAGTCTTTTGGGGCTCTCGAATACTTGCAAACGCTTTACGGCAATGCGACCGATGGCGACATTGTTCTCGTGAAAGACCGAACAACGGTTGCATCGGTTTTCAAGACAAGCGAATTGGAGAAGGCTTCTCTTATTATTGAACAGAGCGAGCCAGATCTTTTCATCAAAGTCAACTTGATGGACCATTCGCAAACGGTATCGCGCAGTTTGTTTGGTGTCGGCGGAAAAAAAGAAGTCGAGGCCATCGTATCGTTTCACTTGGACGTTGACGCGGGCAAGAATGATAAGTATCTAACCCGCGAAAAAATGCTTGAGGCTCTCGCAAAGATGCCGCATGAGCCAAGCATGATCGTTGAGACGAATGGCGATACAGGCGGGTTCCATGCCTATTGGATTCTTGAGAAGCCGCACTACATTGTTAGTGAGGATGACAGTGCCGAGATTGGCAAGCTCGCAGCTGGTTGGCTTGCTGAGTTACGCAAACATGCTGCACCCGGCACAATCGATAGCACAGCGGACCTATGCAGGATTCTTCGTCCGATTGGTTCGCTGCGAAAGTCTGGCAATCGTGTTCGCTTGTTTCGATCAAACGCCAAGCGATACAAGCTAATCGACTTTTGGTTACCGCCGACCGAGCCAGAAAAGCCGGTTGGGTACAATTGTACCCAAAACGCCGAAGGCGAATCCGTCATCGATCAGTATCTTGAGTCCATCGGACTTGCGACACCCGAAGCGATACTAACCCGTCAAGGATACTCACATGTTCGGAATGGCTTTTGGGTACGTCCAGGTTCAGAGTCAGGACAGCCGACCGGCGAAGTCTACACGGCCAACGGCAAGCTGGGTTTCACTGTCAAATCAGGCGCTGCAGATCCTTTGACGTGTGAGAACGAAAATGGCACGACCGGACGATGGTATTCTTGTGCCGCTCTCTACGTTGCGTTCAATCATGGAAACGATTGGAAGCGAGCTGCGAAGTTTTGTTATGGGGAAATCGAAGCCAGCAAGCCAAAGGTTGATCTAAGTGCATTCCTGTTGCCCGTGGGAGACAAAATACCGTCTGATAGCGAATCTAAGCAAGCCGACCGATTCGAGAAAATCGGCAAGACACATCGGCTTGAACCCGCGTGGACGTTAGAGGAATTGTTTACCGCCGACCTGAAAGAGGATTTTATCATTGACCAAGTGTTGATCGAGAATCAACCAATGGTTGCGGCTGGTGAATTCAAAACGCTTAAGACGACGATTTTGATCATGCTGGCGCTAAGTCTTTGCAGTGCAGCAAAGTTTCTTGGACGGTACGAGGTGTTGAAACGAAAGCGGGTTCTCTTTTGTTCCGCTGAGTCTGGCAAGCGCAAGATCCGCAAGACGATTTACGCTGTTGCTAAACAAATGGGTATCAACCTCGCCGAGCTGCGGGACAGTGGATTCCTAAAGCTCAGTTGGTGGGTTCCGAAGATCGGTAGCTTAGAAGTGATGGACTACTTCAAGAATGAGATCGACAAGGCGCAGGCCGAAGTCGTAATGATCGACCCGCTTTACCAAGCTCTTGACGATCAGCAAGCGAGCATGATCCTAAACGGCCAACAACTTGCGGCATTATGTAACTACGTTTTGGATGCGGGTGCTACTCCGATCTGTTGCGACCACGTTAAACGCTCGAGCGAGAACGCCAGGAACCGTGAACCGCTCGAGCTAAGCGACATTAGCGGGGCTGGCAAGGCAGAGTACTTTCGGCAATGGATGTTAGTAAGCAGGCGATCAAAATTCCAGCCAGAGGAGAACCGAAAGCCACATGACCTATGGCTTACCATCGGTGGATCGGAAGGCCATTCCAGCCAATTGGCACTCAATGTTGTCGAGAACTTCGACGATTCTGGACATATGGAAATCGAGGTTTCCACCCAACAACGAAGCGAGCTAATTCAGCAAACCCAGGAGTCAAGCAAGGACAAGCGGGAAGCCGCAAAGGAGCAAGCATTCAAGGATAAACTGGACAAGGTTCTCGGGTTCTTTCAATCGAGTCCAAACGAACTGCGAGTCATTGCCGACATCAAGGCTTTTTTGGCGTGCAATTCGGATGTTGCAAAGGCAATTATCTTCCATCTTGAGTCAAAACAACAGATCACAAAGTACCCCCAAACCGTCCGCCGAGGGGTGAATTCTTGCGACGCATATCACCTCCCTGGAGCACTGATTCAAGGCGAATTTGGAGTAGAGGGACAAGGAGGACAAAACACAGTTGTCCCGCACTGTCCCTCTACGATTTCGGACGGAGCAGAAAGTGAGGGACTAGAGGGACAAGGACAAGCCCCTATAGGGGGCTGTCCGTCTGTCCCGCTGTCCGTCACCAAATTTCCAGTTCCTAAAAAGCACAAGAAGCAAACCAAATGAAACTCCCCTGTGAGCACTGTAAACACCCGCGCCAAAACGTCTACGTGACCCGTCGTTCCCCGCGGCACGTTGTTCGGTACTGTCGGTGCCCCAATTGCCGAGAAACGTCTAAACACGTCCAGACGATTTTTGAGATTCCGAGCAAATCTAGTACGGACTTTTTTTTGATTGATGCGACCTTGCGTATCTTTAATGCAGACGACCGAACAAACCAGAATTCACAGGAAGCGAGATAGACCGATGGAAGCCACGATTGACACAATGGGCGTATTGAACCGAGTCAAATTCGAACACAGTCAACTAGTTGCTGCTGCTGAGGAAGTTCTCAAAGCAAAGGCACTAGACCCGCTTGGCGTGAACCCAGAAGACGAGCATATCTTCAAAGTACTCGGATGGGACGAGCGGAAAGTTGCTCGCGAACTTGTCCGCGTTACCAACGTGATGCGTGACAAAGAGATTGCTGGTACCAATCCACAGTTTGCCGAAGCTGTTGAAGTCGCGGAAGCCTACTCCCGCAGCGTGCCCACCGAAGTCGCTAAGCTCGATGCCAAAATCGCCGACTTGCAAGCCAAGCGAGATGCGGAGCAATCCAAGTTGGATAGTGCTCGCTGCAAAGTCGAAACGATGGAAAACGCGAGATCTAGGCTGCGCACCCTGTTGCCAGATAATGTCCGAACCAAGTTTGAACGGGAACGTGATTACTTCATGGTCGGGGGGCTTGCCGAGCGATTCCGCGAGCTCAGAAACCGTCGTACAACGATTGACGGAATCTTGGAAAAGTTGGCTGTAGTCAACGATGGGTCCATTCGTGGTATCGTCCTGTACTGTCAGACCCATTTCCGCGATGCGGTACCGCCACCAGACACCAATCCCTATCGCGGGCTTTCCATCGATGAGAACATTTGGGCGAACCACATCAAGGAACTTCGCAAGGAACGGTTCGAGATCGATTCCGAGTTGCCAGCGATTGAACAGGAATACGAACAAGAACTTGCAGCCATCGAAACGATTTTGGATTACTACGTTAATGGAGGGACGTCCCATGTTTAATATCTTTATCGACCGAGCGATCGGAAACCAACCAGGCGAAGTGAGCGCAGCCGAAGTTAAAAGCCAACTTGCACGTGCCGCTGGACAACCGATCACGGTTCGTATCCACAGCGAAGGCGGAAGCGTATTCGATGGCCTTGCTATGTATGATGCGTTCAAGGCTTATGCAGGACCGAAGCGATGCATTGTTGAGTCTGCAGCGTTCAGTATGGCAAGCGTAGTTGCTATGGCGTTTCCAGATCGGCAGATAACAGAAAATGGATATGTCATGCTCCATTCGCCATACTGCGATGGTGGCGAAGAACCGACTGTTTTGGAATCCTTGCGTCAACGGCTAGCTGGAATCTATTCCTCGGGAACCAAGCGACCGATTCAAGCGATCAAAGACATGATGAGCGCCGAGACGTTTCTCGATGCGACCGAAGCTATGCGAGCTGGTTTCGTTACTTCAATTGCTGCATCATCATCCAGAGCTGTTGCCGCGTTCAAGTCGATGGTGAGAGGCAATCCCAACTTCCGTAACGCGATCATGGCGAAGCTCAGAGATGATAAGACCATGACGGCTAGCGAACGATGGAACGCAGCGTACAGGGCAGAATTAGCGGCTACGAATGGCGACAGTAACAAGTCATTGAAGCAAGTCGATAAGAAGTTTCCAGGCTTGCGTGACCAGATGATTAAAGATGCAAACAAACGATAAAGCTTTATGGTTGGATTAGTTGGGCTGCCTTTTTCCTTTGTCGAGGCTAATGCCGATCGACCGTTGCAACACGGTTGAGACTCCCAACCATTGCGGCACGCGACTTTGACGGTTTTAGCGTGCCGCTCCTTTTTTAACTGAGCACCATGAAGCGACGCGGCGAACTCAAACTCATCCAACAGGCTTTGAACAACGGTTGGGAGATAACACCCAAGGGCCGCGATGATGCGATGGCATTGGTTACGGAAGTGCTCAGCGATCCGAACGCAAACCATCGCGAAACGATGCGGGCTTGCAAGATACTGGTGTCGATGGAAGCTGCAGACATTGAGATTGATTTGGACGAGCTGTTGTTCGAACAGGTTAAGCAGTTGGGAACAATCTTTAACATGAAAGCGAATTTAAAATGAGCGAATCAGTTGACATCCTGATCAAAGCGGAAGACATGGCAACGCCAGTAGTTGCGAAGTCGGCAAAGTCCGTCGATGCACTCGATGCCAGTATTAAGCGAATCAAGACAAGCGGCGACCAGGCCAAGAAGTCTACCGAGTTTTTTGGCACC
The DNA here is from genome assembly GCA_031374515.1 of Pirellula sp. Classification (GTDB taxonomy): domain Bacteria; phylum Planctomycetota; class Planctomycetia; order Pirellulales; family Pirellulaceae; genus JBKCUI01. Next base: position 61,907 of record JANMGH010000139.1, on the reverse strand, counting down.
ATTGCAAATTCCTTGGGTGGTTCGGAGATCGGCAGCTATGCGTCACAATTAGCAGGCATTACCGAAAAAACCTCGCAATTCGCAGAGGTCCAAAAGTTGGGTGGGGCAGGTGCTCTAGCGTTCAAAGCTGGTTTGGTTGGAGTCGCTGGAGTGCTGGGTTTTCAGGTTGGGAAATCGATCAGCGATACCATTTACCAAACGGAGCGATGGAACGCAGCCATTGAGGAATCTAAAGTAAAGGCGAGGGAACTGGGTGCCGAGTTATTACGATTGCAAGCGATCCGAGCAAAAGATACGCAAGAAGACATTGACCTCACGCGAGATCCCGCCGAACGGATTCGATTGACTCAGGAGCACGCCAAAGAACTAGCGAAACAACTCGGAAATGTTGAAGGTGGTGCACACGCAACAAAGGCCGCTCTAGACGCAGTTGCAGAAATTCGCGGATTCGGTGGAACCGACTGGTTTGGAATCAAGTCGATGGTGTTCGACAAGTTTGCTGGCCGAAGTGTCGATGCACTCAAGGCACAACACGCCGAACAGGAAGCCAGTCGCAAACAGTTGTTTAATATCGTAACCGAGACCGAGAAACTAACCGTAGAGCGGACTCTCGCAAATGAAGCGTTGCGAAAAGAGAATGAAGAAAAGGACAAGTCCGACCAGTTTATAAAAGGGTTGCGCGATGAAGTCGAATTACTCCGAGCAAGCAAGGAGGAGCAATCAGCAATTCTAGCTTTACGCAATGCCGTAGGAGAGCAAGCACAACAAGAGGCTAAAGCGTTGATGCAGGAAAAACAAAGCATCGCAGACCGAGAAGCCGCAAACCAAAAAGCCATCACTGACCAACAAGCGATAACACAGGGTTCTGAAAACTACGTCAAATCATTACGCGACCAACTAGTTCTACTGAAAGCAACTGACGACCAAAAAGCATCGATTCAAGCTGCACAAAAAGCGGTCGGTGGCGATGTTGGAGTTGCTGCCGATTTGCTGCGCGAGATCGATAGCATCAAGAGCCTTACCGTTTTTGAGAAGATGCGGGATGAGGAACTAAAAAAGATTCAAGGCGAAAAGGAGACGGCAGCACAGCGACTAATTGACCTCAAGCAAAGCGAACTGGACAAGTTAGACGAGGAACGCATCCTCCTAACACAAGGGGCGGAAGCTGCACAGGCTTTCCGGCTTGCGAAACAAGGACTGGCGGAAGCGGACGCGGTTGGTATTGCTAAGCAGCAAGCGGAACTAGACAAACTCAAAGAAGCCAACAAACCAGGAAAGGTTGTAAAGCAAGACAAGCCAGAGTTGCAAGCGTTTGAATCGCGTTTCTTGACGCGCGGACCGTCGAACGATGCAGCAACTATGACAGCGCAGAACTCGGCAATTACGGCAGCAGAACTAAAGATACTCAATGCAGCTATGGCGAGAGAAGCAAAGGAACGCGTACGTAACGCGGTGACCCTAAAAGTTGTTGGGAAATGAGGCAGCTATCCCCCCTGGGGAGTTTGGGTCCCTTTGAGGTACACCCACCCCTATGCGGTGAAACTTATCCCCTTTACTAGTAGACATAGACCGGCGCAGTGATTTTAAACTTCTGGTTGACTAATTCCACTCTGTTGGGGACCGTTTGTTGAAAATGGGTTGGGAACGATTTAGCGGTAGCTGACTTGACCTAACAACCTCCAGGCGGTGTGACAATTATTTGTCACACAAAAGCTTCGGTAGCAACCTCGCACGCGTACGCGAGCTGAAAGAACATGCTACATCAAAAGAGGTAGCATCGATCAACGTAGCAACCTCGCACGCGTACGCGAGCTGAAAGCCCCTTGGCTTGTTCAGGTAAATTTTCCTGAACAGATTGAAGCCTCGCGCGCAACCCATGTCCCGCGGTTGAATCTACCGAAAAATCAAGAATATCAATATCAAAACTAACTCAGCCTATTGCAACTCAAGTTGCAATCGTGTTTACTTTGATTGTCTTGATTTGCCGTGTTTTTAAAGCTACTGAAGATCAAGAAGAGCATATTGTGGTTCCGCAGGTCGGGGGTTCGAGCCCCCTCTATCACCCTGAACGAAAACCCTGTTTTTCTTTGAGAATGGCAGGGATTTTTCTTTTCTGTGTTCGATAAACTATGATTTGCCGTTCGGATCAGAGCATTCATTTGCTCCTTTTGGATCGCCTTCGTTTCTCGATGAAGACTACGGCAGTTCCTTCATCGCTTCGCTGAAGCATAAAGCGATCCTTTCGCTTCCTCAAAGTACATGACCGAAAACGCAATCGACGCTTGGTTTACCGCGCTCCCGACAACTCAGCGACCGATCCTCGATCGGCTTCGATCGCTCATCGTTGAAGTCAATCCTAATACGGTGGAGCACTTTAAGTGGAGTAGACCTTGCTACTCTGCGGGCAACGGACTGTTCGGTTATCTTCATACCTCCAAAGGTCACGCGACCCTTGGATTCCAAAATGGTGCAATTCTCTCCGATCCAAAAATGCGTCTGGAGGGCGATGGCAAGGATATGCGGCACATCAAACTTCGCACTCAGGATGATTTTGACGAAGAGTATTTTCGGTCGCTATTAATTGAAGCGGCAACGCTTTAGAGACTCATTGCGGCTACGATCGACCGCAGTTGATTCCGTCTATTGTGCTGGTAACTTGACAAATCAAACCGATTGCGACGTAGACATAGTCGCGGACCAAAAGACGCCCACAAGTCGCGGGTCGCGTAGTTCCTGATGGCAATCACTTCGCAACAAATGCAAGGAATTGGAAGTTCCATCTGTTAATACTACGTAGCCGCCGCAAAAACGCTTGACTTTGTACTACACGGCTTTGATGAATACACGGCCATCACGATCGTATCAGATCACAGTACCACAATACGCGAACGGATTACTTCCTTGGCGGCGGGCAGCAAAGACGGAACTGTTCGGATCTGGGCAACGCCGGCTACCCCTTGAGAAGAGGCCGAACCATCGCAGCCACCGTAGCGGCGGATGCCATCGGAATTGGAATGAAACGTTCACTCACGCACCGCGGTGATTTTGGTCAACTAGGCGAGTCTCGTCGCATGTTTTCTTTTGTTTATTAGTGGTACAGAGTTATCCTCAACGGTCCTTAGTTGCTTTGCGATAATGGCGTTCATCGGCGCATCCTGGGCCAAAGTTGGACTCGGCCAAAAGATCGGATGGGATCGAGGGGGACTGCCGATCGTGATGATTGCGATTTCCGTTTCCACCATCTTTTACTCCATGGTAGCCTTGCTAATTTGTCTTTGCATCTGTTTGGGTTTTGGTGTCGCGTTCTCGCATTGAAGACGCGTTTCTGGCTTGTCCCTTCTTGGCGATAGCGAGCAACGAGCCTACGCGCATTTCAACAGGTTTGTGTGGTGTGCATACGACTCTAGATTCGCGTCGAGCGAGCTTCACGCGACGACGAGAAAATGGTTCTGGCTGCCTGCTGAGACTGGTGAGGAAAGCAATGGAATTGACAAATCAGGAATGATTCCCCAAACTTTGGAGACAATAGACACCAGTCAGGGAAAAATATTTCGCCGCACAGGAAATCAGGAACATGGACGCAACGCAAAAGATTTTCGTGTTCGTCGTTTTGGCGATGTCGGCATTCGTTGCTCTGGTCGCGGTTTTTGTATTCGTTTTAATCCTTCGTCCGTGGTTGCGAGCGTTTTTACACGGCGCACCAGTGTCGATTATCCACATCGTTGCGATGCGATTGCGTGGCAATCCTCGCTGGCTCTTGATCGACGCTTACATCGCGATTAGGCGGGCGAATGTTGGGGCAACTATTGGTGAAGTCGAAAATGCGTACGTCGGCTGCAGAAGTCGCGTTTTGACCAGCGACGATCTCGTGGAATTGGTTAAAAAGGGAGCTTTGTCTCAATGAACGCACCGAATCGGCTGTAATAAGTATTCGCTCAAAAGCGTTGTAGGAGAAAAAACATGGTCAAAAAGAAATCTAAGTCCATAGCGCCCAAGGCTAGCAGCAAGCGGTTGGTTAGGGAGAAGACTTCCTCGGTGCTCAAGGATGGACCTCGCTGTGGACTTTGCGGAGCAACAAAGAACCTGATCAAAGCAGAATGCTGCGGTAACTGGATCTGTGACGACGAAGCGAACTACGAGATGTTTTCGTATGCTCAAAATAGCTGCCACCGCAATCACTGGCGCTATACGTTATGTGGATATCATTTCAGTGAGCAGCACACAGGAGATTGGCAGGCGTGCCCAAAATGCCGCGAGAGCTTTGAGACTGAGAATTATGTCTATTACGGCACGAATAAGTTCAACTTTGAGATTCTGAAAAACCCACCGGAATTCGAACCGACCAAGTGCTCGGACTGTGGCAAGAGAATTGTGCTTGGCGACGAGGGATATATGACCTCAGGCAAAAACTATTGGTGTTCGCGCTGCTCGGACCAAAGAATGCGACATGGCAAATAGGCTGCCTATCTTCGTGTGCAAGTATCCATTTCCTTTCGACACCCGCTTCCAATTGCTGAGATGGACAGGTCAAGGCAATGGACACCCCAGCTGCTCACTGCAGTGTCCGCTGCTATACTATCGTTAAACGCGAATCCGTGCGTTTGCCCCTTTACCTGTCGTAGCCAAGGTTAACGCCGTGAAGAAACAAATATTCACATCCGCAGTTCTGGTTTTAGGCATGATTGCAACCAAGTCTGTTTGTGCGCAAGGCGCAGTTCAGGCGGTGCGAAACAAGGCACTCGGGGAATACCGCCCAAGGCTACTTTGCATTTCATCGTCGAATTGATTTCCATCAAGTGATATTGGACATCGCTTGCCTTAGCCAAACTGTTCGCAGATCGATTTCGCAATTCCAACTTGATGCTTTCTCTAGCTCCCACTGCAAACCAAGGGATTACATGGATTCTTTTAGCAGGGAGGACAATTGATTGTTACGGATGTGGTCACTCGTTGTTTCTCTCCTGGGGTGGCTAGTCGTGTGGACATTTTGGCTTTTTTCGACGCGCAACTCTCATCCGACGTTCTTGCTTTCGTTTATCGTGACGTCGAGCCTGGTTTGTGCCTACGCCGCGGCGGCATACGGCAACCATTTGTTGCTTATTCCTCGGTTGTGGACGAGGGGTCTCCATTGGCAGTATGTGGCGTGTCTGGTCACGATGATGGCCATTTTTACGGCATTCTCTCTTGCTATCATTCGGTTTTCGTACACCATGATTTGCGGACCAGACACAGACCCTTACGGAGTATATAAGCACTATGCGATTGATCTGTTTGGTATGGTTGTGCATGTCGCAGGAGCGGCTTTGATCGTTTGGTTTGCCAGCAGATTACGCAATGCCGACTGAGCAAAATTGAAGCCGACCAATTCGATGGACCCAAGCGGCGCGCATCCTAGCGGCGGCTCGGTTACCGAAGCTGTACGTTTGACAGTTTAAACTTCATTGTGAGCAAATGACGATACGCGGGATGCTACCTTTTTTGCGCATCGGTGCATCGACTTGTTAATCCTACCCTAATACACCCTAGAACCCCCTTTGAACGCCCCCCATTTCAACTTATGCAACACTCGTTGTACACTGAATCCTGAGTAAATGAAGTGTTTTTAGCAATTTATGCCAGTGAAAAGATTGATTTGTGGTTCCGCAGGTCGGCGGTTCGAGCCCCCTCTATCACCCTTGGCCATCAATCAACGAATTCGTTGTTTGACGCCATTTTCTAGACACCTTGAACACTCAATGTCTGCCTTTAGTATCCGGGGATTTTCCCGAATAAGCTTTCGTGGCATCTAAGGGAGCGTTACCAATGAGGGTTTTCATTTGCAATCTTTCCTCGAAAACGATCTCTTCCCGTAATTGGAGACGTCGAACAAAAGGAGCTTCTGGGCGTAGCGACATCGGCCTAGGGTACTGTGACAAAATCCTCGTAGAAATAAAACGAAGGAACTTTATCAGTCGCCCGTTACTCGGATTTTGCACTCGGGCATGCGGGATATCAACAAGTCCTCTGTTTGCTGCGATATGGCAACGGCTTGATATTCGTGCAGATGCAGACCTCGAAGACTCGCATTGCTAAGGCCGAGAACCCATTTTTCGGTCGGTTTGCAATACGCAAACATAGCGTATTTAAGGTTGGGTAATGAATTTATTGTCGGCAACAGAAGATCGGTATTGTGAGCGTAAGTTACTTCGAGACGCGACAAATTCGGTAGCTTGGTGCAAGATGCAAAATTGCGACCCCTAAAATCCGAGACAGCCAAATGAAGAGTCTCTAATCGACTCGCTAACCTCTCGTTCGCGACAATATGATCAATCAATTCAGGATAGTAAGTGTACAGTTCGCTCGACTCGGATTGCTCAAACCGGGATAGATCACGATCGATTCGAGATTGTAGTTCGATGGCTCTCAGCGTTGGCACGCCTAGAACATAAGTAGCGGTTCCGATAATGAGAATTAGGCACGAGCCGATGAACGCTTGACGGAGGGCCATGTCGGGGTTCTGTCGTTGGTGGAAATGGCTGGTCGGGTCGAAAGATAGTCGCTAGGGCCAAGTTCTTAACGCATATACCCTACGTTGCATTCATTCCGCTCCTCCTTAAATGAAGGAGAAACAACGGACTGGACATCCAATCTATTCTGAAAATAGCCTTGCAGCTTATTCTGCAGTCATTTTCGGTGTGGGCCACCAACTAATATAGCAACCTGGAAGCCGAAGACGTACTGCCTCGACTTGTTCTGCGGTCAAGGGAGTTCCACCAATGAATAGTTTTCTCAGACGGCGACTTGGCGAATACCGCATCAGCCCATCAAAGGAAATCCTTGATTCTTGCAGTTCCAATACTTCGAGATTTGTGAACGTCTCGAGTGCGAGGAGCACCGAATCGTCAATGCTCCCAGATTGCGCAAGCTTTAAATGACGCAAGGACCGAATCCCAGCAAGAGTCGCGACCCCCTTGCCAGTCAACTTCGTCCGGTTGAGGTTCAGCGTTTCCAGTTTGTCGAGTCTGGCGAGTTGCGCGACGCCAGAATCGGTAATTGTTGTATCCGACAGGTCAAGCATCTTAAGGCTAGCGAGCTCAGCAATGTTGCCTATATTGAAATCGCCGACGCTTACGCTCCATAGGCCTGAGTCCGTACGTTGCTGTCCTCCGATGCTCAACTCGCAAAGCTTCGGGAGTAGTTTCAGAAGCGGTAAAGCCGATCCGCTCATTTTGTTGCCGCCAAACGACAGTCGTTCCATGTTTGGCAATTCGGCAAGTCGCTCAAAGTTGTCATCGTTGACGCGACTATGACCAATGTCTAGTGATCGCAACAAAACCATGTTGGTCAGATGTTCGAACAGCATGCTCGTTACTTTAGTACCTCGTACATTGAGGTGCTCGAGATTCGTCCAATGTTTCAAATGTGCGATGCCCGTGTCTGTTACGTATTCCGCATAATGCAAGTTGAGAGACCGGACTTTTTCGAGCTTTCTGAGTTGCATGAGTCCCTCGTCCGTGACTTTCGTACTCGCCAAGTCGATCGACTCGAGCTCAGAAAGGTCTGACAGCTTCTTGAGATCAGCATCGATCAACCAAGCATGTCGCAGGTCCACACTGGTGATCGCTCCTGCAGCATTGCAAGCGAAACGCCCGCCGAGGGAGCGAAGCCATTCTGCTGAGTCCATGACTGTATTCGGTTGGGATTGAGCCGCCGCACTCATTTCACAAGTCAATATCGACAGGACGAAGGCAGTTAGTAGCCAAATTTTGTGTTGCTTTGACGCAATTTGAAATTCTCGGTCCATCGTTTTTGAGGGTTTATAGAGAGTACAAAGCAAGGCCACTGAATCAACTACGGCGGCGCTTCGGATCGCGAGAAGCGGCATCAAAAATAATCTCGCAGTCTGGCAACTTTGCACGGATGTACTCCATTCCAGTCTTGGTAAAGAACGTATGGTAGAGATTCAATCGATGGAGTCGTTTCAGTGATGCTATGATTTCTGCGCTCGCATCGGTCGCGTTGGTGCTGTCAAGGCTCAAGCTGCAAAGATATTCTAACCCAGCAAGTTTTTTTAGCCCTTCATCATTAATGTCGGTGTAGTCAAAGTCCAGTGCTTCTAGATTGGACAACCTGCCTATTGAGTCCAGGCCGATGTTGGTGGTTTTTGTGCGAACCAAGGTCAGCGTGCGCAAGTTGCTAAGTCCCTCAATCTGACGGAGTCCTTTGTCGCTCACTTTGGAGTAACTGAGCAAGAGCTCATTTAGTCCATGGATCTTGCTGATATGTTCCAAGCCTGCGTCACCGACATCTGTTCCATCGAGATCCAACTTCGAAAGGAACGGTAGCGATTGCAAATACTTTAGTCCCTTGTCTGACAAGTTCGTGTAGGCCAATGAAACATTCCTTAGCGTTTTGATGCAAGCCATTTTCTCGACCCCATCGTCGTCGATCGGTGCGTTCGAGAGGGACAATTCTTCTAGCGGTAACTTACTAATACTTTCAAGGCCAGCTCCGCTTAGTGGCGTACTGTTAAGTCCAAGTTTCCGTAATTTGATGAGTCCTTTCAAATACTTCATTCCCGCATCGGTGATCGCAGTACCGCCGAGATCCAGTTCAACGAGGCCCGTCAGTCCTGCTAAATGTGCCAAGCCTAGATCTCCGATCTCGGTCGACTCAAGATCGAGTTGTTGTAAGCGATCAAGTCCCATTAAATTCCGCAGCAGATCATCGGTAACACCCGTTGAGGCTAGCGAAATAGCTGTAAGATATCCATTCTCCATTTTCGAATTCCCACCGAGTGCGTGGACCCATTCAGCAACTAAATTGTCGCCTTGTCCCTCAACCAACCTCATAGAGTGTTCTGAAAGCCGCGGGCGAACCGACAAGTCGAGAAACTCCACATCGCAATTACGTAGCCCTATACGCAAGGTCTCGGCGCCGGAACGCGTTACGCGTGAATAACGCAAGTCAACCAATCTGAGTTCCGTCAAATTCTTTAGATGATGGACTCCTCCGTTGGTAATCTTCGTTGCGTAGAGGTTTAGTTCTTCCAGTTTTCTCAACTTCGCAAGGATCGGCATGGATTCATCCGAGACGGATGTACCCTGCAAGTTTAGCTTTCGTAGCTTCGTCAAATTGGTCAGATACTTCATTCCCGAATCGGAAACCCTGGTACCACCCAGATCGAGAACCTGCAAGTGCACGAGCGAAGCAATGCTCGCTAATCCTTCGTCACTAATCAACGCATCGCGAATCAAAAGTTCTCCGAGCGAGGTTAGGCCTTGTAGTTCCTTCATGCCTTGATCGTCCATTGGGCAGGAAACAAGATCCAGCGACCGGAGATTCGGAAACGAAGCCAGATGGCGTCCCTTGATGGCAGTGTTTTCTAAGCTTAATTTCTTGAGACTCGGTCCAAGCTGCTTAATTGCTTCTATGCCTTGATCGTTGAATTTGATGCTGTCGAGATACGTGTAGCTGAAAGACAATTCTTCAAGCGATGCGATCGCAGCGATGTGTTTCAGATCACGGCTGAAATCGATCTTTGCACCGGCGCTCGGATTCCACATTGGTCCCGGCAAATACAGAAATCGCAGCCCTTTAAGTTCGGACAGTCGAAATAGTTCCGGGGGCGATATGTTTGCGCCGACTAAATCTATCGATTCCAGGAGAAATTCGTCAGTGGGTAGTTGACTGACGTCGTTTATGGATTCGATTTGACCTACGCAGCGAATAGTGCCGCCAACAAGAATCGTCCATTCTGCGACCAATCGGTCTTGAGAATCTGCCCAAAGAGGCGTGATCGCGGCCGAGATCCAGAAAAAAGCAAACGATGAAATTCGAGAAAGTTTCGGTGAGCGAGTCAGCTTCATAGTATCATCTTGGTCTCTCGACAGCCCATTTCAATGCGGCTGGCTCGTGCTGTGTCTTGACATGTTGTTGGACAAATCTCCAATTGAAAGTCCTCGGTAACAATTCTGAGAGGTTAGATTAATTGAGTTAGCTTCTTGTCGCCGGTGGGGAATCGTCCAATTCGAGCTCCGACGGCTTCTTCGGCGAGGGTGAGATAAAGATCTCCGATGGTGCCAGTTACTCGAGTGTGTTGGCCGGTCTTCATTCCACCAGCGTGACCGGCCGCAATCATGGCTAGTCCGGCATTTTTGTGAGCATTGCACTCAGCATGTTCATGCACAAACAAGGCACACGTGTTGTCGAGCAACGTGCCTTCACCCTCGGGGATCGATTTGAGTTTTGCCAAGAAGTACGCAAACTCTTCGACGTGCCATTTGCAAATATCGCGCATAATCCGCTGACCTTCTGGAGTCTCCACGCGACCATGCGTGTACTCATGGTGACGCTCGTAGGTGTAACCGAGCCACGGAAAACGAGAAAGTCCCTGGCATTTAGTGAGCATGTAGGAAGCCACTCGCGTCTGACGCGAGGCCAATGCATGTACTAATAAGTCTGTTTGCATCTTAGCGATACGAGGCCAATCCTTGAGGTCGCCCCCTTCGGAAGGCTGCTCAACAACTTGCGCGTATTCCGGCGGCAGTCCACCAATGGATTGTTCGAGGCTTCGAACCGAACTCAAGTACTCTTCCAATCGATGTTGGTCGTTGTAGCCTAAATCCCGCTTGAGCGAGGTTGCATCGTCCGCAACCGCGTCGAGAATGCTCTTTTTTCGCTCGACCCAATATTGTTCTTTGGAACCAAATAGCCGATCAAAGAGACGGTGTGGCAGCATTTCTGGCGGCAAAGGTCGATCGCGGCCTGCCCAACTCATATTGCGTTGGATACTCTCACCAAAGGACTCTTGACATACACCTATTTGCAAAGATCGAAAACGGCTATCCAGTCCAATTTGATTTGCAATCACTTGATCGATCGATGGCCCACCTGCACCGCGACCTGAAAACCCCTCACCTGCGACCAGTCCGCTCATCGAATTGTGGTGCCCATTGCCTGGTCCGATGCGGGCGGCTGGATTATCGATGCCGCTTAGAACATGAATGTCATTTCGGAATCTAGCCAGTGGTTGCAAACATGGGGTCAAGTCGTAGTTCGGCCCGTCCTGTCGTGGTATCCAGTACTTCTCGACAATGCCATTGCCATTGAACCACAGAACGAATCGCGTTGGAAATGTCTTTGACGCTTGATCCACAGTTGCCGCATAGGCATTGCCTGCGGAATTCAGCATGGAGTCTAAGGCAGGCAGGCCCACGTGAATGGCAGAGCCGGATAGTCCAGCCCCCATCAAGAAACTACGCCGTGAAACCCTACGCATAATCGCGGAACTCCCGATGTGATGATTTGTTGAAATTCATTAAAGCGTTAGGTATCCACTGACCTCATTGCAAGAACAACTTGGAGGTTACGACGGCCATAATAAGCTCACGAAATCGGAATCCCGAATCGCGAAATTTTTCGAACGCTGCGTCCAGTATCGGCTGATCGGCAGGTGATTCCTCGCGTCCAAACGCGTACCGGAAGTATTGTTTGACGATACAACGTTGGCATGTTTCGCTCTTTGCTAACAACTTACCAAGCTCTTTTGGTCGAGAAAACTCAGATTTCGGGATTCCTTGAACAAATGCGGATGTATCCAGATCCAATTCTTTGATCAATGGTTTATCCCGACTGCCGAATTTCAAGTTCATTTTTGCGTGAAATCTCCCAATTGCATCGTATTGCTCGAAACCGTAACCTATCGGGTCGATGAGCCGATGGCAGCCAGAACACGCTTCGCTGTTCAAATGGGATGCCAGTCTTTGCCGGTTGGTTTGCGGTTGGTCTTCCGTGTTTTCGGGCAACTCTGAGTTCACGCCTAGTGGCGGTGGCGCAATCTCTTGGGACAGAAACTGGTTGCGAACGAATAGACCGCGAGACGTTGGCGATGTGTCAGCGGGCTTGCTCGTCAAAACAAGAAACGATCCGTGTCCTAGGACCCCTGAGCGTCCGGAGTCCAACGGGTAGTAGACCTGTGAAAACTCTTCGGTGGGTAAAGGCATGTTGTATAGGTGTGCCAAACTAGTGCTGATAAACGAGTAGTCCGCCGAGAAAAACTCCATAAAGTCCTTGTCGTTCCAAACGAGATGGCGAAACAATTGACGCGTTTCCTGCGTCATCGCTGTGGCAACTTCGCTGTTGAATTCCCGATATTTTTGACGGTCGCGAATCGCCTCTTGCACTCGGTCAAATCGCATCCACTGTGCTAGAAACTCATCCAATGCGACTCGAGCGCGTGTGTCATCCAGCATCCGCCTCGTTTGTTTTTCAATTGCAGCCACTGTGGAATACTCGTTTCGAAAAGCGGCTTGCAGCATCTCATCATCCGGCATCGTATCCCAAATCAGATAGGACAACCGACTTGCGATCTCAAATTGCAAATAGTTCGGTTCCTTTTGTCGCTGTATGCGAAACAGGAAGTTGGGCGATTGCAGCATTGCCTCTACAACCAACTGAGCTCCCAAATTAAACTCACCGGTCGCATCGGATTCTTTCAGAAACATACTAAGGTACTTATTGGCTTCATCTTCTGAGAGTGGCCGCCGAAAGGCTTTCAAACCAAACTTCCGAATGAAGATCTGAGCGGCAGTCAGATCGGACGTAGACGATGGTTGAATAGGAATGAGGCTTCGAGTGTCACCACCGCGAAACGCACTGCGCGCCAATCGTTCTGCTGCTTCGCTATAAGCTTCGGCTTGAATCGGCGATACGCCTTGACCTTCCAGTTGATTCTTAAATCCGTTAATAAAATCTTCTTTTGGAAAACGACTGGCTGGTAGACTCGGATCACCCAAGAGATCACGAATCGAATTATTGTATTGGCTGTGCGTAAGGCGGCGAATCGAGAGCGGCTGTAGGTTCCACCTACTTGCCCGTTCAATGCGTTCGCGTGCTTTCGACTGTTCCTGGTCAGACATCTTCGACAAGAAGCCAATCCACAATTGAAGCGTTTTCTCTTGCTCGCTTTCTGGCAAAATCCTTACTCCGCCCGTGTGCTCGTCGCGATTTGTCGGCTTTCGCAATAGCAAGGATTCTTGCGGATGATCGCGGTCGACGAACTCCCTGAGTGAGTACCCAAAGGCGATTATTTGCTCGCGGCTTGCATTTCGCCCAGGAAAGTCAATTCGGTAATCCGATGCAACTCCGTTATCGTTGTGACACAAATCGCATTGTGCAGACTTCAACAACGGAAAAAGGTTGTCTGCAAAGAAATCTTCGTTCACGACGGCGGACGTTGAGAGATGCGAGCTCGGCTGTGCGAAAACAAAGCAATTGCAACCTAACGCGATGAAGAAAGCAGAAAGTGAGGAAGCAATTTTACACATGGATTTTTCGCTTGAATCAAGTGCCATCTCAGGGGCACACTCGCTGACAGCCTTGATTCTACAGGATCGATTGAAATGCGTCACTTTTCACCCACCAGGACAATCCGTTGGAGTTTCTGACACAGCCGATAAAAGTCAAAGTAGCAGGCACATTCCATGTGCCGTATGCCTGAAAGCCCAGATACGCAAGCATACTGCACGGCGGAGCGTGCCTGCTACTTTTGTCGGCTGTGTCGTTTCTGTATCCTCTTGTTTTCAAGACATATCACTTCCCGTAACGCGTTCTGCAAGCATTTTGTTGGCCTCCCTTACCTTGGTCCCTTGACAGCCGCCAAGAGAGCAAACGCTAAGATCAAAATGGAAAGTGCAATCAACGCGAAAACGACCCAAACGAAGACTGGTGTGTAGGGGCGGATATCGCGCGTTTGTTTTACGACCGACCGGTACGTCGACGAAAAAATCACATTGCCTTTCTCGGAGAACAAGAGGTAAAGCAAGTAAGCACCTAGTATTGTGCCCAATGGAATAGCGCATAACGATAGCACCGCAAAGATAGCGCCTCCAATTCTGCCAACGTCGTTCAGCTTGTAAAGTCCGGAGGCTACGAAGCCAATGAGTAACCCCACCACGAAGTAACCAATCGCGTAGATCAACGCAGCTACGGCCGCAGCACCATTGAGCCCTGTGGCCAATACATAGACGGTGGCAATAACCGCCGCCACTGCGCAAAGGATATAGAACCCACTCGCTATTGCATAAAGCAATGCAAAGCCCTTAATCGCAGACTCATGCGGCAAGTGGAATTTTCGAATGGAGTTGGCGTCACCAGAAACAGGCCCGCTACGATAGCTGCCGGAGCTCAGCGAAGGTGCGGTTGTTGCGTACGGGTTGTGCGAAGCGTTATGAGGGTTGACATTCGTGATGGGGTCCGGAATCGCACTCAACCAATCATACCTGTTCGCATCCGCTTGCGAGGGGACCGCAGCAGAGGAAGCAGCTTTCTTTGGCGTTGAGGGTGCATCGAAGACGGCCGGTTGGGAAGGTTTTAGATGCTTTGCCTCTTTTCGCTTTGGAGCAACATTTGGTTTCGCCTTGGGGTTTTTATTTGCATCGCTGCGAGTAGCTGGGCGAAAAGACTTAGGATCCACATGCTTCTTGATTTCAAATACTTCGTTGCAGTGAATGCACTTTCCATTGCGCCCTTCCATGCCACTTTTGCCCTCGAACAACTGCTTGCAGTGAGGACATTGAAAAGCGAAAGTCAATGGTGGGTTAGGCTCAAGTTCTCCATCCATTGTCGCGCCAAGAGGGGCAATCGTAAAAATCAATTTGCAGTTCGGGCAAAGCCCACGCGTCCCTTTCAATGCAGGATCACAAACAAGGACAAAATCGCAGCCTGGGCAAGGGACCTCCAATTTGGACTCGATTGTTTCAATCTCAATACAGGGGATGCTCAGGGTGGTTTGGCAGCCGGGGCATTTGCACTTTTTCCCCTCGCTACCGTCAGGCACGCGTACTTTCCTTGAACAGCTAGTACATGCGAATTCGATTGGCATATAGGGGGCGGGGCAAATGGAGGATCGCAGTTTTTATTAAGATCGGCTTTGGTCAATTAGTACTTGCAATGTTGTAGCTTGATGGTGCAAGCCACATGTTTCTGATCGGAAAATAGACCAATACCTTGACGGTCGACACCGGGGGCAATCGCCAATTCGGAATTCTGATCGCCTGCGGCTCCGGTTTTGTACAAAACGTGAGCCATCAGGTAATACTAAACTAAATCCTTATTGTGCTAACGACAAGACGATACTCGCCAAGAAGCATTGCTTTCCCCGGAGTAGCCAGGTTTTTGGGGAGGCTATGCCATCCGTGCCATCAGCAATTCTCTTTGGCACATGAGTTCCTTGGGCATTGAGTGATATAGCTTCAGGAAAAACTCATTTTGATTCGTAATTTCGGCTAGCCAGTCCTCGCGTCGGAAGAGCATTGCGGCATCAAATTGTTCTTTCGTGAATCCTTCTAGTCCGTCGGTCGAAAAGCTCTTCCAGTCAGGAGTCCAACCGATAGGCGTTTCATGGCCTGCGATCTTTCCTTGACAGCGTTTGACAATCCACTCCAGAACTCGCAGGTTTTCTCTGAAACCTGGCCAAAGGAATTTTCCATTCGGGTCTTTGCGAAACCAATTCACATGGAAAATACGAGGTAAACGCTGGATGTTCTTGCGCATATTGAGCCAGTGTCCGAGATAGTCACCCATGTTGTAGCCGCAGAAGGGGAGCATTGCCATTGGATCGCGTCGCACAGTGCCCACGTTGCCGGTTGCCGCGGCTGTCGTTTCAGAACCTTGTGTTGCTCCTAGAAAAACGCCATGCGTCCAATCGAATGCTTGAAAGACTAGTGGCATCGTCGTCGGTCTTCTGCCTCCAAAGACGATCGCATCAATGGGAACCCCATCTGGATCTTGCCAATTGGGATCGATGTTTGGACATTGACCGGCTGGTGCAGTGAAACGCGAGTTTGCATGCGCGGCCAATCGACCGCAGCCCGGAGTCCAATCCTGACCGGTCCAATCGATCAAGTGTGCAGGCGGTTCGGAATGGCCTTCCCACCATACGCCGCCCTCATCGGTCAAGGCTACATTGGTAAAGATCGTATTCTTGGACATGGCATGCATGGCTGCCGCATTCGATTGCCATGAGGTGCCTGGCGCAACACCAAAGAAGCCAGTCTCAGGGTTGATGGCATGTAGCTTGCCTGTCTTCCCTGGCCATAACCATGCAATGTCGTCTCCGACCAGTGTTGTCTTCCAACCCTGTAAGCCATAGCTTTCCGGTGGAACGATCATCGCTAAGTTGGTCTTTCCGCAAGCGCTTGGAAATGCGGCCGTCAAATACGTCTTAGCTCCGTCCGGAGACTCAAGACCCATGATGAGCATATGCTCAGCCATCCAACCTGCATCGCGCGCAATCGCACTGGCGATACGCAATGCAACGCATTTCTTTCCAAGCAACGCGTTTCCACCGTACCCACTTCCGTAGGACCAGACCTCGCGAGATTCCGGGAAGTGAACAATATATTTTTCGTCGTTGCAGGGCCACGCAACATCTTGCTCACCTTCGAACAACGGTTTGCCAACGCTGTGGAGGCAGGGAATAAATTCACCATCCCTGCCAAGCTTTTGCAGGACATCTGTACCCATGTGGCACATGATTCGCATGTTCACCACTACGTATGGAGAATCGGTCAGTTCAACGCCAATGAGAGCTAGAGGGCTATCGAGCGGTCCCATGCAAAAGGGGACAACGTACATCGTCCTGCCCGACATACAGTCTTGGAACTTGTGCGTCAGTTTTCGGCGCATCAATTCTGGTGAATGCCAGTTGTTGGTTGGACCAGCGTCCACTTCGCGCAGCGAGCAGATAAACGTCCGATCTTCGACACGAGCGGTATCGGAGGGGTTGCTTCTTGCCAAGAATGAATTGGGGTGAAGCTCGGTATTGAGTTGAGTAAAGGTTCCCGATGCGACCAGTTTCGCGCTGAGCTCATCCCATTCCGATTGCGAACCATCGCACCACTGTATCGATTTCGCGTTGCAAAGGGCCGCGGTTTCCATCACCCAAGTTGCCAGCGCCTTGTTGGTAGCATGAACCATCGGCTTAGAATAGCCGCTAACACTGACAGATTTACTATTCATCCAAGTCTCCCGGACCGTGCGTTTTGCCTGCCCCCCACCATCGTTTTCACATGAGAGGATCGATCAGCGTCAAAGCAAAGCATACCAAATTGCAAGAATTCTACAGCATCCCGGGCAAAAGTGTGGCAAGGCGGTGCTCACCACGTTTTCGTAGAATCAGCATTGCTTCAGTTCTTAGGCGAGTGGTGGCGACTCTGTTATCTCTGGACGCGAGCCGAACCACCTTTAGCAAGCTGTTCGACTTCCGGTAGCTTGGCCATAGTTGTGTCCCCAGGAAACGTTGTTAGTAATGCACCGTGCGCCCAGCCTAGTCGCAACGCTTGCTCTGGTTCCTTGCCTGACAGCATGCCATAGATTAAGCCAGCTGCGAATCCGTCCCCGCCACCGATTCGGTCCACAACATCCAACGAGCAAGTTGGACTTACATAGCGTTTGCCGTCGTACCACAGGACGGCCGCCCAATCGTGGCGATTGGTCGAATGGACTTCTCGCAACGTGGTTGCAATCATTTTGACATTTGGAAACTTCGCGACCGCTCGCTCGATCATCTTGAAGAAGGAGTCAGGATCCAATGCTGTTTTAGACTCGACATCCTGCCCTTCGATACCCAGCCCCTTTTGAAGATCTTCTTCATTGCCGACCAACATGTCGACGTTTTTGACAATTTTGCTGATCATTTCTTGCCCTTTGGCGGCTCCGCCAATGGTGGCCCAAAGCTTGGCGCGGTAGTTCAAATCGAAGGAAGTGACGGCTCCTGCGGCTTTTGCCGCTTGCATGCCTTCGACAATGAGTTCAGCTGTGGTTGGAGATAATGCGGCAAAGATACCGCCTGAATGAAACCAGCGTACGCCGGAGTCAAAGATTTTCTTCCAATCAAAGTCGCCTGGTTTCAACATTCCTCCCGCCTCGTTGGCGCGGTTATAAAAGACCACAGGGGGACGCACGCCAAGTCCGCGGTCGCTATAGACCGTTGCGATGTTGGGACCACGTACTCCATCGTGTTCAAAGTGCTTGTAGAACGATTTGACCCCCATCTCGCGTACACGAGCTTGCACCATCTCGCCGATTCCATAGTTAACCATCGCGGTTGCCACCCCGGTTTTGAGCCCGAAGCAATCGCTGAGATTTGCAGCCACGTTGTATTCGCCTCCTGAAACGTGAATATCAAAAGTCTTGGCCTTGCGAAATGGGATGATCCCCGGATCAAGGCGATGAACCAATGCTCCAAGGGAGAGAAAATCCAGATCGCAAGAATCGGTACGAATGTTGAGTTGAGCCATTATTTCTCCATCAGGAAAGGACTATTGAATGAGATTAAAGAGCGAATTCGAATGGGCTTTAGATTGTCGCTGATGAGAATCCGCCATCCACGACCAAGTTGTGCCCCGTAACAAATGAAGATGCCGATGTCGAAGCTAAAAAGATAGTTGCTCCCGCCAGTTCGTGAGCATAACCAAAGCGTCCCGACGGAGTATGGTTAATGATCTGTTGACCACGTGGCGAAAGACTGCCATCCTTGTCGTATAGCAAGCCTCGATTCTGCTCGGCAGGGAAAAAGCCCGGGCTGATACAGTTGACTCGAATACCTTTAGATGCCCATTCGCGAGCGAGAAACTTCGTTAGATTGATTACTGCTGCCTTCGCTGCAGAATAGGCAACTACACGCGACAACGGGATGATGCCGGACATGGAAGCTACGTTGATAATCGATCCTGAGTTACGAAGCAGCATCGTTTCCGCAAAAACTTGACTCGGCAGGACAGTCCCACCGATCAAGTTCAAGTCAAAGACCTTTTGCCATGCATCCATCGGCAAATTGCAAAAGTCGTCACCCGGTTGCAAAGTGGCCTCGGGTTGATTTCCACCTGCAGCATTGACGAGGATATCCACTGGCCCAAGCGACCTTTCAATGGTGTCGCGTACTTTGGAAAGCGACTGACGGTCCAATGCGTCAACGGAATGGAACACGGCCTCGCCTCCATCGCGTCGAATTTGTTCCGCACGATGCATGCCCCTCTCTGCACTGCGACCGAGAATCGCAACCCTCGCGCCTGCAGCGCCTATCGCTTCGGCCATCGAACCACCTAAACTGCCAGTGCCCCCCAATACTACGGCGACTTGGTTGTCTAAACGAAAAAGGCTGTTGCTCATGATTGGCCAGCATTGCGTGCTATTCGCACAGATACGGGGCAGCTAAAGATGAAGATGCAATGTCACTACACCCCAATTTGATGGAATGCACGGTGTAGATGCAAGGGGGGGCGAATCTGAGTTTGGCCTAAAGTCGCGGAGTGCCTCCTAGAATTCAAAAAAGGGCGTGTGTGTCCGCCTTGGAGAGATAGTGTCTGAAGATTCGTCCTGAAATTGCCTTGATACAGAGGGCGAAAGGTTGATTGCAGCGTCTGTGGTTCGGCTCATCGCAATCGTCGAATGATCCCTCGATTCTTGACTTCGACAAGAGACCAGTAGCTGAATGAAACGATGAAACTGAAGATTGCAACCGGCAAGACCACGCGATGCCACTGTGTGTTTGTGTTGTTTGCAACCTGAATGTGAGAAGCAGCCATGAAGACTTTTGACTTTGTATTGAACGGAATTGAGTGTGCGTATTCCCAGCCTCGATTTGTTCTCCGCCAGCCATCGTCGCTAGCCTGTGCAACCAGTTGATGCACGTCGAAGCTGCTTGTGATCGCCATAAAGGTCGCGAAAAGTAGTACTCGACAAGTTTTCGAAAGAGCGACTCGAGTTTCGATTTTCATAGTGTTCGTGATGTCGATTGAGTAGGAGCGAAACCGCGGCGGGCCACTGCATTGCCGATGATCCACTTGGAATGCAGCTGTCGTTCCCATTCCATACTCCACAAGCTGCACGGAATATGGATGTGCATTCTTGACGGCGATCTTTTGTCGTTTTGCTATACAAATCGTTGGAAATCACGGTCGCTTGCTCCGCGAAGATTCCAAGGTTTAGCCTTGAGTGCCTTCGGAAGTGGTTGCGTTTTTGCCACCTTGGAATGTTGCCCTACATCAACATTCGCGTCGATGTTGACATTTTGCAACCTGCGGTCTTGTTCGCTGCGCAGAGGGTCAAAGCCTGAGTCTTAACCGATTCTTAACGCAACGCTAATATGAACTTAGCGTTAAAAATTGGGCGCTTCTGTACACTTCCGGCGGTCGTTAGTTTAGGAATTCGTTTAAGCAGAAGGAATGGATCTAATGAGTCGCATGCGTCGTGGTTTCACACTTGTTGAGTTATTGGTTGTCATTGCAATTATTGGGATTCTCGTTGGACTTTTACTGCCGGCAGTTCAGGCGGCAAGAGAAGCTGCGAGGCGAATGAGTTGCAGCAACAATGCTCGACAGCTCGGGTTGGCTCTACACAACTACGAAAGCGCGCACAAGCGCTTTCCACCAAGTCGAATATCAGTGGCAACGCCAGTTCGCAACGAACAATCATGGACGGCCATGATCCTACCTTACATCGAACAAAACAACGTTCACAGCGGTTACACTTTCAATACCCCGTGGTATGCGGCGGTCAATGATGCAATGACGCGAGTCACGATTCCAACTATGCTTTGCCCTTCGGCACCGTCTGGTCGTGATCTTCCCACACAGGCTCTCTATGCGGCCGTGACCCGAAATACACGATCGGATTCGCCTCTCTGGGGATATGCCGATTATGCATCCGTAAATGCAATTCGCAATTCTGTATTCACGATTGCTGGCCTACCTTCCTTAGGGACAAGAGAAACGTTTGGTGCTCTTGGACGAGGTCCTGATGGAGTTCGCATTTCGTCGGTATCGGACGGGCTGTCCAACACGATTTTCATTGCCGAAGCTGCCGGTCGTCCCTCCGTTTACGTCTCTGGGCGCAAGGCCATTAATCCACGCACTGGAAACATTGCTGCTGGAACCAATGTGACGGCAGACGGTTGGGGATGGGCGGATATCAATTCAGGATTCAGCGTAGATGGTGCAACCATTACCGGTCTGCAAAACGACACCAGCGCTACAGGTACCGTAACGATGGTTGGCAACTGCCTGATGAACTGCACCAATGATTCAGAAATGTATGCATTTCACACCGGCGGCGGAAATTTCGTTTTAGGAGATGGTTCCGTTCACTTCCTATCCGCAACAACAGCCCCCAAGACCTGGGTTGCGCTTATGACTCGTGACTTCGGAGATATAGTAAGCGATTTTGGCAACTAGTGCTCGTTTTTTAGATTTGACCAACCGCTATTTGAGCGGGAGGAGCCAGGCTCCCGCTAGCACGATGGAAAAGCCGAAAAAGCCCATCAAAGTAAGTGCCACACTAAAGGTCTTAAGCGTTTGCGTCGTAGACATGCCGGTCATCGTTGAAACTTGCCAAAACCCGCTGTCGTTCATCCAGGGAAACGGCTTTGAGCCACAGCCTATGGCCAAAGCAACATATACCATGTTGAAGGGCAGTTCCATCGATTCCATTAGTTGTTGCGTAATTCCAACCGTGGTGGTCATGGCTACCGTTGCAGACCCTTGAGCTGCACGGATGATAGCGGTGATCGCAAAGGCCATTACGAGAAGTCCGAATGGCGATTGGAGACCAGGTAACATGCGAGCTATCGCTGGTCCGATCCCAAGTTCTTTCAGAGCGAAGCCAAAACCTCCACCGGCACAAGTTAACAAGAGGATGATGCCGGCATCCCCAATCGATTTGGCCACGGTATTCTGGCATTCTTTTCGGCTCTTTACCCAGGTGAGTGTTGCGATACCAATCATCGCAGCAAGGAATAAGGCAAAAGAGGGTTCGCACACACTCTGCAAGAGCGACGAATTTCCTTTTTCCGGATTTGCAACAACCATTTCGGCAGCAATGATGAGCGTCATTGGCACAACCAATGGAAGCAATGCCAACCAAAGGGGTAGCGCTTTGGAGTTTGAAGGTGCGTCCGCAGAAATTTTCTCATGGGTTGAATCGAGAGACATTGTTCGACTGCACCAAGCTCCATACATATAACCGACGAACGCTGCGAGCCCTCCAACTACCGTTCCTCCCATCATCATTTCGAGAATCGGTACGTTGAGTTCGTTTGCAACGAACAGTGGCCCCGGAGTTGGGGGTACCAACGAATGCGCCATCGTGGCTCCAACAATAATCGCCATGATCGACATGAGGTAGCCTTGAGGCCGCTCTTTCGTGGTTGCTTTGGCAAGCGGCAGAAGGAGATAAAAAACCGTGTCAAAGTACACGGGTATGGCCATTAAGAACCCGCTCACCGAAAGGGCTGGGGCAACCCGATGAACACCAAAAACACCAATGATCGATTGCACAATTCGGGTTGCAGCACCACTCTCAAGTAAGCAACCGCCCACAACGGAAGCAAAAATAATTGGCAGCCCAATTTTTTCAAACACTGCGGCGATACCCTTGGCCAGTCGAACTGCTACCGCAATTTCGTTGGGTGCCAGCAGCAGGATCACGACACTGCCAAGTACTAAACCGATCACCGGATGTACCTTCAACCAAAGTACAGTCGCGACGACCACCAGAATTCCAAGAAGTCCGACAAACAGAATGGCCAAGTGAATTGTCCTATGGGGTCTCGATCGGAATAACTATCCCGTTCGAACTCGGTTGTGTAAGAGTTGGGAGTCCAACGGCGGATGGGTTAAATGCGCCTTGACTCACTCGATTCCGAACAACGACCTCCTCTGGATTGTCTCGAGGAGTAAATTGTCGACCCGTTTGGTAGGCTGCCTGCTGCATCGCACCGTCCAGTGTTGATTCGGACAAGTTTACTTGGTTGTAGGCGAGCAAGGAACCTTTTTCTCGATGGAAATCACGAAGAGCAAGATTGTAGTCTACCAACGATCGGTAAAATGCGCTGGTGCTTGACGCAAGTTGCTGCTGTGCCTGCAACAGAAACTGTAGGTTGTCACGTCCAGCTTTCTTTCGATCTCCAAGCGCTTCGACCTGTAGTTTGTCCGCTTCGATTCGGTTGTAGTTGTTTTGCATTTGGATGTAGCTACGCGAGATTTGGCGTGCGGCATTGCTGAGGTCATGGGAGATTCGAAGCTGCTGTTCCTTAAGGAGTGCCATTTCTCGCGCTAGATTTAGTTGGGCATGGCGTACCGCAGAGGACGCTTGTCGGAGCCCGACAGCGTACGATCCTTCGAAACCCGCTTGCCACTCCTGAAAATTCCCCTCGGAGAGGTTTTGTGCTAGGCTCTCAAATTGGTTGTTGGGATTCCTAGCGCCAATCAAGTGGTCGCCCAAGCCTCTCCATCGGTATTGTGTCAATGCGTCGAGTCGTGGCCTTTTGTTCATCCGCGAAGCGATTAGCTCAAGTTCGCGTCTCTTGATCGTCCACTCCTGTCGACGAACTTCGACACGGCGAGTTAACGCATCGCACAATGAAGCTTCCCAGTCATACATCACTTCTGCTTGAACAGGCTCGTCGGAGGGTCTGATCAATCGCCCGTCTGTCGCAGGCATCCCTATAACATAACGCAATCGTTGCTCCGCGGCGTACAAGCCCGCTGTTCCAGACAATGCATCGTTGACTTGCGAAGCGAATTGGTAATATGCGGACCTCGCAACCGCTTCGGCATCGACCGCGACGACCCCAACTTTGAGTTTCTCATTGGATATTTCCCAGGTACCGCGAGAACTTTCCTTACCTGCAATTTGCGCGTCCAAGGCGCGATAGGCGAAGTAGAGTTCCCAATACGCTCCTTCGACATCATTAATTAACCTTAAAACTCCAGCTTCGAAGTCTGCAAGCGATATGTCGGTGTTGATTCTTGTAATCAATACTCCGTTGTATTGCCCTGGTACGGTGGTGGGGCCAGCGATGCGATTGTACGTGGTTCCGCCTCCAGCCAACAACGGTTGACGGTATTCTGCTTCCAAGAAACCATTGAAGTCGCTTCGGAAGAACCGAGTGGGGTTATTGTTGTTGTCGTAAATGACATTGGATCTCAAAGCAAATTGGGCACCCGTAGCGGTCCGCTTTTGAATCTGATTGGTATAGTTGCCTGTGGTCTGTTGAAACACCGTAGGTACGAATGCAGCGAAACTGTTGTTTTGAGGTCGGTCGTTCTTTTGCCAAAACAACTGCGACGTAACTTGAGCGTCAAACGCAGCCAATGCTGCCTGTGTCCCACCTTGAGGGTTGAGGTCCGTCAGTGCAGCGTCTAGCTGTGTCGCTTGCCCTTGAGGGGCAGATACCACCGCACCGCCCAGTGTCCTCAAAACCTCGCTGCTTTGTAAGGCTGCTCGGATTGCTTCTTGCAGCGTCAAATCCAACGTTTGCAGCTCGCTTGGATTCTGCATAGCAAGCGGTGTTGGACTGTGTGCTTCCTGTGTTGTTGTCGGTGAACTAACTTCTGGATACTCGATTTGAGTCATGTAGTTCTGAAAGTAGGATATATCCGCACTATCTCGCCATGCTCTGAATCGTTCCGTTGGCTTGCAGCCGCTCAGGCAAGTTGCAGCAATGCATCCACTTACAATCCATTTGCGAAGTTTTGCGTGATTTGTCATAGCAGGTCTGTACGATTTCTAAAGAACTCGAACGAATCGCAAGCCTCCAGTTGGAATGCATGCAAAACAGTTAAATCACGCTTGATCCATGCAAGCGTCATGACACTACGTATCGGACCAGCTCGGACAATCGCTGCATTAAGCAACTGGTTCGTTCGAAACAAACCAAAGTTAGGCATCTCAAAATAAGCATCTAAGAAACAAGCGTTGTAACTAGCAAGGTTTATCCAACGACCTCGAAATCCTCCCATTGGACAATTAGTTGATCATTCCACACCCTGAAGAGTGGTTGTCCGCAACGTCCTGCCCTGTCCTGTTTTGCAGCGAGCTGCTCTTTTTTGCTTAGTGCCCAATTAACACATCGGGCTCGCTGAACTCAATTGACCGTACTTGGCAAACTGCGTACATTGTGTCGATTGGTAAACGTTAACTAGCTTTCCAGGATGCTTCCCCTAGCATGGGTCCATGATTGTCGAAAAGTCGTCAGACGGATTTCGAGTTACGGTGCCTTGCAAAGTCAATTTGTTCCTGGAAGTCTTGGGTAAAAGGAGTGATGGTTATCATTCCTTGGACACAGTGATGATGGCGCTTTCACTTGTTGACGAGTTGGAAGTGACCCATCGACCTGACGAAAAGCTCGAATTGTCCATTCAGTATCCAGAGGGATTTGGACAACCTTTCGACTGCGAAGATCTCGCGTGGGTCATCCCGGCGAATCAAAACAACCTTATCGTTCGCGCGCTGGATGACCTAAGGAAGCTCCTTGGATATGCCAATGCGGGAGCAAATATTCGACTAAAAAAGCGAATCCCAGCGATGGCTGGGTTGGGGGGCGGAAGCGCTGACGCAGCCGCTGCTTTGACCCTGGGGCTTTTGCTGTGGGGTACAAATCATGATTTTTCCAAAGCTAGTTTCATTGCTAAAGGAATTGGTAGCGATATCAACTTTTTCCTTGAAGGGAATCGAAACGGTCTCTGGTTGGCCCGATGCACTGGGAGGGGCGAAGAAATTCAGCCCTTGGATTGCTTTGAGCCGTTGCATTTTGTTATTGCGCATCCACCCAGAGGATGCAGCACGAAGGAGGTTTTTCAATCGTTAGAATGCGGACTGGGGGTTGAACCAATACGGAAACCAGACGCGCTTATCGAAGGACTACGCGATGGAGTATTGTACGCACCCAAAATAGGGGTGTTTAATAGACTGGAAGCGGCTGCCATGAGGACAACCGAATGGATCGAAAGATCGAGAATGTGGATTGATCGTTACGACCATCACGGTCAATGCATGACTGGTAGTGGTTCGGCTAGATTTTGTTTGTGCGCGACACGTGATCAAGCCGAGAAGATAGTTAGTGAGTTGCGGACCAACGGAGGGATGCGGGCATTTTACGCACAGACGTGGCAATCATTAGGGGTCGAAGAGCAGGTAAGAAGAATTCGAAACGAATCGTGAATTTTAAAATTCACGGTGAAAGGGAGTGCATACAAGGCCATGGAAATCACCGAGGTTCGCATAAAATTGATGGAGGAATCCGAAGATCGCCTTCGCGCATTTTGCTCCATTACTATCGACCATGCTTTTGTAATTCGCGATCTGAAAATAATTGAGGGTGTTAACGGTCCTTTTGTCGCTATGCCCAGTCGTAAAATGTCCGCCCGCTGCGGAAAATGTGGCAATAAAAATCATTTGCGCAGCAGTTATTGCAATCAATGTGGAACTCGCTTGCGAGGCCCTCAGGACGTTCGAGAGGTCGAAGGGGGGGGCGGGTCAAACAAGATGTATGCAGATATCGCACACCCGATCAACCAAGCGTGTAGGGATCTTATCCAAAATTCAGTGATCCGAGAGTATTTGGTAGAATTGGACCGTGCAAAACAACCTGACTACAAATCCAGGTATGATGATGAGTATGTCGAATCGACGCATTCAGAACCTGTATCCAATTCCCCAGCCAATCAAACCGAGTTGTCGTCCGTCCCAAAGCCACACTTCTTGGATGCTGAAAAGAAACCAAGCGTTCCTACCAATGTCAATTTGGACAAACGAAATTTCGGCGACGGCATCTTCTAAGCTCGCCACAAAATGCAATTGATTTCCATCTCAAGTCGTCCGCATCTCCTTTTTGCAGCCACCCTTTCAACTCTTTTAATGGTGACTTACGCACCCAACGGGCTTTGCGAAATCCCAAAAGGGATGGTGCTAATTCCATCGGGAACCTATCAAATGGGGGGGCCCTCGCCGGAAGCTATCCGGGAAGTTCGGCAGACCATCCAGGCAAACCGACCCTGCTGTACAGGTTTGATCAAAGGTTTCGAGGACTGCAGTCCAAAACATCAAGTCAAGGTTCGATCGTTTTGGATGGACGTGACCGAAGTCACGAATAGGGATTTCGCCAAGTTCGTCGAGGCAACTGGGTACAAAACGATTGCAGAACGCGAATTGGATCCAGCCAACTTTCCTCAGGTACCAAAAGACCAGCTGAAGTCGGGTTCCGTGGTTTTTACGACACCCAAAACTGCAGTACAACTCTCTGACTTCATGCAATGGTGGAGCTATGTCCCAGGCGCGTGCTGGAATCATCCTACCGGACCGAAAAGCACTATCGAGAATTTAATGGATCATCCAGTCGTTCATATCGCCTATCCAGATGCTGAGGCTTTTGCTAAGTGGGCAGGCAAAAGATTACCCACGGAAGCAGAATGGGAATGGGCTGCACGGGGAGGTCTCGATGACCAAGCGTATCCGTGGGGAAACAATCTGCTCGTCGATGGCAAGTGGCAATGCAACGCTTACCAAGGGGAGTTTCCGCACAAAGATCTTGGCGCAGACGGATTCAAGGGTCTAGCGCCGGTTGGACAATATCAAGCTAACCAGTATGGGCTAAAGGACATGTCCGGCAATGTTTGGGAATGGTGTAGCGATTTTTACCATCCTGATACGTACCGAAATCGCAAAGAACTAGGAAAAGTTGTCGAGAATCCAAAAGGCCCTATCAGTAGTTGGGATCCTGATGAACCGGGAATTGTCAAACGAGTTCATCGCGGGGGTTCATACCTATGCAGCAGCGAGTACTGTGCTCGCTACATGATAGGTACGCGAGGCAAAGGGGACGTTGATACGGGCGCATCGCACGTTGGATTTCGGTGCATCAAGGATATACCGTAGCGCACCCACCCAGGACGTATCAAATCTTTTTTTGGATCAACTGCGCGACCAATTCGGGGTTTTTGGATTCCTTTAAATGCTTGAGCTGGTCCGGTGGTACGCCGATCCGTTCCAAATGCATGAACAAGCTATCCCATACTTTTTCTCGCTTTTTACCTTCAGCAAGATAAAGATCGGTTAACAACTCTTGGGCTCGTTGCAACGAGACATTGTCTTTGTTGTTATAGTAGTTGCGAATAACCGACTGTTGGTACCGCGTGTAATTCTCAGCAGGCATTGACAGGTCTCGTTCGTGTTGGGTTGGGAAGTATTGCGCGCTGCATTCTAAATCGGATTAACTGCACTTCAATCTTGAATTCTTCGCTTCGCGCCAGGGTTTCAGGTCTGAATCTAAACTGCTTTTTCATCGTTGTGTTCAACGGATACAATACAACGACTCAAAGGACCTGATGTAGACGCGATTGTTCGCAAAAATCGGCGTAGCCACGACGTTGCCGTCGAGCTTGTTCTCCGCTACAAGCTTGGGTTCCATTTCATCCGCCAATACAAATGTCGTGCCATCCTCGCGTGTACAGTAGACGTGTCCATTCGCCGCAATCGGTGAACTTGAATAGGGGCGGTTGCTTTTGGGTAGTTGAAATTCCCAAATGGATTCTCCCGAGACCGGATTCAAGCAATGAACCATGCCTTTGTCTCCCAATAAATAAAGCCTACCATTGCTAATGGTCGGCGTTGGTACATCGGAGCCAAATTGCGTCGTCCAAGCGATTCGCTTGTCCTCTGGTAAGTCCCTGTCCGTTCGCAAGGCTGTGACCGTATTGCCTCTCGCATAAGGACAGATCGCAAGTCCGTTGAAAACGATAGGGGAAGATATAGACCGAAAGTAGCCGTTGTTCTCCGGATTCAATCCACCTACTTTCCAAAGTAGCTTGCCATCCGAAACTGCGTGCGCCGTTACATGGTCGGCCCCGACAGTCACCAACGCATCGCCTTCCTTGAGCTTGGCTAACGTTGGCGTGGTGTACGCTTGGTTTGCTTCCTCCTTAACGTTCATCCATCGGTCTGCTTTCCAAATTTCTTTCCCGGTTTTCTTGTCCAAAGAAACAAGAAAGCTTGGTCCCGTTTGCATTACTGCGATCACGATTGAGTTCTCGGTAAGGACAGGGGATGTTCCCAGATCCCACCATAAAGTATCTTTCCCGTATCGGTCCTGCATATTAAGCGTCCAGATCTTCTCGCCCGACTGATTCACACAGGCTAGGTCCCCGCTTTTGAAGTAAACGAATAGGTTGCTTCCATCTGTCGCCGGCGAAGAGTTGCTGCCACTCGCTTTCGCATTCTTGCCCGCCCGTTCGTTTCCAAACGAAGTCTCCCAAGCTGTCTTTCCCTCTCGGTCAACGCAGAGCAACGTGTTCACCCCCTCTTTTCCAAGTGTCACATAAACATTGCTGCCTAATACGATCGGAGTCGATGCACCTCGTCCAGGTAAAGTGGCTTTCCATTCAATGCTTTTTTCTTCACTCCACGATGTTGGATAGGCGCCCGGAACTGCGGTCCCGTTTCCATTCGGGCCTCGCCATGACGGCCACTGCGTTTGCGCACAGACAAATGGGCTGATCGTAAGTGTGGATAAAAAGGCAAGTATCAAGCATTTCATTGGATTCGATTTTCAGGGGTAGTTGGAATGCAAATTGGCATAGGCGCCGCCTGCCTATTTTTCGCAATAAAACTCTATTCGGCAATCGGTCGAAGCACAATGGTTCGAATATCCATTACAGCTGCCCCCTTTTTGCTTTGTGGACGCACCGCCAATCGCATGGTGCCCGACTTGAGTTGGATCGATCCGATATTTTCGATAACCATATTCTGAAAATGACCCGTATCTCGAACTGTCCATTGAAGTGATTCACTTCCGACCTCCAGCCGAACGATGGACCCGCCGTTGTTTGAGCCACAGCCGCACTGCACTTCAATTTCATACTTCCCGTCGTAGGGGACAGTAAGTTCCCAATCCGCCCAATCGTCGACTTCGGTCCAATACCCGAGTACATTTTTATACGTTTCAGGTTCGTATCGCAGTTTCTTTCCATGCGGTGTTCCCGATGCAGCTGTCAAAGTGATTTCTTTGCTGACATCCTTCAAGACGGCTTTCTTACCAGCGACGACTCGGTTCATTTCCGTGCGCCAAGCTTTCCATTGCGATGCAACGGCTGCGGCGCCTGCACTTGAGTCGAGGCGAGTGGGGTCGGAGTCGATGTAAAGCCGTTTATGAATCTCCGGCTTAGCATTCGGATTGCGAACACCATACTGCACCCCCGTTTTGTTTTGCCACTGATGGAGCGACTCCGCCATTGTTTTGGCCTTTTCGGAGAATTCACGGGCGATGTTTGTCCGTTCGCTACGGTCTTTCTCCAAGTCGTAAAGCTCAATCGCTCCATCCTCCAAGTACTCGATCAATTTCCAATTCCCAACTCGAGTTGCTGCCGCAGGTCGACTCCCTTGGTTGGTGTAATGTGGGAAATGCCAAAAGAATGCACGCTCCTTTGGTTGGACGGATGCATTGTCTTGAATCCAGCTTTGTTTCAAGCTAACACCATCCAACGGGCCCACTGTCTTGCCTGGTTCTAAGCCGACTATCTCCATCAATGTAGGCATCAAGTCCATCAAGGAGACCGGAGTCTCAATTGTCTGCCCTGACTTAATGGTGTTCGGCCATCGCACTATCAATGGGACACGTAAGCCCCCTTCATAAAGATAACCTTTACCTGCCCTAAACGGCCCATTATGGGTTGCAGGCATTTCGTGAACTTCGGGTACATGCAATCCACCGTTGTCACTGCTAAAGATCACAATTGTCGGACGCTCTAATGCATCGATCGCCGCTATCAGCTTCCCTATCGCTTTGTCAAGCGACTCGACCGTGGCAGCGTAAAGTGGATTGTAGGCATTCGCATTTTTTTCGATCAAGTCCTTGGGTGCGGCCAAAGCAACGTGCGGCGAGTGTTGAGGGATATAGCAGAAAGACGGCTTGCCATCTTGAGACTTCAAAAAATCGATTGCTGCATCGACGATAGCGTATTCGTTTTTCCCACCTTCTTTTTCATCGGTAGCTCCGTTCCCTTTCGGCTCTACGGCCAAATCAAAACCTTGTTCCAACGGACCGGTTTTGCCACCCCCAAGATGCCACTTGCCAAACAACCCAGTTCGATATCCTGTCCCTTGAAGCAATTCGGCTATGGTCCTTTCGGCAAGCGGCAAATGAGGTTGTATCCGAGGATGCAACAACAATTGCGATTCGGCATCCGGGCGACCGGGCAAGAAAGTGGTCAGGTGCAATCTCGCACAGGACTTGCCTGTCAATAGAGCAGCGCGCGATGCTGAGCAAATGGACAAACCACAGTAGGCACTTGTATAACGCATCCCTTGGCTTGCAAGCTTATCCAAGTTGGGCGTGTTATGCTCGCTGCGACCATAACAACCCAAATCAAAAATCCCAAGATCGTCGGCCACAATCAAAACGATGTTAGGTGAATCCAGCGGTTTTGCCGCACCTGCGAGCGAAATCGAGAGAATCGAAAAGGTAGCCGCGGAAAGGATGGTTGCCAGGGGCCGCGAAAAAATGGAGATGAAGATTCGCATCAAATGCTCTTGGGTGGGAGGGAAGTAATGGGCAATCGATCAATCGGTCCGAACGAGCGACTATAGTCTAGCCGAAATGCTCTTTCTCTATCAATTGCCGAGCAATTTTCGTTGCGGGAGTGCTTTGGAAGTCAGACGGCGATAGACTACTAAGATGCTCAGACTGTTCCAATTGCCGTGTGGAACACGTCCAGCGGAGTAGCCCAATTGATTTGAGTCCTGCACGGCAAGCCGGACACACTCTATAACGAAACAAAGCTATGAAACGACTGTTAGCCCTTCTTGCCTTCATAACTTTTTTAGAATTCGCGACAGGCCAAGAGTTCAATAATTTGCCGGTGACCACGCAAAAACCACCTTTGCACGGCCGGCACTGGATGGCAATCACAGGGAAACCACTTGCAGCGACTGCTGGTGCCATCGTATTTAGCAAAGGTGGAAATGCAGTGGATGCATCGTGCGCTATGCTAGCGGCAACATGCACGATGTGGGATGTCCTGAGTTGGGGCGGCGAGACCCAAGCGCTCATTTACAATCCCCATTCCAAACAAGTGATCGCTATCAATGCGCTGGGCGTCGCTCCCACCGGAGCGACCGCGGACTTCTATAAAAGCAAAGGGATGAAGTACCCGCCCGAGTATGGACCACTTGCCGCGGTAACTCCAGGCACACCGGGCGGACTGATGACCATGCTGGCGGAATACGGACGCTTGAGTCTAGCGGACGTGTTGGCTCCCGCCATGCAAATGGCCGAAGGTTATCCGATCGAAGCTCAGACAGCCAACTCGATCGAGCGCGGTAAAGCACAAATCAAAAAGTGGCCCTATTCGAAGAAGGTTTTTTTACCGCACTTAGACCAGAAACGAGAGGCGCCCAATGCGGGCGAAGTGTTTGTGCAGAAAGATCTGCTCGAGACACTCAAGAAATTAATTGAAACAGAGCGAGAGGCTCTCGCGAAAGGGATGACGCGCAAGGATGCAATCTACGCAGCCAACTCCCGATTCTACCGAGGAGATATCGCCGAGGAGATTGCCCGCAGCTGCCAAGAACAAGGTGGATTAATCACCGAACAAGATCTCGCCAACTGGCAAGTGAAAATCGAAGAGCCGCTCAAAACGATCTACAAAGGCATCGAAGTCTACAAGTTGCAACAGTGGACTCAAGGACCTGTCATGTTGCAGATGCTCAATATTTTGGAAAACTTTGATTTAAAGCAAATGGGCTACAACTCGACTAACTACATCCACACGCTTTATCAAGCAATGAATCTAGCCTTTGCAGATCGCGATTTTTATTACGGCGACCCAGCGTTTGCCCCTGAAGAGCCCATGCGCGGCCTTCTCTCAAAAGAATATGCGAAAGAACGTAGCAAACTAATCGACCCCGAAAAAAATAACCCGAAAGTCGGACCAGGAAACCCATATCCGTTCGAGGGGAAAGTGAACCCCTTTGCAAATACTCTCAGTAAATGGGCCATTTCAAGCGCAGACGCCGTGAGCACGAATTCAGACCAGAAGTTTCTTGAGAGCTTTCAATCCGGTACAACTTCCGTTGAAGCAGCCGATGCAGAAGGCTGGGTCGTAAGCATGACCCCAAGCGGTGGTTGGGTCCCAGCGTGCATCGCTGGCAATACCGGTATTGGACTTAGTCAACGCATGCAATCCTTTGTCTTGGATGCAAGCGAAAATCCATTCAACGTCGTCGAGCCAGGTAAACGTCCGCGAGTCACGTTGACCCCGACCCTCGCCATGAAGGACGACAAACCCTTCTTGTCGTTTGCGAAACAAGCGGGTGACGAGCAGGATCAATTGCTTATTCAGTTCTTTTTGAATGTTGTTGAGTTCAATATGACGGTTCAGGAAGCATGCGAAGCGCCGAGTTTCAAGACACTTCAAATGCACTCGAGTTTTGGGGCGCACGAAAAGAGTCCTGGTGGCCTAACTCTTAACGAGCAGACTCCATCCTGGGTTCGAAAAGACCTAAACCGAATGGGTTACAAAGCGACCTTTCAAGAACGAACCTCTGGTCCGATCAACGCGATCTGGTTTGATGCGAAACATGGAACACTGTGGGGCGGTTCGAGCAATCACGGGGAAGACTATGGGATTGGCTGGTGAACAACGAAGGTCCTCTTGGGACGCAAAGCCTCTACTGGATACTTTCAAGAATAGCATTCAAGTATCGGTACGATTTCGCAACCGAACTAATCTGCACCCGTTCGCCAACAGCATGATTCCCTTTGATCGTGGGTCCGATCGAAATCGCGTCCAAGCCGGGAAGCTTCTCGATCAATAGTCCACATTCTAACCCTGCATGCACCGCATGCACCTTGGGCTTGGAACCAAACAGTCGCTCGTACTGTTCATTCGCAATCTTCAATAAATGGGATTGCAACCGTGGCTTCCAACCTGGATATCCATCCGTGATGGTGAGACTACCTTTTGCAAGTCCAACAACAGCTTGAAGGGTATCGCAAATGTCGTCAGACGCGAATTGCGATGTGCCCCGAACACTGCATATGACCTTGGCGGGATCTGGACTGTTCAATTCAACAATCGCAAGATTGCACGACGATTCCACCAGGGTAGGCATCTCAGTCGTCATTTCACAAATGCCGGTGGGAATGCTGCTGAGCAATCGCAGAAACGAAAGCGTGCTAGCACACGTCAGTAGAGAAATCGGTTTCAAATCCCTTTTGGGTTGCACCTGGATCGTAATTGGATTGTCCCTTCCTGCATAGAGTTGGTTCCACTGTTCACAGCAGGATTGAATTGACGCTATTGCTGCTTGTTGCTTCGAATCATCAATGCTCACTAGGGCGTTCGCTAAATCAGGAATTGCGTTACGACGAGAGCCACCATCAAAACTCTGCAAACGCAATGGAACCAACTCGGATAGCTTCACCAAAGTTCGAGCTAATGTGCGATTCGCATTTGCCCTCCCTTGGTTGATTTCGACCCCGGAATGTCCGCCCTTTAAACCTTTAAGCTCGATGGAAAAGTAGGTCGCTTCAGCCGCCGGTTCGGTTTCGCCGCTCCACTGGATCTCCACATCGCGCCCACCTGCGGAGCCGATGGTTATCTCATCATCGTCTTCGGTATCGATGTTGATTAGGAGCTTGCCAGTTAGCCCGAGCGCATTTGCATCGAGTCCAAAAGCACCTGTCATCCCTGCCTCTTCATCGATCGTAAAGAGCAACTGCATTGGTACAGGTCGTGCATTCGACTCCGCCAGGGCCATCATCATCGCCACGCCAATCCCATTGTCCGCACCTAGCGTGGTATAGGGTGCATTGATCCAGTCACCTGAAGGGTTAGGGGCGAGTTTTTTTTCATCTTCAGGATTGTAATTGCCTCGCACCGTAGGGATCATTCCACGCGATGCGTCTGCGCCGTGCGGGCCTTCGGCGGTCACGGATACAATATCCACATGGCATTGCAGAATCACTATCGGTCCCAATCGTTGCTTGTCTGTAGATGGAACATGCACAACCAAATTACCTGTAGCATCACGGCGACATTCGAAACCCAATCCAACCGCCCAGCGATCCAAGAAGTCGATTGCTGCCCCTTCGGCCTTTGACGGTCTGGGAACTTGCACCAGATCAAAAAAGCGGTTCCAAATAATAGCAGGCTCAGGGATCGGAAATGTTGGTTTCATTTGTGGAGTTCCGCTAAATGGTGGGTGGAAGGAGCAAGTTGAGACAGGAAAAACGATCGGACCAGCATACGCATTTTACTGCTGGACGTCGAGCGCCCAATGGTATTGCTCGCGAATCGTGAGACGATCACTTAGCCCAGCAAGGCTTGGACCACGCTTCCGTGAACATCCGTCAAACGGTAATCACGGCCTCCATGGCGGTATGTCAATTTGGTATGGTCGAGGCCGAGCAAATGCAAAATGGTCGCATGAAAGTCGTGTACATGGACTTTATTCTCTGCGACAGTTGCTCCGATTTCGTCTGTGGAGCCATAGGAGAAACCGGCCTTGACCCCAGCGCCGGCAAGCCAAGAACTAAAGCAAGCGCTGTGATGACCTCTGCCTTTGTCGCCGTCCACGCCCGGCGTTCGGCCGAATTCGGTCGTCCAAACCACTAAGGTGTCGTCCAGCATGCCTCGCTGTTTGAGATCCTTTAGCAATCCCGCGACTGGCTGGTCGATCGCTTTCGCGTGGTCTGCATGTTCCGCCATGTTTCCATGCTGGTCCCAATTCTTACTCGAACTACCGTCAATTAGTTCAATGAATCGAACGCCTCGTTCCGCTAGT
The DNA here is from genome assembly GCA_031374515.1 of Pirellula sp. Lineage (GTDB taxonomy): Bacteria > Planctomycetota > Planctomycetia > Pirellulales > Pirellulaceae > JBKCUI01. The sequence goes on along the minus strand of JANMGH010000139.1, from coordinate 26,306 downwards.
CTCCTCGCAACTAGACATTGCCAAGCAAATCCATGCGACTCCCCCTCCTTGATTCCATAAAGCTCAAGTGTTTTTTGAGACTCACCAGCGAAATCAAAGACCTCCTTGGCTTCGTTTTGCATCTTGAAGGCCGTTTCAAACGTTCGAATCCTAGCTGCTAACTCTTGTTCGCCGGATCGGTCGGCTAAGTGCTTTCGGTTGAATGAGGCAGCAAAATCCAATTCCATTTGCTGAATGTCTTGGCGACCCGAGCGTCGGTCTAAATTGGGAATTGGCACAGCTCCGGGCACGACTCTAACTCCCTGATGATAAGCCGGCAAAAAGTCATTGGCGTAAACTTGCGTGCCAGCATAGGGAAGCTCCTTTGCAAGTACTACAAACGAGGGGAGATTGCTATTCACGGTCCCTAAACCGTAACTTATCCAGGAACCGATACTCGGCCTCGAAAAGAAAAAAGAGCCGGTATGAATAGCGAGCGTCGCCTGATAGTGCTCGTTGTCGTCCGATTTCATCGATTTGATTAGGCAAATGTCATCCATGCAATCCCGAAGGTGCGGAAACAAATCGCTAACAAGTGTCCCACACTTTCCGCCTGGCTTAAAGTCCCACAGGGGCCTGAGTAGTACTCGCTCCTGATTCGAAAGTCCTCCACCCACCCCTTTCCTTTTGCCATCCGCTTTGAACAACTCCGGTTTGTGGTCGAACGTGTCCATGTGGGACACGCCACCATTTGAGAAAATGAAAATTACCCGTCTGGCTTTAGGTGGAAAGTGTGATGTTCTGGGTGCTAGCGGGTCGGAACTAGCTACGACGGGGAGATCTTCTGCCAACAACTGGGTCAAAAGCCCTGGCATCAAAATCGAACCACCTAACAAGCTTTGAACGACTCGGCGTCTTTCCATCATGTTCTCAGTCCAAGTAAACGAATTCGTTGAGTCGCAATAAGGATCGCGTCAATGACTCCCAGACCTGACTCTCACCTTCTTGAGCACTCGCGTTCGATCCGATCAACGCGGTTCCAATTGATTTTAAGAAACTCTCCGAAGAGGCAATCTCAAGTTCTGTTGGGTAACGCCCAAGCGCCATTCGATAGGCAAAAAGAATCCGTTCCTGGTCGTTGTTCGAGTAGGAGACAACTCGCTTTGCGAAGCCTGCTGCCTGGTTATGTACGAACGGGTCGTTTAGGAAGTACAAAGCCTGAAGTGGAGTGGTGCTGACCGACCGGGCGGGCGTGCTGACCGCTGGATCCGCACCATCAAAGATTGCGAGAAATGGATGGCGCTGAATACGTTGCGTCATAAGGTAAACGCTGCGGTGATTTGATTCATAAACGGCTTTAAACGGATTGTGCTGAGTGAATTTCCATTGCGACTGCGGCGGAAATGGATGGCTACCTCCTCGCTTTCGATCAAGGTCCCCACCTAAGGTTAGCAACGTGTCTCGAATCGATTCGGCATCCATCCGCAATCGCGGGAAGTTGCTCAGCCACGTATTCGAGGGATCAACTTCAATCGCGTTGGACGTCGCAATGCTGCTCATTCGGTAGGCCCTCGAAAGCATGATATCGCGATGCATCGCTTTGACTGACCATCCGGTTTCGATAAATCGATTTGCCATCCAGTCCAGCAATTCAGGGTGCGATGGAGGTCTGCCTTGCCGACCAAAGTCATTGGGTGTCGGTGCGAGAGCGCGTCCGAAGTGATGCAGCCAAATGCGATTCACCATCACGCGAGCGGTGAGCGGGTTGTCGGGTGATACAATCCATTGAGCCAATTGTATGCGGCCGCTGGATGAGTCCGACTCTGACAGTTTCTGGCCGCCGAGTACCGTCAGGAAATGTCTGCGTGTGATCGCACCAACTTTGTTCGGATCTCCCTTAATCTGAATTGGAGCATCGGCAATTTTTTTTGCATCCACGACTGCATAGGCTTGCTCGAATGGAGGGGGCTGCTTCGCGATGCGATCCACACTTTCTCTTGCTTTCTTGATTTGGTCCTCCAGTTTTTTCTTTTGGTCATCGGTTTCGTTTGATGGAAGTTCCTTTTTTTGTTTTTCCAACGCTTTGACTTCCTCGTCCAATAGCCTCAGTTCAGCTGTTTTTTGTAGCGAAACCTTCTCAGCCTCATCAACAGAAACCAATGGGACCAAGTCTCGTTGCTTTTGTTCGAGTTCGATTCCTGGCCATGGATAGCGAGTGCTATTGAATATCCCGTAAATCGCGTAATAGTCGTCCGCCGTCACCGGATCAAATTTGTGATCGTGGCAACGTGCGCAATTAATGGTAGTTGCTAGGAATGCACGTCCCAAATTGTCAATCGTATCTTCGATAGTCAAATGCGTCGGGTAATCATCGACGCGGGAGCCGAATCGCCTGGCACCCGCGATGTATCCTGTGGCAATCAATTGCCGATGTGCCTGCTCAATACTCTTGCTCGGCAATAGATCGCCCGCAAGTTGTTCTCGAACGAATTGGTCATAGGGCATGTCGTCACGGAACGCATCGATCACCCAGTCTCGGTATTTGATCATTTGAGGAATCGGGAAATCGGAGTTGTCGCCTGCGGAATCCGAGTAACGCACAACATCGAGCCAATGACGTCCCCATCGTTCGCCATACTCTTGTGTTGAAAGCAGCCGATCAATCACCTTCGAATACGCAGTCAAATCCGAGTCCTGAAGGAATGCATCCAATTGTTCAGGCGTTGGCGGAAGCCCAATCAGGTCGTAGGTCGCCCGGCGTAACCAAACCGTACGAGTAGAATCTTCGCTCGGCTGCAATCCATGCTGTTCCATTTTGGACAACACAAACCGGTCAATACTGCTGATCCCCCAATCGGCCAACGCAACTTCGGGCAGTGATGGTTTCACTATCGGCTGAAGGGACCAAAACTTGCGCGCTTTGACCCAATCGATGGCCTTCTTTGCTTTGAGCGTTGCGACCGTATCCTCGGTTCTCGTATCCGGTGCACCCATCTCGATCCATGTTTTGAAATCTTGAATCTCGTGTGCCGCAAGTTTCTTGGAGGGTGGCATTTGCAAATCCGCGTTGCTGTACTGCACTGCCGTCATCAACAAGCTATTATCCGCATCGAAAGGAACGATCGAAGGGGAGGTGTCGCCACCTTTCGCTAGCCCGCGATGCGAATCAAGCAATAGCCCTCCGCCGATTTCCTTGGCATCGGCGCTGTGGCATTCATAACAATGCTCCACCAAGAGAGGCCGAATCTTGGCCTCGAAAAACGCAGTTTGTTCGTCGGTAGGGGAGCGATTGAACTCGACTTGAAGCGGATCTGGGATTTCTCCTTGCATACTCCATACTTCGATTCCCGAGAAGTTAGCTGTGCCACCTTTTGCCGAAATCGTTATGGAGCCGTTGTTGGATTCTGCGGTCCATGGGCCGAGCCGTTTCCATTGGCCAGCCTTCCCGCTTAAAAATCGCTCTATAACGACCTCGTTGTTTACGAGAATTTGAAAGTGTTCCGGATTGTTGTCCTCCCAAGCGTAAAGAAAGACTCGGTAATTGCCGGCAGGCAAATGCTTCAAGACGACATCGAGCTTGCTCCCCCATCGACTGCTGCGAATCATGGCTTCACGATTCTTGTCAGTTTTGGGCTTCAGCGGAACTTGGTCATTCTCGAACGCTAGTCCGTTGCAATCGAAATCGGTGGAGTCGTTCCCCTGCCAAAGATTGCCATCGATTTCGATGGCAGGACCATTGAGGTTTAGCCCTCGGATAAATGTTGATTTGGCGACAGCACTATCTTCCCCGTTTGCAGCTAGACAAAGCGCAAGGCAAATTGCAAAAGTCAAGGAAATGCGAGGTTTGATAGGAAGTGATGATGCTAGAGCGTTCATGACCAAGGATTACGAACAAAAATCGAGGGAGTCCCCCAGTTTACCCGCCAAAGAGCTGTTGACGGCCCATGATTCAAGGATTTTCGGGTCATTCTCGCAAGTGCTAAACGGCAGACTCCATCTCAATATTCGAAGAATCCTCGCCCGGTTTTGGTTCCTAGCCGATGGCTGTCAACATAAGGCTGCAGGATGTCGACAAGCGGTTGCCACTCCTCGTCGCCATCGACGAAGCGGGCATGCGACATGGTTTGATGGATCAGGTCTACACCAATTTGGTCCATAATGCCAAACGGTCCGATGGGCATGCCTGTTACTTTCTTCCAGGCCATATCGATATCAGCAGGCTCAGCTACATTGCGGTCGACCAATTGTAATGCGGATTGCAGCAACGCTTTCAACATCCAATTGAACACATAACCTGGGTTTTCAACACGCTGAACCAGTGGAGTTTGCCCTATACGACTCGCCACCGCCACGAGTCGTTGAACCGTAGCCTCATCGGTCAACGATCCAGTTGCAATATCGACTAAGGTCGCACGCCACACCGGAACATGGAAGTGAAAGTTTGCGAACCGCCCTGGAGAAATGCAATGCGGCTGCATCATCGACGGGGTAAAGTAAGAACTGTTTGATGCAATAATTGCTGGCGATGCAAAGCGTTCGGAATAGGACTTGATGATCCTCCGCTTCAGCGAAAATTGTTCGCTGACCGACTCTAAAATCAAATCAAAGTCGCCTGCAACTTCATCGATTTTCGATGTGGTATGGATCAGACTCGCAAGTTGGTCGTGGCGAATATCGGGCCAGTGTCCCTGTTCAAAGAAAGTCTCTCGCTGGTCGAGAATCCACTCCCTTGACACTTGAAGCGCCTCTGCACTGCTGTCGACGAACGTTACATCAAGCCCGTGCGATGCCATTTGCCCACCAATCTGTCGGCCGGTCCATCCTGCTCCAACAATCAACACCCGATTCACTGGAGCACTCATGGAATCTAGTGTTGACTGGTTGCTGGGACTTGGGGAGATTGCTGGTTCAGATGAAGCCATTGCTGCTGCTGATGTTCGCACAGTGACAAATACTGTTCTGCTGCCGATGCAGCTCGCTGCTGACCATCATACCATGATTGCTGTTGATCGAGCAGGCGGAGCAATCTCTCGGTCCTACTGTCTAAATGCTCGTCAAGGTCCAAAACGAATTGGGTGAAACCGCGCTCGAGATCATCTGCTGGTACAACCCTTAATGGAGCGTATACCTGAAATGCTTGTTTGGGTGCTGACCCAGGTTGCGGACCATCAAGTCGGATATTTGCATCGCCGATCTCAAGATGTGTACCGCTTGTCGCGCTTTGAAGGGCAACGGAGGCGTTTGCGACCGCGCTCAATCCAAGCAATGCGTCCATTGCAAGCGAATCGCATTCAAAGCTATTGCTTCGACAGCGCTTCGCTCGAGTCGATTCCCGTACGTTGGAGACTATTTCCATTTGTTTTTTGGCGGAACAAAAGAATCGATCGCAGTCAGCTCATCGCCCGAGACGGTCGCGCCAAAGCGAACTCCCAACTCATTGATCTTGCCTGCAGCTTGCTCAAGTTGTTCGCGATTATTCAACTTCAATGAGACCGATTGAGCTACATTGATAGATTCAGCAAGGATGGGGTGATTGACTTTAGATTGGGCCGACCTCAATCGTTCGAGCGATCGCGCTGTTCGTTGTGCTGACGTGACGCCGAAAGTTGCTTTTTCCGTAGCCTGCGATGTAGCTCGCATGCTGAACTCTAGGTCGGCGATCATTCCCGCTACAAACATGGTACGCACTCGCGAGGGTGACTCTTCGGCGTTTACCTTTCCATCGGTTCGGACAAAGTTGTGACGGATCGTGCCTTGCGACCAGCTAACGAGTTCGAAATCAAGGCTTCCTGCATTGTGGCCACCAACGTTGACAAGCCTTTCGTCCGGTACCGTGTGACATCGGTAACAGCTTTGCGCCACGAGATAAACATTAATGGGGTTTCTCATGCCCAAGTCGATACTGGTCGCGAGCCGTTGGTTGCGGTGCTCAGGGGATTCTTGTGTTCGAGTAGCCTTAGGCCCACCGAAGTCATTGTGAACCGCGATCCAGTCCTTCGCCGCTCCATGGCATGATTCACAGGATACACCAGCAATCGCGTCGAGACGGTTTTCGACATGCCCCATCGTATAGTGGCACTGAATGCAGTTGGAATCGCTTTTGAAATTGGAAATACCCAGTTTGTCCGCTATCTTCTGTGCTTCGGGTTTGCGGTGCAGGGTCAAGAATGTCTCGCTGTGCGGAGTGCGCTTCCAGGTTTGAATTTCTGCTGCATGGCATTTATCACAACTCTGTGCGCCAAGCACCTTGTGCGGATCGATCGCAAGTTTCCATTGCTTGTCGCGAGGGTCGGATCGGTCTGCCACCGGGCCAGCCATCCCGACCGCAATCGAAAGAAAACCAATCAACGAACAAAGCTGCCACAATCTGTAGCCGGAGACCTGTTTTACTTCCACGTAGTTCACGTTTGCATTCTCCTGTTTATTCGGATGGTTTGATTCGAGCAATCGAAGGAGACCATAGCTCATCTTCGGGCGTCTTGTAGCGCGGGGCTTGAGACGAACTGAACAAAGATAGCGCCAAACTTGCATTCAGGCATAGAGAAATAGATAATCGATGCGAATTCCCTGGTACGAATAGATTGAACAATCCTTGCAACCGACGTGATCGATTTAAACGTCTCAATAGCGATTTTTGCGAGTAAACATCATCAACGATCCCGTACCGAACCTCCGCCCTCTTTCGAAACGCCAGCCGATTGAAAAGTCGTCTTTTCGCTTACTCGCTACAATCGTTTCTGGGGGGCAAACTGGAGTCGATCGAGCGGCTTTAGATGCTGCGATCGCACTCGATATCGAGCATGGTGGTTGGTGCCCCCGTGGGAGAATAGCGGAAGACGGTCCGCTTCGCGATTGCTATCGACTTCGCGAGCACCCCTCTCCAAAGTATTCTGACCGTACGAAACGCAACGTACAGGATTCGGACGCGACATTAGTTCTTTACCGGTCTGTTCTCGAAGGAGGGACTCTCAGAACCATTGGTTATGCACAAAGCTTCAACAAACCTTGCATCAAGGTGCAGCTAACTCAACCTGGATCCTTGCAACGTGTTCGAGAATGGATTGCCACCAATAGAGTGCAAACACTAAACGTTGCAGGGCCCCGCGCCAGCAAAGAGCCGGATATCTACGAGATCGCATTAGACTACTTGATCGAGCTCTTGCAACAGTGGCGTCGACAACCGAACACCCCTCACCCGTGATGGTGTGACCTAAAAGTCAAAGGCAAGTCGCATCCCAAATCCGTGAATCCTGCCGCTTCCGGGTGAGATCGAGGGACTCGTCACCGCAGCCGTGTCGCGATCCGTTGTGATGTAGTTAAACTGCCACTTCGTGTTAGGATTCCAAAACCAATTGACCCCGGCGGTCCAATTGTCGAGAATCCCCCCGTTGATTCCTTGGTCGTTCAAGTCGAGATGGTTGTATCGAACACCAACTTGCCATGCACCCATACCGGTGATTCCCCCATGGCATTTATTTGGCTTGAAAAAATGCGTGTGTGGTCTCACTCGTTCGAACGCTCCGCTCTTCTTGTTGTAGTGATCGCGCTCGCCTGTCAAAAAATAAAGCATTTGAACGTACCCACCGTGATAAACCAAGTTCGTGGTTGGCCCCCCCAAAGTTGTGCTCGCATCCTGAAGCGAATTGAGTAGGTATTCCGATTGGAACGTGAAGGAGCCCAAGACGGAGACAAGTTCTCCGTTGGCGGTTTGTTGGTCGTCACCAGCTACGGTGATTCCTGCAGGAGTTGGCCAACCGGCGGAGAGTCCGGAGCGAATCGCGTCACGTGCTCGAAAAGTCGCAAATCGTCCTGGAACCCCAGCTTGTGAAACCGCTGAACTTTGGCGGCCGGACAAGCCGATATGCAAGAGCTGATTGCCATCGTTTTCGTAGACCAACAACCGTGTTGCACGTCCCGTGATGGAGTAATCACCATCCCCCGTAGAGTTGCTAAACACGTTGTTGGTTGGCTTGTAGATCCCAAGATTCCAGACGCCAACCTCGTTTCCATACGTATTGAAGATAGACGCACCTTGTTGAAATCCATTAAATAGCCCGCCGTAAAACGCATCCTGATTGAATGAACGTTCCATAAACGGGAGGTGACGACTACTGACGATATGTTCGAAACCGATTTGCTCCTTCTGGTTTCCAATTCGGAGATTACCAACCAAGGGAAGTTCTTTGATCGTCCACCAAAGATCCGTTGGCGACGTCAAAGTTTCATCGAAGAAATTGGTTGCTCCCGGTTGATTTCGGATGCGCGCCGAATTGACAAAATCGAATTCTGCCGCGTATTCGTGCACCTCGTAAATGGTGCCGTCTAGCCTTAGTCTCGCTCGACGGAAATCTGCTCCATCTCCGTAAGGGACATTGATGTTGTTGTTGACGTTTTGAGGTACATCAAACCATGCGGTATCGAACTGCACGCGCCCACCGATGTGCGTTCTAAAATGTTTGTTTTTTGTCTGTAGTTCTAAGCCGTCATTCCACTTGGCTGTCATCGCGAAATCACTATCTTTTTTTTCCTTCTCCGTCAGCTTACTCTCCTTTTCGGATTCCTTGTCTTTCAAGTATTTGTCAATGATCTTTTTGACGTCAGATTCACTAAGCCCTTTCGCGATCGCAGTGTCTTCCTCAGAATCGCCTCCATTGGAACTAGTCGTTTGCACTGGGATGCCGCTCGAAACCTCAGAGTTCGACAGCGAGTCGTCCGATAGCAAGTAGCTGTCCAGTGGCTGATAAGGAATTTGGGGCGCAAAATATTGCTGCGCAGAATTGGCTCCACTGGTAGCCATAACGATTCCAAACCATGCAATGGCAAGACGCAATCGCTTGCCTATCCACCAGGTGCACATGCAACTCATCCTTGAGAAGTAACTGGTACCAACGTCCTTGTTGGCGTGTCACCTTTCTCGTCCTGAAAGCTCGAATTGCACCTTCTTCAATCCGAATCAAGATGTCCATTTCGGTTTACCGGTTTGTATTATAACGTTTGTAAGGGATTGAATAGACAATCGGCTCGAATGGACCTTAGGAATTGGAACGCTAGCGAATGCTTTCGAGTCCTTAATCGGACGGCGTGCAGGTGCTGCGTCGAAGATGTTCCTTTACGGCGGCGATCGCTGAGTCTAGACGGCTCGCATAGGGCCCGTCGATGCGCACCCAGGCAGTCGTTCCCTGAGCGAGTTGTTCCATGAATCGCTGGTCCATCCAGTTTCGAATCTTCTCGCCATCACGAAATCCATCTTGAACAAACGGCACGTCCGGTGCGGTGATCAGGTACAAATCCACTTTCGATTTTGCGCCAATTAGATCGACACGTTCATCTCGAAATCGATAATATCGCTCATGCCAAGTCCCGGTTGCAAAAGCATTCGTGTCGCAGATCAAAATGCGGTTGGCAATTCTTGCTGCTGCATTTTCTCGCCGTTGCTGTTCTTCGGCGATGTGCACGAATTCGTCGCTTGACCAACTCGGGAGAGTTTCGTTCAGGGAAAGACCCGCAACTTTGCGTTCCCAATGTTCTCGGCCGTATTCTTGCACCCATTCCGTACTGTAGTAACGAGCCATTTTCTCAGCCAGCGTTGATTTGCCTGTTGACTCCGCCCCGATGAATACGATTCGTTTTACAAACCACGCACGCACGCAAGGTTCGAGTTGGTCTAGATAATTCAACGGATCATTGCGGATCATGGTTCCTGAAACAGGGACCGTGGTCCGCAGTCGATCGATCATTAGGTGTCGACTACCCATTATGGAAGCGTACACTGGACCATAGTCCTCACTGGAGAAGACCACATCGGGTGGTCGGCCAAGGTATTGTAACGTGAATTTAGCCCACGGCTCCGATTCGTTCTCCAATTCATCCGCCACCAAGCGAACGTCGCAGTCGGGGTGGATCTCCCGCAACCACTCCAACCGCATTTCGCCGGATATCGAATGTGTAGGATGATGGGCAACCAACACAATCAGGTGATCGACTTTTTTTCTTGCCGAGTCGATCAAATGTTTATGACCTCGATGCGGTGGATAGAATTTTCCGACGATGAAACCGAGGGTCATGAAACACCTTGTTGTCCGAACTGCTGCATTCGCCAATTGCGATGCCATTCCAGCAATCCTACCAAGGCCATGCAAAGGAAAACTCCATAGAGGATAGACGTTAGATAGAGTCCTTTGTAACAATAAAGTGGAACATAAATGATATCGACCACGATCCAACCGAGCCAGTTTTCCAGTTGTTTTCGATTGAGCATCCACTGCGCAGCGAGACTGACCGAAGTTGTCAGCGCATCCCAAAAGGAAGCGGAGCCACCAACCCAATGCAATGTTTTCCAAAGCGATAACGTTGCGACCAGTATGAAGAGTAACAGTGTCCCCAGCTGCACGTGACTTAAACGATCAATCGGTTGCTTCGATCGAATCAAACTCGCGTCGTGGCTTGCTCCTCGATACCACATCACCCACCCGATACAACCCAATATGAAATAGACGATTTGAAGTCCGGCGTCAGCATAGAGTTCGGCCTGAAAGAAAACGATGGCATATCCAGTTACGTTCAGAATACCAATTGGGAAATTCCAGATGTTCTCACGAACGACTAACCAAACGCAGATCGCTCCGGTTGCGAAGCAAAATGCCTCGAGCGATGTTGACCATTGATTGAATACGGATACCACCGAAATCAACGAAACCAAGGCTATTAGAAGCGTCAAAAAATGTGAGCTGCTTTGTGCTTTGTTCATTGGCAAGCCATGGGCCGTTCGCTCATCACGACTCGTCGTCGTTGCGGAGTCGCACAAGAACCGAATAGTCTTCCAAGGTCGACGTATCTCCACTCCCTTCCTTGCCGGACGCTATATCCCGAAGCAAGCGCCGCATGATCTTTCCACTGCGAGTTTTGGGGAGCGAAGAAGTGAATCGGACGTCATCGGGGACCGCGAGCGCGCCGATTTCCTTGCGAACGTGTCGCTTAAGTGTTTCGCGCATCGCGTCCGACGGCTCATGGTTCTTAAGCGTGACGAACACCGTGATGGCTTGACCTTTGATCTCGTCCGGTCTGCCTACTGCGGCGGCCTCCGCAACAGCGGGATGGCTCACCAACGCGCTTTCGACCTCAATCGTGCTGAGCCTATGTCCCGAAACATTGATCACGTCATCGATTCGCCCCATGATCCAATAGTAACCATCCTCGTCCCGACGTGAGTTGTCGCCGGTCAAATACATCCCTGGAACGAGTGACCAGTATTGTTGTTGATAGCGTAGGTCGTCTCCCCAGATACCTCGAAGCATCCCAGGCCAGGGCTTTTCTATGCAAAGCATTCCACCGTGATTCGCGTCAACGTCCTGTAGCGAGTCGCCGAGAACTCGCGGCACAATTCCGGGCAAAGGACGAGTGCATGACCCAGGCTTGCAAGCGATTGCGCCCGGTAGGGGTGACATCATGATGCCGCCTGTTTCGGTCTGCCACCACGTATCGACAATCGGGCATCGGCTTCCGCCGATCTTTTCGTAGTACCACATCCAAGCTTCTGGATTGATTCCTTCACCAACACTCCCCAGCAGTCGCAACGAACTGAGATCGTGTTTGTCAACATGGTGGTCTCCCCATTTGATAAACGTTCGAATTGCAGTGGGGGCAGTGTAAAGAATCGAGACTTTATAGCGATCGATTATTTCCCAGAATCGGTCTTCTTGGGGCCAGTTCGGTGCGCCCTCGTACATGACTTGTGTTGCGCCGGCGGACATAGGTCCGTAGACGATGTAGCTGTGCCCCGTGATCCAACCGCAATCGGCCGTGCACCAAAAGATGTCGCCCTCTCGATGATCAAACACCCACTCAAAGGTTCGTTTCACATACAGGTTGTAGCCAGCCGTTGTGTGTCGGATTCCCTTGGGTTTGCCAGTCGAACCACTGGTGTACAAGATGAAAAGGGAATCTTCGCTGTCCATTGGAACTGCAGGACATTCACTAGAAACGTCCTCGACTAGATCGTGCCACCAAATATCGCGGCCATCCTGCATGTTCACCAGATTGCCTACGCGCTTTAGAACAACGCATTTTTCTACTGTTGGACTCTTCGCCAACGCTTCATCAGCTGTTTCCTTCAGAGACAATGCTTTGCCGCGTCGCCAACCACCGTCTGCCGTAATGAGCAGTTTTGCTTGCGCATCATTGTTTCTATCCGAAATCGCTTCAGCGCTGAATCCGCCAAAGATTACCGAATGGATCGCCCCGATTCGAGCGCATGCCAACATCGCAATTGCCAGTTCAGGTACCATCGGCATGTAGATACTGACGCGGTCACCTTTCTGGATGCCAAGGCTTCTCAGTCCATTCGCGAACCGACTGACATCGCGAAGCATATCGCCGTAAGTGATCGTGCGTCGATCTCCTGGTTCACCTTCCCAATGGAAGGCGACTCGATCCCCGTTCCCATTGAGGACATGTGCATCAAGGCAATTATAAGATACGTTGGTTTTGCCGCCGACAAACCACTCTGCTATCGGATTGTTCCACTTGAGCGTCGTGTGGAACGGCTCAAACCAATGCAAATGCTCCTTTGCTTGTTTCGACCAGAAACCTTCTATATCCCTCAACGATTCTTGATAGAGATCCTCGTATGCGGATAGTGACCCAACTACCGCTCGATCTGAAAACGCTTTGCTTGGTGGGAAAATACGCGTTTCATTGAGAACGTTTGCGATTTGGCCGTTGGAGCGATTCGACATGGATGGGCTCTGCGCAGTGAGAGAGGTGAGGAAAGGTAACAGTTTAAATCAACAAACCGTGTCGGGTGGCCCTCAATACATATAGGGCCTCCATCCGCAGGGTAAAATCCGCTCGAAGTTCTTAACCACGGGCAGTTCGGTTGCGAAGCCAAAATGAGCGCTTAGGCTAACATGGAATGCCAAGTATCTTTCGCGACCTGCAAAGCTTCCGGCAGTTTCGCAGGAAGCTTTCCGCCCGCCTGCGCCAAATCCGGCTTGCCACCGCCTCCGCCACCCACGGTTTCAGCCACCGGTGTGATCCACTTGCCGGCGCTGAAACCTCGTTCGACCAAGTTTTGGCTAATGCCCGCAATCAAGGTGACTTTGTCATCTACGCAGTTTGCCAACAGGATCGCAATGGGCTCCTTGGTGCGTTTGCGGAGTTGATCGATCCATTGACGCATCATACCTGCGTTGGCATGTGGAGTCTCCGCAACGATCAATTGCGTACCGGATACCAATTCCGCCTGGCTCAGCAAATCATCGATCGACAACCCGCCACTCGAGGAAATCTGCTTTAGCTGTTGATGCAACTGCGTTTGCTCAAGCAATAACGCCTCAATTCGTTGCGGTACCTCGTCGAAAGACACATTGATCGCGCGGGCCGCTTGTTTAAACGCAGCGCGAGTCGCCGTATATTTCTCGCTGGTTGGAACAACACTTCCCTTGGCAACGAGATCCGGAACCGCTTCGTTGCCGGACCCACTTACCAGCTTCTTCAGTTTTCGGACGGCCATCACTAGCTCCATTGTCTTATCTCCGAGGCTAATCATTGCACAACCCAACAAAGCAGCGGATTGCATCGCGAGCTGTTCCACTTTTTTGCGTTGCTCAGCTGCTCGCTTTCCCGTCACAGCGGTAATGCGTCGAATACCAGACGCAACGCTCTCTTCCGCCAGGATTTCAATCATTTCAATTTCGTCGGTACGATTTGCGTGCGTACCTCCACACAGTTCTTTGGAAAATCCCCCGATGCTAACCATTCTGACTGGATCTGGGTACTTTTCGCCAAAGAGCATCATAGCTCCTGCTTCGCGAGCAGCAGCCAAACTGACAAGCTTCCAGTCGATCGGGTCGGCATCTTGGACTCGATCATTTGAAATGGACTCGACGATCTTTACCTGCTCTTCGGAGAGGGGCTCTTGGTTACTGAAATCGAATCGCAACCAATCGGCGTCGACTTTGCTCCCCTGTTGTTGGGCATGACTGCCTACCGTCTTTTGGAGCGCGTGATGTAGGATATGAGTTGCCGAGTGAGCTCGACGAATCGCATCGCGATGGAGAGCATCCACTTGCGCCAAGACCATATCGCCTTCCTTGAGTTCGCCAGAAACCATTGCTCCATAGTGAATGATCAGTTCACCGCTTCGTTGCGTATCCGTGACCTCGAAAACTCCATTGGAGGCCGTCAATTTCCCGGTGTCGCCAAGCTGTCCACCGCTCTCGCCGTAAAATGGTGATCGATCCAACACAATGCGGGTCATTTCAACCGATTGCGATGACTTGATGGAACCAACCAGATGGTCCGATTTTGGTTTGCCAACGATAATGCCCTTTACGAGAGCTTCTGCTTTGGTTTGCTCGTAGCCCAAGAATTCGCAGTGTTGAAGTGCTTCTTTGAGGGTTTCGATGGGGCCTGTTTCAAACAGTTCCATACCGCCGCCACCGCTGATCTCACCGTGCTTGCCCATGGCAGCTCGATATCCATCCCAATCAAACGTGTAGTTCTTTTCCGCTGCGATCTGCTGAAACATCTCTGGTGGAACGCCATACGTTTGGTAGAGACTAGCGGCTTCCTGACCATCGACCATGATCCTTCCCGATCCCTGCATATCATTGAATACTCTCCCAATTCGTTCCAAGCCGGAATCGATGGTTGCAAAGAAGTCCGATTCTTCTCGACGCATGACTTGCGCTACCCGCTCAGTAGTTTGCAATAGTTCGGGATAAACAGCCTTCATCATGTCCGCAACCATCGGAACCAATTGGTGCAGGAATGGCTCTCGCAACCCCATTTGGTGTCCATCAAGCACCGCCCTTCGCAGCAAGCGTTTGATCACATAGCGAGCCTTTTTAGGTCCCGGATAGACGTTCTCGTGGATCGCAAAAGTGCAAGCTCTAACATGGTCCGTAATACGTCGCAGCCTTCGACCGTTATCGCTTTCGTATTGGTACGGCACGCCGCAGACTTCCGATGCAGCTTGAACAATGGGCATCAGGATATCGATATGGAAGTTGGTTGGTACGTTCTGCAAAACACTGGCGGTTCGTTCCATCCCCATGCCAGTATCGATATTCTTGCTTGGCAGTGGCCGCAGATTATCCGGCGGGTTTCCGACACGATTGAATTGCGTGAAAACCAGATTCCAAATCTCCACGGTCTTTCCTGTGTCCAGTGTGTAGTAGATCTCACTACAAGGGCCACAAACGCCATCGGGTCCTTGGCTCGGAGCAGACGCGGGCCAGAAGTTTTCATCTTCCTCAAGCCGACTGATACGGGCGGTTGGCAGCCCAATTTTCTCGTTCCAAATCTTGAACGCTTCGTCGTCGTCTTTGTAGACAGTTACGCTCAATCGAGCCGGATCGATCCCTAACCACTTCTTGTCCGTCAAGAACTCCCACGCCCAGGCAACAGCATCGTCCTTGAAATAGTCGCCGAAACTGAAGTTCCCGAGCATTTCAAAGAACGTGTGGTGATACGCTGTACGACCTACATTATCGATGTCGCCCGTTCGTAAACACTTTTGGCAAGTGGTCGCGCGGGTAAAGTCCAATTTGACTTTCCCGAGAAAGTGGTCCTTAAACTGATTCATTCCAGCCGGAGTGAAAAGTACCGACGGGTCCCAAGTCGGAACGAGAACGTCGCTAGCTTGGCGATGATGCCCTTTCGATTGAAAGAACGACAGGTATTTTTCGCGTAACTCGTCCGTTTTCATTATTGAATGCTTCGATAATTGGTGGCTTCGTTTTCGGGATTAGCTAGCCGCGATCGGTATTCACTGGAACTCCCTCTATGAATTTACCGTCAGACTCCGTTTTCGCGTAGCCCAGCCTTTTAAAACGAATAAGGCCTCGGAAATTCCGAGGCCTTATTTGTGTCATTCGTAGTCTGCCAGCGTAAACAAAAAGTTACTTTCCTAGCTTGTCTCCGATGGATTCTTCTTCGGCTTTGCTTTGAGTGCTTACTTTTATTGAAGCGTTGTAACTGGCGACTCGCTCAGCCTCTTGTGTCGCGAGAGCTGTCAATCGCATAGCAGCTTGTACCTCAAATGGCGAGAAAAACATTTCAATACCCGTATACTCGGAGATCACGCGCGGCTTACGAACCAATTCTTCCCAAGTGAGTCCATTCGCAACGTGCCATGCGGCCGCTTGTGCTGTGTTTTGATTCACGCGTCCTGCGCCAAGAGCCTTGCAGAATTCTTCAATTACAGGTGAATCGTTGACTTCTGCCAAACGAACCACTTTGTATTTCATTCGCGGATTTGGATCGGCCTTTCCATGATTTAGGCAGACAGTTGCAACGGTCATTTTGCGAGGGATGTCAGCTTCGACACGCATCATGCCACCCATGCCGCCCATTCCGCCACCGCCCATTCCCATTCCGCCCATTCCACCTCCACCCATACCACCCATTCCTCCACCGCCCATTCCTCCGCCCATTCCTTGGCCACCTCCCATACCACCCATGCCTCCCATGCCTCCGCCGCCCATTCCACCCATGCCTCCTCCGCCCATTCCGCCCATTCCGCCGCCACCCATGCCACCCATACCGCCCATACCCATCATTCCTTGAGCCAGAACGGGAACAGCTCCAAAGGTCTGTGGGAGTACAACGATCAGTGGATCATCTCCTTTGTTTTTGAAAATCAAATTGGCTTCTTTTGCGTCCTTGCCAATGTAGTCAACAGTCAAAATGCCATCCTGCATAGCCTGAAACATCTCAACCGTTTTGGGTTCTGCTTTCTTGGACTTTCTGGTGGGCTTCTTTATTTCGGTCGCACCGCTCTTGACAGTTTTAGCGGGGCTATCCGTTGCCGGAGTATCGTCACCACGAAGAATCGGTGCAGCAGAAAATGCAATTGCCATCGCCAAAAAGCTCGTCAGTTTCCGTTTCATTTCAATACCCTCAAGTCCCAATTAAAATCAAAAAATCGGTTTGCAAAAATTCCAGTGAATAACACGCGAGCCTGCAATCATCAAATTGGAAAGGCTCTAAAAGGAGAACGGCCGAACGGTTTCTTTGCTGAATACATTCTACGGTACACTCAGCTTCAGCCAATTCCAATCGTTATGGTACCTATTTGTTGTCCCAAATCCTGATTTTTCCCTTATCAAAGTCATTTATTCCGCAGCTCTAGCCTTCTAGCAGGTCTAGTTTCCACAGAAAAAGCCGAAACTGCATGTCGGAACTCTTCTTCGATGCGAGAAATTACCAATATTACCGCTCGAAGCAGATTGTGTGCCGAAACTTCAGTCCCGTCGCATTTTTTTCGATTTGGATAGGAATTTGAATGCGATCACATGGCATTCTACGGGCTCTCGAATGAGTTTTGTTTGATTTCAAAAGAATATATGGACGCAAAGTGAATCGAGATGCCAGATCGCGTTGCAAGAACGTAGCAGTTTGCTACCTTTTCCTGTTCAATCACGCGCAACGCGCAAAAGTTCCACCACTCTCATTTTTAGGAATCCAACATGTCCATGTTCGTCGGCGAATCACTGGTAGGCGAAGGAAACGAAATTGCTCACATCGATTTGATGATTGGTAGCAAGGATGGCCCGGTTGGGACCGCATTTGCCAATGCGCTCGCGACACAGAGCAGCGGACACTCGAACTTACTGGCAGTTCTTGCGCCGAATGTAGCCGTTAAGCCTTCGACGGTTATGATTACCAAGGTAACAATCAAAGGCATGAAACAAGCAGTGCAGATGTTTGGCCCCGCGCAAGCTGCTGTTGCAAAAGCCGTTGCAGACAGTGTTGCCAGTGGCGTTATTCCAAAGGACCAGGCTGAGAATCTAGTCGTGGTATGTGGAGTGTTTATTCACCCGGCCGCGGCCGATGACAAAAAGATCTATGAGTACAACTACGCCGCCACCAAGGACGCCATTTCGAATGCGATGAAGGGAATTCCGTCCGCACAAGAAATGCTGGACAAGAAGGACTCGGCTGCGCACCCATTCCGTGGCTTTTAATCGTATACAACACTGACGAGTTGTTGGTCGAGTAGAGATAACACATTGCACGCCCTGAGCGACGGTGAAGGGCGTGCTTGCATTGAATGGGATTGCCTGTCTGGATTAAGGTTTCGGTAAGTCGAGAGTCCGATTCGTTTTATTCGTGTTTTAGATGTCCGCAGATCCAATCTCACCAAACCTATTATTCGTTTCCGTTGGTGAGTTCGCGTAATTTGGACAGTACGTCCGATGCTTGTTGGAAATGTATCATCGCATTGGAATTGCGATCATGTCGCTTGAGCTTGCAGGAATAGCTCGCTATGACAATATCTTTTTATGGCCCATTTGTAGTTGCTGGGGTATGTTTTTTGCCGCATGGCTCATTGAATTCACGATCCGTCGGCTTGGCAGGGAGTTGCGGCACGTGGTCGCAATCTCGGTTACAAAAAATGGAAAACTCGATTACGCTAGTGACGGATAAAACGGATAAAATCGTCAAGTTTTTTTAGCACGACCGTGTTGAACGCTTTTTGAAATATGACTCTATGTCGATTCGAAACGATCTTAAAATTCTCTACCACTTGATTCTGCGACCAGTTCGCGGCAAGGATCACGCTCAGCGCATGGAGAGTTTTTACTCTGGGCAAGCCGAGGGTTATGACGATTTTAGAAAGCGTTTGCTTCAAGGACGCGAGCACGTTTACGAAACACTTGGTCAATCAAAGCCAGGTGTTTGGGTCGATTTTGGAGGCGGTACAGGAGCGAATCTGGAATTTATTGGACCGGCAATAACTCAGATACCCAAAATTTACGTGGTCGATTTGGCAACTTCTTTGCTAGGGATCGTTAACAAGCGATCTGAACGCCATGGATGGAAGAATGTGGAGGCAGTCGCAGCCGATGCCACAACCTGGACTCCGCCTGAGGGGAGCGCCGATATTGTAACTTTCTCGTACTCGCTGACTATGATCCCCGATTGGTTTGCTGCGATTGATAATGCGGTTCGCATCCTTAAGCCAGGGGGCAAATTGGGGGTTATCGATTTCTATGTGTCTCGCAAGTTCGCGGCCGAAGGGCTCAAACGACACGGCTGGCTTGCGAGGTCCTTTTGGCCAACGTGGTTTGCTACCGACAATGTTTTCCCCAATGCGGACCATATTCCCTACTTGCAAAATAAACTGGCCACGACCATGCTCAATGAACAGCGAGCGAAGATCCCCTATCTACCATTGCTCAAGACTCCCTATTACCAGTTTATCGGCGTCAAACAATGAGATTGGTTCAACATGCCATTTGAATTCGTTTGTCCGCATTGCCACAACAGGACCAAAGTCCTCGACCGATTCGCAGGTCAGTCTGGGCCTTGTGTCGCCTGTGGAAAAACCGTAGTCATGCCGCACTTTAATGCGCAGGGAGTGCTTGTCCCCTCAATTGTGGTGGCGCCTGTTGCCAAGACAACCAAGCAGCCTCGCACTCAACGAGGATGGTGGCCAGCCATGGTTGCTGCCGGTATCGTACTGTTTTTTATGTTCTTAGGTGGGACGGTTGTCGTCTTTTTATGGCCGACACTTCAGCAGAATATCGAGCGCTCAGCCCAAGGACGGGACTTGGACAATATGAGATCGATCGCACTGGCGCTCAACGCATACTCGGATCGATATGGTACCTATCCGCCACCGGTCGTGGTCGACCTGCAAGGCAAACCCTTGTATTCGTGGCGAGTTTTGATTCTTCCGTTCTTGGGTTACGAGGACATTTACAAGCAATTTGATCTGAGGCAACCTTGGGATAGTGTCGCAAATAGCAACTTGCATCGCTCC
Organism: Pirellula sp.; assembly: GCA_031374515.1. Lineage (GTDB taxonomy): Bacteria > Planctomycetota > Planctomycetia > Pirellulales > Pirellulaceae > JBKCUI01. The sequence goes on along the minus strand of JANMGH010000139.1, from coordinate 6,556 downwards.
ATGCCATCAGAGTTTGCCAGCCCTAGTTCGACTGACGCCGCGGTCAATTGGGAAACCAATTATGTACTGATTACCGGTGCGGGTACTTTGTTTCCACCATCGGGACCCCTTTCTCCAAAAAATATCGACAGACCGACTCTGCTGCTCGTTGAAACGAAAAACAATACCGTTTGGTGTGCGCCTGGTGATATCGACTTGGGGCGTAGTTTTCGTGTCGGCAACAAACCGATGGTGGATGTTGGAGGACTGCACAAAAGTAGTTTTACGGCAATGACCGTAGAGGAAGAGGCGATGCGAATACCACTCAATGTTCCGCCTGCTGTTTTGGGCGCACTGGTAACACCCAACGGCGGGGAAAACGTTCAAACATCGACCTTCATCGAATAAGACGCGGTCGCACTAGGCCACCAAAGCGATAGTTGGGCGAATGACTTTGAACGTCACGATACACTGCTGCTTCATCCAACGTGTCATGTAGTCGAAAACAGGTTCTCTTTGAAGGTCATCATGCAACTCGTGTCTGCAACCGTGCCATGCTTTAAACGCAACCATCCCAGCGGCGGAGTCTGCAAAATCGCTCGAAGCGTTTGGGCAAGTTAGTTTATCGTCCGAACCGTGCATCAGAAGAGTGCTACATTTCAGTAAGTTAGCGTTCTCAAGGGCCCATTGGCCGCTATCGACAAGATTAGCGGCTAATCGCAATGACATGTTTCGATGCACCCAACGATCCCGCAAATAAGCGTCTTGCGCCCTTCTATCTTGGCTGAGTTTGGTTGCTACCATGGGAGTCTTGAAACGCCAGTTTGGGACCTTGGTCGCTAGCCAACGCCCTGCATTCATTATGCGCTCCTTTGGCATTTGGGCTGCACGAAGCATGGGAGAGTTAACAATCATTCCCAAGAGCCCCGCAATATCGTGTGGTCTTCGCATGGCGAGGTTTAGTACCAAGTTCCCACCCATACTGTGGCCAAACAAAAACTGAGGTATCTTGGGATACTTTTCTCTGGACTGCATCAAGCTCAAATGCACATCGTCGAGCAATTGATCATAGGATTCGATGCAGCCGCGGCGACCGGGGCTGCGCCCATGGCCCACCAAATCGATTGCATGGACAGCAACGCCGAAGCTTGCAATCGCTGTACCCATTTCTCTCAATCGTCCCCCGTGGGCTCCAAAACCATGCACAAGTGTAAGGGCTGCCCAAGGATCCATCGAATTAGGAGTCCAAGAGTGACAGTATCGGCTTATTCCTGCGACCGTGATGGAGCCGGACCGTGCTTCCACTGGAGAATAAAAGTGTTGCATTGGGTAAAGACTCCCGTTTCCAAGGCTTCAAAGTCCACCTCATTGGACTTGTCGCCCAAGGTGTAAAGGTCGCTTACTATTCTTGACATCGGTCACTACGAACTGAAAAGTTAGTCATTCATTCCAATCCTTTGTCGACAAATTTCCAAATGGGTTAAAGTCCCCCTCCATCTCAAGCCTCGGGCTACCCTTCTCGCTGAAGTACGCTAGTGCAATGCATAACGGTTGTGCTAGCTTTGCATGAGTCTGCACTGGATCGAAGTGAATCTGTGCCGGCTATCCGAATTAGTCCCAAGGAACTGGGGGATGGTGCCGATAGTCCGTTCATAAGCCAAAAACGCAAGACGGAACAAGCTTCATTTATGTCGACGAATATTGCAGAATCACTTCGCATTGCTATGCAAACATTGATTTCCGAGCGGGGCAACGTCGACTCCAACTCCCCAATTTCTGAAACAACGCTCATCCGCAACGGTGCATTTTGCGGTCGTCGGTTTTCTCTAGCAGGTTTTAGCTTGGTTTGGTTCCAGGAAGAGGAACAAATCAAACTGTACAATCCCAACGGCGCACTGGAACAATCTTGCTCGGTAAGCCAGTTCTGCTCGAATTGCAAGCCGTCCACATTGAGAGACATGCGTCGCGCTGCTTAAGTAAGAGCCGAGTCTAGGACGCACAATGCCCTGGTTAATCGTGAACCCATGTGCATAAGGGTGCTCGGGATGATACAATTCGTCGGCACATTTAGCCTAGATTTCCTGAATTGCTCCCAAAAGAAAGTATGGCATGACTACCGACGGATCAGCCCAAGCGGATTTGGATCGATTGCAACGAGCGCGTGATCAAATCCTCGGCCAACTGTCCAAAACGATTGTCGGGCAAGTGGATGTGGTAGAGCAGCTACTGATCAGTATCTTTGCCAGAGGGCATTGCTTGCTTGAAGGCGTTCCAGGCCTTGCGAAAACCTTGCTTATTAGCTCGCTCGCCAAAACGCTGAATCTCTCGTTTAGTCGAATTCAATTCACCCCTGATTTAATGCCAGCCGACATCACTGGGACCGAAATTATCGAGGAGAACCGTTCGACAGGGTCGCGAGAACGCAGGTTCATGGAGGGCCCACTCTTCGCAAACGTCATTCTCGCCGATGAAATAAACCGAACACCACCCAAGACGCAAGCCGCTCTTCTCGAGGCGATGCAGGAAAGGCAAATTACCATCGGTCGTGTGCGTCACACATTGGCGGATCCCTTTTTTGTCCTCGCGACCCAGAATCCCATTGAGCAGGAGGGTACTTATCCGTTGCCTGAGGCACAGCAGGACCGGTTCATGTTCAAAGTGCATGTGACTTACCCAAGTTTCGCGGACGAATTCGAAGTCGCGAGGCGAACCACTGGCAAGAGCTCTTCCGAAATCGAACCTGTGTTAAGCGGAGCAGAAATTTTGAGTTTGCAGGAGTTTATCCGGGGCATTGAAGTTTCGGAGAATGTCATTCGCTACGCTTTAGCCATTGTCCGACAGACGCGAGTTGGCCAAGAGGGGATACCGGACTTTGTTCGAGACCAAGTTGCGTGGGGCGCAGGCCCAAGGGCCGTTCAGTTCCTGATTCTTGGAGCCAAAGCTCGAGCTGCATTGTCCGGTCGATCACATGTCGATCCTGCGGATGTGCAGTTTTGCGCAAGACCGGTTTTGCGACATCGAATGGTGGTAAACTTTGCCGCTGAATCCGATGGCATCACAAGCGATGCTGTCATCGATCGAATCCTATCTAACACTCCGACTGCCCAAGACGAATTGCTACGCGATGCCCGATTCCAAAGAATACTTGCATCCTGAAGCCATTCGACGCATTGCGTCGATGGAACTTCGGGCACGCAATATCGTTGAGGGCTTCTTGTCAGGTATGCATCGCAGCCCCTATTTCGGCCAGTCGGTCGAGTTCGTTCAGCACCGACAATACGTACCTGGCGACGATCTTCGTCATATCGATTGGAAGGTCTGGGGACGCCAGGACCGTCTCTACATCAAGCAGTACGAAGAGGATACAAGTCTTCGGTGCACTTTGTTGTTAGATGGTTCAGGCAGCATGTCATACGGGAGGGGATCGCTCAACAAATTCGACTATGCCGCGACCCTATGCGCTTGCATTGGATACCTCACCTTGCGGCAGCAAGACGCTGTCGGACTGACCGTCTTTGATCAGAAGATCCAAACACGGCTTCCCTGGCGATCGAACCGTTCTCACTTGCAAAGCATTTTCCGATCCTTGCAACAGACCACTCCTAAAGACAAAACGAATTTGACGAAGGTCTTTAGAGAGATCAACGAGTCTTACCCCAAACGCTCGTTGATGGTCATTGCCTCGGATTTTCTAGGCAGCGAAACAGAGACGCTCAAAGGACTTGCTGCGCTCAAACGATCCGGACACGATATCTTGGTTTTTCATGTGATGGATGATGATGAGCTCGACTTTCCCTTTAATGATCCGACCCGTTTTGAAGGGATGGAGTCCAGCGACGCCCTTACCTGCAATCCCCGCGCGCTCCGCGATGGATACTTGGAGTCACTGCAGAGATTCCTCGATCGAGTGCGGCATGCGTGTGCAAGTTACCAGATTGACTACCAATTGATCCGAACGAGTCGTCCAATCGATGCGGCATTAACAGCCTACCTGACCTCGCGTATGGCTCATATGAGGAAGAAGTAACGGACAATGCAATTCGTTTTTCAACCACTTGCCTGGGGCTTTTTATTGGTCTTATTGCCGTTGTTGATTCATTTGATCAACTTAGTAAGGCAACGTCGAACTCAATGGGCCGCAATGGATTTCCTCTTGGAAAGCTATCGAAAGCTCCGGCGTTGGGTGTGGCTGAAACAAGCCTTGCTGGTCGCCTCCCGAATGCTCGCGGTTGCAATCGCAGTTGCCATGTTAGCGCAGTGGGTTAGCGGATCACGATGGCTTGCGATCGTCAGCCAGTCGACAACCCACCACTATGTGATTTTAGATGACTCCGCTTCTATGAGCGACACTTCATCGAAGGGGACGGCCTATCAATCGGCCTTGGCTGCCGTGCAATCGATTGCGACGAACGCCAACACTCAAGATGGATCGCATTTATTGACGGTAATTCGAGCCTCTCGCGCTGCAACCGCAGCTGCTCGAAGCAAAAATAACAAAGCAAGCCAGTCCGTAGCAGTGAACACCACGTTGCAACCACTCCAAGCGGACTCGATTGCTGAAATGCTCGCACGTACGATTCCGACCGATCCGACCAGTTTGTTGAGCAAGATCAATTCGACAGCCCCAAGCTCGCTGGATTGCAGCTTGCTCGAGTCCATCGAGTTGGTTTCGCCTCTGGTTCAGCAGGCAACCTCCGAAAAAGCGGTTGTGTATATTATGAGCGATTTTCGAACCAAAGACTGGAATAACCCAACACTGATAAAGCAGCAGTTGCAAGCGCTCCCAAACGCCAATGTCGAACTGCAACTAGTCGATTGCGTTTCCGAACGCCATGAAAACTTGACCGTGGTCTCGGTTCTGCCTCAGCAGGAAGTGTTGGCGGCCGGAGTACCTGCAATGATCAACATCGCAGTTCGAAACAATGGCATCGCGCCGGTAAGAAACGTCGCCGTCAGAGTCACTTCGGCCGACTTTGGAAATCGACAATTGGAGCCTGCACCAACGATGCCTTTTTCGGGAGCAACTTCGGAACTGCCACCCATTTTGATCGATCGAATCGAGCCAGGCGAATTGGTGACTCGCCATATCCAGATCTTGTTCCCGAAGAGTGGATCGCATGTCGTTGAAGCTCAGTTACCCCCTGATTCCTTGCTGGCAGACAACAAAGCGCGCTGCGTACTCGACCTGCAAGATGGACTACGAGTGCTTTTGATTGACGGAGACTCTACAGGCAAGCACTCTTTCTTCTTCGAGTCGGCTCTCAACCCAGGTGGCAACGTCAAAACTGGATTGATCATGTCTCGGGAAGCACCAGAGTTTTTAAGAGACTCCGATATTGCGGCAATTCAGAATTATGCATGCATCATTCTGCAAGCGGTTCCGTCGCTCGATTCAAGAGCGCTTGCCAATTTACACGAGTATGTATCGAAGGGGGGCGGGTTGGCGGTGTTCTTTGGCGAACAAATGTCTATGGCGGACTATATGCGATACAACACTGTTTGGACCAAGCCGATCTCCGGTGCCGAGAATACCACACCCATCGTACCGTTCACGATAAAAGGAGCTGCGGAACTAACTCAGATAGTCGGTGATGCAAAACCCGATTTGATCGCGGACAATCACCCCATTTTTGAGCCCTTTTTCGGGGCTAGCAACTCCCCCTTCCAGTTTGTTCGTATTCAAAAGTACTTGGAACTTGAAAGCAACATGGCTGGTGCCAACTTCAAACCAGTTGCAACGCTTCGCAATGGCCAGCCGATCCTTATCGATCATTCCATTGGCGAGGGACGGGTTCTTTTTGGGCTCACGGCGTTCGACCGACAATGGACCAATTGGCCGCAACACCCAACGTTTGTTGTCGCGGCCTTGAAAATGGTAGGCTACCTGTCCTCGTTTCGTGCTCCTGAAGCTGCCCGATTTGCAGGTACACCTATGCGTTGGGATTTTTCCTCGCAGGACATGCTTCCTGAAATCCAAGTGTTGTGCCCGCCGCCAAACGGGGTGGGTGCCAAAGCGATTTTGAGCATCAACGCTTCACCCTCTGGCGATGCGGCCTTTCAAGCGACTTTGGATTCCCAATCCAACCAAACCAATGAAGAATCAACGCGGGCTATCATGTCAGCAGGGAATTTTGAATGGTGGGGAACGTCCATACAAGGGGATCGAATCGTAAAGAATATCGCCCGCAATACAACTCCGGCCGAGGGCGAAACTGAAAAGATGACCAGTATCGATTTGAATCGTACATTGAACGGAGTCAAATTCGTATACAAAACTGCCGAGTCCATTGGCGCCAACACCGCCCTCGCAGGCTTTGCTAATAGAAACATGTTGCTAATGGTCTTGCTTGTGTCACTATTGCTTTTCGAACAATGGCTGGCGTGGAGCGCCTCTTATCACGTGCCGAGGCCAAAGTCTTGAGACTCTTGTTTTAGCTCTTACACTTTACTCCATACTCCATACTCCATACTCCATACTCCATACTCCATACTCCATACTCCATACTCCATACTCCATACTCCATACTCCATACTCCATACTCCATACTCCATACTCCATACTCCATACTCCATACTC
>JANMGH010000115.1:0-25811 GCA_031374515.1 Pirellula sp. | reverse complement strand
TCTTCCACCGCAGCGATGATACGCGATCGCAAATCCATACTTAAAGCTTTCATTCCAATCTCCTCCGTAAAATTTGGACAGGAAAAAGCTTACTCGATCTGCCTAGTTCAAACCTATATCACTTTTAAAGATGCTCTAGTGTATAGTAATTCTCCGCAAAACTTGCCTGCCTCAAGTCCCATTGATTCCAATGATCCGTTTTTCGTTGCGTCATTTTTCCTATACCATACTGCTTTCTTTTGGCGTTCTGCCTTGGGTGAATGTATCTGGTCTATCTGCCCAAACGGTTGCTGATAACGCATTTAACAAGACGATTCAGCCGTTCCTTCGTGTGTACTGCCAGCGTTGTCACAACGAAGTGAAACCGGAGTCGGGTGTGCGCGTCGATGGGCTCGAATCCTACTTTCCGGACAATCAGCTATTCCTTTGGAAAGATGTGCTGAAGCAGCTAGTCGAAGAGAACATGCCCCCGGAAGGTGAAGTCCAGCCAACAACCGAGCAACGTGCGGCATTGATCCATTCTATTCGAGAAGAGATGAGGTCGGCACAAGCCCGCAACAACGAAAAGCACGGCTCCGTACGAAGATTGACCGTGTCGCAATACCGTCGAACCCTACACGATCTTCTGGGACTCGACGACAACATCGCCCAGATACTGCCGCCAGATGGAATCTCGAAGGATGGATTCGCAAACAATGGGCAACTGATGGGGCTGACCCCTCTCCAATTGGAATACTACTTTGAGGTTGCCGACAAGGCAATCGACCTGTGTATCGTCGACGAAAGATCGAAACCGGTCGTTCAAAACTTAAGAATGGCATTGGGCCAAAACATCAATGCCAATCCACTCTCGGAGAATCTAATATTGGGAGCAAATAATCATTTGCTCAAAAATCAAGACTTCGTTGTTACGGAATTGACTCCCGATAAGCCCTTCGGGTTCGAACCATCCAAGATGCGAACCGCATACGATTTTGTCGAAGGCTACGCGGGCAATGATACTGTCCGTGGCTGGCGAAAATACGACAACATCTACCATTCTGTCTTTGCGTGCATGCGTGGCACCGAAGGCTATCCCAAGGGTGAGGCATACCAAATCCGTTCAAATGGCCTGCTACTTCGACCCGCTATTCCGAGCTCTGAGATTTGGGAGCAGTCCAGTACCTATGGTCCACGAGCCAATTTCAAAATCTCCCTTCGCGAACTCCCAGATCACGGCAATTTTCGCGTCAAAGTCAAAGCGGCAAAATGCGAGGACGCTCTTCTCCTCAACGACGATGCCAATACAATGGATGACAATCCAAATTCGGTGTTGGCGTCCTCCGATCCCGTCGACAGTACCGGAAATAAAGAAATCCACTTGCACGCGGCAGGGATTTATCAAGTCGATTTGCACTACCAGTCGCCCGAAATAAGTGCAACATCGCAAGACAGCAATGCTGACAAGGGCAAACCGAAAGTTGTCGATCGGGAATCTTGGACCGTTACTATCAATGGTGATCGCTTTGAACGGAAAGTGAAAACAGGTTGGAATGCGAACCAAACCAGCACCACTTTGCCAAGTCCGACCTCAGTGGCTTTCTTGAGGCGACGCTTGCCGAAAGGGGAGTTGAACTGGAACGTAACGACGGGCAATACCATAAAACTAGAACGGGTCGTTTTCACGCAAGTTGACGAGAATAGCCCAGAGGGTAAAGAATTCTGCGCCTTCGAAAAACGATCACCATGGCTCGGAGTTCACATGGGATTGCGTCGAGATTGCGGTAGTACTCTCGAGCAAGTAGGGGGGCCGCAAAGAGTGTCGGGTTACGAGTGGAATGATTATGTATTTGAAGGAGCAATCGCCAACTACCCAAGCCCCTACGTCGAGAAAGACAACGTCAACTATCTAGCTGGAATTCGCGAGATAGGTGTGCGGCATGAATATACCGACGGGAGAGATGTGCCGAGACTCTTGATCCAGTCCATCGAATTCGAAGGACCGTACTATTCCAGTTGGCCGCCTCGCCAACATCGGAACATTTTTATCGATTCGGTAAACAAGGAAGATCCATCTACTTATGCTAATGAGATTCTTCGGTCGTTTATGACAAAGGCCTACCGTCGTCCCGTTGCGCAAGACGAGTTTGAACGCATCGCGAAAGTATGGAAGGAATCGTATTCACTCAAAAAGGATTTTCAGGGGAGCATCAAGGATGCACTGTTGGTTGTTTTAACATCGCCGCAGTTTCTTTTTTTGGTTGAAACAAGTAGGTCTCCTGAACACGAGGATTTGACTCCTTTCGAACTCGCGTCGAAGCTCTCGTATTTTCTCTGGAACGCTCCGCCTGACCAGCAACTGCTGGAAAAGGCTCTGTCGAACCAATTGAGAGAGGATTTCGATAACCAACTCGATCGTATATTCGACGATGATAAGATGTTCGCGTTCGCAAGTGAGTTTGCCGCACAGTGGCTGGGCCTGGACAAGTTTGAGAATGTCGACATTGATGAACGGATTTTCCCACGCCTAACACTCCATACTCGCAGGCAACTGAGAAAAGAACCGGTGCAGTTTTTTCATTACTTGATACAAAAGAACCTAGCTTTAAAAAACATCATTAACTCGAAGTGGATAATGGCCAACGATTCTGTTGCCGCTTACTATGGACTTGGAGACCGAATTGAGAGTGGATTCGATTTCATTCCGCTAGAACATGGTCGCGATCACTTAGGGGGAGTCCTTTCACAGTCCAGTATTCTTGCCGGTCTATCAAATGGTCGTGAATCCAATCCGGTCAAGCGCGGCGCTTGGTTTGCACGAAGAATAATTGCGGAACCTCCGGATGACCCGCCGCCAAATGTTCCTGAGTTACCAGACGATGATTTGCACAATCGTTCTCTTCGAGAGCGACTTGAAATGCATAGGAACCAGAAAGTTTGTGCCAAATGCCACGCGGGGATTGATCCCTGGGGAATTGCCTTCGAAGCGTTCGATGCTTCGGGAACCATTAAATTGCATGCAGCCGATACGAGCACCAAGTTGCCCGACGGCACTCAAATCGGTGACTTTCAGGAGTTTCGTGAATACCTTACGCAGAAACGTATGGAGCGAATCGCTTTTAGTTTTCTAAAGCACATTGCGACGTACGCAATAGGTCGAAGCCTCAGTTACAATGAATCCGCCTTCCTTGAGAATGCGGCGGAAACTTGGCCCGATCAAGAATATCGGGTTCGGGATTTGATTCGGTTTATAGTGAAGAGCGATCTGTTCCTTAAGAAGTAACTTGGTCGAGAGATTAGCTTCAAAAAAATGATTTTTCCTAAAGCACTCCATCGACGAACCGTCCTCCAAGGGTTGGGAGGTCTTTCATTGCCCTTGCCCGCTTTAAGTGTTCACGCCTGCGAGTCCTCTGCTAAAGAACCGCGACGTTTCTGTGCGATTTATACGGCAAACGGAATGTGCTTACCCAACCCCAAGAACGAAATTGAGGATTGGAGTTGGTTCCCTTCTAAAACCGGCAACGATTTCGTTTTTAATAAATCGACGGAACCATTGAGCCCGTTTCGGGAGAAGTTAAGTTTTTTGGGGGGCTTGTATCACCCCAACGGAACCAAAGCGGATCCGCATGTTTGCTCCGATATGTGGCTGACTGGGGCTCCTCTGCACAATTCGAAACCAGGAACCTACAATTCTGTTTCTCTCGATCAAGTGATAGCGACGCACACAAAGAAAAACTGTCGTCAGCCATCTCTAGTATTGTCTATCGATGCCGGCGTTGGATTTCTTTCTCGCACGGGGACCATTTCCTATAATATCGATGGGAAACCAATTCCGGCGGAAAACAACCCTCGTCGAGTGTTCGATCGATTGTTCCGAAACAGCAGCGGCTCGTTGGAATCTCAACGTGTTGAGCTCAAGCGGCGCATTCGATTGGTAGATGCAGTGCTCGAAAATGCCAAGTCCTTCGATCGGCAGCTTGGTCATTCCGACCGAGATCGAGTGGATCAGTACATGACCTCGCTCAGCGAGATTGAATCCAGATTAATCGCATCGGAGCGATGGATCGATGTCCCGTTGAAATCGCAGGATCAATCGCATCTGAAGCTGGACGTGACCAACGAGAGCGAACCGGCTGAGTACTATCGAACCATGTTCGATCTGATTGCACTTGCGTTCGATGCCGATCTCACGCGTTCGGTAGCATTCATGTTGAATCGCGAAGACGGCATGGGGATCAGTGATACGTTTCCGCTCAAACTAGGACTATCACAGACACACCACAATCTATCTCATGCCGTGGACAAAAAAGGGCAGTCCGAGTTTGCGAAATACGATCTTTTTCTCAGCCAACAAGTTGCACACTTTCTCGGTCGACTTAATGAATACTCTGATTTTCGGAGCAAGTTGATCGACAACACGATTGTGTTGTTTGGGAGCGGTGCTAGTACAACACACAACCCCACCAATTTGCCAACGTTGATAGCGGGGGGCCAGAACATGGGGCTAAAGCATGGTGTTTTTTGGCGAAAGGAGAAAACTCTCATGTCGAATGTGTATTTGAGCATCCTCCACTCAATGGGAATCCAAGATCCATCGTTTGCCGACAGCAATGGACCCTTACGCGAGTCGATCTTTTAGAGAGAAAACAATTTCTTCCTAACGCAGAGGAGTAGTCCGAAATTTACGATGCAATAGTGATCGGATTGGGTGGGGTCGGAAGCGCTGCGGCGTATGCGATTGCGAAACGTGGCTATCGAGTGCTCGGTTTGGATCGATTTTCGCCGCCGCATAACCGTGGCAGTTCGCACGGAGAAACTAGGATCATTCGGAAGTCGTACTTTGAGCATCCAAGCTATGTCCCATTGCTCTGCCGCGCATACGAACTTTGGAAAGAACTTGAGACGATTACGGAAACGTCGTTGTACCATCCAACAGGATTGCTCGAAATCGGACCAGCCGACGGCATCGTCATACCAGGCGTGATACGCAGCGCTACTCAATTTGGATTGCCGATCGAACAATTGACGATGGACGAAGCGAAGTACCGGTACCCCGATTTGCAAGGGGACGATTCTTGGTCGGTACTTTTTGAACAAGATGCAGGCTACCTCAACGTGGAAGCTTGTGTAGCGGCTCATCTAATGAGCGCTGTAAAGCAAGGGGCGGAAGTGGCCATGAATCAGAAAGTCCTCGAATGGAGGGCCGACGGCAATGGTGTTTTGGTTCGCACGGAATCTGAAGTTTACCAAGCAAGCAAGTTGATATTAAGCGCCGGACCGTGGGCTGGAGAGCTGCTTGGCCAATTCGGTATTCCATTGCAAGTGTTGCGAAAACACTTGTATTGGTACGAAACGAATAACCAAGCCTATCGCGAATCCGATGGGTTTCCCTGTTTCTTTTACGAAACGCCATCTGGACATTTCTATGGGTTTCCGAATCGGGACGTGTTGGGACTGAAAGTTGCACGTCACAGTGGCGGCGAGAAGGTAGGTTCAGAGATTGATGGAGTTCACCATCGCAATGTTGAAGATGAACTGTCGGTTGAGTCGTTTCTTGGCGACTGTTTGCCACAGGCCAGTCGTCGCCTGACGCGATGGACTGGATGCTATTACACTATGACACCCGACGAGAATTTCATTGTCGATGCGCTACCTGACCTACCACAAATTAACATCGTTGCAGGCTTATCCGGCCATGGCTTTAAATTTACGAGTGTGTTAGGTGAGTTGGCGGCAGACTTGTTCACCAATGGGAAATTGCTGCCAGACTTAGAGTTCTTGCGACTATCGCGATTTCTGTCCAGGCCATCAGCTCGGCAATGAGAGCCCTTGGTATTTTCCGACGCGTTCCAGCTCTGCAAGCATTTGTGATGGATTATCAAATCGGTCATCCGGACGTTTTGCAATCATCTTGAGGACAACTGCTGCAAAGAGATCATTCACTGCCAATTGGTGTTTTTTGATGGATTCGGGTGCATCCTCCCGTATCATGCGAATTAATTCCGAAGTTGAATCGGATTCAAAGGGTGGCTTGCCAGCCAAGAGCGCATACATGGTTGCACCGAGTCCGTAGATATCCGAACGCGTATCAACGAGGCTTTGATCCCTAGTTCGTTCCGGTGGCAAATAGGGCAACTCGCCTAGAAGCTGACCTGGAGTCGTAACCTGTTTTGACAATGCGCCTTCGAGCGCTTTAGCGAGCATCAAGTCACCGAGCAAGCAGGTCTTATCAGCCTTGCGTCGCAGAATATTGGCGGGGGTCACGTTGCGGTGAATAACTTTTGAGGCATAAGCTTTTTCCAACGCTCGACCGATATCAATTCCAACACGCCATACGTCCCTCCAATCGAGCATTCCTTCGATGCCGATACGATGAATAACCTCGGTCATGCTTTCGCATTCGATAAACTCCATCGCCGCCCAACAAAAGGGCCCACTCTTTCCCGCGTTCCAGAGTGCAACGATGTTGGGATGTCGAATTGGTAACATCGTTTTCATGGCCCGTACAAACCGTTCCTTCTCCTCCTCGGTAGACGTTCGGTCCGGCGACAAGACTTTCACTGCGGCGGCGCGTTGCTTTTCGGTATCGGTTGCTTTGAAAAGAAAGCCTGTACTGCCGGCTGTGATGATCTTGTCCAATCGATAATGAGCCATGCTTTGGCCGACGAGATCTTTCAGTGCCGTAGGTTTTGGCTTGGGTTGTTGCGATGAAGCTGTAACGCCGACGGCGGGCAACCGCATCGTGTCTGGATCGATGTCGCCGATCGTGTAGCGAAACAAACTGTTACCGGCCTGGAACTCATCACCTGGATCGAGTTTTTTCTCAATCACTGCTGTCCCTGCAACAAGTGTATTGCCACCACCAGCATCCAGCAGCGTTACGGTAGAGCCAGACATAGATACTTTGCAATGAATTCGGGAGATGAACGGGTCATTGATCTTCGTATCGCTCTGTTGCCCTCTTCCAATCACCAGAGTTTGCCCATCTGCGAGAGAAAAGACCCGCCCTTTTTCGGGACCGCCGACGACATGGATCTTATGCGACATAGATGACCTGTAGAAATCGTTCTTTGCGAAAGTAGAATTGGGAATAAAAGTATTGTAGACAATAGTTCACCTCGCAAGTTACTTTGATGAACATTCTAGTTCCTGAAAACTACCCGAAACCGTCACGGTTGACGTTGGAAAGGGATCACTTACCCAGTTGACTCGCGGACAAAGCCAATTGCACAAACTCTGCTCGAAGACCGTTTGGATCCTTGCCAGTGTTTTCTTTGGCGGTGGATATAACCCACTCCCAATTGGCTTGTCCCGCATACGGACTCTCTCGCAAAAGCATTCCATAAGCCAGAACGCTGGACGCGAATCGAAAATCGGAGGAGGCCTGTTCTGTTTGAGAGTCTTTAGTGATGCGCACCTGGAATTCTTTGCTTTCCTCTCCATCAGGCTGCTTGTAGCGTAAATTAACCGTAAACATCGTGTTTGTCGCAGACGCAGCAGACGGCTTCTGGTCTACAAACTCAGAACTGCGGTTTTTATCTGCTGGTGTGTCGGAACCTGCCGGAACCAATTCATAGAAAGCGGTTACTGTGTGTCCAGCCCCGATCTCGCCCGCATCTTTTTTGTCGTCGCGAAAGTCTTCATTTTCTAGCTTGCGATTTTCGTAGCCAAGGAGTCGATACGCGGCAATGTGGCTAGGGTTGAAATCAACTTGGATTTTGACGTCCTTAGCGATTGTCACTAGTGTTCCACCCACCTGTTGCACGAGAACTTTTTTCGCTTCCAACAAGGAATCGATATATGCGTAGTTGCCGTTTCCCTTGTCCGACAACTTTTCCATCGTACTATCCCTTAAGTTCCCTTCACCGAATCCTAGAACACTTAGGAAAATGCCTTTTTTTGCCTCGTGTTGGATTAGATCCATGAGGTCGCTGTCGCTGGAAGTTCCAACATTGAAATCTCCGTCTGTGCACAGAATGACTCGATTTACGCCCCCTTCCATTCGATTCGCCTGCGCCACCTTGTATGCCAGTTGGATACCCGCACCTCCATTGGTAGAACCCCCTGCCTCGAGTTGATCCAGCGCACTGAGAATCTTCGTCGACTCGGAAATGGGGGTGCTATCGAGTACCAATCCGCTGCTTCCCGCATAAACGGCCACGGCGATTCGGTCGTCTGCCTTGAGCTCGCCTAATAGCAGTTTCAGCGCCGACTTCACCAGGGGAAGTTTGTCCGGCGAGTGCATCGATCCAGAGACATCCAGCAAGAACACAATATTGCATGATTTCCTGCTGGTCCTTTCCAGCGACTTTCCTCGCAAAGCGATCCGCATCAACTGGTGGCCTGCAGCCCAAGGGCAGTCGGCGATTTCGGACGTTACCGAGAACGGTGCTTCTCCAATTGGCTCCTGGTATTCGTAAGGGAAATAGTTAACCATCTCCTCCAGTCGGACGGCGCCTTTTGGGGGTTTGATGCCGCTGCGGATCAAACGCCGAACGTTGGAGTACGAAGCGGTATCGACGTCGACCGCAAACGTGGACTGCGGTTGCGCTAAGGTTTGGAAAAAAACGTTTTCCTCAATCGGGTCGTAGGCCTCACGATTCTCCTTTTGCTGCCGATCTCCCTCGACCCCAAGCAGCTCATTGGTGCGAGCGTTTTTCGTGGCTTTGCTGTTTGATGGGGTCTGACCGCTACAGCCAATCACCGCGGTGGATACAAGTATAAGTCCGAGTCTCAGAATTTTTCCCCAACAGAAAACCAAATGAGAGCTGGGTAATGGCATGATTCACCTCTGTTTTTTTTGAGCAAGCAATCGCGGACTTTCCAGGCACTACGCAACATGGATTCTACGACTATACAGGCCCATTAGTTCACCGCTCGTCGATTTGCTAGTAAGGCTGACGTCCCTACTTGTCCTCCTGTTTCCATGCAACTCGATGTTACGAGCATACGAGCCATGCTGCAACCCGTGATGGCTAACTTATGAAGCGAGCGGAGCTTCGCGAGCGGTGGTGTCATCGATGGAATCGCCATTAAGTTCATCGAAACGCAGGTTATGGAGAGATGCTTGTCAATTCGCGCAGAGAAGGCTCGAAAACGCGATCTGCTCTTTCGTTACGTTGCACCAACAATTCGGACTCGATCGTACCATCCTAGCAGGCAAACTTCACCTTCGTTGGCCCAGTGAGAGTCGTTACCCCAAAGAGACAGACCGGTGATCGGACATTGTGGTTCGTCGGCGCCAGGAATTCGTGAAACTCGGTTGTCCATCGATGGGTCCGTCCATACGGCATCACATTCGTCGCATAGCACGCAGCCTGTCAATCGTTGGTCCGAGATGCAAACGCGAATGCGGCACAAGCCGTCTCCGCAGACAGGACAAGATTCGACGTAGATTAGTGGAGAATTCATTTGGGAATGTAAAGGATGAAGGACAGTGGTGCGGTGGTCGCCACCAAGGTGCAGGTATTTACAACATGGCAAAGTCCACCGCGCTGTACTCTAGAATGGAAAGGCAGTGATGACATTGCTGCCGCGAACGACCAATCGCAACTTTTTTGCGGCAGGGTTTTTCTTTCGTCCACCGGATTCACCTCCAATGAATCCGATCGCTTTGTCAAAAGTTACTTCGTAAACCATGGAACCATCGTCCTCTTTCGTCGTCGTCCCTTTTGCCCCCTTCTTGGCACGCGAATACGCTGCGTCGATAGTTGTCAGGAATTGCTTCATGCCCCCTTTGAAAACGCCATGCGAACCTGGTCTATCGGGCTGGTCTTGCAAGTGTCTTGCAATGTGTTTTAGCCGATGCCCCTCTTCCGAACCCGGTCCGTAAACAAGTCCGGCGGGGGACTCGTATCTATTTTGTCCAATCTCTGACAGGAAACCATAGAGCGGATCCGAATCGTCATCGTTGCCCTCTTCTTTTGGCTTGGTCGACGATTTTGTAGATGGACTTGGTTTCTTGACGCCAGCACTATCGTGATCAGCCGATTCGCGAGTTTCTTTATTGTTGATTTCCGGGTTTCGGTTGTTGGCTGCCGTTTTGGTCTCGGGCGGCTCGTCCTTGTAGTCTTTAGCCGAAAGAGACTTCTCTTTATTGCTATCGGCCTCTTTTGCTGCGTCCTTTTTTGAAGGCTTTTCATCCCCCATCATGGCCGCTACGCTGGGCAAACTCCAACCGAGCCATTGATTGAGCCTCGGTTGCAGCACAATGTAGGCGATGGCGATGCCAACGAGAACAACTGCCCATTTCGCAGGGATCATGCGCAATGCGTTGACCGCCGCCTGATTTCGTGGTGAGGTCATATTCGAAGAAAGAGATGCGAGTGGCGACAAAACGGATTGAGTCAATATAAACCTTACTTTCCTTCTAGAATAGATGGTCAGTACCCCCTGCGATAAGCCGGACGCATAGTGAAATGCGACCGAGTTTTTCCAGAATTTGCAAGGTTTGCTACACTCGATGCATTTACCCTTGTCCCAAGTGTTTGCACTGTTTCCCGGATGGCTACGGCCACGAACGAAAACACAGCGAGTTTCCAATGTCCCAATGGCCAGAAACGAGAGTCAGTTTAATCCGTCGGTTAGCCGATCGGAACGATGCTGACGCTTGGGCATTTTTTGAGGACAATTACCAGCAGCCCGTCTATCGATTTGCACGCAGCCATGGCTTGCAACCAGCCGACGCGATGGATGTGGTTCAAGAAGTGCTTGTGGCTGTGCATAAGGGCGCAGCAAACTGGAAGCCATCGGGACGCGTTGGTAGCTTTCGAGCTTGGCTCGCCGAAGCGGCCCGGCGAGTGACCTTGCAGATCACGAGGCAACGCTCACGTATTGGGCGTGGAGTTGGAGGGAGCGGGTTTGCGATCGAGATCAACACGCTTGCATCGGATTCGCCGATCGATGAGGAGGACGACCGTCGATGGACGTTTTACTGTGCCGCTGCCGTTGTTCAGAAAGAAGTGAGCCCGCAATACTGGATGGCCTTTTGGTTGACAGCGGTAGATGGAAAGTCGGCAGATGAAGTTGCCAGTGAGTTGTCTATGAAAGCCGGCACCGTCTACTCAGCTAAATGCCGCGTGCTTGCGAAGCTCAAGTTGGTGATCGAAGCGATGAGTACAACGGCTCCAAGCCATGGAAGCGAACTATGATATCGTGTGATCGAAAAACAGCTGAGCTCCTGATTAGTGATTCGCTAAGTATCGAAGAGACGAATCAGTTTGAGGAGCACTTGTCGACCTGTTCTAAGTGCAGGGAGATGCTGGCCGAAGTTGCTGGGGGTACGGAGGTCCTACATGCCGCTTCGGCGTTGCTATCAAGCTCGATGGAATTACCTCAGTGGTCGGAAAAGGAAAACTCGGTGATCAACGCGACCAGGCGGGAGCCTTTTAGTTCGCTTTGCTCGGTAGATCTATCGGTTCTTGGTCCAACGGACGACCCAGAGTCCATGGGTCGAATTGGCAACTACGAAATCCAAGGGATCATCGGTCGAGGCGGGATGGGGATTGTATTTCGCGCAATCGATTCGGCATTGAGCCGCAACGTCGCGTTGAAAGTGCTGGATCCATCGCTGGCGAGTGTTGCTGCAGCCCGCATGCGGTTTGCGATGGAGGCGCGTGCCATGGCTGCAATCTCACATGAACATGTCGTCCCTGTGTATACCGTCGATGAACACCGCGGAATTCCCTATTTTGCAATGGAATACGTCCCAGGTGGCACGCTCGAATCGCGGATCCGAAAACAAGGGCCACTGGATGTGGTGTCGATCCTGCGGATAGCGAGGCAAGTCGCATTGGCGCTGTCTGCGGCTCACGAATGTGGACTAGTGCATCGCGACATTAAGCCTGCGAACATATTGTTGGACCGGGGTGTAGAACGAGTCCGCGTGGCTGACTTTGGCTTGGCTCGCGTCAATAGCGATGCAAGCCATACTCGCAGTGGATTCATTGCCGGTACTCCACAATTCATGTCTCCGGAACAAGTGCGCGGTGAGACCTGCACGCCGCAATCCGATTTGTTCAGTCTCGGAACGGTCATGTATGCAATGTGCACCGGGCATTCGCCGTTTCGCAGTGAATCGATCTACGGTTCAATGCAACGCATCGTGCATGAGGCACCGAGATCAATATGCGAGCAAGTGCCGTCGATCCCAGATTGGTTAGAACGATTTATTTTTAAATTGCTATCCAAGAAAATTTCCGAACGCTTTGCTGATGCGACTGCGGTTGCGAAGTTTCTGGAAGCCGAAGCCGCATATGCCGAGAACCCGTCGATCAACAACAGGCCGAAGAGACAAGAGTACAGCCCGACGGACAAATCGCAGACGTCGCATTTATACGGAATTGCCCTAGCGGCAAGCGCGGTTGTGGCCATTGGATGTTTTGCTTCGTGGACCGTTGGACCATCCTGGAACAAAGAAAAGGACAATGAATCCGCAAGCGTGGCGAGAGCGACTTCTCAAGCCGATACGCAAAGCGAAGCCGGGGATATGTCGCTGAGCACGTCTTGGCTCAATGAAGATCGATTCATCGAGGGGGAGGATGCCATACGAAAGCGATCGTTGATACTGGAGCGAAGCTATCAAGGGGCTGATCCCCTTCCAATACCCGATGTTTTCGACAGCGATCTTCTGCGTCTGAAACGATCGCTTGATGACTTCGAGAAGACATCCGCACGCTAAAGATTGGACTTCCCTTTACCCTTTAAACTTTACCCCTATTTCAACCCGAGGAACCATTATGAAACGTAGAATTGCATTTACATTACTTTCCGTCGCAGTACTCGGAGGAGCAACGAGTTGCTTCACCTGGGGGCAAGACCCATTCGGGCCAGCACGCGCACCGCGTGCGACCACAATCAGAACGGACCGTGCCGAAACGGTAAACGTTTCCGGCGCTGATCTCGCTGCAGTGAGTACTTGGGTCGTGGAAAGTAACACTGTGGACCAGAAGGTGGACAAGCTGATTTATGAATTGAAGTCAGCCGAAGGGGCAAAGAAGGAGACTTTGGTAACCCAACTCGCCGAAGCAGTTGGTGAGCAGTTTGATCGGCGGCAAGAAAGCAAGGCCAAGGAACTCAAGGCGCTTGAGGAGCAAGTCATCAGGCTCAAGGAATTGCACGCAAAAAGAACTCAACAACGAAGTCGGATTATCGCTGACCGAGTAAATCAGATTCTTCTTGAAGGAGAAGGTTTGGGATGGGGCACCGAGGTTTCGGACGCGACTAACGTATCTGGCTTTTTTGGCAAGGGTGTTTCGCCAAGCAATTTTGGAAGAACCCTCCGCGCGACGACAAGCGACCCACTGCTAATTGGCCCGACCACAACTTCGCCAATCGCGCCGAATGCAGCTACTGCTCCTGCGGCGGATCGTTCGCGGTAGACTGGCAACTTGTCATGCACTTGAACTCAGGAAAGGGGCTTGCAGCGATTGCAGCCTGTTTTAAGTGCGGGCTGGCCGGAAATGCTGAATGAGATAAACTGTGCGGAGGATTTCCTATCGCCGCACATGTCTTACCTCTATCGCTATTTGAATTTTGACCATGGGCCCTTCCAAGACAGCTATTTCTCCGACCCGCGCCGAAGATTATCCGGAGTGGTACCAGCAGGTAATCAAGGGTGCGGACCTTGCCGAAAACTCGGCAGTGCGCGGTTGCATGGTGATCAAGCCATGGGGCTACGCGATTTGGGAAAACATGCAAAAAGTTCTTGATCAGATGTTCAAGGACACAGGGCACCAAAACGCTTATTTCCCGCTCTTTATCCCGATGAGTTTCCTTGAAAAGGAGGCCAAACACGTCGAGGGGTTCGCCAAGGAATGCGCTGTAGTCACGCACCACCGTCTGGAGCCCGATGGGAAAGGTGGCTTGCGACCAGCTGGATTGTTGGAGGAACCACTTATCGTTCGCCCAACGAGCGAGACAATTATCGGCGCCACCTACGCGAAATGGGTTCAATCCTATCGCGACCTGCCAATCCTGATCAATCAATGGGCCAACGTCGTTCGTTGGGAAATGCGTACGCGATTGTTTTTACGAACGACCGAGTTCCTTTGGCAGGAAGGGCATACCGTCCATGCGACTTCCGAAGAAGCAATGGAAGAGACTAGTAAGATGCTTGAGGTCTATGCCGACTTCGTTGAAAACTATATGGCAGTACCTGTCATCAAAGGCGAAAAGACGGCGGGCGAGCGTTTTCCGGGCGCTGTCACAACACTTTCCATTGAAGCCATGATGCAAGACCGCAAGGCGTTGCAGGCGGGCACTTCGCACTTCCTCGGTCAAAATTTCGCCAAAGCGCAAGAGATCAAATTCCAGGACAAGAATGGTGAGATCGCTTATGCGTGGACAACTTCGTGGGGGATGTCCACGAGATTGATCGGCGCGTTGATCATGACGCATTCCGACGACGATGGGTTGGTGCTGCCGCCTCGGTTGGCTCCTTCGCAAATCGTAATCATACCGATCTATCGAGATGAATCGCAAAAGACAGAGGTTCTCGCCTACTGCAAGTCACTTAAGCAAGAACTGGTGTCGCAAGTGTATAACGACCAGAAGATCCGAGTCGACATTGATGATCGCGACATGCGTGGTGGCGACAAGAAATGGTATCACATTAAACGAGGTGTGCCGGTACGAGTCGAAGTCGGTCCAAAGGACATTGCCAATAGCGCAGCGTTTGTCGGTCGACGCGACACCAATCAAAGTCAATCGATGCCGCGAACGGAACTAGTTAGTGGAATTGCCAAACTGCTGCAAGAGATTCAGGACAATCTCTACAATCGCGCTTTGGCTATGCAAAAAGAAAACACAGTCGAGCTCGCATCGGAATCGGAGTTTCGAGGCTTCTTCCAGCTGGATGACGAGCAAGGCAGATCGACCGGAGGCGGATTTGCCAAGTGTTGGTTCGCGAGCGAAGAGGCAGTTCAGCCACTGCTCGACGAGCTCAAGGTGACAATCCGTTGTATTCCGCTTCATTCGTCCCCAGGTGAAGGGATTTGTTTCTTGACCGGTAAGCCAACAAGGACGCAAGCGATTTTTGCCAAGAGTTACTGATAACGCCCCCGGGAATTACCATCATCGCGTCTTCGATGATAAGCGTCCCGCAAACAAGTCCCGTTGAGTAGCCTTTCGGCTCGGAGGGCGAGCGAAGCGAGGGTTTACCCTCTCCGGCCGAAAACCGACTCTCGAACCTCCTCCGTTGGCGGATCTCTCAGAACTCATCGCAAAATGGTCTGCAGATGCCCTCGCTGCTGGCTAAAACTAGCGAGCAGCAATGCAATTCTGCAGTGGTTTGAGTATACCGTCGATGATGTAGTTATCCATCAACTCGCGAAGGAGTTGCTCCAATCGTAGCACTTCCGTCTTGAATTCTTCATCCGGACCGAGTGAATCGAAGCGGCGGACGGTGATATAAACGCTCAGTAAGTCCTCGCTGTACTCCCCTGATTTGGCTTGAAATACGGTCGTTCGTGTTTCAAAGTGGATGCGTGCATGCGTTCGGAAAACATCATCTAGCGACATTTGAATAACAGGTTCGTAGCTCATTAGCTGCGATCCGTTACGCTGCGACATGGCATCAAAGCCCATTGGCATCCCGATCGCATCAGCGAGGATTTGGTTGTGATTGCCACGGCATGCGTAATCGAATCCATACATCAAGCCTATGGACTCGCAGTCCAGTTTGCTGATCGACATGGTGTGCGGAACGACGTCCAATACTTCGCAGTGTTGAGACATTGCTTCCTCTAGCGAGTTGGGATTCACGATTCCACTGCACATTCGGCGAGGCTCGGCGGCGATCCAACGGTAGGCCCCATGTTCCTTGTCTTCCTCCAATATGAACTCCCCACGTTCACGTTGGTAAAAGTGGCGGAGCTTTGGATACCTGCGTT
The DNA here is from genome assembly GCA_031374515.1 of Pirellula sp. Taxonomy (GTDB): domain Bacteria; phylum Planctomycetota; class Planctomycetia; order Pirellulales; family Pirellulaceae; genus JBKCUI01. Next base: position 9,942 of record JANMGH010000115.1, on the reverse strand, counting down.
GCATTTGCTCGAAGAAATGCAGAACCGTCTCGCGTTGGTTGGGCAGATCCATCTCGGTATGCAAATGCATATTTACGTAGAAATCGTCACTTAGTGAACTGTAGGGATTCATCATGCTGTTCTTTCCTCGCAAACTTGGGTGTGGTCCAACTATTCTTAGCCACGCTGTTCGGGCTCAAGTATATGGGGATGCCCAAATGTTTCAAAGGCTTGAGAGATCAATGACCAAAGAATCGCTCGCAACCAGAATGTGCGGTGGCGTGTGCTTAGGAAGCTTAGCGGTAGCGTCGGCCAAGCCTAAAGGGTCAGACCCGCCCGCCAATGGATTGATATGCGTTAAAATCAGCCGAGGAATCCTTGCCTTTGCTACATTCTCCAGGACCGCACTTGTCCAGCTATGTCCCGTCTTGATAGCCAAATCAATCCAATCGTCGGAGAAATTACATTCGTGGATCAGCCAATCGACACCTTGTAACTCTCGCCAGTATGCCGACTGCGCAGACGCGGTAGTATCGGTAATATAGGCAAGCGAAATGCTTGGCCAATCCATGCGATAACCCACACTTCCCCCAGGGTGATCCAAGGGAAACCACCGACAGCGAACGCCATTCAACAAAAACTCATGCCCGAGGTCTTCCACCGGATGCCATTCTATTGGCGGCATTACAGGAAAAAGCAACTCGTTGAATAGATGCTGCTTGATAGCGTCAATCTTTGCCAATTCGCCGTAGACATGAATTTTGCGAAGAGGGGTTGTCGCCACAAAGTCCAAAAAAAATGTCAAACCGAAAACATGATCTAAGTGAGCGTGGCTCAACAAGATCGAAATCTCTTCTTGAACAAGTAACTTTTCGACGCGAAAAAGGCCGGTTCCCGCGTCGAGCATCAAGTTGGCTTCCGGAATGAAGTAACAACTAGTGTGTCGAGTTGCACTGGGATGGTAGCCGGCCGTTCCTAAACAGTGCAGTTTCATTCGTCAAAAGCTCCAGTCGTTCCAGTCAGGTTTAGCGATAAACAGTGTTGCTTCCCAGGTATCATAACGCATTGTGATGCCTTCTATCGATCACTTGGCGTTTGTGTCCCCAAAAAGATGCGGTATAACTTTTGATATGGCAAAAACAAACAAAATCATGATCATCGGTGTCAGCGACGACGGCGCGGAGGGTTTGACAAAATACGCAGGAGATTGCATCGACGCTGCGAGCGTACTTGTCGGGACCCCTGGGCTGTTGGCAAAGTTTCCAAATTTTGGTGGCCGCAAGGAAGTCATCGGTTCGGATCTCGATCGTTTGGCAAATACTCTTGATTTGTCCGCAAGCCCCACGGTTGTATTGGCGAGCGGCGATCCACTGTTTTACGGTACTGCCCGGTTTCTTTGCGATCGCCTCGGAAAAGATCGTTTTGACGTATTGCCACACGTGAGCAGCATGCAACTGGCATTTGCACGAGTTAAGGAAAGTTGGGATGAAGCGTATTTGACAAATCTCGCCTCACAACCCTTGGACAAAGTCGTGGAGCGCATTCGCTCGGCAGAAAAAGTCGGCGTATTCACATCCGAAGACGTACCGCCGGCGCGGTTAGCCGAGGAACTGCTTTCCAAAGGGATCTCCTACTTTACCGTTTACGTTTGTGAAAATTTGGGTTCGCCCGACGAGCGAGTCACTCGAAGCCCCTTGAGCGAAATTGTGAATCAACGATTTTCGCCCTTGAACGTAATGGTCATGATTAGACAGTCGGGTGTGCCTGACAAACAGTCCGAGTCAGACAATCGGCGTCTATTTGGCAATCCGGATGAATTGTTTCGGCAGAGTAAGCCGAAACGCGGCTTGTTGACCCCAAACGAAGTTCGTTCCATAGCATTGGGAGAAATGAACTTGCGATCGACCTCGATCGTTTGGGACATCGGTGCAGGTAGTGGTTCGGTCGCGATCGAAGCGGCTCAGATCGCACGCAACGGAAAAGCATATGCCATTGAAATGGATGCTGAGGACTATAACTTGCTAGTGCAGAACGCAAATCAGTTCGGCGTGACGAATCTCGTTCCAATCCTGGGCGAAGCTCCGAAAGCATGGGAATCGCTCCCTGATCCAGAAGCAATATTCGTTGGCGGTACGGGGCGAGCTGTGACCGATCTTGTCTCGCATGCATGGCCTCGATTGCAACACGGTGGCTGCTTGGTTGCGAATATGATGAGCATGGATTACGTCGTCGCGTTGCAGCAATTGTTCGTTTCCAAAATGGGGATTGAGCCGATGCTCTGGATGATTCAAATCTCGCGTGGCAACTATCAAATGGATAAATTGCGCCTCGAGTCTTGCAATCCCAGCTTCTTGCTCAAAGCGGTCAAGCCATGACAGAGCAACACGATCGTTTGGATGTCATCGTCGTCGGCGCTCATCCAGATGACGTCGAGATCGCCTGCGGCGGCACGATTGCATCGTTGGTCGAGCAAGGCTACCGGGTCGGCATTATCGATTTAACCGACGGCGAGCCAACGCCTCTGAGCCCTCATCCCGATGTTCGACGAGCCGAAGCGATGGCGGCGGCCAACGTGCTCGGGGTTCATGTCCGAAAGATCTTGGACTTCACCAACCGACGGCTGATGGATGGTTTTGACGAACGCGTCGCGTTGGCCAAAGAGTTTCGTCGCTATCGTCCCAGGATGGTCATCGGGTTCGGCAACAAGACCCCTATGGCATCGCCCGACCATTTTCAAGCGATGCAGATCACGGATGCGGCGGTTTTTTACTCGCGGTTGACCAAGTGGGATGATGTCTTCGACGGCCTACCTGTGCACGCCATCGAGAAACAATTGTACTTTCGGTTGCAGTTTGAGCCGGCAGCGATCGTAGGATTCGACAGTCAAATCACAGTCGATATTAGCAAGACGATCGAAAAAAAAATCGCGAGCATCGCGTGCTACGCGACCCAGTTCCCAGCTGCCAAGGCGCATGTGTTTGATCGGGTTCGCGGTTTAGCGATTGCGGCTGGTGCAGCCGCAGGTTGTGCCGCAGGCGAAGTTTTCGCATGCACTCGGCCTCTAGCGACCCACGACCTCTTCGAAGCCGTAGGGCTTCGAAAAGTGTAGAACAGTTGTCCCAACTGTCCCCGCGATGGGTCTAACTTGCGGCTAATCAGCCGGAACGCGCTAGCGTCCATTGGGAATACAAGCCCGACGCGCAAGCGAGTGACTCACCCGACTTACGATCGATGCCCTAACTTTTCCTTACTTCTTTGCCGCTTTTTCTTCGCTGGTGGCATTCAGTTCGTCGAGGAACTTTTGATACGTCTCTTGCTGTTTGCCCCTGGTCAGTTCAACGGCTTTGCCTTGGGTATCGATGGCTCCTGTCAAGTCCCCTGTTACGAACTTCATGTGCGCCAACGAGTCGAGCGCAATTGCCTTGGTCGTCGCAGGCAACGAATCGATCATGGGCGAGATCGTGCGGATGGTTCTTTTAACAACTGCTTCGTCCGTTATTTTGTCCTGAATGTACAGGTCGTAAACCAATCGGGAAGAAGATATCAGTTTCGACGCTTTGGCACCGACAGGCACGTTTTCAGAAAGGTCAAACATGGCCATCACATTCTTTTCGATTTCGGTCGGGCTGACAGACGCATTGGCAAATGCAGGGAGTTTCATCGACATCAATTCGAACTTGATCGCATCGGTGTCAGCCTTGGCCAGCGCACGGTCGACGATGTCAATGATCTTGTCGTAGTCTTTTTCTTTGGTCGCCGCCATCGATTGGACTCGGACTTGATAGAGCAACTCTTCTCGGGCGTGCTCAATTCGAAAGTTCTTACCGAATGTTTCGCGATCCCACGTGCCTTCAACCACTTGCTCGAGCGGTTCATCCATTCGCATCGGATGCCCGATCCATTCGATTTTGGCATCTTTGCCTACAATGAAGCAGCAAGGGATACCATGGCGTTCCGCAGCGGTCATGTAGTCTTTATGCACGGACTTGTCGGGGTCTGCTGTCAGGCAATACGATTTTGTTAGCTCACCGTAGGTGGATGGCCCATCTTCTTTTGGGTTCGGTAGTTTCTTCTCGAGAAACTTCTCGACCACTTCCAATTTCTCGTCGCTTATGCTGACAAGTTGAACGCCTTTGTCAGCATACTTGTTCTGTACTTCCACGATATGTGGCATGCTGGCTATGCAGGGCCCGCACCATGTGGCCCAAAACTCAACGATATAAACTTTGCCCGACTCAAAGTTTTCGACTTTGGAGAATCGTCCTTCGCCGTTATGAACCCAATGCTCCACGTTGATCGATGGGGCAGACGAACCGATCGTCAGTGTTTCTGCATTGGAATGGCTTGTTTGCCCAAAAAAGCAAATCGCCCCAATGGCGTAAAATAAAAGGTTCCTATTTGCTCGGGAAAAATAACGATACCTGTTTAGCAATTGCATCGGGGACTCCTGCGGGAAAACTGCAATCAAGCGAAATGGCGCATCAAGACGGAGTTCGAATTATGGAAGGGGCAAGATCGTTTTGCAATCAGGCATGCTAATAATATTGGAGTGTGTGGATTAGGATTTTTGTTGTGCTTGCTCAGGGCGTCGTTTTGTTACAATGGCAAAAACGGATAGCCGAACTTTTTCATTCAAGCATTCCAAAATGCAAGGATCACCGAAGATGCAATGGTTTCTAAAGCAACTCAGCTGTTTTTTGGTCATCGGGTTGGGGGTTACCCAGTCCACATCCAATTGCCGAAGTGAGGATTGGCCACAGTGGATGGGGGCAAAGCGAGATAATGTTTGGGATATTGCAAAACCTCCTCAGAGTTTCAAAGCAGGGAGCCTTAAGCCCCTTTGGACTGCTTCGGTAGCTGGTGGCTATGCCGGCCCTGCCGTTGTGGGTGATCGTGTTTATGTAACGGACCTCATTACGAAAGCAAATCCAAAAGACGCCAACTGGGGGCGACGCCCATTTGATGGGACGGAAAGAGTGTTGTGTCTTGATAACAAGACAGGCAAAGAAATTTGGAAACGCGAGTATCCAGTAACCTACGCCATTTCCTTTTCTGGCGGGCCTCGATGCACGCCCATAGTGGATAGCGGTCGAGTTTATACGCTTGGCGCCGAGGGAGATCTCTACTGCTTAGAAGCAGCAAACGGTACGGTCGTATGGTCGGTGAAGCTCAAAGAGCAATACAAAACGAATTCTGCACTTTGGGGATACGCGGCTCATCCGCTCATCGATGGCGACCATCTAATTACTTTGGCCGGAGGCGAGGGCTCACACACAGTTTGCTTGGACAAAAAGACAGGCAAGGAGATTTGGCGATTTGGAACTGCTCCCGAGCAAGGGTATTCGCCGCCAACGATCATCAATGCTGGCGGTCGTCGTCAGCTGATTCTGACGAATCCCATCGCAATCAATTCAGTCGACCCTGAAACGGGGAAGTTGTTCTGGACCATTCCTTATGAGGCAACTAGCGGTTCCATCATCATGTCACCGATCCATTTGGGGAAGTACCTCTTTGTTGGTGGATACTCAGACAAAAACATACTGATCGAACTTGACGGAAATGCACCGAAAGCCAAGCAACTTTGGCGCGATGAGGCCAAGAAGGCGGTTTCTCCAGTGAATGTTCAACCCATGGGAATAGGCGATGTCGTTTACGGCTTCGATCAAAGCGGAGAACTGATCGCGTTCCAGATTGAAACAGGCGAGCGACTTTGGGAAACGACTAAGCCGATCGGGAAAAAAAGAGAAAGTAGCGGCACCGCATTCATTGTCCGAAGTGGCGAGTTGTTCTATCTATTCAACGAACTTGGCGAATTGATCGTCGCAAAAATAAACCCTAAGGGATACGAGGAAATTTCGAGAGAAAAAATCATCGAGCCTTCAAACGAATCGTCTGGCAGAAATGTAGTTTGGAGTGCGCCCGCGTTTGCAAACGGATGTATCTACGTTCGAAATGACGAGAAGCTCGTTTGTATTCCATTGACCAACTAAAGTGGGGTAGGCGACTTGCCCGACACTGAACTCATACACGCTGTAGTTTATGACAGTTTCTCACACCGGACTTTATTGACCCTCACTAATAACTATCATGAAAACCGAAGAAAACAACAACCAAGAAACGATAACGCGCCGCAATTTCGGCTTGGGCGCCGTCAGCACCGTCGCAGCAGGAGCAGCCATGACCGCAGGTTTATCCGATGCCAAGCCCCTTCATGCCTCAGCAGCTGTTGACGCCAAGAAGGGGAAACTGAAACAATCCGTTTGCAAATGGTGTTACGGAAAAATGTCCCTCGAGGAGATGTGCAACGCAGCTGTGAAGTTAGGGTTGGTCGGCATCGACTTGCTCAAACCTGAGGATTTCCCAACTCTCAAGGCGCATGGTCTGGTTTGCACCATGGTTTCGTCCCATTCCTTGTCCGACGGGTTATGCGATGAGAAGTACCACGATTCCTCATTGAAAAAAATCAATGAGATGATCGAGGCGACTTCAGCCGCTGGCTACCGCAATGTGATTTGCTTTTCTGGAAATGCTCGCGGCATCGATCGAAAGACTGGGTTGAAGAACTGTGCGGCTGCTCTGAAGAAAATTGTCGGTGTTGCGGAAACGAAAAACGTGATTCTTAACATGGAGTTGCTGAATAGTCGGGTCGACCATGCGGACTATATGTGCGACAACTCTGCATGGGGAATCGAACTCTGCAAAGAAGTGGGGTCGAACAATTTTAAGTTGCTGTACGATATCTACCACATGCAGATCATGGAGGGGGACATCATGCGTTCCATCCAAAAAAATCACCAGTATTTTGGTCATTACCATACTGGTGGCAACCCAGGCCGTCACGAGTTGAACGATCAGCAAGAATTGTATTATCCCCCCATTGCCAAAGCGATTGCGGAGACCGGGTTTGATGGATATTTTGCCCATGAATTCATCCCTGCTGGTGACCCCATGACAGGACTGACCGATGCTGTCAAGCTCTGCATGGTTTAGAATGGCGGACCGGCGAAGCTGCGAAAACGAGAGGAGTGCACCATTGTGACACTCCAGCGATGGCGTCGATGAGTCATGGAACATTGATTTAACACAAACCGATTTAACACAAACCGATTTTTTTGGAGGTGAAACCGTGACTACCGAAGTAACTAGAAGATCATTCTTATCCGCGGCATCCGCCGCAGTTGCCGTCGTAGGTACGACTCAGTTGTCGGCGAAGAGCTACGGTCGAATTATCGGATCGAACGATCGAATCGGGGTCTCGGTAATCGGTGGGGGAGTGATTGGAAACGCGCACTTCGATGTGATTAACAACCTCAAAGAGAAAAACAATTTGTTGCCCATCGCAGTCGCAGACTGTTGGAAAACGCGAGCGGATGCCGGCAAAGCCAAGATTGGAGCATTGGAGTCACATACAGACTATCGACGCGTATTGGACAATAAAGATCTAGATTATGTTGTGGTTGCGACCCCCGAGCATTGGCACTGGACAATGACCATCGATGCCATGGATGCTGGTAAGGCCGTTTATTGCGAAAAACCGATGACTCACACGATTCCGGAAGCGCAAGCGGTGATGAAGAAGCAAAAAGAGACAAACCGTCCGCTGCAGGTCGGTGTTCAAGCCATGTCGGACGACAGTTACATTTCAGCCCGGGATGCAATTCGAAAAGGCGTCATCGGCAAGGTGATACATGCTCAGATCGAATACGTGCGCCGATACGATGCAAAGAAAGGACCATGGCGAGAACCCGAACAAGTGGCAGAGCATACGTCGAAGCCTGTCGATCTGGATTGGAACGCTTGGCTGGGATCAGCTAAGAAAATAGACTGGAACCCCAATCACTACTTCGAGTGGCGATGTTATTCAGCGTATTCAGGTGGCATTTGTACCGACTTGTTCATCCACCGAATCACTCGCATTATGAAAGCGTGCGATTTGCTGTATCCGCGGCGAGTTGTTGGAATGGGTGGGATTTGGCAATGGCCAGATGGTCGCGATTTACCAGACAATATCGAGATGATTTGCGAGTATCCTCGCGGCATGACCGTGTATGTCTTGGGGACGATGAGCAATCGAGTAGGCATCGATCATTTAATCCGAGGGTACCGCGGTACGCTTGAGTTTACTAAGACGGGATGGGTCGCAAAAGACAAAGATGGCAAAGTGTTGGCGGAGCATGCCAAAACGGGTGGCGAAGACCAGAACCTCCATCACACTAATTTGCATAATCATCTTCGAAACGGCGAAGCACTCAACTGCCCAATCGAACTTGGGATGGCTGGCGTTGTTGCAGTTAACATGGCCAATGAGAGTTGGAGATCGAGTCAGATGATGGGCTGGGACGCGAAGAATGAAAAAATGGTGCCGGCCAATACGCTGCAATTGAGTCACGAGCCTGAAATAAAAGCATAGACCGGTTCGGCGGTCCCCAGAGTTGCAATGGAACTGGTTCTGGCATTCAAGCTTGCAGGCTCGATTTACACGAATTGCAGGCTCGCAAGAACTATTGCGTTGCCAATCCACCCAAGGGTTATATGGTATGGTTTTTCCCGTAGCGAAAGTCGTCAAGACTCTCGGGCGATTTGCACTTTCCGAGACGCTAGACAAGCTTCGTTAACCCAATGGTAGATTGGGACAAAGCACAAGCTTGTACTTACGCTACTCAATTTCGCTTGGCGGTCGGCATTCATGCGGAAATCGATTTACTATTGAAGACCATCATAAACGGGTCCATCGATTCTTCTAGGTCCGTCGTTTCTAGGTCCGTCGTTTCTCAAGCTGCCTTCCTTTTTACGATCTTGGAAATGCGGAGGTTGATCGGGAGCAGGTCCATTCCAATGGGGTTGGCTAGGCTGTGGCGTATTCATTTGCGATCGCGGGTTCCACTGAGGAGCAAAGGATTTGGATGGTCTGGGTTGCTGACGTTCCGATTCTTGTCGCATCATGGACTCGATTGATTTGAGCGTGCGATTCATGTTTTGGAGTAACTCGATTATTTCTGGGTGCACTGGTGAAAAACCGGCGTGTTGTTGCATCATGGAGAGTGGCAATCCAGGTTGTTGGTGACGCGAAGGAATTGACATTCCTTGAGCGCGAGAGTTGAGCTTTCGAAGCAGTGGATTTTTGCGTTTCTCGTCGTTGCTTCGGGTCTTCGACTTTTGATTTGATTTCTTCTTGCTTTGCTTTCGCTTCTTTTCGCCGTTGTCGTCCTCGTCGTCCTCGTTTTCGTCGTTGTCTATTGCACTATCTAGTGTTTTGCGATTTTCGAGTCGGGTGTTGACTAGTTGAGAAAGGGCATTTGCTCGTAAATCGGAATTTCCCGGAGTCAGTATGGGCCAGAGCCCGGCCTGTTCTCTGCATTCGGTGCACAGCAGTATGCCTGAATCCGAGACGCAGTTTTTTGTGAGGGTATGTGAGCTGATGGAAGTCTGTTGCGACCAAGCGGAGTAGGGTATGGTAACAAGCAAGAGAGGGGGGGCAACTATTGCGAGAGCCAGTTGCAGGAAAGAAGGGAAGTGTATTGTCATAGCGGACTCCTTGCGTGGGAGAGGTGGGTGAAGCGAAAAGAGAGGTCAGTTTTCAATTCTTCATCGTACCGGATTATGGCCGAAACAGTTGAAATGGCATGGCGTTTCGAAGGAATGACAAAGGGGTCGGTTCACAGCAAAGGTTCGGGCTAAATATGTTCGAACGAAAAGTTGCTTGATCACTTGACACCACAGGCAGATCTCGGTTACACTCGTCCTCCCAACTGAATGGCAGTAAGAGGGGTCCAGGGCGTCGTGAGACGGTTTTGGCCTTGAAAATTGCTGAGCAGTTGAACTGATCTTTGACAATCTGGTGGATGAGTTTTTAAATTGATGTTTATTAGCAAACGTCGATTACCTGATGAGTTTTATGATTTGAAAATTTAGGTGGCCAATTGACCAAGGTCACCGACCGGTTTCAAAAACCAAACGAAGTTA
>JANMGH010000114.1:0-4644 GCA_031374515.1 Pirellula sp. | reverse complement strand
ACCTGATGGCATTGGATTTTTCGCTCATCAGTTGGAGGTCTCTGTCTTTGCTCGTTTTTGCGCCAAGCATGGCTTGGGCAACTGCGTTGAGCAAGAATCGCTACGCGCATGGGTTTGGCAAAGGCGTATCGATCTTAGGGTTTCTTTACTTGCTTTTGGGTTTGCCTTCCTATTATTGTACGGGCAGCCGTTTGCTTCGATTTCATAACGAATTAGAGGGATTTGCGATTGCGTTTGTCGCTTCGTTTGTTGCGACTTTTGTCTTGTCGAAAGCATTTCGGCAGCGTGGGTGCAGGTTATAATTGCATGAGAACCTCGGAATCGTCGCGGTAGGAATGCCTAACATGATGCAATTTGAAAAGAACCCCTTTCCTGGAATGAACCCATGGTTGGAGTCGTATTGGGGAGACATACACACTTCGTTGACGACCTATGCTCGGGATGCGATTCAGAAACAGTTGCCACCGGGGCTTCATGCACGCGTCGAAGAATATCTGTCGGTTGACGAACCGGATAGTGATCCTAAGTACCGTCATCGCCGCATATCGCCAGACATCCACATTGCTCAATACGAGCAATCGGCAGCTGCAGGCGGTTTGGCTGGAACGGCGACCATCGAGTTGGGCGATGTGATGCAAGAGCCAATTCGGATTCGTCGTGTATTCGAACCCGAAACGTTGCGCTACATTGAAATTGTCGATAAGAAAGCGAATCGACGGGTCATTACTGCGATCGAGTTTATAAGTCCGGCCAACAAAACTCCATCGGGTCACAGGCTATATGCTCAAAAGCAGCAAGAGCTTATTCATGGAGATGTCAGCTTGGTCGAAATCGATTTGTTGCGAGAGGGTGAGTGGGTCATTGCCACAGGAGAGGATCTGTACCCTTTAGATTTGCAAAAGCCATACAGGATTTGCGTGACCCGTCGTGAGACCAAGGAGGAAAGCGAGGTCTACAAGGCTACCTATCGGTCGCCGTTGCCAAACGTTCGCATTCCACTTCGTTCCAATGAAGCGGATATCCGATTGCCTTTGCAGTCGTTGTTGAACTTAGCCTATGAGAATGGGCGGTACGGTTCGGAGTTCGACTATTCCAAGCCGCCTGAAATCGCGCTAGATGCTGAGGATGATGCTTGGATACAAGCTTGGCTTCGCCAGAAGTCGATTGCTTCGTAACCAATTGAAGCAATGCAGTCTCTGCTGTGACAGACGAGCTTATCTCTTCTGAGCCAACGGATCTCTGCTAAGCACCTAAGCACAAGTTTGTTTGCTCTACGCACTAGCAGCATCTCTTCGAGACGCTGATTTTCGCGAGTCTCGGAGAAACTCGACTACGTGGTTAAGTTCTAATGTCAAGTTGAGTTAAGCCGCGTTTGCTTTGGGTTGATGACGCGTATGTCTCGGAGCGATCACGTCCGATGCGAGCCCCAGTTTCTCCAGCAGCTTGATCTCGTAGTAGCTGATGTCGATCTCCCACCATCGATGTTGGACGCTGGCCGACGACGGGTCCTCGTGATGATTGTTGTGCCAGCCCTCTCCCACTGTGAGCAAGGCCACCAACCAGTTATTGCGGCTATGTTCTCCGGTTTCGTAGTTGCGATATCCGAACATGTGGCTAAGTGAATTCACTGACCAGGTGATATGCCAGACGGCGACGATCCTCGCATAGACCCCCCAAACGACCATGCTGAGCGCCAATTGCAGTGCGCTCGATTGTCCCCAACCGATCCAGCCGATCAAGTAGCCTGCAACAAAGAAAATAGGGAGTTGCGAGAGGCCGATATAGAGGTTGGTAAGCGGTCGTTTTTCCATGTACATGTAAAATGGATCGCGAAGCAGATCTTTGGAAAATTTTTCGATCGCGCTAAGTGAGTGCGTTTCACGATTGTTCACCATCAGCCATCCAAAATGAGACCATAGGAAGTTAACGAGAGGGGAATGCGGGTCGGGTTGGTGATCCGAATGAACATGATGTATTCGATGTACCGCAACCCATCGAGCGGGCGAATCCTCTAGACAACAAATACCGAGAATCGCAAACGTATGTTCGACCCAAGCTGGCGTTTTGAAGCTGCGATGTGTGAGCAATCGATGGTATCCAATGGTGATGCCCTGCCCGAAAACATGGATGCCGATCAACATGGCGATGAATCCGACCCAGGAAAAAAAGTACGGGATTAATGCCATGAGGCTGAGCAAATGGACAACCAAAATGGTCCCTAAGTAAAGCCTGTTGATGGTAAACGGCTTGACGGTTTGGGGGACGGACATAGACATTTGAGACAAGCTCCAGAAGCTAAAAGGTTAAATCGGTGCTAGGATTGTGTTCAAACAGACTCCAACCGCTAGTGCCATTGTTTGAAAACCGTGGTTTTTACGCAATCTTACAATCAGGTGAACCCGTTTTGTCTGTGGCCCAATAACTTAAAGGCGGTGAGATTGACGGAGGGTTTGACTGAGCAACCACCAATGCAAGCAAAAAGAGAAGCGATTCTGGGCGTGGTAAGGGCAGAAGCCACCGGCGCGAGTAGCGCAAACCGGTTGCCAGTTTATGCCTACATAATCGAAAAATAGTTCTCAACGGCAAAATCGAGATATTCTTGTTTCAACTCAAGCGGTTGAGCATTGAAATAGCAATAGGAACGCACCTGGAGAAGAAGGTCGCGTGGATGGCAATTTCTCATAGGACGGCCAATTGGCTTGAAGTGTTTTTCGATCAGGTAATCGATCATGTCGGCGCGATAGGGAATTTTCGTGACCCGGCACATAATCTCAAACAGTTTCCGGAACGCTTCTTCCGTAGGATTCTCAACCTCGATTTTGTAAGGAATTCGACGCAAGAATGCGTCATCGACGAGATCTTTTGGTTCGAGATTCGTGCTAAAGATAACCAATTGATCGAAGGGTACTTGGACTTTCTTGCCATTGCTCATCGTTAAATAGTCGTACCGTTTTTCGAGCGGAACGATCCATCTATTGAGCAATTCATCGACACTCATGCGTTGTCGCCCAAAGTCATCGATCAGAAGCACCCCGCAATTGCTTTTCAGTTGCAAAGGCGAGTCGCTGACATTAGTGTCTGGGTTACGGTAGACCTCCAGCATTTCCATTGTCAATTCGCCTCCAGCCACGATGGTGGGCCGACGTATTCGAACCCATCGATGATCGATGTGACTTTCCTTGAGCATGCCGTCCGACTTCTCGTGAGGGCATTCTTCATGATTGAGCGGGTCGAAAATTCTCAGTAGGTCACCGTCGATAAGAACCGCTCTCGGGATCCAAATGTATTCGCCGAAAGCTCGCGTAATGCGTTCTGCGATACTTGTTTTTCCATTTCCTGGGTAGCCGAACAGAAACATACCTCGCCCGCTGTTCACCGCTGGACCAAGCCGGGCGAGTAACTGAGTCGAAACGAGCAAATCCGAGAACGCCGTTTTCAAATCGTCACGACTAGGATGTTGATGTTCCAGCGATTGCAGCCGAATGGACTCCATATACTGATTCAGCGGAACCGGCGCTGCCCCACAATAAGTGGTCTTTTGCATGTGTCGCCTAGCACGATCTCGACCCGAATCCGAGAGGGTGTGGATATAATCATTCATTGCGGTCGAGCCAAGATAGCCGGTCAACTGTTGGGCTTTGAGTCGATTGAGCGTAGGTTCGATGAAGTTAAATGGCAACCTAATCTGCTCTGCGATTGCTCTTCCGGACGATTCGCCTCGGTTAAACAAGAACCGCATAATAATCTCTTCAACCAAGAGGGAGCTAACGCCGGAGTCCTCAAGGGAAACGGGTTCGACTGGAATGACAGGTTCATTACGATTCTTGGTTATCTTGAACTGAGCGCTCGCTCCAGAGGAATCCTTTTTGTCACCTGTCAGGCTTGTAGGGGCAGGAACAGGAAGATGACGATTCGTCACATTGGTTGGTTGCGACTGAGAGGCCAAACGGTTGATGCGTTCCAATGCTTGCTCGAGACTGTTCGATGCAGGCGTGGATGCGGTTGGATTCATTGGTGGGGTGGACGTGTTGCCAGAAATGAAGTGTGACATAATTTGATTCTTGTGGGCGCAGGGAAAGAATCGGGACGAACACTATGGAAGTCGGCTTTTTCGATGTCGATGCGGGAGCCCAACTGAAAATGCCCCTTCGATCTGAAAAAACGTTAGAAACGCAACCAATCCCATCGCGAAAACCAACCGGATTGGCAATCGATAGAAACATCAGAAAAAACATGCTTTGCCCCTTGCACGGTGGACTTTGTGCCACTATCTTTTCGCCTCCTCGCAGCGAGCAACTTCGGTTGCTACTGATACCGACTTAGGTTGGTTGAGTTTTCCGGTTTGGGCGACAAGCCAACAAACAGGAGAATAAGAAGGACAAATGGTTGACAGTTGCCGATACCCTCGGTTACAACGTTGGCCCGAACCGAGCGACGATAGGCAGATGAGTAAGTTGGCCGAGAGGTCCACACTAACATTGTCCGGCGGCGTTTTGTTGAACCGATCTTTGACAATCTGGTGGATGAGTTTTTAAATTGATGTTTATTAGCAAACGTCGATTACCTGATGAGTTTTATGATTTGAAAATTTAGGTGGCCAATTGACCAAGGTCACCGACCGGTTTCAAAAACCAAACGAAGTTA
>JANMGH010000099.1:0-26242 GCA_031374515.1 Pirellula sp. | reverse complement strand
GTTGCGTCGACTTGTTGCCGCGTGAATCCGTTACCTCAACCGAAGCATTCGCGCTGCCAAGTTGGCTTAAAGTCGGTGTCCAGCGAATGATGCCTCGCGCGGCATCGATGGTCATGCCCGCTGGACCACTTTTTAGTGCGTAAACTAATGGATCGTTCTCGGGATCGACGGCGCGAACTCCATACACGTAACGATCATCGACGACCGCTTCACTGGGTGCTCGTGAAAGGATCGACGGACCGAGATTCGCCCCAGAGACAGTCAGCGAAAAGCTCTGCAGGGCTTCGAATCCCAACGGATCCTTAGCCGAAACAATGAATCGCTGGAGTCCAAGCTGGTCCAAGGTCGGTGTCCATCTCAGCGTTCCATAACGACGATCAAGCGACGCACCCTGCGGTGCGTCGATGAGCGTCCATTCGATTGGATCCTCGTCGTCATCCGCCGCTAGTAAATTGTATTTAAATGGTTCGCCAACTGTTGCCCGGAATGCGGACGGTGGCGAAACAATGTTCGGCGTGGCATTGTCGGAATTGGAAACGACTTGGAGCGAAACACTTTGCGAAGTACTACCGCCACGTCCGTCAGCCACACTCAATACGATTGCGTGCGAACCAAGCTGCGACAATGTTGGAGTCCAGCTAACCATTCGCAACCCAGCATCGAGTGTCATGCCTGTTGGGGCTGTAGGCAAACTGAGTGTGATGGGATCGCCGTTGGGATCTTCGGCCGATACGAGATAAACCCATGTCTGTCCGGCAGGAACCCTCAATCGAGGAACCGCATGGATGATCGGTGCGATATTGGCTGCTGTGGCTGCGACTTGCACTGCGAACCGCTGTTCGGATCGGCCTCCTCGACTATCTTTGGCGACCAGAACTACCTCCACGGGGCCTGCAACCGTTGGCATAAAGCTCAAAACAGCTTTCGCGTCGGAGTTGTCCGAGTTGTTGAGTGGCAATAAGGTCATGCCCGTAACTGGTGCCACGAGTTCAAACACCAATGGATCACCATCCGCGTCTTGGACATGCAATCGATACTCCCATGAGAGGCCTACAGACGCGTTGGTCACGGGCAAAGAGGAGATGACCGGTGCGGTGTTGGATGCATCCACATCGATTTGGAACGATTGTAGCCAGATCCCACCCTGTCCATCTTTGACTCGTATAACAACTTGTTGCATGCCCGCTTGATTGGACTGCGGCAACCAGCCAAGTAGGCCGCTAGTGGCGTCGATAACCATTCCTTTGGGGCTCAAAGGTAGATCGTACATCAATGGATCACCATCGGGATCGCGAGCTTGAACATGGTACGATAACGTTGATCCGACCGAAGCTACCGACGGTGGCGCACTGGCAAAAACCGGAGTGATGTTGGACGATTGACTTTGCCCGCCAGCCACCGCAATGACAAACGGCTGCTTGGCAATGCCGCCGCGGCCGTCGAAAACGCCGACGGTCACAGGCTCTTGCTCGTAAGCCGATTTGGTTACATCCCAGTTGATCAGCCCCGTTGAAGCGTTGATCGTCATCCCAACCGGTGCATCGAGCAATTTGAAGGACAGTAGGTCATCGATCGAATCGGTCACTTTCACTTGGTATGAATAAAGCGAGTTTAGCTGTGCCATTGTGATCGGTTGGCTAGTAATTACAGGATCGTCATTGTCGAACACCGCTAGCGTAAAGCTTTGGGAATCCCGACCGCCTAGCGTATCAAGCACTTCGATGGCAACTACATGCGGCCCGAATTGGCTCGGTGTAGGTATCCAGTTGATTAGACCAGTGGAACTGATCGTCATACCATTGGGCGCGTCGGTCAATCGATACGTCAGTGGCTGGCCGTCTCCGTCTAATGCAATCACTTGATAGCTGAGTCCACTCAATTTAATTGCTGTGGGGGCAGAGCTGACAATCACTGGCGCTGCGTTATTGCTGGGTGATAGTACGAGCAATGAGAAAGATTGCTCAGCCGATCCACCGCGCGCATCGGAGACTTCGACTACGACCGGCTGTGCACCCAACTGTTGCGGAGTCGGGGTCCATTGGAATGCGCCGCTCAAGGCGTTGATCGTCATGCCAGCGGGGGCGGTTACAAGGCGATAGCCGAGCACATCACCGTCGGCATCGACCGCTTGTGCCGTATAAGGGTAGGAACCTCCAACATCGGCCACGGTAACTGGAAAGGAAGTGAAAACAGGGGTTCGATTAGCGGGTGTAGGTCGTGCCGAAAGAGTAAAACGCTGTGTGCTAACTCCCAAACGGGAATCCGATACTCGTATGTCAACGGTATGCAAACCGAAGTCACTGTTGGCAGGCGTCCAGCGGATCTGGCCATTTGTGCTATTGATGGTCATGCCCGCGGGGGCTTCGACCAACTCAAATGTGATCGCGTCACGGTTAGGATCGACGGCGACGACATCGTAGCGATACTCGCGATTCAAGTCGGCCCCGGTGGGTGGCAAACTACTGATCTGCGGTGGCTCATTGAACTTTCCGTAAAAGACCAAATCGTAGGTGAATTGTGTTCTGTTCGGATTAAAGAACTCGGCCGACAAGAAGCCTGTCTTGCTGCGAGGCGCTAGAGTCCCGCCCGTTGTTAGGCCGGTGAAGTCGTAGTAGGGAATCCCATCGGGCGTTTGTCCGTCGGAATCGCGGACCAGAATCATCGGGTCACTAATGTTCGTAATCCCAACAAGCAACGGGACGTCGGTTGGGAATTGGCCAACGTTTTCGATGGCAGTTTCGGCTAGGAACGATCGCTTTGACTGATTGAACGACGATCTTGCATACGTCTCTTTGAAACTGCCCGAGACGTCAGCAAACTGCGTGAAGTCAACCTTCGATGTGTCGGGTTGGGTACCGCTGATGGTAATGATTTGAGTTCCGGAGTTGCCATTGGAATCGATAGCAGCGAATTCGAATTCGTTTTCTCCTGGACCAACAAACAGTTGAACAAAGAAGTTGCCGGCCGCATCGACACTGGTTAAAGGAACTCCGTTTACGGTGACTAGATCCAAAGTGGCTAATGGGAAATCGGCGATGGCGATACCGGTGGCAACTAGCGTAGAGCCGGCAGCGACCGAGCTTCCGTTGAGAGGTGCTGCGACGATGACTTGAGGGGCTGCCTCGCCCGTTCGCCAATCGATTATGGAATCGTCAAATAGTTGACCAACCGAAGCGGTGACGATGTCGCGACCGTCTTTCGCACCTACATAGTTGAACTGCACTAGTCCATTGGCGTCGGAGAAGCCGAAGCTTCGCTGCGGATTGACACCGGCTACATCGAAGTCAACGCGAATACCTTGCAAAGGTGCGCCTGAAACGTCTGCAACACGTGCAGTCAAACCAAACGAGTTACCGATTTGAGGATTTGCGGTGGCAGGAGTAAGTACCACTGAGCTAACGGTCGCAACTGGCGATAACGCTTGACCACCCACGTAGCCGTAGGAATCAAACGAACCGAATCCGTAAACGAAGGCACCGAAAGGAAGCGGGCCCGCGAGTTGGTAGGAGCCAAGTTCGATTGAAACTTGTGCACCGAAGAAGCCACTCGTGCCAATGGCTAAGAACTTGTTGGCAGCGACCGCCGCTCCATTCACTTCGATGAGACCGACCGCTTCGGCGGGAGCTACGATGTTGATGAAATTGCGATCGAAGCGCTGAGCATTTAGGATCGAACTAACTACAGGTGTTGACACCGTGTAATCAGCCAGGAATTGTTCAAAGGGCGGAACGATCATCATGAGCGGATCGCCTTGGAAATCCGGGTTTCCGCCTGGATCGGTACGATAGTAGTTTTGTGAAAACGCATACTGCGCCACCAGGATCGGTTGGCTCGCGATGATATGGCCCGGACCAACAATTGCTTGTTGATGGAATTGGCCTCGCTTCAGCGTTGCGACAACGTTGCCATTGATAGTCAACTTTGTGTCGTCCGCTTGAGCCAAGAAGCGGAATAGATCTCCGCGGGTCGAGCCAGTTACGAGTGGCATGGTCACAAACTCGCGTCCCCAAGTGTTCGTGGGGGGGAGATGCTCGACCAAGTGATCGGCTGCAAAATACTCGCTTGGAATGAAGGTCGCGCGGTTACCTCCGAAGACGGCCACAGGTTTTGTACTCGTGATGATCGAACCCGTCAAATCCGAAGGGCCATTCCGGCTACCACCTGCTAAATCGCGTAGCAAATAGGTCTCACCTTGATTGAGGGTCACGGTATGCGTTGGTATTGCAAATTCGGACTTCAATACATTGAGGTAAACGAGTCGTCCGGTTGGTGCGCTGAACGAGTATGTCTTGGTCTCGTTTAGACCAATATTCATATTCACTACGGTATTAAAACCGGTCAATGGAACGACAGGACCGGGAGTTCGGGTTGCGCGAAAGCGAATCGTGATCGGACCGCTATCCTGTCGGCCACTGATCGTCAGATAGTGAGTTCCTGAACTGATAACTTTGGCCGAGAAATCGGCGCCATCGTTGCTGCCACCTACAAACTGTGTGGTTGGTCCAGTAATCCCCCAATTGAGTGATAGAAATGGATCAACGCTGTCCAATTGAATTGTTTCACCAGCAATTGCATCGATCCGAAAAACCCTGGCTGCACTTCCTGGATTCAGAGTCACTTCTTGGTCGGTATCGAACGCCAACATCGGGGCTAATGCCAAATCATCGATTCGAAAGCGATAGGTCGCTGGCGTGGCTTGACGGCTCTGAATAAAAACGAAATACTCGCCCGACTCAGGGGGCAACACTAGCGCGTTTCCAGGGGGCCCTGAGTCCCCACTCACAAAACCTGTCTCGAACAGGACCCTGCCTCCGGCATTAGCAATTCGAAAATTCATATCAAAATTTGCGGGAAGCAGGCTATCTAGCCTGAGGCGCTGCCCGGCGGTGAGAGACATGCGATATGCGACTTGGCTATTGCTAGCTACGGATCCCATCGCTTCTGCGCCTAGCGCTAAACTCGTAGAGAGCGACAGATTCTGAATTTGAAAACTGAAGTCCTGAGGAATGCTTGGATCGCCATGAAAAAGTACGTAATGACGTCCGGGACGTAGTATGCGTCCTATGCCGTCCACCTCGGCGGTCGACGCGGCACCAAAGATGCCTCTCCCGTAGACTGAATTGAGCGAATCACTATAGATGCCAAAAATGAATGCTCCGGATAGCCCGTCGAAGAGTAGTTTGTCACCGACGCTGGCATCAAAAGTATAGACCAGGGCTTCGCGTCCGGTCGGGAAATGACCGTTCACAACCGAATTGAGTGAGAGTGGTGTTCCAAAAGTATCGAGGTCAAGAACACGAAAATTATAGCTGCCCGCAGCGGATGCAGTGTTTCCACGCAGCGTCAATGTATACGTTCCCGATTGCGGCAAAAATGCCGGATCATACCTTGGTATGTCTTGCAATTCCCCATAGAAATCGAAATTGCCAAAAAGCCTCGAGCCATCCGGCGCATTGAACTCAAGGAAAAGGTTTTCGCTGGCAACATCCAGCCCGTCGATGACGACTCGTGTTCCAGCCGGTGCGGTGAATGAATACGTAGCACTGCCACCCGCCTCAATCGTCAATGTTTGATTGTTATTAAACCCACTCTTGGCGACTATCGGATCGGCGACTAGACTTGGCAAAATGGTAACACTACCCTCTTCTTGGACAGTCAATGCTCCAATCAGAAGCGAGTAATTTCCGCTGGTCATCAACTTCGCAAATCGCTTATTGCTAGTCTCAGATAATGTCACAGCGTTGCCGGCTGGATCGAATAACTGGTACGTAACACGAAAGAACGGAGTTACATTTTGAATATCGAAACTGAATGTCTGCGCCGCAGCCCCTGAAAATTGATAAGACGTTTGATGTCCCGTTGAAACATTGGTAGTCGCTGGACTTCCAATCGCAAGAAGTGTCGCTGATTTCAGATCAAGAAGCCGAAATCCAAAGGAAGACGGTGCGAAGGATACGCTGTCGAGAACAATGATATATGTGCCCGTTTCGGGCAATACAACAATTCGATCATCGGACGAGGTGGTAAGGAAGACTTGCTGGCCACCAGGGCCATGGATTGTGAAGCCGCTTAGACGGTCTTGACTGAGCGAGTCGTAGTAAAGGACTTGTCCCGCATTGGCATCAAGTCGATAGACTTCGGCTCGACCTGGTGGATTGAAGGTGCCGTTGTATTCGGTACCCAAGGTGACCTTGGGTGCAGCGTCCATATCGATCAACCGAAAGAAAAAATCAAATGTTGTCGATTGTTCCCCTGTAATCAAAAAGAAGTACTTGCCTGTTTCTCTAAACGACAAGGCTCCAAAAAAATTACCGAACGAGTTGTTGTCGGTCTGAATGCCAAGTTCCCCTAACTCTCCGCTGGGTGAAAGCAATTGAATACGTACATTGGGCGGCGGACTTGGATTGATGGCATCATAATACAATCGCTGGCCAGCTACGACATCGAACGAAACAACTTTCGATTCGCGGCCCGTCGGGAAATGGACCGTGACTTTGTCGCCGAAATTTGCGGGCACAGCCGCCATAGCAACGTCGATCAATTCAAAACTGAAGGCTCCACTGTAGCCATCAAAAGGTGGCGATACGACCAACGAACCGGTTCCGGCCGCGTCCGTCACGAACGGACCAATGTCGCGCCCATCCGAGTTACCCAGATTGAATTCAGTCGTTCCGTTGGGCCGACGTATTTGCATATTGCTTGCAGTTGTCGCACCTGAGTATTGTCCCGGTGCAAGTGTGACCAGAGTATTGTCTTCGGTCGCGACGACAAGGAACTGAGTTCCTTCAACATGGGCGATGGAGGCATACGTGTTTTCATATCCGAGATTGATATACTCTTTTCCAAGGGAATTCACTGGCAAGGCCAGGAATGCGTCGGAAGTGCTTATGGCAAGGTCGAGGCCATAGACGGCAACTGGCTCCTGAGTCACAACGTGGATGCCCTTGCGCTCAACGCGGGCAATGAGTTCGGCTTCCACATCAAAGTCGGTACCATTGTCGTTAAAGTCACCGACATCCAAGCTGGGAAGCTCGACCACCGTGACAACGCCAGGATTGACGATGAAGTCTTTGTGAAAGGGGAGTGTCGTCGATGGGTCGATCAAGCCTGGAATATCGACCACTCCGGTCGTCGCAATATCGCCGGTGACGTAAAGCGCCTTCTGGGGTCGGTTGTTCCCTTCGAACAAGTTGTCCGGGAAGCCGACCCAAAACTCTTTGCCCCGGCTGTTCAATGGCCCTTGAAGGACTGGTGGCGCCGGACTCTCTGAATTTGTAGGCGGCTTAGAAGCTTCATTCGAATTCGGACCATTCGAGTTTCCACCGCTGATCGGTCTACCTACGACGACATTCGGACCAGGCAAAACGGCCTCGCCGGGAACTGACACCCCTTGCCCGTTCGAAGGGCCAAACAGTGATCCGCCCGTTGGCGATGGATTGCTGCTTGGCGAAGGCGGGGCAGTCGATGACGAAGAGGATCGCATGGCAGGATTATTTCCAAAGCGTATCGACGGTACTACGACCGATGTTGTTTTGTCACCATCGTTGTTCACTAAACGCAAAACCAATTGCGCTTTGGTTCCCGGCAATACATCTGCTAGTGAAAGAGTGACTTTGTTGCCATTCATGGTCACGTTTCCAGTGTTGGCGACGGGCAAGCCTTCGGTCACATTAAAGAATGCGTCTCGTCCTGCGCCCAATGTTGGTACTAACGAGCGTCCCGTCGAATCCAAAAGTGCCGCTTCAAAAGCATCGTGCGCTCGGTCCTGGCTGGACGTATCGAAACTCAGCGACGCATACTCGAAGCTGAGGAGATTGGCATCCTCGGGGATCACAATATCCGAGAACAGGGAGGTAGTAAATGAAGAGCCTTCTTGCAATTTCGGGGAGCAGGCAAATGGGGTAACACTGCCAGCGTCAGATCCGCCGCCGTTCTGAGAGAATCGCCAGCTCGGTCCAAAATTCTTGCTATTGATCGCGTTGATGATGATCAACACGTCCAGGGGTGTTACGAAGTTATCGCAGTCCACATCCACAAAGGGTGGCGGCAATCTTCCGTTTCCACCGATTGGGGGGAGTGGGCTCGAATTCGACGCTCGGATGGTCGGCGAGTTGATTTCGTTGATAACCAACAGAACATCGAGTGGCGTCACCGTCTGCGCTTCATCCCCTTTCACGTTGAGAGGCTGAAGGACATTGTTCCAATCCGAGGCCAAAAGATGCCGAGCTTCCAATGTTTCCCAACACAAGGCTCGCATTCTTCGACGTTTCACTTCGTTATTCCCAAACAAGTGGCGAAGCGAGCGAATACACACGTTTCGCCTGTTTTTCCTTGACATGATTGCCTCTATCGCGACAGGAATGACTGGCTGATTGGCCCGTGACCTCATTCTTGCGGAGTTTATCCGATCAAAATGAAGGAGATTGGCTTCACATTAACTAATGTCCAAGTGCGCAGGCATTGGATTCCTGTCAGACGTTGAAAGGATTTTTGAAAATTGTCTTTTGTCGTACGACGCCTTCAGTCCCTCGAAAATGCTTTACGATTTGCCAATGCCATGAACCAAAACAGGCAATGCATTTTGAACTGCTTGGTCGAACTATCCTACACCGTTGGCCCGATTAAACGGAGTTCTTAAGGCCGAGATATTGATTTCCGTTGTAGCTCAAACCACCAAGCCAAGCAAATCGGTACCGGACACCTTTTCCTCGCACGGCTGAGAATTCCTTTCAGATTTTGGCTGAAAGAACTATCATGGAGAGAAAGCCTTTACCGTTGTCGAAGAGTTCCTATGGCATGACCGAAGATACACCTATCAGTTTGCTCCAGCGACTCAGTCGGCAACCCAGCGATGAGGATTGGCGTCGTCTCATCGATGTCTACTCACCTTTAATCCATCGGTGGCTATGCGGTTTTGGCCTATGCTCCTCCGACGCGGATGATTTGATCCAAGATGTTTTTCAAGCATTGCTGAAGGAGATGGCCAATTTTCGGCATAATGGAAACCCGGGTGCATTTCGACGATGGCTACGTGTCACGATGGTCTATCGTTTGAAGGGATTTTGGAGAGACCGTCGGACAGAGGCCAAGCTGCAAGGAGACGATTCGGAGAAAATCTTAGCGATGATGGAAGACCCTAGCAGTGACCCCAACCTCACGTGGGACCGGGAGCATGACCACCATGTTGTCAACAAGCTACTGGAACTGGTAAAGCCCCAATTTACGGTCTCTACATGGCTTGCCTTTCATCGACAGGTGTTAGAGGGATGCAGGGCAGGCTCACTGGTCGAAGAGCTCGGGATGAGCGTGAATGCTATATTGATTGCAAAGTCACGAGTCTTGCAGGCGCTACGTCAGGAAGCACAAGGGCTTGTCGAAGTCGACGGCCTCTAAGGCGATCGGCAGTTTGCAAAGTACCTTATTTGTGGATTTGAGCCGGAGGCGCTAGCCGACTTTTGCAGCATGGATCGGCTAGTAGTGCCACAGGCTCAACCGGACGCTCTCCAACGGGGGGGTGATTTTGCGACGATCTCGCTTTAGAGTTTTCCAATGGCTTCGGCTTACGAACTTGAAGGATTCCCTGTTTTGTTGAAAGGATTCGATGTATTGCGCTCTTTTCAGTGTAATAGAGAGTCAACGAAGCCAAACCCATGATCCCTTGGACTGAAACAAAACAATCGGAACGCGATCATCCGACGATCCAGCAGTTGCGCGCCTATGCGAATGGAAGCGTTGATGGCGATCAGTCGACTTGGATCGAGGATCATCTATCGGGTTGTCACGCTTGCGCACATGATTTAGAAGTGGCGCCCGACGATGCACTCGTTGCACTTCTCCGGTGTCAGCAGTATGCAGAAAACGGCAATCGCGTACTCCATCCAGTTTTAGAGGAGGTCCATGCTGACGGAGGTCGAACGGCTGCCGGGTTCGAGTTGATAAAGCAATTGGGGCGCGGCGGCATGGGGATTGTCTACTTGGCATGGCAACCTGCATTGCGTCGTCACATCGCGATCAAGATGATTGCCCGTGGCGACTTGGCTAACCCTGAAGAATTGCGTCGTTTCCGCCGAGAGTCCGAAGCAGCCGCATCGATTCGGCATGAGAACATCGCGCAGATTTACGATGTTGGCGAGCAAGATGGAAAACCCTACATCGCGATGGAGCTCGTGCGAGGCTGCACACTTTCACAATACTTAAAGCACGGTCCTTTGACTGTGGATACAGCCGTCAGCTTGTTCATTAAGCTTTCCGATGCTGTTCAGCACGCGCATGCTCACTCGGTCATTCATCGCGATCTAAAGCCATCGAACATACTGTTGGAGGGATGCGAACTCTCTTCGGAAAATTTGCATACCAGAAGCGATTCACTCATCGAACTTCAGCCCAAGATCGTTGACTTTGGACTAGCCAAACGGATTGACCAAATGGAGAGCCCGACGCTCACGGGTGATTTGATAGGTACGCCCAGTTACATGTCTCCCGAGCAGGCACGAGGCAATACACAAGCCACTGGCATTGGCTCCGACATCTATTCTTTAGGTGCCGTTTTCTATGAAGTTCTGGTGGGTCGCCCACCGTTTCAGGGCGCAAGTCCACTTGAGACACTGGAACAAGTACTTTCGCAGGAGCCGGTACGACCTACTAGCCTTCGCGCTGGATTGCCTCGCGATATAGAAACGATTTGCCTTAAATGTTTGGAAAAGGTGCCCAGTCGGAGATATGAACGCGCCCGCGATTTTCTGGACGACTTGCTTCGATTTCAATCAGGTCGGCCGATTGCAGCTCGACCAGTGGATTGGGTAACTCGCATAGCAAAGTGGACGAAACGGAAACCGGCTTTGGCGGCACTATTCGTCGCTATTGTTTTTGGAATCGTAGGTATGCTGACCATTGGAGCATTGCATAACCGCACGATGAGTAAGGCTCTCAACGCAACTCGCGAGGAAAAATCCCGCGCCGATACCAATTTTAATTTTGCGATCCGATCGATCGAACAAATGTTGGAACGAGTTGGATTCGAGCAGTTGACGGATCGACCCGAGATGGAGGAAGTGAGAGCCGACCTTCTCACCGATGCCGTGAATTTCTACGCGGAGCTTCTAGCGATTCAGCCCGAAACAGACATTGAATCACGCCGACTGTATTGCCGAGCGTTAGCTAGGCAGGGGAATATCCAGTGGATGCTCGGGAAAAATGATTCCGCCCGAGAAAGTTTGCAGCAGGCGATCGATCTGCAAACGCAGCTGAGGAAGGAGCTTTCAAATGACCCAACGATTCAGCATGAACTTGCTATCAGTTATATCAGCCATGGCCTAATCGATCGAAATGCAACGAGCTTTCGGAGTGCCGTTACACTATTGGAGGACATCCAGATGGCCTACCCAATTTGCCAACGCGACCTTGCTCAAGCACTCACGAACCTCGCGACGACAGCAGCATCGTCCGACGAAGCAGAATCGAATCATCTGAGCTCTTTGGGGCTTCGGCAACAACTGCTTCAACAATCGCCGGATGATCAGCGATTGAGGTTTAACATCGGGCAGTCGCAATACAATCTTGGATTTTTATATTTCCGTACCGGTCGTTTGGGCATAGCGTCCGCTGCCTTTTCGGAGGCGCTTAACATATTTGAAGTGCTGGTCGAGATGCATGGCACAGTTACGGACTATCAAACGTCCTTGGCAGAATGCTACACGAGCCTTGCAACGCTCAGAAACCAGACTGGTGAATTCGAAATAGCCGAAACTCTTATGAAAAAGGGTATCGCGATTCGGCGTTTGCTGGTTGCAAGATTTCCTAAGATTCCGTCCATGCGTATGAGTCTCGCCCGAAGTTATTTGACGTACGTCTCATTCTTGATGCCGAAGAATCAATTTGCGGAAGCGGTCAAGTATAGCGAGAATGCCTTGGAGATCGCAGAGCAACTGAATCGTGAAGTTCCGCATCGCGATCATCAACTGTTTATCGCAGCCAGTTTGACCATCCTTGCGACTTCGGCTAGTGGAGTTCCGGACATGACTGCCGCCAAAGTTGCGTTTGAAAGGGCCACAGTCATCTATGACAACCTCCTGAGCGAATCGCCGCACGACGTTCATTGTCAAGCCGAGGCTGGCGTCAACTGGATGAACTACAGCAATGTACTGCGTCCCGAGGACCCGATGCGAGCGCTTGAGTACAACGATCGCTCCGTTGCCTTGCTTGAGAAGCTATACGAACAAGATACCAAGCGGAAAGATTTTCAGTCGTATCTGTTTAATGCTCTGGGCGCACGAGCCCAGTCGGCGGAAACGCTCATGCGATATTCACAAGCAGCAGCAGACTGGGGGCGGGCAGTTGAATTAGCACCGACCCACCGGCGATTAGAAATTCAAATACTGCAGGCCCTTGCGACGGCGCGGGGTGGTGCTGTTACCGCAGCCGCCATTTTGGGGCGGCAACTTGCAGAGAATGACGAACTTCAAGGTGAAGATTTGTACAATCTAGCCTGCCTATTTGGACTGCTAGACCAACAAGAAAAACAAGAGCCAAGTAAGGACCAAAATGTTGTTTTGTTGAATGCTTCCTGTTCTATTATGGCCATCGAATTGCTTGGTCGCCCGGCTTCGATGGCGTTTTTGCAAGAAGCAAGCCATCGCCAGCAATTGATTTCGGACGCGGACTTAGCGACGGTTCGATTGCACCCAGATTTTCAAGAACTTTGGGCTCGACTGAAATAATGCCCATTGCGACGCTGATTGCTTGGCCATATTCCACTGGATTCAAGATGCCGCCGTGTTCCTGTTTTTGCAATCCTGCACTGCTTTGGTGAGTTCCAAGCTGACGGCTTCAAGCGGAGTAAGATTTTTTTGCTTGTATCTGGAACAAATGTCGGGTGACTAGCTCGATTGGGCATTCCACTGAAACAAGCAGATACTTTTCATTCAAGGAGGTCTGATGAACAAAACCAGACCGCTTTACCATTCATGAGCAATGCTTCGAACGATGACAACTTTTACTCGCTTTCTGGTGCGCAGCAGATCGATGCCATCTGCGATCGATTCGAGTTGGCTTGGCTTCGCGGCGAACGAACCTCGATTGAGAAGATCCTTGCGGAGAGTCCTGCAAAGCTTCGCAATGCCTTGGCCCGCGAATTGGTTGCCATCGAAATGGAACTACGGCGCAGAGTTGGCGAGAATCCGAGCCTCGCCGAGTATGCAAAGTACTCGGCCGATTTGTCGTTCGAAAAAAACGAGACCACGGTCGATGAGAGAATCTCATCGATTGCCCCCGTCACACATTCCCGAAAACGGATCAGGTATTTTGGCGACTACGAACTAATCGAAAAAGTAGCTCGCGGCGGAATGGGGACTGTTTTTCGAGCTACGCAACTTAGTCTTAACCGAACGGTTGCCATTAAGATGATTAGTACCGGTCAATTCGCATCGCCAGAGGAGATTACCCGCTTCTACAGCGAAGCCAAAGCGGCTGCCAGTTTAGATCATCCGAACATTGTCCCAGTCTATGAAGTTGGTGAGTTCGAGGGCGAACATTTTTATTCAATGGCCTTTGTCGAGGGACAAAGCCTGGCCGATAAACTCAAGTCGGGGCCTCTCGAAACAATTCAAGCCGCAAGCCTGCTACTGGATGTAGCGGTAGCAGTTCAATATGCCCATGATCGAGGTGTAATACATCGCGATCTTAAGCCCTCGAACATCCTACTGGATCAACATTCTCGCCCTCGTGTTACCGATTTCGGGCTTGCGAAGATAGTAACCGATACGAAAGGAATCACCGTTAGCGGCGAGATATTGGGAACACCAAGCTACATGGCACCCGAACAAGCCGCGGGCGCTATCAAAGCAGTTGGATTTGCCGCAGATGTCTATTCCTTAGGAGCAGTCCTGTACAGTAGTTTATCGGGGCGACCTCCTTTTCAAGCCGCAACTCACGTTGCGACCCTTAAGCAAGTTATCGAGAATGAGCCTGTCCAATTGCGCAAGCTGAACCCTGCGATCCCTCGCGATCTTGAGACGATATCGCACAAGTGCCTCGACAAATCCATCAGCCGACGTTACCCCTCGCCGAAAGATCTTGCAGCGGACCTTGAGAGATTTCTCACGGGCCAGCCGATCCATGCACGCCCAGTCAACATTATTGAACAATCCCTGCGTTGGTGCCGCCGAAACCCAGCGGTGACAATCAACATCGTGGGTGCCGCAGTTTTTGCATGCGCTGCTTTGGCCGGCTGGAGCTTCCTGCGCGCTCGAGAGAAAGAAGTTGCAAAACAAGAGCAAGCCGCATCGATCGTTGAACAACTGAATGTTGCGGATGAGTCTGAGCTACCACATTTAGTCCAACAGGCTCGGCAACAGAGCCGGATCAAGAATCTATTGCAGAATCAATTCGATTCTTCCAAGCAAGGATCCACGGCGCGATATCGCGCGGCCATCGGCTTACTGCCTGGAAATGAGGCGGTTGTGCGTGAAGTCTGTTTTGCCTGGCTCGATTCCAACTGGGCCGAATGGATCTACATTCGAAATCAGCTGTCGTCGCAGTTGAGTGTCGTTGATAAATGGACTGAGGAGTATGTGCAAGCCGATGTCGACGCCATGGAAGATTCGCGTTTGGCTCGTTTCGTTGCTATCAAAGCCGCCGTCTCGAAAGAGTCTCTGGAACCTACCATCGAGCTTTCCGAAAGCGATTGGGAACGAGTAACCTCTGCAGTCATGCAGGAATTGCTAAGGGATCCATCGCAACTGGTCTATGCGAGTGAAGCGCTCGTTTCTATTCACAATCGCCTCGACCCGGGACTTGCACGAAGGTTGGACTACGAACGAAAGGACCTTGTCCCAGAAGCGTCCCTGGCAGCACGGATGCTGTCTCAATTTCTTGTGAAAATGCACGACAAACTGATGGAAATTGGGGCCAATTCCAAAAGTGAGTGGATACCCGTTCTATTTGGAAAGGCGCGGGATGACGCGTTGTTCCGAAATCAAATGCTCGAACTTCTCAAGCTCCCCATTCGTCAAGAATCATGGAATATCAAGATTGCGGATTCTCGTGCGCGTGCAATCGCTGCGACACTGTTGTTCACACTGGGTGAGCAAGAATCCGTTTGGCGGTTGCTTTGTCAGCGTGAAGACACAACGGTTCGTGCATTGATAATCGAGTGGCTCCCCACGATACAAGGCGATCCAGTCGCCTTGCTTCAAAAAGCAAGTTCGTTGATCGAGGATCGCCCAAGGCATATTGAAAGAGTAATCAACGGAGCTTCTTCCCAAAGAGTTCCTAATCCGTGGCTTTTTGATGATGATTCGAGCTTGCTGCGCGCCGTTCTGAAGACCATTGGGAATTACCCCCCACGTATTGTTCAGCGGTCAGTGGATGAGTCGTTTTGGATTCGAATAACAGAACGGTACGAATTCGATCCTGATCCTGGCGTGCATTCAACCTGCGAATGGCTGCTTCGACGCTTAGATCGAATCACAATAGTCGACGAAATTAGTTCCCGGCTATTGGCGACCCAGGCACAACGCGGCGATTGGAGTTGCGTCAGCAACGGTCATTCCATGGCGATATTGCGTGGGCCAATCGATTACGAAGCGGGATCGAACGAGCTTGATCCCTATCGTGACGCGGGCGAGTCAACAGACCCTATCGACGGAAAAAGAGAAACCTGGAGTGAGGACCACCGACATCCGAAGCGCATAGACAGGACTTTCATGATCGCATTGCACGAAACCCGATTCATTCAAATGCACGCTTTCGACACTTCGTTTCATGAAAAGCACAACAAGTCCCTCGGCCCTAAGTTGGAACATCCTGCTTGCAGGGTTTCATGGCGACTGGCGGCAGCCTACTGCAACTGGCTGAGCCTTCAAGAAAACATCCCAGAGGATCAATGGTGTTTTGTAAAAGTGAACAACGGCGAAATGGGATTAGCCCCAAATTACCTTCAACGCCGAGGCTATCGATTGCCGACCGAAGCAGAATGGGAGTACGCTTGCCGAGCAGGCAGCTCGACCCGTACCTACTTGGGTGACTCAGAGGAACTCTTGCTTCGCAATGTTTGGTATGTTGAGAATGCGAGAGAAAAGATTCTTTCCATCCCAGGAACGTTCAAGCCAAACGGCTTGGGGTTGTTCGATATGTTGGGCAATGTTGAAGAATGGTGCATGGATGGTTTCGACAACCGCAATCCCGAATCCCGATTTAAAATGGAGGACCGAGAAAGTCCGCTCGACTTTGAATTGGCATCGAACCGAATCGTACGTGGTGGATCAATTTATTCGATGCCATATGAGGTTCGAGCCGCGGAATATAGTAACTTTTTTCCATCCTATCGCGAAGGAAACATCGGTTTTCGTGTTGCTAGAACGATTTTGGATTGAAGAAACAACAATGCGACCGTCCTTAAATGATTTGGCTGGCATCTTTGTGTATGCCTTTTAACGAAGTTCTTAGCGAAAGCCGTATGCGGGAAATCTGCACGTACGGTTTGACAAGGAGGGGGCTTCGGCCTGCCGGACCCCTTTTACTTTACTGGTCGACTGTCATTCAGCAGCTTGGGGTTACTCGACGAGCGATGCACCATTAAGAAGCAACGACGAAAAGCCCAACCATGGAATGGACCGCAATTATTTCGGAAGGCTCAAATATTTCCGCTCGAGACAATCAAAACCCACTTCACTCCGTCGAAAGAACGGATGAAAGGCAACTGTTTTCAGGATAAGAAATCCAAATCCTGTTTGCAACCACCCACCCGAACAAAGGCTGTGTCCCCTGGCGGTTCTCCACCCGAACAAAGGCTGTGTCCCCTGGCGGTTCTCCATTTGAGAGCGCTATCCTCGCCAAGAAAAACTACCCCAAAACCACCCGCCCCGACACGTCTTTGGATTGTGTATCGGCCGACACTTTTGCCCGCATCGAGTTCATAGATGGGGTCCAAGGGTACGGATGTGAGATCGAATTCCGAAGTCGCTTGACGCGTAGGCGTGCTGTCGCCATCCACCCGCTGTCGTTCGATCCGGTTGCCTTCGGGTTGGATGATCGCAAACCGATCTGATGACTATTCCTAAAGAAGTTTTTCAAAGAGACTTCTGCGTAGAATAGTCGACTACCGCCAAGCGTGCGGTACTACGCCCGAGCACGATACCAGCATTCCTCCTTTAGGCGATCTGCAGTTTGCAAAGTACCGTTGTAAATTTGAGCCTGTGCGACAACCGATTTCTTCCGGCATTAATAGGCTAATTGTTCGTACCGACCACCGAAACCGGCTTCAAACCGACCAAAACTGGCTCGAAAAGAACGAACTGAAAAGTGCATAAACTGAATGGCGCATTTTACGTGCATCACTACTGCAGCGTGGTATCGACTGGTTCGTTTGCAGAGGGCAATAGCAGCGATGAACAAAGCAGTGAAAATGGCCTGGTTCCCTAATTTTCTTCCGCTTTTTTTGTAACGGTACCGGACACCTTTTCCGACCACGCTTAAACTCGTCTTCGCTTGAAAAGCACCCCTGCCAGCCCTGCCAATCCAAGCAATGCGAGGCCAGACGGTTCGGGAACTGCAACCACACCGATACCGCCGGTGGTAGAAAAGCCGCTGGTGTCCCAAACTAAACCCGATCCCAGTTCGGCCTGCGTGAAGTCAAACGCATAACCCGTGTCGGTGAATGTATTGAAATCGATCAGGTCAAAGGTATCGCCCAACTCCGGTTGAAATCCAAGCAACCTGACAGCAATGACACCGCCTGCATTAAAGTTGCCACTCAACCGGAACTCGTCGAATAATTCAGGCGATTCGATTTCGAATTCGATTAGTCCTTGATTGGTAAAACTTCCTATCAAATCGACAACGCCCGGGGAATTGCCAGGCGCAATGAGTCCACTATTGACGAGGTTGCCAATGATGGTCCCCTCGCCGGTCAATCGGCCGCTGGCAGAGATTTGAAGACCGTCGACAAAACGATGTGTCCCACCCCCCACCATGTTGAATTGAGCATTAGTAACGCCATTACCAACGATGAACTCCGATGGGCCATCGATTACCGATTGAGCTGTGTTGATGAACCCACCATTGAAATTGAGGATACTTCCCGCTCCATCCGAGGCCAACAGGCTATCCGTTGAGAGAGATCCGTTGACTACCGTTATGGAACCTTTGTTCCACAATGTATTCGCGGTGACGTAGCCTCCATCGATTGAGATGGTTTGCGTTGGCTGAATGGTGAATAAGCCGTCGAAGACATTGATGGAAGAATCCGTTCCGACCGTCAGGTTCGGTGTTTGATTAAGTTGGCCGGTCGGGCCAATAGTGAAATCACCTAGAAGGCTGAGGTTCCCGCTTGAGAAAGCGAAATTGCCACCTGAATTTACGATCGGCCCACTAGTTAAACTGCCGCCGGACAGCGCAAGCGATGCCCCGTTGCTGATGTTGGTTCCGACGTCCGCAACCAGACTGCGAGCGCTGGTTAGATTGAGGCTTGAGCTGAATTGGCCAGTTGATCGCAACTCTAGCGGCGCGTTGGTTAGATTGATTTGACCTGCCGTCCAATTGAATGCGCCGTGCGATCCGATACCAGTGTCTCGCTGAAGATTGCCAACCGACAGCGAACCGCCTGGGCTATCGAAGTTGACCATCGAGTTGGTCGAGATATGGAGGGTTTGCGAGCCGAAATCGTACACGCCGGGGACCGAACCGTTTCGCAAATTGAGCACTGCGGATTGAAGTCCGTTACCGACTCGAGTGAATGATTGTGGCGCAGCATTCTGGTTGAATCGACCTTGTCCTAGAATCGTTAGCGTTCCGCCATTGAATACGACCGATGACCCAGCGCCAGCGTTATCGGCTAATAGCCCGCCTGCAGTTAATTGTGCGCCCGCGTTGAGAGTCAATGTCCCCTGGCCACCAGGTGTTTGCGAGAAGAAACCAGGGAATGACGCTTGACCACCAACGACAACGTACGAACTCCGCAATGGGCCGTTCACGACCAAACTACCTTGTCCTAGGCTAGGCGCTATTTGCACCGCAGTGGCCATCAACAAATTGCCACCGACCGTCACTTGGTTGTTGCTACCTGCTACACCTCCTCCGACATTCATTTGCGAGACCGCAAAGCTTGTTGCAGATACGTCAAGGGTCGCGTTTAGATTTCCGGCAAAGAAGATGGCGTTGGTCAGGCTTGCGTTTCCATCGACATTGACGGTGTATGTACCAGACGTATCGAAGTAAGCGTTAGACAGTGGGATTCCGCCAAACCAATTTCCGCCATCGGAGTAACGCCCACCGGCTGGGTTCCTCCGGTAACTTGTTGAGGTTTGGGCGAGTGCTGCGTCGTAAGGAAGCAATGCAAAGATCGCGAGTGCATACAGATAACCCGGACTGCATCGGGGCTTTGTCATATTGAATACCCTTACTTTGTTTAGGTTTGTAGCGTCTTGAACCGTGGCGAGAGCTGCGGGTAAACGCTCGTAAGCAAACTCTCCACCGATGCCTGCCAATTCACAGTGCGATCTTCCGCATGATTTTCAATCACTCAAAATTACGAAATCCAAGAATTACCGTTGTGACGATCATGTGCGTCAGCCGGCCTCGCTAGTTCATGAGGCGTTCATCTGGCTCGTGGATTGCTCGATAAGCGATGATTGGCCAGCACTTTTGTATTTATCTAGATGACACAACCGACAAAAGTAGCAGGCACACGCAGTCGTGCCGTCCACTCTTGTACATTTAAAGTGATTCCTGTGAACGGCACATGGAATGTGCCTACAACTTTGACTTTAGTAGACTGTGTCCTCGATAGATGGATCGATTGTTCGGTGCTGACCCCTTTTTCACGTCAGACGAGTTCATATTCCATCATAGGTGACTACGTTGCCGACTTGCGATCGATAGATGTTGGCGTTGGCAATGCTGTTAAACAAAATCGTTGCTTCCGTTTCGCTCACCCAAAACCTAGTCACCAAAATCCCAGCAAGACGCGTCGATTCGTCAAAAATATATTGCCATGCTTCTTGGCTTATTGGATCGCTCGGATCTTTTGAAGGAATGTATCGATTTGCGGGTGCTCCACCACGCACAATCCATCCGTAAAGTGCTTGCGACAAATAGCCGAACGCTTCGGACTGCGAGACATGCGAAGTCAGCTTTTTCATGTCAAAGATCGCGTGTGTACACTCATGGATGATTAGGCCCGGATCGTTCATTGCCGTTGATATCTCAAGCAGGGCAGGGGTGCTACTGCTGTGATAGTAGGCTATGTGGCCAGACCGCGCTTTCACCACTATTTGGCCGGCTTCGATTGCTTTGAGTACCATTTTGTAATCACTAGGAAAAACCCAAACAGGACCAACTCCGAAGTTCAAACGATTGACGGCTTGAGAACGCAACGTAGAGAGTACGATTTGTCGAGCGATGTCATCCTGAGTGAGTGGTGCGTTTGGGAGCCAGATTTGGCCAGGCGGATTGAAACGGTAATTGCGATTGTCTTCCGTGAGCAATGTACAACCAACGTAGTTTTGAAGATACCAATTTACTTCCTTGGACGCGAGTTGGAGGTCGGCTGGCAGTGTGGGATAATTGTAACGAATCAGTGACCAAGCAGACATACCGGCTGGGGCGAGCGATTGCCAACTGTCGCTGAGTTGAACTGGATATTGGTATCCGTTTGGTGGAACATACGTTCTTGAAACGGGGTTCGTCGGTACACGAATTGAATTTGGGTGGATAGGCATCCGGAGCTCCTTTTGATCATTCGCTTTCTTTTGCAGTGTTTAGCCGTAAACGCCGAGGGACAGTTCTCTGTCTTCAATTGGAAAAAATCAAATATCCACTTGGCATGCCGTCGCGTCCTTCCACAACTTGTGCAATTTGCAGTGAGTAAGTGGTCCTAAACGAATGGGAGGCATTGGTTTATTCGTGTTGCCGGAAAAGCTTTCGATTAAGCCTTGGCCGGATTCACTCATGACGGGATACATGACTCCGGAGTCTTCGTGTCCTTCCTCTGTCGAGTTTGACAAACCTATCAATCCTGCTGCGTGAAGAAACTCGTGAATTACAATGACATGCTTTTGCCCGTTGGTGGCTTTTTTTACTGCGCCGGGTAGGAAGATTACAGCAAAGTGAATGTGCTTGGTCTGGGTTTCTATTGCCGCGATCGTCTTTCCATGCAAACTTGTTGACCGAAAATCGGAACCGCTCGTGAGACTTTTGCCCTTGACCCAAGGGTCACCGTCCCAATCATACGAGGTCGCACCATTAGCCGTCTGGATTACAACATTTGCCCCAGTCTCCAGCTTCACCAACTCCAGGGTCACCCCGAAAGTGAAAGCGTTGAACGATTCGATTGCGGAGTTAATTGGAATGGACCACGTCTTTGCACCATTAAATACCTTGAGTTTTCCCTCTCGTCTAACGGATTTATTCCAGGCTGTGGTCATTGCATGTTCTCGAAATAATGGAGTTTTTTGCTTATTCGTCGGTAGGGGAACGAGCATACGGTCTCACCAGACAGTGGGATTCCGCCAAACCAATTTCCGCCATAGGAGTAACGCCCACCGGCTGGGTTCCTCCAGTAACTTGGATTGGACTCTGAGTAGGCAACACTATTTAGCTGGAAGGCAATGATGACTATGATGAACTGGTAACTGAGACTGGCACGAAGAAATTTCATATTGTGTTTCAATTGCTCGTGTTTACAGAATCTTTGAAACCAAGCGTTAGCCGGTGGTATGCTATGATAAAATTCCTGCGAAAAGAGCCCTAACCCCTTTTTGTTCCAGCAGCGGTTTCTAGTCTGCCGAATGATAGTGCGATTTTCTGTTTGCTTTTCAATCACTCAAAACAGGGAATTTCAGAAATTAACTCATGGAGACATTTGCCTTGGCAAGCCGTGTGAGTAAGCCAGGCAAATGGCTATCGAAATTGACTGGAGCCTGAGCCGTACATGCGGTTAGAATGGTCAGATGGATCAGGTCACACGGATACTTCAGTCAATCAACGAGGGGGACTCGGGAGCCGCAGATAAGCTGCTGCCGCTGGTCTATGATGAACTTCGGAAACTCGCTGCTAGACGACTAGCGAATGAAGTTCCTGGTCAGACCCTACAGCCCACCGCGCTGGTTCATGAGGCGTTCCTCAGCCTCGTTGATTCATCGATAAGTGATCAATGGAATAGCCGAGGACATTTTTTTGGAGCTGCTGCGGAGGCGATGCGCAGGATTTTGGTCGATAACGCCCGTCGAAAGAATAGAGTCAAACACGGTGGGCAATCGCGTCGAGTCGCCTTTGATCCGAAAGATTTCCAACAGCTAGAGGAGGACGACCAAGTTTTGGCACTCCATGAAGCCTTAGAGGCATTGGAATTGAAACATCCGGAAAAAGCAACAATTGTCAAATTGAGGTATTTTGCTGGACTGACTAACGCCGAGGCCGCAAAATTGCAAGGAATCTCGACGGCCACCGCGCAAAGGTATTGGCTCTTTGCTCGCGTGTGGCTGTTCGGCCGGTTATCCGATGAATAATTGCGATTGGCTGATCCGGGAAGAACCAAATAAACGCACTGATGGAAAACAACGAGTTACCAGGCCCCTTTCCTTTGAGTTCGTCCGGATCGTTTCACCCTGCGATCGCCCTAACCCAGCTAACGCTCACTGCAGCAAGCCAACATGAAGAAAAACGAATCGATCGATGAAGTCTTCGCTCACGCCTTAGAACTCCAAGATCGATTGGAACGTGAGAGATACTTAGAGAGCGCGTGTTCGGGGAATGAAACGGTTTTAATCGAAGTCAAACGCCTTTTGCACCTGCTACCGCAAATGGGTAGCTTCATCGAGACTCCACTGAATGTTTCGTTTATCGGCGCAGCTACAGGTCATCGCCCATCCTCCGATCTGACGGGGCACGCGGTTGGTCCCTACCACGTCATTTCGCTCAAAGCCCATGGTGGTATGGGTCGGGTGTATTTGGCGCAACAGGACGTCCCGATTCGCCGCCGAGTTGCCATCAAGGTTATTCGCAATGAACTAGCAAACGATGAAATTGTCGCTCGTTTTGAACTCGAACGAAATGTTCTGAGTTTGATGGATCACCCCAATATCGCGCGGGTGCTAGACGCCGGGACGACAGGTAGTGGCGAGCCCTACTTTGTAATGGAATGGGTAGATGGAGATTCCATTACGGAGTTTTGCAAGCGCAAGGGAATCGCAGTGCGAGAACGAATGGGACTACTACTTACTGTATGTCAGGCAGTGCAGCATGCTCACCAAAAAGGGATCATTCATCGAGATCTTAAGCCTTCCAATATTCTGGTAAGTCTTAACGACGGGAAGTCCACACCGAAAGTTATTGACTTTGGCATTGCCCGTGCCACCGCGGAATCGATGTTGGAACGCGACCAGATGACCGGAGCTGGTCAGATTGTTGGAACGCTCGATTACATGGCACCGGAACAAGCCGATCAAGGCAATTTGGACATCGACATTCGCGCTGATATTTACTCGTTGGGCGCTGTCGCTTACGAACTGCTTGCCCATTCACCACCTTTTGCTCCCAGTACACAAACGCAAAATAGTTTTAACGAACGGTTGAGAAGAATTAGGGAGTGCGATCCCGAAAAACCTAGTCGACGACTCGCCAATTCGATTGCTCGCCCACCTGATGGTAATCCAACATTTTCAAATGAACTTACAAAGAAAGATCGCATTGATCCCGACCTTGATTGGATTGTATTGAAGTGCTTGGAGAAAGATCGCGGGCGGCGCTACGAAACCGTTGTCGCGCTGGCGGAGGATTTAGAGCGCTATTTGAATGGGCATCCCGTTCTTGCTTGCCCACCCACGTTGCGATACCGGTTTTGCAAGTTCGCGAAAAGATACCGCAACTTATTGGTTCTAGGTACGGCTCTCGGTTTGGTGCTCATGGTGTCAACGATTGTGAGCATCGTTCAAGCGGTTCGCGTCAATCGACTCCACATGCAGTCTCAGTCTAACCTTGCAGATGCACAGGACAATCTAAAGTTGGCCATCGAGGCGGTGGACAAGTTCTGCACAAGGGTCAGCGATGACCTGCGGATGACCAAACAGGACTTGCGCCCCTTGCGAAGAGAACTTCTTTCGACGGCAGTAGACTTTCATCAGCAGTTGTTGGAGCGTCGAGGCAAATCTGGAATGGCTAAACTTGATCTAGCTCGGGCGCATGGAAGGCTTGCCGAATTATCAACCGAAATCGACACTCCTGTCCAAGCCGAGAATTCCTACCAGTCGGCGATTAACGAATTCGAGAACTTAGATGCCGAGCAATTGGGAGACTTCGCAGTTCAGTACGAACTCGCCCTCTGTTGGCAGCGGCTGTCCAAAATTCAATTGCAAAACGCTGATACCGTGGGGGCGCAGTCGGCTGCTCTGCGATGCACATCGATCTACCAGCAACTTCTGGTAATCGATTCCGAGTCCACTCACGTTCAAGTCGCACTGGCTGAAACTTGGCTCTTGCAATGCGCGATAGCCTACGCAATCAACGATATCGACTTAGCGGATGAAAGCATCCGACAGGCCATCGAACGGTGGACGGAAGTCACCCAAAAACAACCTAACCATCCAAAGTGGCTTGCTCAACTTGCATATGCTCATGCGAGGCTCGGCAACAACCTGAAGTCGAGAAGTCTAAAGCGTTGGCGTGAAGCAGAGGATGAGTTAGTGGTGGCATGCGAACTTGCTCGCCGCGCCTCCAAACTAACCAATGCAAGCGATTTCTGTCTGCATGTATTGGCCGAATCACTTTTGGACCTTGGGACAATTGCCAAAATTACTGGCCGCCCGGACGAAAGCTTGAAAAAGCTAAGCGAGGCCAAGGCGATATTGGAGGAGTTTCATAAAAGTGAACCAAGCGTATGGTCTCACGCCATATCACTCGCAAGATGCTACCATCAACTTTCCAGTCTGCACCTATTGCAAGCGTCCGATCAGCAAGCCAAGGGCTATTTGATTCGCGAGCAAGAACTTCTAGAACCATTGATAGGGGCTGACTCTGAAAATACTCTTGCAGAAGTTACAATGGCCGAAACTCTTCACGACCTCGGCAATTTGTCGATCCGCGAAGGAAATTCTGAAGCAGGACTGGGGTTTTTAGATCAGGCAGTCCTTCTGAATGAAAATGTACTGAAGCGAGAGCCAGAACTGAGAGTCAGGACCGAGCAGGCGCCATTTACATGGCGAAGTCGCGGTAGGGCGTTATTCCAACTGGGACGATACGACGAAGCGATCCATGACTACGACCTAGCCATTAAAAACGCCAATCCTGGCTTCCGTGAGCAACTGCGCGTGGATCGTTCAGGAGTTTTGATCAAAGTTGCAAAGTATCGTGAAGCGATGGGCGAACTTCGCGAAACGTTATTGGAAGCTCCGAACACTGGCCCATCCTTTATGCATGCCAGTCAACTTCTTCGAGGAGCGAAGCTATATGTCGACTGTGGGTCACGAGCGATCGCGGACCGAGGTTTCGAAGAAATGGAGCGAAAAGCGATTCAAGATGAGAGCTATTCTGAGGCGATCCGTTTACTTCGAAAAGCTCGCGAAAATGGACTGGAAAACTTCGCCGACCTCAAGAGTGCTTCGGAGTTCGAACCTCTAAAACCTCGGGACGATTTTCAATTGTTGTTTGTAGGTGATTAACGAGAGTCGCGTGCTGACTTCACATAGCTGCGTCTCTATAGACGGAGCTGATCGCGTCTCGGAGAGACGCGACTACGTGATAAACTAATAGAAAAAGGCATGTTCAACGAACATGCCTTTTCAATGCATCATTCATCTTTATTGAGTCAGCCGATGTTTGCACATCGGTTGGCTCACCAGACTACTTGAGTTCAACAGTTGCACCGGCTTCGGTGAGTTCTGCTTTGACCTTGTCGGCGTCTTCTTTCGAAACACCTTCTTTGATCTTGGCAGGAACTGCTTCAACCAGCTTCTTAGCGTCCATTAGCGATAGACCGGTCAAGTTCTTGACGACCTTGACTACGTCTAGCTTCTTTTCGCCGAACGATGTCATGACAACATCAAACTCGGTTTGAACAGCAGCCACGACGGGAGCAGCATCCGCAGGAGCCGCCATCATCATACCGCCACCGGAAGCGGCTTCGATGCCGTGCACTTCCTTCAAATAATCACTCAATTCCTTGGCTTGCTTGAGCGTCAGGCCGACGATCTTCTCGCCCAAGGTCTTGATTTCTTCCGCGAAAGCGGTTGCTGACTCGGACATAATCTTACCT